>NZ_CP011373.1:0-721073 GCF_001430865.1 Nonlabens sp. MIC269 | reverse complement strand
TATAGGGCCTGACACCTGCCCGGTGCTGGAAGGTTAAGAGGAGGGTTTAGCTTCGGCGAAGATCTGAATTGAAGCCCCAGTAAACGGCGGCCGTAACTATAACGGTCCTAAGGTAGCGAAATTCCTTGTCGGGTAAGTTCCGACCTGCACGAATGGTGTAACGATTTGGATACTGTCTCAGCCATGAGCTCGGTGAAATTGTAGTATCGGTGAAGATGCCGATTACCCGCTACGGGACGAAAAGACCCCGTGCACCTTTACTATAGCTTAGTATTGATTTTGGATAAGTAATGTGTAGGATAGGTGGGAGACTATGAAATGACGTCGCCAGGCGTTGTGGAGTCATTGTTGAAATACCACCCTTTGCTTATTTGAAATCTAACCCAGAAATGGGGACATTGCTTGGTGGGTAGTTTGACTGGGGTGGTCGCCTCCAAAAGAGTAACGGAGGCTTCTAAAGGTTTCCTCAGCACGCTTGGTAACCGTGCGTAGAGTGCAATGGCATAAGGAAGCTTGACTGAGAGACATACAGGTCGATCAGGTTGGAAACAAGAGCATAGTGATCCGGTGGTTCCGCATGGAAGGGCCATCGCTCAAAGGATAAAAGGTACGCCGGGGATAACAGGCTGATCTCCCCCAAGAGCTCACATCGACGGGGGGGTTTGGCACCTCGATGTCGGCTCGTCACATCCTGGGGCTGGAGAAGGTCCCAAGGGTTGGGCTGTTCGCCCATTAAAGTGGCACGCGAGCTGGGTTCAGAACGTCGTGAGACAGTTCGGTCTCTATCTGTAGTGGGCGCTAGAAATTTGAGTGAATCTGACTTTAGTACGAGAGGACCGAGTTGGACTGACCGCTGGTCTACCAGTTGTTCCGCCAGGGGCATTGCTGGGTAGCTACGTCGGGAAGGGATAAGCGCTGAAAGCATATAAGCGCGAAACCCATCACAAGATGAGATTTCTTTAAAGGGTCGTGGGAGACTACCACGTTGATAGGTCATAGGTGTAAAGGCAGTAATGTCATAGCCGAGTGATACTAATTACCCGTAAGCTTAGATACCTCTATCTACTTGTATTGATTTTGAACTTTTCAAAATGTCAACATATACAGTTGGATTATTTTAATTTAACTGAAACCTTTAAGGTGGTTATAGCAATGGGGCTCACCTCTTACCATTCCGAACAGAGAAGTTAAGCCCATTAGCGCAGATGGTACTGCATTTGTGGGAGAGTATGTCGCCGCCTTCTTTTAAAACCCTTATCAATTCGATAAGGGTTTTTTGTTGTGGTAAACTCTCTTTAATTAGTAATAATTTAAATAAAATAAAAGGCTGTTATTAAATAAATAATAACAGCCTTTTATTGCATTGTATTAGTAAGTTCTTTAGAGTTGAAATAAAGAATATGTGCTCATCATCAAATTGATTTGTTCTTTTATAGATTTTAATTTACTCTCATCGTCTTTATTTGTGATCGCGTCACTTATATATTGAGATATGAGATTCATTTGATCTTCTTTCAATCCTCTTGTTGTTACGGCTGCAGTTCCTATGCGTATGCCACTTGTTATAAACGGTGACTGGTCGTCAAACGGCACCATATTTTTATTTACGGTTATATCTATCTTACCAAGGAGCTCTTCTGCATCTTTACCCGTAATGCCTTTGTTTCTTAAATCGATTAACATCATATGGTTATCTGTACCATCCGAAATAATATTAAACCCTTTATCGATTAAGGCACTTGCGAGTGTTTGTGCATTTTTCTTTACTTGAACCATGTAATGAAGAAAATCATCAGAGAGTGCCTCTTTAAATGCCACGGCTTTAGCAGCGATTATATGCTCTAAAGGACCTCCTTGATTACCGGGAAATACAGCACTGTTTAACAATGATGACATCTTTTTCAATTTACCGCTCTTCAAACGTTGATCAAATGGGTTTTCAAAATCCTTACCCATTATAATAATTCCTCCTCGTGGTCCTCTTAATGTTTTGTGAGTAGTTGACGTACAGATGTGAGCGTATAAGACCGCATCATTTAGAATGCCTTTGGCAATGAGTCCAGCGGGATGAGCAATATCTGCTAGTAGTATAGCTCCAATTTTATCTGCGATTTCTCTAAATCTTTTGTAGTCAATATCTCTACTATAAGCACTAGCACCAGCTATTATAAGTTTAGGTTTTTCAGCTTCTGCTATTTTCTCGATGTTATCGTAGTCAAGTAAACCAGATTCCTTATTAACACCATAGAATGATGTTTGATAAAGTTTTCCAGAAAAGTTCACAGGTGAACCATGTGTTAAATGACCACCATGAGCTAAATCAAATCCTAGTATTTTATCACCAGGAGAGAGACAAGCATGAAATACAGCTGTGTTAGCTTGGCTACCAGAATGAGGTTGAACATTTACATATTCTGCATTAAATAATTCTTTAGCTCTTTCTATGGCTAGATTTTCGATTTCATCCACAATTTCACAACCACCGTAGTATCTTTTGCCAGGATAGCCTTCTGCATATTTATTAGTTAAAATAGAACCTGCTGCAGCTAGAACGTCTGGGCTTACATAGTTTTCACTAGCAATTAATTCTATACCATTTGTTTGACGGATTCTTTCCTGTTCAATCAAATTGAAAATTTCCTTATCTCTGTGTGCCATATTATATTAATTATTTGACAAAAATACATGTTGCTATATATAATCTATACTTAAATTATATATTTGATTAGTACTTTTCAACAACAATAACTTACGGTATGCCAAATAAAACTAACGACCCTAATAGAAAATCATGGATCGGCTATAATCAAGATACTCATTTTCCCATACAAAATATTCCATTTGGAGTTTTTTTGACTAGAGATAATGTAATTACAATAGGTACAAGGATTGGTGATTATGCCATAGATCTAGGTGCATTGCAAGAAATGAATTACTTCTCAATGATCCCGTTGACTGATGACATGTTCATGCAGGATACTCTTAACGATTTTATTTCGGATGGTAAAAAAACATGGAGACTAGTTCGTAATAGAATTGGCGATATTTTTGATAAAAACAATCCAGAATTAAGGGACAATAAAGAACATAGAGATAGAGTGATCTTCGCTATGGACGAAGTTGAAATGCAATTGCCAGTTTCAATAGGTGATTATACTGATTTTTATAGCAGTAAAGAACATGCAACCAATGTTGGAACCATGTTTAGAGATCCTGAAAATGCTCTTTTACCTAATTGGTTGCATATGCCAGTAGCGTATCATGGGCGTAGTAGTACAATTATCCCATCTGGTATCAATATTCATAGACCACAAGGACAAACTATGCCAGCAGATTCTGATGCGCCTGTATTTGGCCCTTCTAAATTAGTGGATTTTGAATTAGAAATGGCATTTATAACTACTGATGCCAATAATCTAGGACATCCCATTCCAGTAAATGAAGCAGAGGATTACATTTTTGGTATGGTTTTATTTAATGACTGGAGCGCAAGAGATATCCAGAAATGGGAATATGTTCCCTTAGGTCCATTTCTTGCTAAAAATTTTGCTAGTAGTATTTCTCCATGGATTGTTACCTTAGATGCTTTGGAACCTTATAGGGTAGAAAGTCCTAAAAGGGAGAAACCCGTGTTAGATTACCTTAATAGTAAAGGGAAAAAAAGTTTTGATATTCATCTAGAAGTTGATATAACCCCAGAAGATGGAAAACCAACAACAGTTTGTAAATCCAATTTCAAGTATATGTATTGGAATATTTCACAACAACTAGCACACCATACCATTAATGGTTGTAGTGTGAATAGCGGTGATCTTATGGGTAGTGGAACTATTTCTGGACCTACGCCAGATAGTTATGGTAGTATGTTGGAATTGAGTTGGCGAGGTGAGAAACCGGTTAAACTTAACGATGGTACAGAACGTAAGTTTATTCAAGACAACGATACGGTTACATTGCGTGGTTATTGTAATAATGGTCCTTTTAGAATAGGTTTTGGCGAAGTAACAAATAAGCTTTTACCAATCTACGAACCTAAAACAAAGAATAAATAATATTACGCTTTCGCGAAAGCGTATCAATTCTAATTTGTTCGACAATTCAAAGAACTATAGTAAGATTAATGGACGACTGTCATATTTCATATCAAGATCTAAGATATTTTTCAAACTTAATGAAGGATTACTTAGATGAAAAACCTGATGTTAAATCCTTATACCACAGATTTCCAAATATTAAAAATTTTGAAAATCAAATAGAAGAAAAGTCCATAGAATGGTCTTCAAAATCGCTAGAGCGACAAAATTTGGTAAAGGTCCTAAGAGACCAATACAATGGATTAGAAGATGTTGATAAAGTTCTGTATAATATTGATTTACTCGAAAAAGAAAACACGTTCACAATAACTACTGGACATCAATTAAATCTATTTACGGGTCCTTTATATTTTTTCTATAAAATCATAGACACCATAAACCTAACCAACAAACTAAGGTCATTTTATCCCAAGTATAATTTTGTGCCTGTATACTGGATGGCTAGTGAGGATCATGACTTTGAAGAAATTCAGTACTTTAACTATGCAGGAAAAAAAATTGTTTATGAAACAGATCAAACAGGGGCAGTAGGTAGATTTGAAAACCGTGAATTAGATAAGGTTTATAAAGTTCTTGAATTGTCTTTGGGTAAAAGTGATTACGCTCAGGAATTATTACAAACATTTGAAAAAGCCTATTTAAAAACTAGTTCGTTATCTGAGGCCACTAGGGTACTAGTCCATAATTTCTTTAAAGATGATGGGTTACTTATTCTAGACGCTGACGATACAACTCTAAAAAGAACAATGTTTCCTTTTTTTAAACAGGAATTTACAGATCAAAAATCCTATAATCAGGTTAATAATACTCTTTCTAGTTGGCCAGATAAATATAAGGTTCAAGTAAACCCTAGAGAGAACAATTTGTTTTATCTAAAGGATAATTTAAGGTCTAGAATAATTTCTCATGAAAATGACACCTATTCGATTGACGGTACAGATTTAAAATTTGACAAGAAGGAAATTCTGGAAGTCCTAAATAAATATCCAGAAAGATTTTCACCTAATGTTATATTACGACCTCTTTATCAAGAAGTTATATTGCCTAATTTGTGTTACATAGGTGGTGGTGGTGAGATGGCCTACTGGTTGCAATTAAAACAAATGTTCGATAGTTATAAAGTGACGTTTCCAATATTACTTCTTAGAAATAGTGTGTTGATTGCGACTGAAAAGCAGCTTAGAAAATTAACAGCCCTCAAATTGTCTGTGCAAGAAATGTTTTTACATCCGGACGAGCTCAAAGAAAAGGTTACCAATTTGCATAGTGAAATTGAAATAGATTTTTCTAATCAGAAAAGTCATCTTAAAAAGCAGTTTCAGGATTTGTATGAAATAGCAACAAAAACAGATCACTCATTTTATGGAGCAGTGGCAGCACAAGAGCGTAAACAGATAAAAGGTCTTGAAAATTTAGAAAAGAGACTCCTTACAGCTCAAAAACGTAAATTAAAGGATGTGAATGAAAGAGCACTTAAGCTGCAAGAACAGTTGTTTCCTAATGGTAATTTACAAGAAAGAGTTCTTAATTTTTCTTCCTTTTATGAAAAATACGGTTCTCAATGGCTGGAAAAACTGAAGAGTAATTTAAATCCATTTGATTTAAGATTTACGGTGATTAAATTACCTGATTGATAAGATATAGTTGTTAACAAAACCTGATGACAATTATTTAAAAGCCTGATGGCTTTTTTCTAGCAAAAGGGTAAATTTGCCCATGCAACATGACAAGGTACTTATAATCGATTTTGGCTCGCAGTATACTCAGCTTATTGCTCGCCGTGTAAGAGAACTCAATATCTATTCTGAAATTCATCCCTATCATCACTTGCCTGATGATATCGATGGTTTTAAAGCCGTAATACTTTCTGGTAGTCCAATGTCTGTAAGGTCTGATCAGGCATTTCACATAGATCTAGATTCTATACGTGGTAAAAAGCCACTTTTAGGTGTTTGTTATGGAGCACAGTACCTTGCACATTTCCATGGAGGTGAAGTAGGAGCTAGTAGCACAAGAGAATATGGACGAGCTAATTTAAATTACGTTCACCCAGATGAGCCTTTTTTCAAAGGAATAAACAAAGGCAGTCAGGTCTGGATGAGTCACAGTGATACAATTAAAAAACTTCCCACAGGCGGAACACTATTAGCTTCTACAAATGATGTGGAGAATGCCGCGTACAAAATAGAAGGAGAAAAAACCTATGCTATTCAATTTCATCCAGAAGTTTATCATAGTACAGATGGTAAGTTACTACTGCAAAACTTTTTGATAGACATAGCCGAAGTAAAACCAGACTGGACGCCTAATGCTTTTGTTGAAGAAACAGTTGCCCATCTTAAAGAGCAAATAGGTGATGATAAAGTGGTATTAGGATTGTCCGGTGGAGTAGATAGCAGTGTGGCTGCCATGTTACTGCACAAGGCGATAGGAAATAACCTGTATTGTATTTTCGTAAACAACGGCCTACTTCGTAAGAATGAATTTAGTCAAGTACTTCATCAATATGAAGGAATGGGACTTAATGTTAAAGGAGTAGATGCTTCGGCACGATTTATGGAAGCACTAGCTGGTGAAAGCGATCCAGAGAAAAAACGTAAGGCGATAGGACGTGTGTTTATAGAAGTATTTGATGATGAAGCTACTTCTATCAAAGACGTTACTTACCTGGCACAAGGAACAATTTATCCTGATGTGATAGAAAGTGTAAGTGCTACTGGTGGACCTAGTGCCACGATTAAATCTCATCACAATGTAGGAGGATTGCCAGATTTTATGAAATTAAAAGTGGTAGAACCTCTTAAGGCATTGTTTAAGGATGAAGTTCGTAGGGTAGGAGCAAGTATGGGAATGGCACCAGAATTATTGGGTCGTCATCCATTTCCAGGTCCAGGATTAGCTATTCGTATTCTAGGTGATATCACACCAGAAAAAGTCGCTATACTGCAAGAGGTAGATGCTGTTTTTATTGAGAATCTTAAAAAATGGAATCTTTATGATAAAGTATGGCAGGCAGGAGCAATTTTACTTCCTGTAAATTCTGTAGGAGTGATGGGTGATGAACGCACTTATGAAAAATGTGTAGCTTTAAGAGCTGTAGAAAGTACAGATGGTATGACCGCCGATTGGGTGAATTTACCTTATGAATTTTTACAAGCTACCAGTAATGAGATAATAAATAAAGTAAAGGGCGTTAATAGAGTAGTGTATGACATTAGTTCAAAACCGCCAGCAACAATAGAGTGGGAATAATATGAAGCATTTTATATACAGTTTATTAATTATTTGTCTCGCTTTCGCGAAAGCGAGCTGTGCAAGCGCACAAACCTATAAAAAGCATACAGTTGATCAGGGTGAGACCTTGTATAGTATAACGCAATTATATGACGTAACCGAAGATGCTCTAGTACAACTTAATCCCGACCTTAAATCAGGATTAAAAATGGGTGCGGTACTATTGATACCTGAAAAGTCTGGCAAGCAAGAAAATAGTAGGATTGAAAAATATATCATCCATAAAGTTAAACGAAAAGATAATCTTTTTAGACTTGCTCAAAAGTATGGGATTGATGAACTTGATATAAAAGAGGCCAACAAAGAATTATACTCAAAACCATTAAAACGAGGTGATAAGATAAGAATTCCTGTTTTTGCCGAAGAGCAAAAGCAACAAGTGACACAGGATAATTCACCTATCACCTTGGTAGATGGACAATATAAAGTCTTGCCCAAGGATACTAAATACGGTATAGCAACTAGATATGGTATTAAAGTTAAGGAATTAGAAAAACTTAATTATGGTTTAGATAACTTACAACCTGGAATGATAATCAACGTTCCCAAAAAGAATACCGTTGAAAATGAAGGGTCAACTGATGCAAGTAAATTTGTGACCTACACTGTGCCGGCAAAAATGGGAATGTATTCGCTTACTAGATTAGCAGGAATTTCCGGGGATAGTATATTATCTTTAAATCCTGATGTTAAAGAAGGTCTCAAAGTTGGAATGCAATTAAAATTACCTGCCAGAGTTAACCTAGATAATGGTTTAAGTGGTAATGGTATAAATACAAATAGGTTATATAGCAATTTACGAGATAGTATTGTTAATTATGACCAACAGCGTATAGCAGTAATGCTACCATTATCATTGCATAAAATTACCGAGGAACAATCTCAGGATGATAGATTGCAAGCTGATCGTACTCTAAGAATTGCCCTAGATTTCTATAGTGGTATGCAGGTAGCCAGGGACAGTGCCAAAAAATTGGGAATAGACGTCAACTTTGATTTATACGACACTCGTAAAAGTTTAGATAGGACAAAATCCATTTTAAATCAAACAGATTTTTCGAATTACAATACTATTATTGGTCCATTGATGGGTAAAAATGTAGTAGAGGTGGCAAAACACGTAAAAGGAGATGATATTCCTGTGGTGAGTCCTCTCACAACAACCGATGTAAGACTGTATAAAAATCTTTTTCAATCAAGACCTGTTGACGAGCTCTTTATTGAAAAAATGCAAAAATATATCCTTAGTATTAAGGAAGGAAAAAATATTATTATAGTTACAGACAATACAAAGCCTGAGCTTAAAAATTTATTTGCAAACCTTGTTCCCGAAGCAAAACTGTTAATTCCTAATCAAAAAAAGAATTACATTTTTAGTCGTCACTATTTTGATGCCTTGGATAAGGAAAAAGAAAATTTAGTAATACTTGCAGTTGATAACGTTGGATTTATCACCGATGCTGTTTCTAATTATAGCGCAAAGGCTGATGACTTTAAAATCACCATGATAGGAATGGATAATTACGAGGATATGGATTTGTCAAATACTCGACTTGCGCAACTTAATTATATTTACCCAAAAATGAATAGAGATTCTGGTGGTGATACTGCTTTTGCGAAAGCGTACTATCGAGCACACAATATTTCACCCAATGAGTATGCAACAAGAGGATTTGATGTAACTATGGATGTGATATTAAGACAAGCTAGCGCTAGTGATTTATTTGAAAGTGCCATGCGCCATGGAGCAACAACGATGGTTGAAAATAAATTTGATTATCGAAAGAAGTTTCTTGCGGGATATTATAATGAAGCAGTTTTTCTATTACAATATCAAAAGGATTTATCTATAAAAGTTATTGATGTGGACTCGTCTGAGGAAACAAAAGAGAATTAATAAAACGAATAGTTGAGATATGACATCAAGGGTTGAGTATTTAGGGGATTTAAGGTGTAAATCTGTTCATATTAAAAGTGATAACTCATTCGTAACAGATGCTCCTACTGATAATAATGGGAAAGGAGAAGCCTTTTCACCAACTGATACTGTGGCAACAGCTCTTGCAAGTTGTATGCTTACTGTAATGGGAATAAAGGCAAATGATCTTAATCAGGATATTTCTGGTAGTTGTGCTCATGTATTAAAAACAATGGCAAGTGAACCTCGAAGAATTTCTAAAATAGAAGTTTCACTTGAAATGAAGGGTAATTGTGATAAGCGCACTCAAATTATTCTTGAGAGGATAGGGAATACTTGTCCTGTACTAAATAGCTTGCATCCTGACATTGAAAAGGTAATTAAGTTCAGTTGGGAATGATGAAACTTGCTTGGTGTTTCGTTTTTCTTTTAGTTCTAAATTCTAATCCTTCAGAATATTTTACTTACGAGGATCATCCTGTATTGACCTGGGAAGATTTTAAAGGTGTTCCACCACAAAATGCGAGACATTTTGCGAGTGTCAACACAGGTATAGCCTATAGTTATGAGGTTAAGATTTTAAAGGGTGATTTTCATTTGAGCTATGAAGTAGAAAGTCAATTTTATCCTCAGCTCAGTTGGAAAAAAAATATACAAGAAAGTAGTAGAGATTTACTTGCTCACGAGCAATTGCATTGGGATATTTCTGAAATTTATGCTAGAAAACTTAGAACAGCTTTAAGCAAATATCGACCTAGAAAGTCATACAAAACTGATTTGAATGAAATCTTCCAAAAAATTGAATCAGAAAGACGAAAGCTACAAAAGCAGTACGATAGGGAAACTAATCACGGTATCAACAAGGAAGAACAAGCTAGGTGGTACATAAAAATCAAGGAGCAACTTTTTAAAACCACTCATCTATAATTTGATAGTGGTATTAATTGATTTTAAAATGTGAGGCACTTCACTTAAAGAGAAAGTTCCTGTTATAGCAATCTGTTCATCGTTTCTATTGAGCTTAATATTCGCTTTTTCAACTGGATAGTATCCAGTCGTTCCTCTACAATTACACAATCTACCGAAAGACAAATCCTTGATGTTTTCCTGATTATACTCGTAGGTCCCATTCTCGTTAGGAATTAGAATGTGGAATTCTTCTTTGTAATAAGAATCTGCAATGTTATTCATCTCATCTCTTAAGAAGGAATAACGAACAGAACTTTGATTAGAGTTCATCTTTTTAATGTAGGTGGCACCATATTCATCTGCTTGTATCTTGAAAATTGTATTTTCAAAAAACTCAGATTGACATGTACCTCCTTCTGGGCAATTTGATGAACTGTTATCCATTATCATATTCTTTTCTGTTTTACATCCCAAGATTGCAGTTAGAAAAATTAAAAGAAAGCTTTTCATTATAAAAATTTTAAATTTTTGTCCACGATTCATTATGAGTTTGTTTATACAAATGTGATTATTAAACGCTATTTTTACAGCATAAGATATACATTATGCAAAACAAATACACTTCTAATGCTTTATTTTTAGTTTTAGTAATATTGATTTCATCAATTTCGATTGCTCAAAATAATTTTTTTAAACAAATTTCTAATATTCAAATTAAGGATTCTGATAAACTCGAAAGGAAATCAGAGCCTTTTAAGTACAAACTTTATTCTATTGATGTAAATCAAATTAAGGCATCGATTATTAATGCTCCTCATCGTTTTGATAGTACCCATAGTTCTGAGATTATCACCTTGCCTACAAGCCATGGTGTTTTGGATTTTGAGGTTTACTCAGCACCTATTATGGAAAAAGCATTGCAGGATAAGTATAGCGATATCAATTCATTTATAGGCTATTCTACAGATAATTCCAATACTCAAATTCGTTTTACAATCACGCCATTAGGATTTCACGGAATGATTTATAACCCAGAATCTGGATTGGAATTTATTGATCCTTTTACAAAGGATAGATCAGTTTATATATCTTATTCAAAACAAGATCTACCAGTTATTGATGCTGGCGGTTATTGTACACTAGATACGTCAAATGTTCAATCACGTGAGGATCATAGCCACGATATTTCTAAGAATGCAAACGATGGTCAGTTGCGTACTTATAGAATTGCTATAAGTGCTACCATAGAATATTCTAGATTTCATTGGGAACGAGCAGGCTTTACAAATACAGACACTGAACAAGTACGAAGAGCGGCTGTTCTAGCAGCTATGAATGTAACACTCGCGCGAAACAATTTTGTTTATGAGCAAGATTTATCTGTTACAATGAATTTAGTGGCTAACAATGATTTATTAATTTTTATCAATTCTGATAATTTAAGCAACGACAATGCTGGAGCAATTTTACCTCAAAATCAGCAATTAATTGACTCAACTATCGGGTCAGGTAATTACGATATTGGACATGTTTTCACAACTGGTGGTGGTGGTTTGGCTTCGTTAGGTAGTGTTTGCGTACCTGGTAGAAAAGCACAAGGAGTAACGGGACGAGCACAACCAATTGGAGATCCATATGATATTGATTTTGTAGCTCATGAATTAGGACATCAATTTGGTGCACCACATAGTTTTAATGGTACTGCAGGAAGCTGTTCGGGTGGTAATAGAAGTGGTGGATCGGCATATGAAGTAGGAAGTGGTTCAACAATTATGGCATATGCAGGAATTTGTCCACCTCAAAACGTTCAACCTAATAGTGATGCTTATTTTCATCAAACGAGTATTAATAGTATATGGAATACAATCGATTTTACCTGCGCACAACAAACTCCTACTGGAAACTCTCAACCAACTGCAAATGCTGGTTTAGATTATTTTATACCTAGTCAAACTCCTTTCAAATTGACTGCAAGCGCTACAGATGCAGATGGTACTGCAGGGCTGACATATACTTGGGAGCAATTTGATCTTGGGTCCGCAGGGTTGCCTAGCCCAACTAATACTACAGGACCACTATTTAGATCTTTTCAAGGAACTACTAGTCCTACAAGATTTATTCCACAGCTTGAAGATATAGTTGCAAATGGAGGAGTATCTACAGAGTGGGAAGTACTTCCTTCTGTAACAAGGGGAATGAATTTTACTGTAACCGTAAGGGATAATGATGCAAGAGGTGGACAAACGGACTCTGATACCATGAGAGCTACTTCCATAACTGCTGCAGGACCCTTTAGAGTTACATCTCAAAATACTACGGGTATAGTATGGTTGCCAGGAAGTACTGAAACCATTACTTGGGACGTAGCAGGAACCAATGCAAACGGTATAAATGAAGGCTTTGTTAATATTGTTTTATCAACCGATGGTGGTCAAACCTTCGATACTGTTTTAGCATCAAACGTTCCTAATAATGGTTCTTATGATTTGATAGTTCCTGGCGGAATTGTAGCCCCTAATTGCAGGTTAATGATAGAGGCTGCCAATAACATCTTTTTTAATATAAATGACGAAGATTTCAATATAAATGCAAGTGTGCAAACCACTTGTGATACCTATTCTTCAGGAAGTATCAACTTACCTATTCCTGACGGTCAAGGAAGCAATGTTCAAGGAGCTGTACTTTCAAATCAAATTAATATTCCAGTTTCCAATGTTTCTCAAGAAATTAGAATAGATTTAGATATTACACATGACTATGTTCAGGACTTAGTAGTACAAGTTAATAATCCGAATGGTGATGTTGCTACGATTTGGGGTAGAACATGTATTGGTGAGGACGATATTGATATTTTGTTTCAAGATGGTGCACCTGATGTTGTATGTGTTAGTCCTGTTTCAGGAACTTACTCTAGTCCGGTTGATCCTATGTCAACATTATCAAACAGTGATGTTAATGGTAATTGGACTATAGTAATGGCAGACTTTTTTAATGGAGATGCTGGTGTGTTGAATCAATGGGCCGTTCAAGTATGTCAAACAACAGTAACTCCGTTGAGTAATGAGGATATTGTATTGACTCCGCAAGTTTCTATATATCCAAATCCTGCTACAAATTCATTCAACCTATTATTAGATCAATGGAATGACGAACCTACTTCTGTAACCTTATATGACCTGTCTGGTAAAGAAATTTTAACTCGCAATTTTGAGAACTCGTTTGTAGAGCAGCAGTTTTCTTTGGATACAATTGCCAGCGGAATGTATATAGTAGAAGTAAAACAAAACAGTAATACGATTTCTACTAAACTCATAGTAGAGTAAGTATATAAAGTAAAATAATAATTCAAATCCCTATTCCTCATAAAAAAGGACTAGGGATTTTTTAATAATAGCAATTAGATTTCTTAATCGGTGAAGTGCTTAATAACTACCTCAATTATGCTTACAATCCCATATTAAATAATTACTTTTGCACCTGTTTTTAAAGTAAGGAAACAGATATTATGGCACATGCTAAGTACATTTTTGTAACGGGTGGAGTAACCTCATCATTAGGAAAAGGAATTATCGCAGCTTCACTAGCAAAACTGCTACAGGCTAGAGGATTAAGAGTTACAATCCAAAAACTTGATCCATACATTAACGTAGATCCTGGAACACTGAATCCTTATGAACATGGTGAGTGTTACGTAACAGAGGATGGTGCCGAAACTGATTTAGATCTAGGACATTATGAAAGGTTTTTAAATGTTAATACCTCTCAAGCAAATAACGTTACAACAGGACGTATTTATCAAAGTGTCATTCAAAAAGAACGTAGAGGAGAGTTCCTAGGAAAGACGGTTCAAGTGATTCCACATATAACTGATGAGATTAAGGAGCGTATTCAGATTTTAGGTAAATCAGGTGATTATGATGTTATAATTACCGAGATAGGTGGAACAGTAGGAGATATTGAGTCATTACCTTACATCGAAAGTGTACGTCAATTACAATGGGAATTAGGTGATAACAATTCATTAGTTATTCATTTAACGCTTATACCATTTTTAAGTGCGGCAGGCGAGTTAAAAACAAAACCTACGCAGCACAGTGTTAAAACATTAATGGAAAGTGGAGTACAAGCAGATATATTAGTTTGTAGAACTGAACACGAACTTTCTGATGAAATAAGAACAAAGCTAGCACGTTTTTGTAACGTTAAACCAGAAGCAGTAATACAATCTATTGACGTAGAAACTATTTATGACGTTCCTAATAAAATGCTATTAGAAGGATTGGATAGAGTTGTCATTAAACAATTGCACATAGAAACTGAGAGTCAACCAAACCTCAAAAGTTGGAACGAGTTTGTTATCAAACATAAAAATCCTAAAAGTCAGGTGACGATTGGATTAATTGGTAAATATGTTGAGTTACAAGATAGCTATAAATCTATTTTAGAAGCATTCATTCATGCCGGTGCAGAAAATGAGGTAAAAGTTAAGATTGAGAGTATTCACAGTGAGTACTTAGAGGTAGAAAATGTTGAGAAAAAGTTATCACATTTAGACGGCGTTCTAGTTGCTCCTGGGTTTGGTGAACGAGGGATAGAAGGTAAAATAGAAGCAGTTAGGTATGCTCGAGAAAACGGATTACCCTTTTTTGGTATCTGTTTGGGTATGCAAATGGCGGTAATTGAATATTCACGTAACGTTTTAGGATTGAAAGAGTCTAACTCTATAGAAATGGACGACAACACGCCGCATCCTGTAATTTCTCTTATGGAGGATCAAAAAAATATACTAGACATGGGTGGTACCATGAGACTAGGTGCATGGGATTGTAAATTGAATGGTGGTAGAGTGTCAGAAATCTATGGAAATGAATTGATAAGTGAGCGTCATCGTCATCGTTATGAATATAACAATGAATATAGAGATCAACTTGAACAAGCTGGATTAAAAACTACCGGAGTCAATCCAAAAACTGATTTGGTTGAAATCGTTGAAATAGAGAATCATCCTTGGTTTATTGGAGTACAGTACCATCCTGAGTATAAAAGTACAGTAGCAAATCCACACCCATTGTTCAAATCATTTGTAGCTGCGGCAGCAACATTTAAAAGTAATAAAAATAAATAATCTGATTCCGCTTTCGCGAAAGCAGAATCACCACAAACCCTTTACAGAGTTTCAAACTCTATCTAGAAATGGAAGAAAATAAAACAGACTGGAAGCAAATTTTAGGGATGTCCTTAATCTTTGCAATATTAATGTACATGTTCTTTATGAATAAGGAAGAAGTACAAGAAAAAGAACCCAATACTACAACTGAACAATCTATATCCAATAATGATCAACTTGTTCCTGATGGCTTGACAGTTGTAAATGATTCAATTAATCCTAGTAATAGTGCTGAAACTTTATCCTACCAGACCGAATTAGTAGATTACAAATTCAGTACAAAAGGAGCGTATTTAACCCAAGCCGAACTTTTAAAGTTTAAGACTTACGATTCTTTACCAGTTTACTTAGTAAACGATGGTGATATGCAATTGAATTTGACCTTTATGACCAAAGATGGTCGTAAGTTAAATACCGCAGACATGCTTTTTACTCCGCAACAAAGTATGAACGGTGAAAATAAGGTTTTTAACTTCGTTGCTACACCAGGTAACAATGCCAAAATAGAATTTAGATATGAAATCAAACCAGATAATTATATGGTTGATTTTACTATTAGAAGTACTGGTTTAAACTCGGTTGCAAATACAAGTGATGCTGTTTCACTTAAGTGGGATATGCAAGGGTATAGACGTTCAAAGAGTATTCAAAATGAGAACAGATATACTGAAATTAAATTTGAATATGATGGTGGTAGCGATGATTATACTGGACAAGGAGAAACCGCCGAGGAGGAAGGAAACGCTATTACTTGGGCAGCTTACAAGCAACACTTTTTCAGTTCAATACTTGTAACCGACACTCCATTTACGTCTGGTGTTTTAAGAACTAAGAATATTGCATCTATAGACGATACACAAAATAAATTTACCAAGGAATTTAGTTCAGAATTTCAATTAGATTATTCTGGTGGTGAGTTAATGTATAATATGGACTGGTATTTTGGTCCTACGGATTATGATATTCTTGAAAATTATGATGCCAATCTGGAAGAAGTAGTTGATTTAGGTTGGGGAATTTTTGGTGTCATTAATAAATATGTAATTAGACCACTATTTACTTTTATTACGTCTCCTAAATATCTAGGAATTCCTGTTGGGATAGGTATTATTCTTCTAACATTTGGGGTAAGGTTATTATTATCGCCAGTTTTATATAAAAGTTATTTAACTCAGGCAAAAATGAAAATATTACGTCCTGAGATTGAAAAAGTAACTGCAAAGTATAAAGATGACGCTCTTAAAAAGCAACAAGAAACCATGCGTATTCAGCGTGAGGCTGGAGCGAGTCCTTTATCTGGATGTTTACCGGCATTATTACAGATGCCTGTATTTTTTGCCCTGTTCAAATTTTTCCCAACAGCTATCGAATTAAGACAGAAAAGCTTTTTATGGGCAGATGATTTGTCGAGTTACGATGAAATTTTTCAACTTCCTTTCCACATACCGGTTTACGGAGATCATGTAAGTTTATTTCCAATTCTAGCGTCTGTTGCTATATTTTTCTATATGCAAATGACCACTGGTCAAAACATGGCGCAGGCACAACAACCAGGAATGCCTAACATGAAGTTTATCATGTATTTATCGCCATTATTCATGTTAGTTTTCTTTAATAATTACGCAGCTGGTCTATCGCTTTATTATTTTGTATCCAACTTAATTACAATAGGACTGATGTTGGTTATAAAGAATGTGATAATTGATAAGGATAAGGTCCTTGCCAAAATTGAGAAAGCAAAAGCTAAACCTAAAAAGAAGGGTAGATTTGCTAAAAGAATGGAGCAAATGATGGAACAAGCACAAGCTCAACAAGAGTTACAGAAGAAGAAAAAGTAACATCTTATTATACAACATTAAAAACAGCTTTGTGAATATTTCATAAAGCTGTTTTCTTATTAATTGGCTTTACTTACCAAATTCAATCTATGACTTTGTGTGAGCTTAGTAAGTTTAAAACTATGAACTTTCTCTCGTTTTAAATCATATTAGCAACTACTTAAAAGATAAAAAAAGCGTTTTTACATATGTAAAAACGCTTTTTATGATTCTCCGTTCTTTTTCCTTGATATCTTACTCTTTAAGAGTAACTGTTCTTGTCACACTATTGAATGGTCCAGGTATAACTTGATTATTATCGTCAACAAGCTCTAGTTTAATAGAAACTTCACCCATAGGAAGTCCTTTTACAATATATGGAGCCCACTCAGTAATAGTAAAAACTTCATCGTTTATAGTAGCTCTTACCTTATTCCCATCTTCTGAAAGAGTGGTGTTAATAACAAAGAAATCTAATAGTAAATTCTCTGTGTCTTTACCAGAATACTCTCCTTTAGGTCTGCTATAAATAAGAGTAGGAGCATCCATATCCAATTCTTGAGTAATCTCGTCACCTACTTGTACTTTCTTTACCACGACAGAATTGTTATTTTTAACAGACTCATGGTAAGATCTACTTAAAAAAGCTACTAGGTGGTGTGTTCCGTCAGGAAGAGCTTTAGTAAAGGTAGGCTCATAGTGAGCAGAGTAGGGTTGATTATTCACAATAAAATGAATGTGCTGACCTTTTCCTGAATTGGCTAAACGGTTTGCATTTTCACTGTCAGTAATTGCTCCTAATTCATAGTTTGTAACTTCAAAATCAAAGTTAGTATCACCGGAAGGAATAGTTTCAGAAACATCTGGAGATTTAAGAGAAAGACTAGCAGTTTCATAAGCTGGTGAGTCCATTAATTTTTCGATAGTAATAGAAGGCAATTCTTGTTCTACCATCGCTTCTTCAGAGAGCATTTCTTCACTTTCCTCTGATTTTGGAGATTCTTTACATGCAATAAGTGTGGTAGCTGTTAAGGCTAAACCAATAGCTGCTATTCTGTATTTTTTTATGTTCATGATATTAGTTTGTTAGTTAATTTAAATTTTTAGTCTTCTCAAAGATAGTAATAGTGATTTGCAACGACGTGTAAATTAACGCTTTCTTGGGTTTGTGACTTTTGTTCTGTAAATGTGAAGAAATAAAAAACCCAGCTGTAAAAGCTGGGTTTTTAAAGTGACCTCGACAGGATTCAAACTTTTTACGGGTGAACCTTGGGAAGCCTCGCTATATCTATGTTTTGGGGATGCCCGGGATAATGTTCACAAGTGAACTGACCGAATACCTACCATTTTAAAAGAACTTGTTTAATTGAAATTAGCATTTCAAGACTACATAAAGATAACTCTTTTCTGGATTCAAACCTACTCAAATGGCTATAAATACTATGAAACTTGAAGTAAATAATCTTTGATAGTTTCCTCTTTAATTCCGCTGTACTCGGCGAATTCTTCTACTGTGACAAACTGGTAAGACTGCTTTCCAAAGTGGCTTCTAATGTCTTGTAATAGCTTACGGCCATAGCGTTCACTCCTGCCGGTGAGGCAATGAACGTCTTTTGGGAATATAGTGGCTCTTACAATCTTCATTTTAATGCACTATCCATACTTCATCTGTACAGCACCTATAGTTGAACGATACACTTAAATCGGCAAAAATCGTACTAGTTGGCAGATGCGGTTCTAGGAATTCTGATAGCTCTACAAATCTAGTTTGATTTGTTGAGTAATCATAAAATTTTCTAAAAATGGCTAGACAAACTGGTATTATCAAGCTAAAAGGAACTCTTGGCGACATTTCCTTTTACAAAAGCTCTGATGGGCATCTTGCGCGCACCAAAGGTGGCGTGGATGCTAATCGTATCGCTAATGACCCAGTGTTCCAAAGAACGCGTGAAAACGGCTCTGAATTTGGACGTGCCGGGAAGGGTGGAAAAGTAATCC
Organism: Nonlabens sp. MIC269; assembly: GCF_001430865.1. Taxonomy (GTDB): domain Bacteria; phylum Bacteroidota; class Bacteroidia; order Flavobacteriales; family Flavobacteriaceae; genus Nonlabens; species Nonlabens tegetincola. Next base: position 701,876 of record NZ_CP011373.1, on the reverse strand, counting down.
GTAACGCCATCCGTGTGCTTTTGCAGAATGCAAAAGATAAGCGTGTGGTAAGTCGATTGACTAAGGCTCTTGTAGCAGTTACTAAAACTGATACTACTAATGCGCGTGGTGCTAGAACCATCGAAGATGGTGATATGAGCACCCTGCAGGGCTTTGAGTTTAATCTCAATGGTAAACTTGGTGCGACGCTTTTTGCTCCGTACACGACAGCTCTCGACCGTGCAACGGGCGATGTGGAATTGAACCTGGCTCCGTTTGCACCATCGGTTCGTATTGCTGGACCAATCGGGACAACTCACTTCAAAATTGTAACCGGTGCTGCAGAATTGGATTTTGCTAATGAAGCATCTAATTTTGAAAGCGCTGAGACTGCAATTCTGCCTTATGACTCCGCAAATACTGCAGCTATTAACCTTGCGGTTGCTCTACCCGCTGGTAGCGCATTGCCGATTCTTCAGGTAATAGGTATTGAGTTCTATCAGGAAGTAAATGGGCAGATGTATTCACTTAAAAACGGTGCTTACAACGCGCTGTCTATTGCTAATGTAGATACGCAGTAGTATGAACCTCATCCTGAAGCGAAGCTACTTTGAAAAGGGTACCAACGGTGCCCTTTTCTTAAATGACCATCTGGTCTGCTTTATGATTGAGTTGCCCTGGCGAAAAAATCAAAGGAATATTTCTTGTATTCCTGAAGGGCGTTACGAAGTAGTGCCACGATTTTCTACAAAGTTCAAAAATCATTTGAACGTGTTGGATGTTCCTGGTCGCAGTTTAATTTTAATTCATCCGGCTAATGACGCGCTGCGAGAATTAGAAGGATGCCTGGCACCCGTTTCCCAGCTCAGTGGACTTGGCAAAGGCTGGTCTTCTCGAGCTGCTTTACAGAAGGTCCTATCGCTTTGCCATCAGGCATACGAACGAAAAGAAAAAGTTTTTATCACAATTAAATCTCAGAATTATGACACTTATAGAACGTTATAAAAAACCTACCCCTAAATTTTTCCGAACCTTGCGCAATATAGGTATCGCTTTGGCAACTGCTGGTGGTGCCATCATCGCAGCCCCTATTGCTTTACCGGCAACTTTGGTGACTATTGCAACCTATGTAACTGTAGCCGGTACGGTGGCAACGGCGGTAAGTCAAGCAGTAACAGCTGATAATACTTCCGCTTCTGCGAAAGCGAAAAAAGAAGAGTCTCCAGAGGCTAAAAAGTAATTCGATGCCACACAGATATATGTCTACGAAAGCGGGAACTATAGGTGGCACGATTGCCACAGCGTTACATTCTATTTCTGCGGATGATCTCATGGGATCTGCGGTGGTGGCCATTTTTGGGGCGTGTGTGAGCTTCATAGTTTCGCTTTTACTGAAGATTTATCTCAAGGACTGGTTGAAGTCTCGACTGCGGCGCAAGAGGAAGAAATGACAGAATAAAGCGATAGAGCCTTGGTTTAACGCCAGGGCTTTTTCAATCCAACCAAAGAAAATGAACACATTTTTTTTACAAAGAAAAACGAAAAAAAGAAAGCCCTCTTTTTGGTGGCGTGGCCAGGCTGTCAAGTTTTTTGGGAAAAATCGTGCGCTTTCGAAATTGCTATACTGACGATAGAAGAAACAGCTAACTCACAGAAGCAGGCGGCGATTTGGCCAAGCCAGCAGTAACCTGAACCAAGGACTAATTCAAAATAAATGTTCTAAAATGGTGCGCACCTTTGGCGCACTATTTTTTCAAAACCCGTAGGGCCTGAACTTTACTGCTGGTGTGCGGCTGGGCTGAGGTAGCCACCTATATTTGTGACCTTTTTTTATCTTTATCTGATATCATTTAAAACCAAATACTATGGGAAAATTTGAAACGTATAAAGATTCTAGTGGACAGCACAGGTTCAGATTGAAAGCGGCCAACGGCCAAAACATACTGGCAAGTGAAGCATATACCTCAAAAGCTGGTTGTCTCAACGGTATTGAATCGGTTAGAGAAAACTCTCAAATCGATAGCCGATATGACCGAAAGAAATCCAGTAACGGAAAACACTATTTTAATCTTAAGGCTAGTAATGGCCAGGTCATCGGCACTAGTGAAATCTACGAAGGCAGCTCGGGTGTGGAAACTGGTATTAAATCGGTTATGAATAATGCCCCTAAAGCCCCTGTTGTCGAAGCCTGATTTTTATTGAGCAGGTAATTCAAAAGGCGCGAGCCGACTGCGAGATTAGCAAGGGTGCCGTGAGTGGGCGCCTGTAGGCACGAAAGGCGGTCACGGCCATGTTTACACTAGGTGGCGCAGTTTTTTGATTTGGTTTAAAGTGATTTCTATTTTTACTTGAATAGGTAAGTGCTGTGTGTGAGTAAGGTGACTGACGGTAGGAAGGCGCTGAAGGAATACATAGCTCTTACTTATCTGGACGGAAGCGGTACCAGCTTAACCACTAGGTAAGGTGGTACTGCTGTAGGACGTTATCGCTATTACAAATATTTATTGAATAGATATCAAAAACTGTGACACCGTATAAGCCCGCAGCGACACGCAGGCTCGCAAAACGTGAAGTGGCGGTTACCCCTAAATCATTATGCCGGTGATAGCCGACCGTTATGGGATTTTAAGGGGTAAGAGTAGCCACGAGTGCAGAAGGCGTGGAATGTGTGGAATAAAACAAGCCACCGCTTTGGATGGCGCGTTGGCTGTGGTGGCGGTCCCGACAAGGGCGACCGTAAGGGATGTTTAAACTATTGACTGATTTTGATTGTCGTTTATCTACCCTTGTCGGGATGTTTTATGAAACAAAATCGAACAACTGGCGCACACCTTATTACCTGCCTTCCCGAATTTTAATGGTATCAATGGTGTTTATTACAACGACGGAAATACTTGTGCCTGGTGCGGGCAAAGGCAAAAGGTACGAGCAGGGATTGTGCTCAACAGATTTTCCTTAAAATGGCAAATTATTCATTTGTGTAAAAATTCTATTTGAAGTGCATTGCACAATACCTGCTGGTACCGCGCGGAACTGAAAGCTCTTGTTGCTGAAGAATGAACGGACGAATGTAGCCCAGCGAAATGAGGTAGCGAGTGATGAGGTGGCAAGTGCCGTAGGTGGGGAATCGTTTAGTAAAAGTGATTTTTAAGTATAGCACTTCTATTATGTTGAAATTCGATGGATGCTAACTCTGCAAAATTTTTAATTTTCGTTTTGTTGCATTCATCCATCTCAATATTATTGTCTTCATTTAAAAAAACGTCAATTCGGTCATAAATAAAATTTGGATTATCCTTTTCGCTTTTATCGATTCCTTGATACAGTAGACTAATATAGTTTGCGACAAGTTGTGATTGACTTTGCATAAAAAGTTCGATAAGTCTTTTTCTCTTATTCTTTACCATCCAATAATGTAAACCCCATCTTTTGCGAGAATTACCATCGGTAAACTTTTTATATCCAGTTCCAAGGGAAAGGATTTCGAGTTGAGACATATCAACTTTGAACGCTTTTATGGCTTCCAAAAAAGCAACTAATGTAGGGTTGTTTGCCATTATGCCACCATCTACTTTATTTACGAAATCTTTTGTAGTACCATTAAGGTCCTTATATTCCGAAGTGTAAGGATTAAAATATGTGGGTGCGGCTGAAGTAGCCATAGCAGCTTGATAAGCCGGAATATGATAGTCCCTTTCAAAAGCTGGATGATACTTTGTTTTTAAAACACTGGGGTTACCTTGTATTAAATCATATATTGGAATACAGACATTCGTTTTACAGTCTCCAAGTCTTGGTTCAGTCCCATTGTTGGCTTCTTTAAATGTTTTTCTAACCAGGTTTTCAAGAAAGTTGCGTTTATGCGCTGAATTGAAAATTTGACCCAGGAAAAAGGGTTTCTTTAAGCCTAAGAAAAGTGGTTTTTTGCTCCCAAAAATGTTTTTAGCATTATCTAAATACAGATGGTAAATTTCTTTGGCAGGAATGCCCAATGCCAATGCAATAGCAATAATACCACCTGTAGATGTTCCTGTAATTAAATCGAAATGCTGATAAATTTTGGTCTTACCATCAGTACGGTTTTTCAATTCATCCTCTAATAGTGTCAAGAACAATGCAGGAAAAACACCTTTGATACCGCCGCCATCAATTGATAATATTTTAAATTTTTTACTACTCATTTATAAGTTTTTCAGTGTTGTCATCATTTGGATACTCGTTATGCCCACCACCTAACCATTTACCTTCTGGTAGCCATAATTCATAATAATACAACCATTCGCTTATCCAAGGTATTATTGTATCAATAATGTAATTATGAGCGCTCCACTCTTTTTTAGAAGGTGAGTAAAGACATAATTGCTGTTTTTGACTGTCATAAACGTGGGGCAGTTTTATTCTGTTTTTTGCAATTTCCAAGGTTTTATTTACCACAAAGATTTTTACCCATTTGTTTTTAGTATACACAATTTTCACATTATACAACTCACTAATCGCTGTTGGTTGTATTTGGACAACTATTTCAAAATTATCCCAGCCACTTTTTAAGACCTTGATTTCAGGAAATTCTTTTTTGATTCTCTTCAATTGTTCGTGTGAAGGAATCCCATTAAGTTTTCTTTTACTGTTGGCCTTAAAAAATCTACTACTCATACATTACCTTCAAAGTTATGGTTTGGTACTGAAGTACCGACTGAACCTAAGATACCTGTACCGCTTGCCATTTTCCTCAGTCCAGATTCTCTAAGGATTCTATTTTTTTCGCCGTATGCGGCAAAAGCTTTATTCACGACGTTATCGCCATATTGTGCTGAAAAAGACTCATTCAGTTTTTGCAAGCCAACTCCTTGACTATATTTGACTGTTTCGAGGTCTTCTTCCAACTTATCCAACCATTTATAAAAATATTCCTCCTTTTGTGGAACCTCACTCCATTTATCAGCAAAATTCTCTTCATTATTAACAGGATTACTTACCCACCTTTCATAAAGACCCGTTTTTGGGTTCAATTTTGTTTCAATTAAGTCACGCATTCTACTTACGATATTGACATAGGCATCAACGATATTCTCACTTCTATCGTAAGCTCTGGCAGCTAAGGTGGTTATTATTATGGAAATAGGTCTGTTTTCACTGTTGTACTCGTCCGAAGAAAACATCATGTCCCTGTGACGTTTCAACAATTGAATAGCCCGCTGTAAAGGCAATTTTTCTTTTTGGTATGGTCTTACAGGGTCAACTGATTCGCTCAAAGCAAACATTTTCGTTGAACTGTATATGGCCCTTTGATAAAACCATTTTGCATACCCAAAAGGGTTGCTTTTCATCCACCATTCGGTATTGATTTCGGTTGAATAGTTATACTCCTCCTTATCAGTAATACGAATGGCCAATGTGTTAGTATCTAAGTGTTGGCTATTATTAAAGGATTCGCTAAGCAAAACCGTAAAATTCTTATCTGAAATGGAGGGTAGAATGTCCATATGGTAGTTAGCGTCATCAGAGTATTCAAGTGTCCAGCATCTTCTGCCACCATCTTTATCCTCAATCATTTGTTCGTATGTAGAATGGCCTTTAAGTCTGTCGCCAACAGCATCTTTTAGATGCTTTTGTGTCCAATTTGAGGGTTTACCACTTAATTTACAAACGAGGTCCATATCAATATCATCCTCATCATTAATTGGTTTGATTATTGTACCCAGCATAAAAGAGCCTTGAGGGAGTATTCTTGGATTAAATGGATAAAGCGGTGAACCTTCTTTTGATAGCCATTCACCAACAGCCTCGTAACTCTTTACGGCTTCGTTGTATTGACTTTCCGAAATATCAAGTTGCTTCCCCAGATTTTCCAAAATTTCAATAACTTCATTTTTATATTCTTCAGTCATAGTTGTAATTTTTCTAACGTTTTATTTTCAATTATTGCACCAAGCAGTATTATATATATGGTTTGCCCAATTGGCTGAGTTCTATATTTCAATTATGGCAGCCTCTATTAAATAAGCTGCCATAACTAACTTCTAATTAGATTGCTCTAACATTGAAGCTATACCACTAATAACAACTAACGTTGCAAGTCCAAAAACGATGGCTTTCGCTACATCACCTCGTACATTTACACAGTTATTCTTATGGCATAAACTAAGCTCTCCATTGGAGAAATTTATACTATTCATAAAAATGAATTTTAAGATTAAACATTCTCCATTCAGAGCTGTGGAGTTCCGCTCGTTACTTCCCTTTACTATCTTTTCGGTTACTTCTTATGTGCTCTTTGACAGTAATGGTTTTGCTACCTACTTTTCTCTTGTGTTCAGGGATTCTGTTGAATTTTTTACCTGATGAATCTTTTGCCATAGTGTTTACTTTTAGTAGGGATTTTCTTTATATTTGGCAATCCCTTGATTATTAACCCCCAGTATTTTAATGGTAATACATAGGTTGTTATGAGTGCCTCTCACTCAAATACCTTTTTGGATATATCCGTTTTGGTATATAAATGAAAACAGAAACTAATAAAGACATAGATTTTGAAAATTTACCGAGCGTTGAACTGCTGGACTATATTTCTTTTAAGGATGAATTTCCTAAAGAGGCGCAGGAAGCTTTTGTACAATTCTGCTATAGATTTGAGAAGGATTTGAAGCGTAAGTCCGAGATTTATTGCAACAAGTATGGATATAATGAGGTAGTGGCTCTTGAGATAGCACATTGCACATTTGCCAGGGTTTGGAAATATCCCACTTTTGATAAGAAAAAATCCAAGGCAAAAGATTTAGATAAGGGCATACTCATTTGGATGTATCCAATTTTATACACCCAAATAATAAAATATGGCGAGCAGAACAGTTGTGCAGAACCTACTGAAGAAGAAGATTTAAGTCTTGTAACAAGTGCAGATGAATTACTGGACAAGTTTGAAATGCCCGAAGATGCTGAGGCAAAAAGAGCGGTTGTTGCGAAACTTAAAACCATAGAAAGGGCACTTACACAATTATCTGAAAAACATCGAATCATTTATTTTACGTACCGAGCTTATCGGAAGCAAGGCAAAAAAGTACCCAGGACCATTACGAAGCTACTCAGGGAAAAGCTCTCGTTGACCCAAAAATCCGTAAATACTTATTACGGAGATGCACATAAACACGTTACGAACTATTTAGACATTTTGAATGGCCAAGCCTAAGAAAATAGAACTTATAGAAATTGAACAGTTGGACAGTTGGTTAGGTTCAACCGGATTTCTTTATCCTGAAAATGAAATTGAACTGGATAGATTTAACAAGTTATACGAAGATTACGATTTTAAATTGGATTATAAATCCATTGACCCAATTGCCATCATCAACAATACGTTTTATAGAGAGCCAAAAGTTATTACAATGTTTGAAGAAGATGTAGCTGGGGAAGTTGAAAGCCTTAGGATGGTTGCGCGTAAAGGTAAAGAAGATTTGCCTCAGCATATCATTGATAAAATGCGAAGAAAACATAACCAAGATTCAAGTGATTCGGAATAGACCAAGCATAAAGGAACTTGCAGAAAGTATTGCGTTGGAATATAAAGAAAAAATTACTCCACTTAACAGTATATTGGATGATGAAGGATTAGCCGTATTTTATGATAGCTATGGGAAGAATACTTTTGATGGAATGACTTTCTACGATAACGGAAATTTTTTTATACACTTAAATACGGATTTAGGAAACAGGGCAGATTCTGCAAAGGGAAGGTTTACGCTTGCCCACGAGCTTGGACATTATTACATAGATTCCCATAGAATTGGATTGAAAAAAGGACTGCTGGAACCGCATCAATCCAGAACCAATAAAAAGCAGTTTAATCAAATTGAAAGAGAGGCAGATTTTTTTGCCTCTTGTTTGCTAATGCCTGAAGAAAGATTCCTAAAAGATATTAATCGAAAACCCTTCAGTATTGAATTGATAGATTATCTAAAGGATGAGTATAACGTCAGCCGGACTGCCTGTGCATTTAGATTTGCCGATATAGGAAATCACGATATTATGATTGTTTATGGTGAAAATGGTAAGGTTAAGTGGAAGTACTATAGTGAGCATTTTCCTTTTAAATATTTATTGTATGAGAATAAGGTTGCTCCAAATACTGTTATGGGTGAGTATTTTGGAAATATAACGGACAATCTCTTCAAAAAAGAAGAAATATGGGCTGTTGATATTTTTAATTACGTTAACGATGATGATGTACAAAGAAAGTTTTTTGAGCATTGTATTACCTATAGAGGAAAAGCATTAAGTATTATTTGGGAAGAATAGATATCTATTTTCTTTTGTCTATTGTCTTAGAATTAAAACTCAACAAATTAAACATCTCCCTCATCCGTGACCGAACCCGCTCCCCATATTTCTCTTGAAGCTCTTCTGCATTGAGGTTTGTAGTGATGTGTGTCTTTGTGCCTTTTCTTCTAAAGACTTCATATCGGGAAATGAGAATTTCGCCCATCACATTGCAGTCCTTGCCATAATAGCGTCCTACGTGTTCGACACCTAAATCATCGAAGCAATAATCCTTGGTATCTTCATAGTCCTGAATGAGTTTAAACCCTACGCCATTAAACCCAAAAACGATATTCCGGCACGGAATGAAATTGTAGGCTTTCTTATGTGGTACGAGATGCGGTAACAGCCGCATCAAAGTGGTTTTACCACAGCCCACTGGACCTGAAAGTAAAATGCCCTTTGCAGTATCTATTCCTAACTTTTTACAATAGTCATGGTCCTGGATAAAGTAGCTTGTTAGTTTTAAAAGTAAATCGTGGTCATCTTCATAGATTTTGAAGTTTTTACCAAACATCAACTTTCCTTTTGCATCTAGATACCTCACTATTTTTGGGAAGTCGTATAAAATGGACTTACCATCAAAAGTGCCAAGCTCGTATTGAGCGGAACCCACATAAATGATACTTGGATTTTTTAGGTTGTATGTTGTTTGAGATTGTTTCATAATGGCTGATTGTAATCTTTATTTCTTACCGTGTGTAGGTTTTGTGCATTCCTCTCACTACGTTCGTCGGATGCAATATTTTGGGACACTTGCTTATCGTTTTGCAATTCTTCAGATTTGAGCATCCAGTTTTTTGCGGATGCGTGCCAATTTTCAATTTTTATTTTGCCACCAATTTTCCAGCCTATAGCTTGGTAGTGATTGAAGAATTTTTGGGCTTCAACTTCTGGCCATTGTTCTTTTTTAAAAAAATCTAAAACCTCATCTTCATTTTTTGGCTGAGGTAGTTTATAACTGTTTTGTAAAGTTTGTATATGTTTATTAGAACGTCCCATTGCTTGTCCTTGATTTGGGACGCCTTGGTACACATCTTGTCCCACAACTTGTCCAGAGGTTGTCTCAAATTTGAGCATCTTGATTTTTGACCCTTTGAATGGGTTATGCGATGGCACATAAACTAAATAGTTGTAGTGGTTTAATTCCTTCACGCATCTGTGATAGGTAGATTTTGAACCTATTTTGGCAAGTTTCATCACGTCTTCACGGTTTACATGGAAGCTTTCGCGAAAGCGATGATAATTCCACAACTGAAAAAGTGCCAGGTATAGGCTTATATGCGTTGGGTTTAGTCTACTGTCTTGTCTAAATTGTTCAAAAACAGCATTAAGGTGCTGGATGTAATTAACTTCTGGCATCTCATTTTAATATGAATTGTCAATGCGGTTTTCCTGAATAATGCGATGAATTTCATCTGCATCATAAAAGATGATTCCGCCAATTTTAGAATAGGGCAAAGTGCCATTGATACGCAAATTTTGAAGTGTACCAGGGCTTACCTGTAGCAACTCCATGACCTCAGCAGATTTGAGGTACTTTTTCTTTTGTGTTTGTAACGGTTGTTGAATAAGTTGTTTTAAATCCTCCAGTAATTCCATTTTGAATTCTCTTAGGTCGTCTGTTGTGATAATAGATGTGGGCATAGTACATTGTTTAAGCCTACCCCTGACCCCTTCCATATTTCGACTGCGTACAGCACAGGCTGGAAGGGGAATTTGCTGAGGTAGTTAAAGGGCAATGCAGTTATGATTTTTAATGATTGCCCTTAGATTGATTTGACATTCGTTGGGCAAAACTGGTAAAGATTAATGAGAATTTTTCCCAAGTTGGGAATGGGTTGGGTCAAAATTTAACAGTTTAAATCTGTGAAATTGTTGGTTTTCAAGTGTTTGAATTTACAAGCTTTTGCAAAAGTGTAATATCTATCTAGATTCAGAAATTTGAATAAGTCAAATAGGATCTGTTAACCTCTATATACATTCAAAAATTGATCTACATTCCAAGAAAAATGAAACTCTCAAGTTGGGAATAGGTTGTGAAGCCTTTTCTTATAGGATAGGATAAAGGTCGAAGATAATAATTGTGATTAGTCCTCGCGGTCCATCTTCTGTTGTAAGGCGATTTTCATCTCGTCCAAAAACTTTGTTTGATCTTTTTTACGTTCCTTAATTTCAAGAAACGTACGATAGGGATTGCCTAGTTCTAGTTCAAATAGTTCTTCACAGGCATTGACCATAGCATTAATAGCGGCTGTACCGTCTTCAATAGCTCCAGAGGCTTGAAGGCCGTAAATAAGTTCTATTAGATCTGTTTTTGTACCCGTCCATTTAAAGCCACGCTTAGCATAATGACTTAAAACGCCGTAAGGACTTTGCTGGCCTTGGCTTTCGGTAAATCTTAATTCCTGTAATAGCTTTTGATAATGATTGATAAGAAGATCATAAGCCATGATCTTAGCCACCAGGTTGTCGTGACTGGTTGAGAATTCGGCATCCGTCAGGAAATGGGAAGTATCGGTAATGAGCTGCACCTCATCCTTTCCTCTTAAGAAATAATAACGATCGAGATATGTAGATTTCTCGCGATAGTACTTTACAAAATCTAGATTCTTTTTATAGTCTCTCTGTAATTTTTCAATTTCTGTATCTATAAAGCTTCGTTGCTTCTTTATGCTGCCTTGTGGTCTAGCTAGTAGGAACTGATATAGCTTAGAGAAAAATTTAATTTTTGAATAAACTGAAGGCTTGATGTGCTTGAAAAAGTGAATTTCGTTCTCGTTTGACGTAAACTCATGTTGTCTCACTTTAATCCTCAATTCCTGCATGCACTTACGAGAGATTTTTATACCTAACTCTACACTATTAAAATCAGAGAGCTTTTCGTTTTCTATTTCATTGATTTCGGTTTTAAATTGCTCTACGATAGCAAGAATTTCATTCATACAATGTATTTTAAGATAATAGCAGCCTTTTTCAATCTGGTCGCTTTATGAGTTTTATTGATTTAGGATTCACACATTTCTAGATCTTAAAATTAGCAAACGATTTATTTTATTCTATCAATTACAGCACCACAAGTCAACATAGCATCACCGTAATAAGGATTCCTGATTTCTTCCTCTTCACTTAACCATACGGCACCTTTATTATTATTGGCCATGGGACATTCCTGAACATATAGCGTATTCTGTAGATCATCAAGATTTGAAGCAATGGCCACGAGGTTTTCATTGAGAATGACGAAATGGGCTCGCTGGTTTTCTAAATCGGAATTGCTTGCGATGGTATCTAGTATCTCAATGCTTTTGGTTAAATGAGACTCAAGCATGTCGTCCAGATCTTTCTTTGCTATCACCGACATCTTTTTTGAGCTCGCTTTCGCGAAAGCGGAAACATCATCAGCATTGCCTTTTACCAATGCATCTTTCAATTGAAAATAAGACGGTAAGGCTTTCCTGAACTCTTCCTGAAACGATCTGGGTAGGGACATATCCATATTTGTAATGGATGGTTCTTGCCCGGTTTGATTCATCATTGATTTTTTGCCCTGCAACTGTGCTGCACCATCTACCGTAAAGGTGCCCTTTGTAACAATTTCATCACCACTTTCTAAACCAGATATAATAGTATAAGTATTCTCCAGACGGTTGCCTAGGGTTACCTCACGCATTTTAAAGACTGGTTCATTAGGATTAACTTTTAGGTAAACCAGAGATCTTTTACCCGTCCACATCACGGCACTCGCAGGAATGATCAATGCAGATTGGTCTGAGGTAAACGTACCTTTTACTATGCCCTGTACAAACATTCCTGGCTTGAGCAATCCGTCCTTATTTTGAAGTGTTGCCCTGACCGTTACCGTGCGCGTCTGCGTATTTAGGATGGGGTCGATGAAAGAAACTTGCGCCTCAAATTCTTTATTGGGATACGCATTACTTGTCACCATAATTTTTTGACCTATTAGAAACTGCTCCAGTTGACTCTCATAGGCATCAAAATCTGCCCAAACTGTTGATAGATCGCTAAGCCTAGCAATAGGCTGACCAGCCTTTACATAATCACCCTGTGCGGCCATTACCTCAGTTACCGTCCCTGACACGGTGGCGTGTAGCGGAAAATTGTCCCTTACCGATCCAGAGGTTTCGATAGCATCAATTTGAGCTTCAGTCAATTTCCAGTTCTTAAGCTTATTACGAACAGCCTTATATAAGGCAGGTTGGGTTTCTTTGATTGTTGTTGCGGTAATTAATTCTTGCTGAGCGGCTACTAGGGCTGGTGCGTATATGGTAGCGAGCAGTTGGCCGCGATTAACTTTCTGACCTTGGTAGGTAACATTCAACCGTTCAATACGTCCATCAAAATAGCTGGCCTGCACACTATTTTGATCCTCGTTTTGAGCAATTTTTCCTGATAGCTTGATTGTACCGTCGCCTTTTGCTGAACTGCTACCTACGATGGTGGTCTGGATATTTGCAAGTGCCATGGCGTTCTCTGTCATTCTAAACTCGGCAGCGGCCAGCCCGTCTGCACCTGATTCTGCAGGAATTAAATCCATTCCGCAGATAGGACAATCACCCGGTTCAGGCTGCATGATTTGTGGGTGCATTGAGCAGGTCCACATTTGACTTTCGGTGGTTTCAGTATGTGAATGCTCACTATCTGGGTGGTCCTCATTAGAGAAAACAAACCAGCCAATACCTAAGCCAATTAGTAAGGCTACAGCGATATAAATCCAATTCTTATTCATGTCTATTCGTCTTGATTTTCTAGCCTCTCGATCATTTTTTTCATTTCGGCTATTTCTTTTCTTTGTGCTTTGATGATTTCTTCAGCTAGCTTTTTTACTTCGGGATCTTGTATGTCAGCTCGCTCACTAGTGAGTATGGCAATCGAATGGTGCGGGATCATGGCCTTCATCCACAATACATCGCCCACCGTAGATTTCTGGTCACGAACCAAAAACAAAGCGCCTAGAAATAAGATCAGACTGCCTAGAAGTAAAGCGATGTTTTTCTTTTTATCTGTATACATCTTACGCATGAAGAACCACATGATTACTGCCATGGTAGCTATTCCTAGGCACACCATGTAGAAACGCGTTAGGCTGAACCAAACATGGTCAAACTCATAGGTGTTGAGGTACATGGTGATGTACATAGCCACGAAAGAGCATCCCAACATGAGAAAAAATTTAGTGTAGTTTCCTATACCTGAGTGTTTTGAATTTTCCATAATAATTTAAATTAAGTTAATGAGCATTATTGCCGCCATGACGATCATGATGGCATTTTCAATAAAAGTGGCCTCAGTCATGGGTAACTGAAGGGCGGTTCCCAAACAGGCGCATTTAATAGACTTTTTGTCCAAGAGTGTTTTAGTTACACCTACGGTTGTAATTCCTAAAATGATAAGAGTAACAATTAGCGCGATGGGTATTTCTAACCGCATCAAAAACATAAGACCAAGTGCAGTCTCGATAAAAGGGTAAATCCAACCATAGGCGGGAAGTACTTTGGCTAGTGGGTCGTACATTCTGAAACTATCAGGAAATCCTTTCAGGTCGAGAATTTTAAAAAAGCTAAAGACGATAAAGAATAGCCCCATGAAATCTAACATGGCCTCGTTCCAACTTTCTCGCTGATAGTTCAATAAAATGGTAGCAACAGTTATATAACCCAAAATTATAAGTAGAGGCTTGAGTTGCTGCAGTTTTGTCTTTTCTGTTTCCGCTTTCGCAAAAGCGTTATTCCTAGTAGTACTGGAAAAAACATTTCTTGTTTTTTGCTTTTCAGTAATGGCATATTTGTCCGGAAGCGCCTCTGCGAAAGTAGCTGTATCAATATGGTGATTCATTTCTATTACGGCTTCTTGCTTTTCCAGATCTACCGTGGCGGTTTTTACACCAGGTACTGCATTTAATTTTTGCTCGACACTCGTGCGACAGCCATTGCAGGTCATTCCTTTTATGTGATATGTGTGTTTCATTTCTTAATTTAAAAATTTAATTATTAGCCCACCCGTAAGCCATATGTAACAAACAAATGCAGCATATTTCAATACCTTTTCAAGTACAGGACTTTTGGGTGCCATCTCGCTCATGGAGTGCTCCACATCCTTTTTCTTGTAGAATCCTAGGTAAATTAAATATCCTGAAACGGCTAGAAAAGCCAGGTTCAAAAAGAAGGTGTAATCAATCTTAAAATGTTCCTTGTCCTGAATTTTTACCTGTGAGGGATCGGGTAACATTCCTATCAAATCAAAGCCATAATGTAGGGCTAGGGAAGTGCCAATCAATGCGGCAAACAACAGGAATAGAATGAAAAATGACATCTTCCATCCATAATACTTGGCATTGATGCGTAGTACAGGAAATACGACAAGGTCGCTGAAAATAAAAGCCATCACTCCAGCAAAACTTACACCTTTTCCAAATAGTAATGCTGCCAAAGGGATGTTACCCATTGAGCCTATGAAAGTGAGAAAGGCCGCTACGGGACCGACCACGATATGTTCTAGAATTTCCAAAAATGTAAAGTCGGTTTTTCCCTGACCGCTATTGATAAATAAAGTCTGAAAGAATGAGTCTGGTACAAAGGCAGCGACAATTCCAGCAATGGTGAAGCCTACGGTCACATCTTTCCAGACCATTTGCCACTCCATCTTATATTTCTTGGCGACCCTTGCCCAGCTCTCCTCATTTCTGATCTGTTTTTTCCAATCTTTGGAATCATTCATCTCGTCATCACCCTGTCCTTCCAGGTTCTTTCGAGCTTTTTCAATTAGTTTTTTGGGATTGATAACCCGGATTAGAGTCCAGCAAATTAGTATCAGTAATAGACCGCCCACATATTCTCCAACCACAAACTGCCATCCCAAAAAAATGGAAATAATGATCCCGAGTTCTATAACCAGATTAGTAGATGCCAGAAGGAAGGCGATAGAAGAGACAAAACTTGCACCTTTTTTAAAAATAGATTTTGCACTTGCCAGAGCAGCAAAACTGCATGAACTACTGATAAAGCCAAAAAATGTACCTAGTAGAACACTTTTACCCTCATTCTCACCCATGGTTTCCTGCATACGTTTTTCGGTCACAAAAATCTGTATCATACTGCTTATAATGTAACCCAGAATAAACGCCCAAAGCGCCATCCAAAAGAACCCGGTAGATGTGTAGGCTGCCTCACCCCATTGTTTGAGGAAGTTATCCATATCTATTTCTTTATCGTTTCTGCCACGTTCCCGCATTTTAACATACGGTCGCCGAAGTAAGGATTACGTATTTGATCAACATCGCTGAACCAGTAGCCACCCGTATTATTAAAAGCCATCGGGCAGTACTGCTTGTAAATCGTACCATTGTTTAATTCGTTTTTAAACAAGCTCTCGGCTTGCTCGTTAATTTTAGAGAACAATTCACGTTGCTTTTCAAGGTCATCTGTACTGGCCATTTGTTGGACTATAGACTTCAATTCCTCCTGTTGTTCAGAAAAATTCTGTGAGAGACTTTGCGCTGCGGTTTGAACTTTTTCTGCATTACTCTCAACCAATGCAGTTTTTACTTTCAAGTAATTATTCCATAGTTTGCCAGTCATGTCCTTGCTAAAAGAGACTTCAGCAGTTTGTTGCTCTTTTTCACTTATTTGTTCTACCTCATTGCTTTCTACTTGAGCATCTTGATGAGCATCTTTACAGCTAAATGCTATTAGAATTGAAAGTGTTGCGATTGTGATTTTTAGTTTTTTCATGATAAAAATTTTTTAGTTTATTAAATAATTTAAATATGCAGATTGTACATAGTAAAGCTGTATGGCTTGGATTTGTTGGGTTTGAAATTTCAACTGCAATTCCTGAATGTCTAGCACATCATTGAAATCGATGGTTCCGGTTTCATAATTCTTTAATAGGATTTCTTCAGCATCCTTTGCTCGGGCTAAATTCTTGTTTTGCGTGTCGAATGATATACGTGCTTTATTTCTTAGGGATTTCGCTTTCGCGAAAGCAGATTCCAAAACATTCAACCGTTGTTGTTTTTGTGACTCAATTTCCTGTTGTCTCAGTTCGTTCTGCCGTGAACGGGACTTGAAACGGTTGTCAAATAGCGGAATGCTAAGTGATACCATTGGCATTAAGATATCCTTGCCATTGTCACTAAAATTCATGTCTGGTCGTTCCTGTACGGGCAGATAGTTGACCCCAAAACCGAGCACGGGCGAGCTTTCTCGCTGGTTGAGTAATTCAGATTGTTCAATAGATTCATACAGCTTGTCGTATTTGATCAGTTCAGGGTTAAGTGTCAAGGCAGCTTCATCTAATAAAGGATCCGTTTCAGGAATAATCAATGAGTCTACTACCTGAACTTGCCTTACTGATTCCCGATTAAGCAGGTTGTTGAAATTGGATTGCTCTGCAAGAAATTCTTCTTGTAGTAATTCTTTTTGTTGCAGTAGTTCATTTTGCTGTATTTGTAATTTCAGAACATCTACTGCGCTGGCATTACCTACTTCGACAGATGTTAGGGCCAGTTTTTCGTAAGTCTGCAATAACCCGATATTCCTTTCAAGAACATCTTGTTTTGCTTTTATAGCGTATAATTGATAGTAGGATTGTGCTACTGAGAGCGCAAGCTTGCGCTTAGCAATAGTGATTTCAACATATTCTGCTTCCGCTAGAGCGTTAGCGTAGTTTTCTCGAGCTGTAATCGTACCGAACCAAGGAAGCATTTGTCGTACCGAGAATTGAGCTACTTGTGCGCCTGTACGGGTTTCTGGTTCGCTGATAAAATAGCCGGCACTTATTTCAGTATTTGGTATCCAGTTGGCTTCAGAAACCTTTTCTTCGGCAATATTGTAGCGTAGTTCAAAGGCTTGTATTTTTGGGTTATTTTCAATTGACTCATCAATGTAAGCTTGTAGTTGTTGCGCTTTCGCGAAAGCAAATGACATCACCAAGGATAGTATTATTAGTATGTTTTTCATTTGTTTGCTCTTTTAAGTTGATATTCTTCCCTCCAGCTGTATAGAACAGGCAGCAAGAAATAAGACGTCACATCGATAAGCATACCGCCCATAATTGGGATTGCCATAGGTATCATTATATCGCTACCTTTTCCGCTAGAGGTCAGCACAGGCAATAGAGCCAGAACGGTTGTAACTGTTGTCATCAGGCAAGGGCGTATTCGCTTGCCAGCCGCTCTACGCGTAGCCTTACGGATACCACTAATCTCTTTCGGTTTCCTTTTGTCAAATGTCTGGTTGAGATAGGTTGCCATCACCACACCGTCATCTGTTGCAATACCAAAGAGAGCGATAAAACCAACCCAAACAGCCACACTTAGATTCACTGTCTGAATGTTGAAGAGCTCTCGTAGATTCTCACCGAACAGACTGAAATTGAGAAACCAATCCTGATCATAAAGCCAAATCATCACAAAGCCACCTGCAAAAGCAACTGCAATAGCTGTAAATACCATTAGCGATGTAGTCACAGATTTGAACTGAAAGTATAAAATCAGAAAAATAATTATTAGGCAGAGTGGGACTACGATAGAAAGGGTTTTCTCGGCACGTAACTGATTTTCATAGGTACCCGTGAATTTGTAGCTGATGCCTTGGGGCACGACCAACTCACCGCTATCGATTTTCTTCTGAATTAAGGCTTGGGCATTTTCTACCACATCCACCTCGGCAAAGCCGTCCAGTTTATCAAACAGAACATAACCTACCAGAAACGTATCCTCACTCTTAATAGCTTGTGGTCCTTGCTCGTAACGTATTTCTACCAATTCGCTAAGCGGAACAGGACTTCCATTGTTTACAGGCACATAAATATTCTTCAAATCATCAGGGTTTGCCCGTAATTCTCTTGGGTAACGCACTCTTATGGAATAACGCTCACGTCCTTCTACAGTTTGAGTCAAAGGCATACCGCCTACAGCTACTTGAAGTATTTCCTGCACATCCATTATTGATGTGCCGTAACGTGCCAGTTGGTCACGTTTAATGTCTATGAGCAAGTAAGGTTTTCCTACGATTCGGTCGGCAAACACGGCTTGTTCCTTGACGCCTTGGGCTTGTTTCAGAATTTCTTCCAATTTGAACCCGAAGGATTCTATTTCTCGCAAATCCTGCCCTTTGACCTTTATACCCATAGGTGCGCGCATTCCCGTTTGTAGCATTACCAGTCGGGTTTCGATAGGTTGAAGCTTTGGTGCAGAGGTAACGCCAGGTAATTTTGTAGCACTGACGATTTCGTTCCAAATGTCATCTGGACTTTCAATCTCGGGTCGCCAATTGCGGTAGTACTCGCCATTGTCATCTTCAATCAAGTCATTTTTGGCAATGGCGGATTGCAGTTGGTTTGCAGTATAATTTGCATCGTTTTCTATTTCATTGTTTGGATTGCTATGGAACCTTTCATTTTTCAATACAAAAAGTCCATCATCGTTTACCCGATAGCGTTGCCGTTCACCTGAGGCGTTACGCATATATTCAGATTTATACTGAATCACGTTTTCGTACATCGATAGCGGTGCAGGGTCAAGTGCGGATTCTGTACGACCAGCTTTGCCTACTACGGTTTCAATTTCAGGAATACTGGCCACCGCCATATCAAGCTGTTGCAATACACGCTTGTTTTCCTCGACACCAGCGTGTGGTAAAGAAGTAGGCATCAACAGGAAAGAGCCTTCATTGAGTGCAGGCATAAACTCTTTGCCCGTATTCTTCATGATAAAGAAACCCGCTACTAATAGCGCAGTAGGAATAGTAAGGAATACTAATCTATTTTGTAAAGCCCAGCTCAGAATACGATCGTAGTATCTTCTAAGCAAAGAAAAAACACCTAGAAACCCAAAGCAGAGTATAGCGACCACAACTAAGTTGATCAATAAACTGCGATCAAAACCCAGCGGTCGCCAGTATTCTGCCAATAAAAAAACGACGGCAATTACTGCTATGAGTGTATCTAGAAGGTTTTTTTGCTTTCGCGAAAGCGAAACACGTACAGATAAAATAGCTACCGCACCAAAGGCTACAAGAACCAGTCCTAACCAGTAGCCATAAATAATTGCAGTAATTCCTGCGATTATCAATGCACCGTTGACGATATATTTAAGGCGCTGGCGCATTTCTCTTTTTTTGAAAATAGAGGCGGCAAACGGCGGTATCAGAAAAAATGCGATGATAAGAGCGGCTACAAGAGCCATGGTTTTGGTGAACGCAAGTGGTCGAAACAATTTGCCCTCAGCACCTATCATTGTAAAAACGGGCAGGAAACTTATGATAGTAGTAAGAACCGCTGTGAGAATGGCACCGGATACCTCTGCCGTAGCGTTGTAGATGATTTCATTACTGGTGTAGGGTTCACCGCTTTCGCGAAAGCGTAATTTTTCATCTTCCAAATGGCGTATCATATTTTCGGCAAGGATGACACCAACATCCACCATCGTACCAATGGCAATAGCGATACCCGAGAGCGCAACGATATTCGCATCCACATTAAAGAGCTTCATCGTGATGAATACAATTAACACCGCTACGGGCAATAGCCCAGTAATTAAAGCAGATGCCCTAAGATTGAACACCATTACAACGATGACCAGAATGGTGATAAGAATCTGAAGTGTGATGGCCTCGTTTAGTGTACCGAGTGTTTCTTTTATAAGTTCTGTACGGTCATAAAAAGGAACAATGGTCACCTGTGATGTACGACCGTCTGAAAGTTCTTTTGTGGGTAGTCCCGATGATATTTCTGCTATTTGGTCTTTGACATTGTTAATGACTTCCATCGGGTTTGCACCATAACGTGCAACTACTACACCGCCCACCACTTCAGCACCTTCTTTATCGAGGATACCTCTTCGGGTTGCCGGACCTAGGTGAACCTTAGCGACATCCTTAATGCGGATTGATGTAAAATTTTCTGAGTCAACTACCGCATTCTCAATGTCTGAAATGGATTTGACATAACCCAACCCACGTACGAGGTATTCTGCCTGATTGATTTCTAAGGTTTGTGCGCCTATATCCTGATTTGACTGTTTAACGGACTTGACTACATCGCTGAGATGTATGCCATACTGGCGCATCAATTCTGGGTCAACATCCACCTGATATTCCAGGACGTATCCACCTATGGATGCTACCTCAGAAACACCGCTGGCAGATGACAGACCGTATTTTACGTAGTAATCTTGAATACTGCGCAATTCCTGCAAGTCCCAACCACCTGTGACGTTTCCATCCTGATCACGACCTTCTAAGGTGTACCAAAATATCTGACCTAATCCAGTTGCATCCGGTCCCAAAGCTGGATTAACGCCTTCGGGTAAAAGACCGCTCGGTAAGGAATTTAGTTTTTCCAGGATGCGGCTGCGTGACCAGTAGAACTCTACATCTTCTTCAAAAATGATGTAGATGCTGGAAAACCCAAACATTGAAGAACTACGAATGGTTTTTACACCAGGAATTCCCAATAGGGAAGTGGTCAACGGATATGTAATTTGATCCTCGATATCTTGCGGTGAACGTCCTTGCCATCGAGTAAATACGATCTGCTGATTTTCACCTATATCTGGAATAGCATCAACTGCTACAGGATCACTCGGAAGTAGTCCCGTGTCCCAACTGAAAGGTGCATTCACCGTACCCCAGCCTATGAATAGGACTAAAAGTATTACAGCAACGAGTTTGTTTTGAATGAGAAATTTTATGCTTTTGTTTAGCATAGGCTTGATAATTAGATAATTGAACGATAACGTAGTTTGAAATCAAACACACGCGTTGAAGCCCATAGTTCCGAACACTCGGAATTGGGCTTGATTCAAAAAATCTAATACATCAAATTAGGAAAGTTTGGTGTAGAACCTGAATATCCCGTTCTAGGAAGGGTGGTGGATAGTCTTCGAAAGCAAGATCCTCTGATTCTGCACTCTCGAAAAGGTTCAAATAAGAATAGGTGAATACAGCAACAAAAATTTGTTGCTCGAATGTGACTTTGTCCAGGGACATTTTAAGGTCTTCATTGCTTTCTTTCACAATTTGCTTGTTAGAGCAACAAGACTTTTCTTTCATCATGAGATTGTTACAGGTCTTTTCAGCCTGAACTTTTTCCATTCCGCAAGTTTTTGCTGAAGCATTGAATGAAAAATCGACCAGAGTCTCCCCACAATAGTGCATATCTATTGTAAATGACATTGTAGTGAAGAGTACTACAAATGCCATCAACACGGATAAAGTTTTATGCACTAAAATTTTCATTATCTACAAAGGTAATAAAATTTGTAATACATTGGTGTTTTATAATTAAATCAACCTTACTGCCGAATTATACGCAATTAGCGTTCTATGTTATATGATATTTTTTTGGTCCCTGTTTTCTTTTGACGCTTAGTTACTATTTAGCTGCCTTTGGTGATGCACCGTAATTATTTAAGACAATTTCTGTTGTCCAAAAGTCCCTTTCCAAACTACAAAATGTTGTTTTGGTACTGTCAGGCTATTTCCTTACTCTAAAGCCCACACTTTTCAATGATATGTTTGATTTTGAGCTTTGCCGTCATTGAGTTTTTACACCTGTATGTCAATTATCATTCCCACCTCTTTTTCTGTAACCGCACAGCATTAAAAATTGCCAATAATGCTACCCCAACATCAGCAAATACAGCTTCCCACATAGATGCCAAACCACCGGCACCGAGGATAAGCACAATGACCTTGACACCAAAAGCCAAACCGATATTCTGCCAGACAATCCTACGTGTAGAACGGCCAATTTTTATCGCTCTCGCTATCTTGCTTGGTTGGTCGGTCTGAATAATGACATCTGCGGTTTCGATGGCGACATCGCTTCCCAAACCGCCCATTGCGATACCCACATCACTCGCAGCAAGTACGGGTGCATCATTGATGCCATCGCCCATAAAGGCTACGGTCGTATCGGGTTGTGTTTTGAGTTTCTCGACTTCGTTCAGTTTATCTTCCGGTAGCAGACCACCTTTCGCCCAATCGATATCCAATTCTTCAGACACCTGTTGGGTAATGGAATCCTTATCGCCAGAGAGCATTATGATTTTGGAAATGCCAGCCTCACGAATTTGCTTTATGGCTTGGTGGGCATCTTCCTTCAGTTCATCGGCAATGGTCACGTATCCGGCAAACTTTCCGTCGATGGCTACCATTACTATGGATTCGACTATTGTATCGGTTTCAGAGGGGACTTCGATGCCGTTGGAAACTATCAAAGCTTTATTCCCCACCAATACCTGCTTTCCGTTGACCGTACCTTTTAGACCTTTTCCTGCCACTTCGGAAACTTCGGTCGCTTCAAAATCCGCACCATCGGCTTTGTATTCCAATATCGCCTTGGCTATGGGATGGGTGGATTGTTCTTCCATCGCCATCAGGTATTGCATAAATTCCGCTTCTGCAAAATTGGATTTGTTGACCACTTCCTTAATCTTGAAGACCCCTTTGGTAACTGTACCCGTCTTGTCCATTACCACGGTATTTACCTTGGTCATCGCATCGAGAAAGGACGCACCCTTAAATAAAATTCCGTTACGGGATGCCGCACCTAATCCGCCGAAATAGCCCAAGGGAATGGATATGACCAAGGCACAGGGACAGGAAATTACCAAGAAAATCAGAGCGCGGTAGAGCCAATCCCTAAACACATAATCGCTCACGAAGAAATAGGGCAAAAACGTCAGTCCGATGGCAAGGAAAACCACGATGGGTGTATAAATTCTGGCGAATTTTCTAATGAACAATTCCGTTTTAGATTTTCGGGCGGTAGCGTTCTGCACCATATCCAAGATTCGCGCGATGGAACTGTTCTTAAATTCTTTGGTAGTCTTTACTTCAATGACCCCATCCAAGTTGATGCTTCCTGCATATACCTTTTCGCTCTTGGCGATGGTGTCTGGTTTGCTTTCACCGGTAATGGCAGCAGTGTTCAGCGATGCTTTTTTTGAAAGTAAAATCCCGTCCAACGGGATTTTTTCGCCTACGCGAACCTGAATTCTTTCACCAATCTCGACCGTTTCGGGATTGGCCGAAACAAAATCCCCATTTCTATAAACCAATGCTTCATCGGGTCGTGCATCCAAGAGTGCCTTTATATTTCCCTTTGCCCGATTTACCGCAGCGTTCTGGAAGAGTTCGCCCACGGCATAAAATAGCATTACGGCCACACCCTCGGGATATTCGCCTATGGCAAATGCCCCCAAGGTGGCAATGGACATCAGGAAAAATTCAGTAAAAAAATCACCATTCCTGATACTGTTCCAGCCTTCTTTAATTACAGGAAACCCAACGGGAATGTAAGCCACGGTATACCAAATAATCCGCACCCAGCCCCTGAAGAATGGGAACGCATCGAAATAATCAACGGCAATACCCGTAATCAGCATAACAAAGCTGAAAATAGCGGGCAGGTAGGTCTTAAAATTGGATGCTTCTTCTGGACTACTATGGTTGTGTCCGTCATTGTGACTGTGCTCACCTTGATGTTCGTTCGGGTCTAAATCCCGTAAGTTTACTTTTTTCTTTTTCATAGGGTTTTACGGTATTTCTTTAAAATTTTGATTAAGTCTTCGGGCATTTCCATTCTTTTCAAAGGCGGTACGTTACTACCACCCGTATTTCCGATAGGTACGTGGTCGATAAATGATTTCCAACCACCAACCAAAAGTCGCAACACCTGACCCAGAACTTCTTTTGTGTTTCGCTGGCGTAACCCAAATTTCAACATTAGCCAATGGGTATAGGTGTGTTCCAACGGGTAGGATTGGCCAAGGATATGGGAACGTTCAAGATGGTGCCAAGCTTGGGTCAGATTTCCACTTTGCAATGAAGAACGATATAGGTTCAGTTCATCTAAATAAAATTCTCGAAGGCCTATTGGTATGGTCGTATTAAATTTCATAATTTATTATTCTTTTTTAAAGTGCAAGGTATGTTTCTGACCTATGCAACGGAAGTGCGTTATTGTCCGCTGCATTTGTCACAAATACCCTTCAGTACCAAATTGGCATCCTCTGCCACAAAGCCTTCGGGCAGGTTGATATGTGGAATCTTATGTTCGGTCAAACAAACGGTCTCATCGCAGTTGTTACAATGAAAATGCAGGTGCAAATCTTGTTCAAGCTCACAATTGCAATCAGGTTCGCATAGGGCATATTTCTGTACGCCTGTACCGTCATCTATTTGATGCACCACACCTTTTTTTTCAAAAGTTTTTAGGGTTCTGAAAAGGGTCGTTCTGTCCGCTTTCGCGAAAGCGGTCTCAATATTGGTCAGCGAGGTGGCCACATCCTTTTCCGCAAGGTATTTGTAGATAAGTATTCGCATCGCCGTGGGGCGTACATCATTTTCATTCAATCTTTGTTCTATTTCTTTCATTGTAATTGTAGTATTTAATGACTGTGTTCCGCTTCGCCCTTTTTCATTTCTGCCATTAAATAGTAAGCATTGTTGACGGCATACTGCGTATTCGATTCTTGTTCGCTCAAAAAATCAATGGCAATCCAATCGCCATCGTTGGTGCCTTTGGTGACTTCAATGGGTCTGAACGACCAATCATCACCTTCCTTTTCGGCTGAGAATACAAAGAATCGTTCACCATCTGCGGCTATAGCACTTTCGGGTATCGCCAACGTCTTGCTGTTGTCTGTTTGTATGCGTCCTTGGATGTACATTCCGGGTATGAGGTTGCCTTCCTTGTTCTCAATTTCTGCGTGAACGTGAATCGCTTTTGGGTTCTGCTCAAAAGTTTTTCCTACGGAATAAATTTCAGCAGTAAGTTCTTTCCCTGGAATGGATTGAACATTGAACTTCACTTTCTGACCTTCCTTGACCTTATAGACATCCTTTTCAAAAACCATCAAATCTGCGTGTACGTGGTGGGTATCCACAATTTCCATTAGGTCGGTCTGCGAATCCACGTATTGGCCAGTTTTTATGGCCACTTTTTCTACAAACCCTTCGATGGGACTTCTAAGTGCCACCCGCTGATATATAGTTCCGTTCCGCACGCCAGATGCGCTAATGCTCAATTGTTGCAGTTGCGCTTCGAGACCGTTGACCCTGCTTCGGGATGCGTGGTATTCTGCTTCGGCCTTTTGAAAGTTGGCACCGCTACCCACGCCTGCATCATACAATGTTTTTTGCCGTTCGTATTCTTTCTTGAGAAACTGACTATTGCTGAACGCATCGAGATAATCGGTCTGTTTTTCGATGATGTTGGGATGAGATAGATAGGCGACCGTTTGCCCTTTTGTAACCTTATCGCCCTCAATGACCTCGATGGAAACCACATTGGAACCCACCACCGTGGTAATGGTAGCCTCGTTCTGTGGAGGTACTTCGAGATGTCCGTTGGCTTCCACGTACCCGCTCATATTCCGCATTTGCAGGGTGTCGATTTCCATTTGTAGGGCATCGAACTGCTTGGCCGTGAGCATCACTTCTTCAGCTTCTCCTTCTGTATGGGTTTTTTCTGTTTTGCGACTATCTTCTTTATGTTCGGCTGTTTTGGATTTAGAGTCGCTACAAGAGGTTAACCCTAATAGCATAACCATTAAGCCGATAACTTTATATTTAGATATATTTTTCATTATTGTTTGAAATATTGTAGTTCAAAAACTGATTTTAGATAATTGTCCAGCGCGTCCAGCGCATCCATTTCGGTCTGGATGGCATCCCGTATTATTTGTGTGAACGCTGCATAATCTACCGCGCCTTCCTTGTAGGCAAGTAACGCCCCTTTACGTTGTTCTTCAGCAAGCGGCAAGGCTTTATCTCTATAAAATTGCCAGGATGATTCCCATTTTTGATAGGATTGTACGGCTTGCTGATATTCGGATTGCAATTGTCGTTCTGTATAATCAGCATTGGTCCTTGCGATTTGGCTATCGATTTTAACGGCCTTGGCCTGACTGCGATCTGTACCTGAAAACAAGGGAACGGATATTCCTACCTGATAGGTATAGAACCCGCTACTGCCGTTCACCTGTTGCAGTCCGCCCAGAAGATTAAATTTAGGAAGCAAGTCAGCTCTGGCTGCATCATAATTTGTCTCAGCCACGTCAATCCGCTTTCGCGAAAGTTCCAGTTCTGGATGGGTTTCTATAGTTGATGGAATTCCCAGAATCGCCACTTCGCTTTCGTCCAACGAATCGGGAACGGTATAGAACGTGTCGGAAACCAACCAAAGATTCAGCTTCTGCAACGCAATGGCATAATCACTCTCGGCTTGCTGCAGTTTATTGCTAATTTGCAAGGCTTGATTGGTCGCTGATGAATATTCCAATCGTGAAATGGCTTCCACCTCATAATTGAGCGCGATGGCTTTTTCAAATTGGGAATAGATGGAATCCAGTTCTTCATACAGTTTAAGTTTCTGCCGTTGCTGATAGGCTTGCGACCACGCCTTTTTAACTTGCTGTTCTACTTGAAGTTCGGATAGATCGAGAGTAGTTTCCGCTAAAGCGATACGCTGTTTTTGCAACCGCTTTTTTGCACCGATACCGAACAGGTTGATGTTCTGTTGGCCTAAACCAACCAATGTATAAATCCCTTGACCATCCGAAATTTCCTCGCCACCTGTAAAAACTTGGGTATTGCCAAAATCGTAAACAATGCCCTTTAATGCAGTTTGTCTTTCAATTTCCAAACGTTTCGTTATTAATAAAGGATAGTTTTCCTTAGACACTTCTACCGCTTTTTCCAATGATATTACTGGCAGGGAATCTTTTTGTGAAACTTGTTGTGCTTTCGCGAAAGCGGAAGTATATAAGAAACAGACCACTACCATAGCGGCAGCAAATTTTGGTTTCAATTTGACTTTCCGTTCCGAGCGTTTCTCGACCCATTGATAGAAAATGGGCAGTATAAACAACGTCAAGAGCGTAGATGTTATTAATCCGCCGATAACTACAGTAGCCAAGGGTCGTTGCACTTCAGCCCCTGCTGACGCTGAAATAGCCATAGGCAGGAAACCAAGAATATCAGTAAAAGCAGTAAGCATAATAGGGCGTATCCTTCGTTTAGTTCCTTCCACGATGCGGTCTTTTAGATTAGTCACGCCTTCTTCTTTCAGCTCATTTAGACCGCTTATCAGTACCAATCCATTGAGTACGGCAACCCCGAAGAGTACGATGAAACCTACACCTGCGGAAATGCTAAACGGCATATCCCTGAGCCATAGGGCGAACACGCCACCAATGGTTGCCATAGGGATGGCTAAGTAAATCATTAAGGTCTGAGGAAAGGATTTTAATGCAAAATATATCAAGATAAAAATGAGCAATAGCGCAATTGGAACCACGGTCTGTAATCTATTGCTGGCGCGTTCAAGGTTTTCAAAAGCACCACCATAACGAATGTAATAGCCTGGTGGTAATTCAAATTGAGCATCTAATTTATGCTGAATTTCTTGTACAACAGATTTGACATCACGGTCACGGATATTGATGCCCACATAGGTACGGCGATTAGTATTATCCCGGCTTATCTGCATCGGTCCGGGTTCATAGCTTACGTCGGCAATTTCCCGTAAGGGTATCTGGGAATCGTTGGGCAGATTGATGAAGAGATTTTGAACATCCTCGATATCCTGACGGTTTTCTTTTTGTAACCGCACCACCAAATCGAACCGCTTTTCGCCCTCGAAAATCACACCTGCCTTACCGCCCGCAAATGCGGCCTGTACCACATTATTTAGATGGTCGATTTCCAAACCGTACTGTGCCACTTTGTTTCGGTTGTAATCAATAGTAATTTGCGGCAGTCCATCGGTGGCCTCAACTTTCATATCGGCAACACCGGGAACGGTCGCAATGATTTTGCCCATTTCTTCGGCCTTGCTTGCCAGAACATCTAAATCTTCCCCAAACAGTTTAATAGCCACATCTTCACGAACGCCTGTGAGCAGTTCGTTAAAGCGCATTTCGATAGGTTGGGTAAACTCAAAATTCACACCGGGAACGATGCTAATGGCATCCTTCATCTTTTCGACCAGTTCATCTTTACTTTCCGCAGATACCCATTCATCGGTCGGCTTCAGTATGACAAAAACATCTGCAATATCCATTGGCATAGGGTCGGTCGGAACATCAGCCACACCGATACGGCTCATCACAGTTTCCACCTCTGGAAATTCCGCCTTTACGATGCGTTCTATCTTGGTGGTGGTTTCAATGGTTTCCGAAAGGGAACTTCCGGGTTTCAGAATTGCGTGGAAGGCAATGTCGCCTTCATCCAACTCGGGTATAAACTCACCGCCCATTCTGGTAAAGACAATTATGGTCACCGCAAAAAGGGCAAGTGCAATTCCGACGACTATTTTTCCCTTTGAAAGTGCCTTAGTAAGCAAGGGTTCGTATTTTCTTTCAATCCAAAGGACAAACTTATCGCCATACGATTTCTTTTCAGATTTTGGCGGTCTAAGGAACAATGCCGAAACCATTGGAACATAAGTCAAGCAAAGCAGCATCGCACCAATCATTGCAAAGATGAATGTTAGTGCCATAGGCTGGAACATCTTGCCCTCGACGCCTTCCAGCGCCAATATGGGAAGGAATACTATAAGGATGATAAGTTGACCGAAGAATGCCGCATTCATCATTTTTTTGGAAGCCTTGGCTGCGATTTCATCTCGTTTTCTCGAACTGACTGCCTTCTTTTTGACCACGTAGGAATACATCAGAAACACCGTGGCTTCTACAACGATTACCGCGCCGTCCACAATGATACCGAAATCGATGGCCCCCAAGCTCATCAGGTTGGCCCACACGTCAAAGACGTTCATTAATATAAAAGCAAACAATAGCGATAGGGGAATAGTGGATGCAACAATAAGACCACCGCGCCAATTCCCTAAGAGCAGGACTAAAACAAAGATTACGATTAAACCACCTTCAAATAGGTTTCCAGTTACTGTTCCCGTGGTTTCCGCAATCAATTCGCTACGGTCGAGAAAAGGTTTGATGCTTACCCCATCCGGAAGGGATTGCTGAATCTGTTCCATCCTTTGGGTTACGTTTTCGATGACTTCGTTGGAATTTGCTCCCTTAAGCATCAGTATCATACCGCCAACGGCCTCGCCCTTACCATCTTTGGTCAATGCACCATAGCGCACCGCACTTCCAATGCGTACGTTACCCACATCCTTGATTTTAAGGGGAATGCCCTCAACGGTCTTGACGACCATATTCTCGATGTCCGAAACACTTCTGGCAAGACCCTCGCCACGGATGAAATTCGCCTGATGGTTGCGCTCGATATAGGCACCACCTGTATTCTGATTATTGCTTTCAAGGGTTTGGAAGACTTCCGAAATCGTGACACCTATTGCTCGCAACTCGTCAGTGTCAACGGACACTTCATATTGTTTTTTGTTCCCACCAAATGCATTCACTTCCACAACACCGGGAACCATAGCCATTTGTCTGCGGACAATCCAATCCTGAATTGTTCGCAGTTCGGTTGCCGAGTAGTCGTCTGGGTATCCTTCTTCAACTTCAAGCGTGTACTGGTAGATTTCGCCCAACCCAGTTGAGATTGGCCCGATGGACGGCTGGCCAAAACCTTCGGGAATCTGTTCGCGTACTTCGGTCAGTTTTTCGTAAACGAGCTGACGAGGTAGGTAGGTTCCCATATCATCATCGAAAACAACCGTTACCACAGAGAGTCCAAAACGAGATACCGAGCGGATTTCCTTAACCTCCGGTAAGTTGCTCATCGCCACTTCCACGGGATAGGTCACGAACTGCTCTATATCTTCTGTCCCCAGATTGGGCGATTGTGTGATGACCTGAACCTGATTATTGGTAATGTCTGGCACGGCATCGATGGGTACCTGGGTCATACTGTAAATTCCAGCACCGATAAGCGCCAATGTGAACAGGCCGATAATAAATTTATTATTGATTGAAAATTCAATGATTCTATTAATCATAGATAGGGGTATTAATTCAGTTTAAATTCTCTGTGAGCGCATTACAGAAATGCAACGCACTATATTGACATATCTAAAATAAAGACGCGTCAAAACAGGATATAGCTATCCTACGAAAACTGAATTAAACCTGTGGGGGCTGAAAGAGAGAGAAAGTAATATCCTTTCCAATACTATCGAAGTGGGCAAAATTATCCTGAGGAATGGTTGCTTGAAGCAGTTCGAATTTGGCAATACCAAAGTGTATCGTGTGCACGTGGCAGCAATGACATTGACAGAAAGGAGAGCAAAGTTCACAATCGTCACCGTGGTCACCATCAAAATCAACTACTGAAACGGCTTGCGAATCGTCGGCAACATTCCCTGAATCGCTACAAGGCACTGCATTTAGTGCCAAGAAGTAAAAGGATAATATGATTGCTATAAATTTCACAACACAAAGATAACAGAATTGTAATGCAACTGGATTGCAAAGTGTTTTATCCCATATAAGAGACGTGTTTAGAGTCTAGGCCCTTCTTCTGTAATTTTAGAATGTCTTTCAACCTATCCATATCAGCACTTACTTTATGTTCTAGTACTCGAGCATAAATCTGAGTGGTAGCAATCTTAGTATGCCCCAGAAGTTTAGAAACCGTTTCAATAGGTACCCCATTAGAAAGTGTAATGGTAGTGGCAAAAGTGTGTCGCGCCATATGAAACGTCAAATTCTTTTTTATACCTACGTGATTTGCTACTTCTTTGAGATAGGCATTCAGTTTCTCGTTAGTGATTATCGGTAATAGTGAAGCCGTTACAGCTGTCATGGGATGATTACTGTATTTTTCAATAATTTCTTCGGCTCTACCCAGCAATGGAACTTTTACAGAACTCTTGGTTTTTTGACGTTTGGTAACTATCCAGTTCCCACCGTCTATACCTTTCATCACATTGTCTGGTTTGAGCGCCATAATGTCGACGTAACTGATACCTGTATAACAACTAAATACGAACAAATCACGTACCCTGTCCAATCGCTCGCTATTAAAATCGTGATTCTCGAGATTCTCAAGTTCAGTTTGTGAAAGAAACTCGCGATTTGTCTTTTCATACTTGGGTTTCCATCTTGCAAATGGGTCGCGCTCGAGCCATTCCAAATGATAGGCAAGTGTCACCATCTTGCGCAAGCGCTGAATGTGTTTCATTATAGTATTTTGGCTCATTGCCCTTGGATGACCAACTGGCCATACATTGGCCAGGTAGTTTTCAAAGTCAATCAAAAATTTATAGTCCAATTGCTTAAGATAGATATCTGTGGTTTTCTTTTCATTCTCTAAAAACTTTTTGAGATAACTCTCGGTTACACCAAAATTTTTAATGGTGCCCTTTGACAGAGTATTCTCAATCTTCTTGCTATGGTACTCGATTAGGTCGAGTAGGGATTTTGATTTTTCGTCATCCCCTATAAATTTGGCTTTAACAATTTTGGCTGTGACGAGCTCTTCTTTGTAAGTTAGGTCTTGGTAGATTTGAAAGAGTTTGTTGTAAGATTGCTCAATGTAATTATTAAGCTGTCGCGCACCAGCTCCAGCACCTTTGCAACGGCTCTTTTTTGCATCCCATTGATTCACAGGAACGCGCCTTTTTAGACTGATGTTCGAGCGTTTTTGATTTACCGTTACTCGAGCATAGAGTAATGCTTCGCCATTTGTGGCGTTTTTTTGGTCAGCCCAGAAACTGACACTAAAGCTTTGTTTACTTCGCATAGTTGTCGTCTTTTAGATTTTACAAATCGTCTTGACGAATGTCAAATCAACTATAGCAAGGCTTTCAAAGGTATTTCAGTTTCTGTCAGTTCAACTGACAGTTTGAAATACAACTGACCGATTACCTACCATATTAGGTTATATCGTATCAATTTAAATGGTAGTCTAAAAACTACAAAACCACGCAAAACATAGTGTTTGCGTGGTTTTGATAAGAATTGTTATTCTTAAAAGTGACCTCGACAGGATTCAAACCTGTAACCTTCTGAGCCGTAATCAGATGCGCTATTCAGTTGCGCCACGAGGCCATTATAGTTGCCTAATGAAAACATGTTTCTCACAAAGCGGTTGCAAATATACTATCATTTTTTAAATATTGAAATAACTTTAATTAAAAAGTTTATTCAGTTTTTTAATTTTGAACTATGACTGAAAAAGAATTAAAAGCAATTGTAGTTGATGTCCCAGATTTTCCTAAACAAGGAATCATTTTTAAAGATATCTCTGGTTTATTAAGTACTAATGAAATCAGAAGTGATGTCGTAGATAAATTAACCCAACCTTATCAGGGTAAAAGAATTGATGTAGTTGCTGGTATAGAATCAAGAGGATTTTTATTTGGAATGTTGCTTGCGCAAAAGTTGAAGGCCAAATTTATTATGATACGTAAACCTGGAAAACTTCCTGGACCAATACTGAAAACAAGCTATGAGCTAGAATACGGAACAGATTCATTAGAAATTCAGGAGAAATCGATTAAAGAGGATGATGTAGTTTTACTTCATGATGATGTTTTGGCCACAGGAGGAACAGCTGCGGCTGCTATAACGTTGTTAAAGGAGGCAGGAGCAAGTAAGGTGTATGCTAATTTTGTACTTGAACTAGGCTTTTTAAATGGGAGAAAACAGTTTTCTGAATCAACACACTCTATTTTAAAATACTAATCAAAAAAAGCCCGAAGTTATTCTTCGGGCTTTTCTTCCAAAAAAAATCTAACTTAATACATTGCCTGTAGGGCAGTGATGTCGTTATTATTAAACTCTCCACCTGTACTTCCAGAAAAACATGCATTCATAAGGCTAGTAGGATCCCAACCAGTTGGAGTACCAGCTAAATGAACGGCCCCATCAGAACCTGCAGATTCTCCAGACTGATTACAAGATTGTCTAGAAAACCAATCACTGTGACGGAAACCTATAGAGTGGCCCATTTCATGACAAATCACATGTTCATTCACATTAGTCGAAAAGCTTTCTAAATTATAGATTTGACACCATTTGTAAGGACGCCCATTAGAAGGAAATCCAGCTACACCACCAGATCCAGAATTAGAAAAGGAAGTATCGTAAACTACCATATCGGCACTATTAGTGTCAGTTCCAAAAGTCAGTCTAAAATTCAGACTTACTCCACTTAAACGATTATAATTCGCTACAGCCCATCTTAATCCAGTCTGTGCCTTAGAAGATAATCCATATTGATTATTACCAGTGTAACCTAGTATATCAATTGTAGTGTTTGAACTGCTAACTAGATTAAAAGTTCTGTATTGCTTTTCAAGATCTCCTTCTCGTTCAAGCGCAAAGAACTCATCTTCACTTAAAGCAATATCATCTTGAAGAAAAACACGTTCAATTGAAGTGTTATCAGGTAGAAGAAAGTCTTTTAATTCTACGTCTTCTACTTTATAACCAAGTTTAACAGCATGATCTTGTATAGCTTTTAATCTAGGATTGTCTAAATTTTCTTCTCGTGACTCATCCGAGGAACAAGAAGTAATTAAAAGACCTACTAATGCAAATCCAATCATTGATAATTTGATAAGGGATTTTTTCATTTTTAAAAAATTTAAAGGTTAATGCCTTAAAACTAGAAGATTAAATCCTTAGCAACAAAATACGTTTTTTACATAAAATTCATGATTCCATATATAAAATTATGATATTCAAATACTTAAAACTGATGTAGGACTATTTTTACATTTTATATTTTCGATTAAGTGCATCATAATATTAAAATTATCATTTGTTAATCGATACGGCACGATAATTGATTTTAATCTTGATGTTTAACGTTTTGGCGATAAAACATCACAGTGATAGTGTAAAGACATTAAAATATTGGAAGTCCAATGATAAATTATTAGGAACGCACGATAAGTATAGAAATAAAAAAAAAAAGCCTTAGAATATCTAAGGCTTTTTGGGTGGAAGACCGGTTTCGAACCGGCGACCTCCGGAACCACAATCCGGCGCTCTAACCAGCTGAGCTACAACCACCATATCAATGTGAGTTTTTTAACGTGGTGCTCAAGATATCTCAACCACGACTTTTAAAGCGGTGCAAATTTATAACATTTAAAAATTATACTCGCTATTTTTTTTAATTATTTTAAATCAAATAAACTATTTATTGCAGGATATCGTTCGACTGTAAATCCTTCGGCATAATTGCTTCCCGTTAATCGACCTAAATTTGCTGCCCTGTACTTTATACTTTGTAAGAAGTTTTCCGAATTAATAGGGGTTTTAGGACCTTCATCACCAGCTTTATAAAACTGCGATTCATAAGCCATTACTGCTTCTAATTTTTGATCTATAAACCCTGAAATATCTACAACAAAATCTGGTTCGATATCTTTCCATTGTATATAATGATAAACGTGTTTAGGTCGCCAGTGATCTTGTTTTTTTCCATTTAAAAATGTTTCAATCCTTAATAAACCGGATAAAAAACAGCTCACACTTGCTAGGTTAGAACCCTTTGCGTGATCTGGATGACGATCGTCGATAGCGTTACATAAAACGATTTCTGGTCTATATTTTCTTATTACCCTTACGATTTCCATTTGATGATGTTCATCGTTAGTAAAAAAGCCGTCTTTAAATCCTAGATTTTCTCTTACATCTAGATTCATAACTTTAGCGGCATTTGCAGCTTCTCTATCTCTTATATCTGCACTACCTCGTGAACCTAATTCACCACGAGTAAGATCAAGCACACCAATTTTTTTTCCTAATGACTTCTCTTTGATTAATGTACCAGAACAGCTTAATTCTACATCATCAGGATGAGCACCTATGGCAAGTATATCTAATTTAATTGTCCCCATTATTTTGTGCTTTTCTCCATCGCTTGTTCGATGTCGTTAATTAACAAATCTACTTCCTCAATACCTACAGATAACCTAAGCAAGTCATCACTTATTCCTTGCTCAGCTCTTTGTTCTGGTGTCAACAAACTATGTGAGGTTAAACTAGGAGCTAGGATAGTACTTTCAACTCCTGCAAGACTTAATGCTGGCTGAATTAAGTTTAGTGCTTCTAAAAATTTATCCGTTTTTACAGAACTTTTGAGCTCAAAAGAGAGCATACCACCATAGCCTTTCATTTGATTTGTTGCAATTTCGTAATCAGGATGTGATGGCAATCCAGGATAGTTCACTTTTCTAATTAACGGATGTAACTCTAAAAACTTAGCCAGTTTTTTTGCATTTTTCGATTGCTTTTTGACTCTTAATCCTAGAGTTTTTATACTGCGATCTAGCATCCACGCGGTTTGATCACTTATGCTGCCTCCATAATTTTTAGCTGTATTCCACACACGATCAATATCCTGTTGTGAGCCACTTACCGTTCCTGCTGTTATGTCGCTGTGTCCACCTAAATACTTGGTAGCACTGTGAATTATAATATCAATCCCAAAATCTGCTGGTGTTTGATTAACAGGTGAGGCAAAGGTGTTATCGATTACAGATTTTAATTTGTTCGCTTTCGCGAAAGCGGAAACAACTTCAAGATCAACAAGCTCTAGTAAAGGATTACTAGGTGTTTCTACATAAATCATTTTAGTATTCGGTCGAAGAGCTTTTTGAAGGTTTTCTTCATTAATACGTTCAACCATGGTAAATTCAATACCCGTATTTTTAAATTCGGCAGCGGCAAAATGTGCTGTTCCACCGTAAATAGCCCTTTGTAAAATGATGTGGTCACCAGTTTTCAAAAAGCTCATGAAAACAGCACTTATGGCAGCCATACCACTCGCTAAAATGAGTCCGGCCTCTGTATTTTCTAATGCAGCCATCTTTTCACCCAACGCAACTTGATTAGGTGTATTCATGTAACGAGGATATAAATTAGTGCCAGGATTGCGGTAATCGTAGGCTGTAGATAGGTACAATGGAGCGGTAGCACCACCGTATTTGTCATCTCTTAATTGCCCAGAATGAACGCACAGGTAATTAATATTTTTTTTCATAAAGCGAATGTAAGAACTGTCTATCACATCTTGTCACAATTACCTGCAAAAACATACCTTTACCTGATTACAAAATCCAATTATAAATGACTACTGTTTACACTAATATTAAGGAACTTTTTCAAATACGTGACGCATCCATCAAAAGAGTAATAGGCAGTCAAATGAAGGAATGTCCCAGCATTAAAAATGCTTTTATCAAGATAAAAGATGGTGTAATTGAGGATTTTGGAATAATGAGTGATCTAGTTGTTGTTGAAAACCAGGATCAAATAGTCGATGTGCAAAATACTATAGTAACTCCTGGATATGTTGATAGTCATACTCACCTTGTTTTTGCAGCTACAAGGGAAAAGGAATTTGAGGACAGAATCAACGGATTAACCTATGAACAAATTGCTGCTCGTGGTGGAGGAATTTTAAATAGTGCCGCCAGATTACAAAATATGAGCGAAGATGAATTGTACGAACAAGCATTAATAAGACTGAAAGAGGTAGTAAAAACAGGAACAACATCTATTGAGATTAAAAGTGGATACGGATTATCCATGGAAGGCGAGTTAAAAATGCTTAGAGTTATTAAACGCCTTAAGGAAACAGAGCTATCACCTGGAGTATTTATATCTATCAAAGCTACTTTTCTAGGAGCTCATGCGGTGCCATTGAAGTATAAAGACAATAAACAAGGCTATGTCGATTTTATCATTGCAGAAATGCTACCTAAGGTAGCCTCTGAAAATCTTGCAGATTATATCGATGTCTTTTGTGAAAAAAATTACTTTTCAGTTTCACAAATGGTCCAAATTTTAGAAGCTGGAGCAAAATACGGTTTAAAAGCAAAGGTCCATGTAAATCAGTTTAATGCATTGGGAGCTATCGAAAAAGCGGTAGAACATAATGCTATAAGTGTAGATCACCTTGAAGTTCTAGAAAACCAAGACTTAAAATCACTGAGTAATTCAAACACAATTGCTACGGCTTTACCTAGTTGCAGTTTTTTCTTAGGATTAGATTACACACCTGTTCATGATTTAATGGATAAAGATATTGCGGTTGCACTAGCTAGTGACTATAATCCAGGCAGTACACCATCGGGAAATTTGAATTTTGTTTTTTCCTTAGCTTGTATTAAAATGAAAATGACACCGCAACAAGCTTTTAATGCGCTAACTATTAACGCTGCCGCAGCTGTAGAGCTTGATGAATCAGTAGGAAGTATAACCAAAGGAAAAAGAGCCGACTTATTATTCTTTAAAAATATTGATAATCTAGCTGGAATTCCTTATAATTTTGGAACATCACAAATTGATAAAGTGATGATTTCAGGAACTTTTATGTAGGTATGAATTACGTTAAATTTATTGACAAATCGGCTCAAAAGCAATTTGTAAATCACCGATCCCAAATTGCTAGTTTTAAAGAAAGGGAAGACGCCTCTGTTGTTTATGCAGAAAAAATAACCTTTCTTAATAGTTATGCAGATTTAGTGCGTTGTCAAGAAAAATATGTCTTACTAGGAATACCAGAGGATATCGGTGTAAGAGCAAATTTTGGTAGAGTAGGAGCTAGTGAAGCTTGGGATTCATTTTTACCGATATTTCTTTCTACTCAAATTAATAAATATCGCTCAGTAGATAATATTGCTTTATTAGGAACTATAAAGACCGAGGATCAAATGGATGTTTGTGAAGGTCTTTATTCCTATCATCCAGATGATCGTTTGATTTTAAGTAAATGTGTACAAGAAATAGATAAACGTGTAGAACAGGTCATAAGTCAAATCGTTCAATTAGGAAAAATCCCTATAGTAATAGGTGGCGGTCATAATAATGCATACCCTTTATTAAAAGCAACAGCTGTAGATCATGCAATTGATGTAGTGAATATTGACGCACATACTGATTTGCGACCAGCAATAGGAAGACACAGCGGTAATGGATTTTCTCACGCACTTAAAGACGGAGCAATCGGCAGGTATCATGCAATAGGATTACAGCCTGGTGCTCTTACTACTCAAATGCAAGAACTCATAGATCATGATTTGAGAATATCGGCAGATTTTATAACAGATAGAATAGACATTACTCAAAGAGTAGAACAGGTGTTTGATAAAATTAAACTGGAACACTTTGCTCTTGAAATTGATATGGACGTAGTAAAAGACTTTCCAAGTAGCGCACAATCTCCTGTAGGTTTTTCATTTCAAGAATTAATAGATATAGTTACCGAAATAGTCAAAAAAGGACAGCCTCGCTATATTCATATATGCGAAGCTGCTCCTGTTTATGGTTATAAAAACCAAGTAGGAAAGGCGCTTTCCTATTTAGTAAATACTTTGATCAACATTTGATTCGTATCGTTGGTCTGTTAGGGTTTTTAGAAAATTTATGAGATCAGTTTGTTCTTGTTTAGTAAGGTCTAATGGATCTGGTGGCAAGGTTTGATATTCTTGATCAGTTATTCCAATACCATAACCACCACCACGATTATAAAAATCAATTACTTGCTCAAGTGTGCTGTAGACACCATTGTGCATATACGGTGATGTGATTTCAACATTGCGCAAACTAGGAGTTTTAAAAAAGTGTTTTCTAGATTCAGTTTGATAAACCTCATACACACCTAGGTCTTCATCAATTGTAGCATTTGTGTTTTCAATTGTTGCAGGAGTTCCCAAATGTTCAATTTCGGTTTCAGTGAAATCAGGCGGAATAGTACCATTAAAAACTGGGGCAAAATGACAAGTAGCACATTGTGCCCTGCCCATGAATAAATTAAAACCATTTATTTCTGACGAAGTTAAGCTGGATTCTTCTCCTCGTAGATTTCTGTCCCATTTTGAATCCCAGCTATTTAAGCTGCGTAAATAGTCTGCTATGGATCTTCTTACAGTTGATTCATTTAAAGGTTGATCAGGATAAAGAGTGGTAATTGATTTCAAATAATCCTCATTCTGCTTTACCACTTGTAATAGTTTAGAAACATCAGTGTGAAATTCTGTTTCATTTTCAACTACATTAATAATCTGTCCTTCTAAACTTCCTGATCTCTTATCATAGAAAAAATTATTTTGATAAGCTACATAGGTTAGGCTAGGGCTATTTCGTTTTTGATCCTTACTTTTTGCAAGTCCGTCTGTAAATGCTAGTTTATCTACATGACAAGTAGCACAGCTTATTGCTCCGTTACTTGAAAACCCTTTCTCATTGAATAGTTTTTTTCCCAGCTCAATTTTTTCTTGTGTAAGTGTTTCTACTAGGTAACCTGCAAAATGATCTAGATTGAGTAATTCGTTAGAAAATAATGCTTCTGCTTCATTAGATACCGCCATTTCTAGTGGAAAATGAATGGTCAATTCTTTTACTGTTTGTGCCCATAATTTAAGCATGGGATCACAATGATTTCTAATGTAATGATAACGATCAAAAGAAGAAAAGGAATGTTTTTTTAAATAGTTGGTATTTGCGGTAAATGCGTTTTCCCATTGTTTAGCTAGAGATTCATTAGGGTGTTTGGTTAACACTAGATTGATGAGGTATTCCGCTTTCGCGAAAGCGGAAACAGCATCCTCTAAACTGTTTTGTAAAACTGGACTGTCATAGCCAGTAATTCCTGTGGATGTTGTACGTAGGATTTGATTACGGACCATCCATAATACATGATAGGTTTGATAGTGAGAAAAATCGGCATTGCGAGCAAGTGCATCCATTTTATTACTCATGTGATGAGCAGTTTTTTGAGCAAGTATGAGGTCGGGATTTTCACCGAAAATATTTTCCTCTAAAGATTGAAAACTTAATGGATTAAGTTCTTTGATATCTGTAGCATCTTCCTCTTCTACCTTCAGTATATTCGGAGCGTTCAAACTAGCATAAACTTGCTTATCATGAAATGATAGAACGGGCTCAAGAGATTTGAAATTTTGTCTAGAAACTTTAAACAAATCCCTCATTACTTTGATCTCCTTGGTCTCACTAATAGAATCGAGAAGATCACGATTTTCAATAAGTTCCTTTTTATAAGTAGACTCAAGTTCTTCCCAGTGCTTGGTGGTACTTATATGGGAATATTCTTGAGGTTGCTTACAGGCGTAATTTAAGAGAATAAGGCTTGCCATGAGGCAAGCCTTTAAAATATTATTTTTAATACGTAACATGATTATTGTTCTAATCCTGTAATTACATACAACATACTACCTTCTTTACGGCTGTTTGCAACATCTATAACCG
The DNA here is from genome assembly GCF_001430865.1 of Nonlabens sp. MIC269. Lineage (GTDB taxonomy): Bacteria > Bacteroidota > Bacteroidia > Flavobacteriales > Flavobacteriaceae > Nonlabens > Nonlabens tegetincola. The sequence continues at coordinate 661,390 of NZ_CP011373.1, read as the reverse complement.
CAGTAGGATCAGAGAAGGCGCTACCATCGGCAGGTTCCCATCCGTGATTTTGTGTAGCAATTAGGAAAGATCCTGGTATGCCAGTTTGCATAGAGATATCAATCATTCCTGTTATTTCCCAAATGCTATTTTCAGTTCCTACTCCTACAGCAGCAGCAGCAACTTGGTCACATTCAAGAACTGTTTTTACAGTACCGTTGTTTAGGTCGTATTGATACATTCTTGCATAGTGTTGTCTTGCAGGATCGTCAAAGTATCCATTAGGATCTTCTTGAATGTATGCATAGTTTTCTGTAACAAGAATATTATCTGGACTATGGAATCCCCATGCTTTTCCATTAACCTTATCACCATCTAACACACAAGTAATAGTAGCAGGTCCTGTAGGATCATTCTCATTAAGTACTACTTTGTACACACGACCATATCTAGTTCCTTTTCCTATCAAACCTGGTTTGTCTCTACCAGTTACGGCGATATAAACTTCTCTTTGATTAGCTGCGTTTCCTCTTCTCCAGTCGATATCTTCAAGTCTAGAGAATCCCATAACGCCTTTTTGTTTAGCCTCAGCATCTAGTAGATCAATGTTACGCTGATTAAGTTCTACAAATTCGGCTGTGTATGTTTGACCTTCTTGCATGTCCATTTCATAGTTAATACCGCTGGAAGTAACTTTAAGACCGTATAATTTACCACTGTAAAGATCACCTCTATCACCTACGTACATTCCTAATTGTCCAGAAGGAATGTTATTATCAGAATGATCGTCACCAATAAAAACAACAGTTTTATCTTGATAAGCATCTTTACCTATCGCTACTGCATTTTCAGTACTCCATTGTCCCATAGCAGTTAACAATTCTGGAGTAGTGCGAGCACTAGAAGGTTTTGTAGGTTCAGTTACGAATACACCTTTAGATGATCCACCCCATTCACCACCTGATAAATAAAGCGGTCCAAAGCCATGTTCCTCTGGAGTAATTAATGATCCAGAACATTGAGCGGTACTTGCTGTTGCCGACTCACTTAAAATATACTCACCTTTTACAGGTTTAAAGGTATTGTCCAAGGTGATTCTAGCTATGGAGTAATCTGCTTCAATGTTATTGATAAGAGTGAAGTTATCATCGGCGCGGTTGTAAATTAATCCCATTCCATCGGCCATTGATCCGTATACGAAATTTGGAGATTCAGTCAATTGATCTTCACTAGATAGTATTGGGTATACTTTTACTGAAGAGAAGTCAGATGTTGTTTTAAGGTAATTACCGGTAACGGAGTGAGCTTTAAAATCGATGCTGTCAGCTTGCGGATTTGAAGCTTGATTATCATCGTCGTTACAAGAGATAAAAATAGCAGTTGCTAAAAGGCTAGCGGTTAGTAATTTAATTTTCATGTGTTTTAAAATTTTTAGGTTGTCAAAACTATTCACACATCGATCATGGTCAGGTTTTAAAACCGCTATTAAAATCTTAACTCCACGTAAACATTTTGCGAAAACACTTTACTTTAACTTTAACTCATTGTTACATCTATTGAAAATCAAATAAATATCAAAATGAATAAAATTATTTTAAGTTTTTTAGTTCTTGCTGTCACTCTTTCTTGTAAAGAGGAAAATAAAAAAGAAGTCATTGAGGAAGAAGTAATGGTTGAAGAACAGACTAATTATGAACCCGAGTTGTCGATAAACCCGATATCTCATGCTACTTTTTCCATGGAATGGGATGGTACCGTATTTTACGTGGATCCTGTAGGAGGCGCACAAGCTTTTGAAGGAATGAAAAACCCGAATATTCAGCTCGTGACTGATATTCATGGTGATCACATGAATGCCGAAACCCTTAAAGCAACACAAGGAAATGCTACATTAATAACACCACAGGCAGTGGCTGATAAATTAGGAGAAGATTTTGAACCTATAATTCTTAATAATGGAGAAGTAAAAACGATCCAGGACTTTACTATAACTTCAATTCCTATGTATAATCTTACTGAAGACAGATTAAAATTTCATGAAAAGGGACGCGGTAATGGTTATGTCATTGAAAAAAACGGTTATCGAGTTTACATTTCTGGTGATACTGAGGATATTCCAGAAATGCGTAATCTTGAGAATATTAATAAAGCCATTGTTTGTATGAACCTACCATATACTATGGATATAGAGCAAGCGGCAAATGCTGTTTTACAGTTTCAACCACAAGAGGTGATTCCTTATCATTATCGCGGTACCGATGGTTATCAAGATGTAGAGAAATTCAAAAAATCTATTGAAGAGGTTAATTCCGACATCAAAGTAAGTTTGATGGAGTGGTATCCAAATAGAGATAATGGATAAGTAAGAATGATTTTTGATTTCTTTTAAATTTAAAAAGTTACGCTTTCGCGGAAGCGAAATAATCAAAAAAACTTTTCTTAATTATTGTACATGTATAAAATAAGATTATCTTTGCACCCGATTTAAAATGAAGGTATGGTACCTTCTTTATAATTTATTGAAACAGATTTTTGAGCTATGGCACAGAAGAGAACATATCAACCTAGTAAGAGAAAAAGAAGAAACAAACACGGTTTCCGCGAGCGTATGGCTTCAGCAAACGGTCGTAAAGTACTAGCTCGTCGTAGAGCAAAAGGACGTAAAAAATTATCTGTTTCTACTGAAAGAAGACATAAAAAATAATGATTGTTCATTATTACTTAATAAAGGCGTTAATCTTAAGGGTTAACGCCTTTTTTTATAACTTATCTTTGAATTCCTAAATTACACATTTCCACACCGATGGCTAAACGATCAGACTTAAAATCCATATTACTTATAGGTAGCGGTCCAATTATTATTGGACAAGCATGTGAATTTGACTACTCAGGTTCTCAAGCATTGAGATCACTGCGTGAAGATGGTATTGAAACCATACTTATCAATTCAAATCCTGCGACTATTATGACTGACCCTAGTATGGCAGATCATGTATACTTGCTACCGCTTAACACAAACTCAATTAGAAAGATTCTAAAAGAGCATCCACAAATTGATGCAGTGTTACCGACAATGGGAGGACAAACAGCTCTTAACTTGTGTATTGAAGCGCAAGAAAAAGGAATTTGGGAAGAGCACGGTGTAGACTTAATCGGTGTAAATATTGATGCTATTAATATCACCGAGGATCGTGAGAAGTTTAGAGAACTCATGGAAAAAATAGGTGTAGGTATGGCGCCACAAGCTACTGCTACATCATTCTTAAAAGGAAAAGAAATTGCGCAGGAATTCGGATTTCCTCTTTGTATAAGATCATCCTTTACTTTAGGTGGTGCAGGAGCAGCAATTGTTCACAAGGAAGAAGATTATGATGAATTACTACGTCGTGGACTAGAGGCTTCTCCTATTCATGAAGTAATGATCGATAAAGCCTTGCTAGGTTGGAAAGAATACGAATTAGAATTATTACGCGATAAAAATGATAACGTAGTAATCATCTGTGTTATTGAAAACATGGATCCTATGGGAATTCATACAGGTGATTCTATTACAGTAGCACCTGCTATGACCTTATCAGATCGTACGTATCAAAAAATGCGTGATATGGCTATCCATATGATGCGCAGTATAGGTGAATTTGAAGGTGGTTGTAATGTTCAATTTGCTGTTAGTCCAGACGAAAAAGAGGAAATCATTGCCATTGAAATTAATCCTCGTGTTTCTAGATCATCGGCGCTTGCAAGTAAAGCTACCGGTTATCCAATCGCAAAAATAGCTACTAAACTTGCCTTAGGTTATACTCTTGATGAGTTGAATAACCAGATCACTGGTAGTACATCTGCCTTGTTTGAACCTACAATCGATTATGTAATTGTTAAAATTCCACGATGGAACTTTGATAAGTTTGAAGGCTCAGACCGCACACTAGGCTTACAAATGAAAGCCGTAGGTGAGGTGATGGGAATTGGTAGATCATTCCAAGAAGCTTTGCACAAAGCAACCCAGTCACTGGAAATTAAAAGAAACGGACTAGGTGCCGATGGTAAGGGTTACCGTGACTACAACCAAGTGATTGATAAGTTGACCAATGCAAGTTGGGATAGGGTTTTTGCACTATATGATGCTATTGAAATGGGAATTTCTCTTTCACGTATTCATGAGATCACTCGTATTGACATGTGGTTCTTGCAGCAGTTTGAGGAATTGCACCAACTAGAAAAGGAGATTTCAAAGTTTGATATAAACACGCTTTCGCGAAAGCTACTCTTAGAAGCTAAACAAAAAGGATTTGCCGATAGACAGATAGCACACATGCTAGGTTGCCTAGAAAGTGAGGTATACAACAAAAGAGACGAGATGAACATTAACCGTGTTTATAAGCTCGTAGATACGTGTGCTGCAGAATTTCCTGCTATGACACCTTATTACTACTCAACCTTTGAGGCAGAGATGCAAACTGCCGATGGTAAGAGGTTTGCGCAAAATGAAAGTGTTGTATCGGATAAAAAGAAAATTATTGTATTAGGATCAGGTCCTAACCGTATAGGCCAAGGAATTGAATTTGATTACTGTTGTGTTCATGGTGTATATGCTGCTCAAGAATGTGGTTATGAGACTATCATGATTAACTGTAATCCTGAGACTGTGTCTACCGATTTTGACACAGCTGATAAGCTGTATTTTGAACCTGTATTCTGGGAACATATTTATGATATTATTCGTCATGAAAAGCCAGAAGGAGTTATAGTTCAATTAGGTGGACAAACAGCGCTTAAACTAGCTGAGAAACTGGATCGTTACGGTATTAAAATTATGGGTACAAGCTACGACGCGCTGGACCTAGCTGAAGATCGTGGACGTTTTTCAACCTTGTTAAAAGAGAACAACATACCTTATCCTAAATTTGATACAGCAACAACGCCAGATGAGGCCTTAAAAGTAGCCGATGAATTAGATTTCCCGATTCTAGTGCGTCCTTCATACGTACTTGGTGGTCAAGGGATGAAAATTGTGATCAATAAACAAGAACTAGAAGCACACGTTGTTGATATTTTAAGAAAAATACCTAATAACGTTCTTTTACTAGATCATTATCTAGATGGTGCCATAGAGGCTGAAGCAGATGCTATTTGTGATGGTGAAAATGTATATATCATAGGTATCATGGAACACATTGAACCATGTGGAATACACTCTGGTGATTCTAACGCTACATTGCCTCCTTTTAATCTAGGAGATCTTGTAATGCAGCAAATTAAAGATCACACTAAAAAAATCGCACTTGCACTTAAGACTGTTGGTTTGATCAACATACAGTTTGCAATCAAAGATGATACGGTTTACATTATCGAGGCTAATCCTAGAGCATCTCGTACAGTACCTTTTATTGCTAAAGCTTACGGAGAACCGTATGTAAACTATGCTACTAAAATAATGCTAGGAGAGAAAAAGGTTACTGACTTTGAATTTAATCCACAATTAGAAGGTTATGCGATCAAGCAACCTGTGTTTTCATTCAATAAATTTCCAAATGTAGACAAGAGATTAGGTCCAGAAATGAAATCAACTGGTGAGAGTATTTTATTTGTTGACAGCCTTAAGGATGACGAGTTCTACGATTTATATGCACGTCGACGTATGTATTTAAGTAAATAATATCAAATTAAATTAATTGATAAAGCCTTTGTTTGTTTGAACAAAGGCTTTTATTTTTAAATAATATGAGAAGCCATGTAACTGTAATTAAATCTGCAACTGTTTTGCTATTTCTATTGTTCCTTGTTCAATTACTTCATAGGCTTTTTCCTATGCCAGGATTAGATGTGATCTATGTAGATTGGAGCTGGATATTAATAAGTTTCTTGTTTTTGGGCAGTTATGCAGCTGTGGTTACTTGGATGTTATTTACAACCAGCACAAGCAAAAAAGTACTTTCCTCGTTGACAGTCTTAATATTAGGATTAATAGCATTGTGTTTTTGGTTGCACGAGGCAGAAGTAGAACTTAAAAAATCAGGTAGAAAATGACTAACGACAAAAAAGATAAAATACGCAAACACGCCAGTATTTTTAGAGGTTTAATTATTGCTTATTCCTTAGTTTTTGTTGCGTTTCTTATTGTAAAATTTGCAAAACCAGAGCTTTTATCTCAGGTTATGACGGGATACACGTTTAAGTGGTATTTTTTAAGTTTTTTGAGTTTACCTATCTCGTTTTATGGTGTTTGGTATGTTTTAAACCTTGCGCCTAACAGACAACTTACAAAAACTAATCAAGTCTTAGGTTTACTTTTTTTTGGAATTATAGGTATGTGGATAAGCTTTCCTTGGAAAAATAAATTAGAAAAGCAGATTAAGAGAGATGAGAAGAGGATTAAGTTAGATTAAGTGTTTTACTGATTAGACAGGATTTAAGGTTTTGATCGCGTTACAAACACGGTATTAATTGCGCACGCGTCACAGACGCGCGCGACGTGGCGTTACAAACTTATTATTTACAAACGTGTCATAGACGTACGCTGTATGGGAATATTTCACTAATCGCGTTTCCTCGTGGCGCGCGTTTGTAACGCGTGCCTTTAAACTTTTTTATTGGCAATGCGATTTCATTCAAACCATTTAGTAATTTCAACTGGACATTGTCCACCATCAATATAAGCACTTGCACTGCTATGAATCCACTCGTGTTCATTTCTTACATATCCAGCTGCAACAGGATTATAATGTATGTAATTAAAAGTTGCTTCTATTTTTCTATTGCGATCCATTATTTTAGGATGAAAACCGTCTTTCCATACTTTGTAATGAGTATGCCGTTTTGACTTTTTAGCAAAGAAAGAAAGAGTACTAAGCAACCATTCTGTTCTACTTTCTCCAGGCTCTTTTATAGCCTCGATAAATGATTTTGAGGTATACTTTTTTAAATCCCTTATAATGTCGTTGATGGGTTTGTTTTTAGTCCCTACAATCATATGGATATGACTGGGCATGATTACATAAGCATACACCACAAGACCTTTTTCCTTAATACAGTAATTCAGTGAATCTTCAAAAATATGGATATAGCGATCTCGTGTAAATAAATCGATCCATTGAATCACAGTTAGCGTTATAAAATAATTACCGTCTTGATCTCTAACCTTATACTTTTCTGACATCGTTTAAAAGTACAGAATATTTAGGGTTTAATTTAATTTCATGAAGTCGCATTGCAAATGCTCAGCTTAAAACGAACGCGTCGCAGACGCGCCTGACGTGGTTTTTTAGCAAAGAAAGAAAAAGTACGAAGCAACCATTCTGTTCTACTTTCTCCAGGCTCTTTTATAGCCTCGATAAATGATTTTGAGGTATACTTTTTTAAATCCCTTATAATGTCGTTGATGGGTTTGTTTTTAGTCCCTACGATCATATGGATATGACTGGGCATGATCACATAAGCAAACACCACAAGACCTTTTTCCTCAATACAGTAATTCAGTGCATCTTCAAAAATATGGATATAGCGATCTCGTGTAAATAAATCGATCCATTGAACCACAGTTAGCGTTAAAAAATAATTTTCGTCTTGATCTCTAACCTTATACTTTTCTGACATCGTATAAAAGTACAGAATATTTAGGGTTTAATTTAATTTCATGAAGTCGCATTGCAAATGCTCAGCTTAAAACGAACGCGTCGCAGACGCGCCCGTTGTGAAAGAGGATTAAGTTAGATTAAATCAACTCTCACTCCTCAACATTTTCAATGTAAATCCTCCCATAATTACAATGGCTACTATCATAAGAATCCACAGCCACAATTTGTTTTCAAATAAGCCATTTTCTTCTACCATTGGTTGATTGGGAATGATTAAAATTTCTTCTCCTAAGGATAATGAGGTGAGTTCTTCAGGAATGTTGTCTTTAAATTTTTCAATATCATAGCTAGGTAGTTGATCGTTTTCTTTACCATAGGCGAGAAAAAAATCGGCTTCCTTTGTAAATCGAGCTAACAAATAATCTCTAAATCCTGATACGTTAAAAGAGTCTACGTATAAAGGTTCATTGTTGCCGTTATAAATGTTTAATCGCATCTTTTTACAAGTGGTTGCTGGAAAGGTATAGGTATTATCGCTACTAGAATCTAAAACACCTGTGACTAAGGTGGCATACTGATAGCGATAACCATCATCTAATTTTACACTATCAGCTAAATATTCTAGCTTAAAAGGACGGTAGTAATCGAAATTTGATTTAATGTTAATAAGAACTCTACTTATGCGCGCAGTATTATCCATCTCAGCAAATACGAGACTTTCATTGGAATTTGTTGTTTCCTTTTTTGTGATTGTTGATGGGTATGAGATGTTCTCTCCTTTTTCTACTTCAAAACGTCTTAATCTCGCTCGGTCTAGCTCTGCTTTATCTATGTTTTTAACTAACACTCGATAGTATTGATATTCACTAGATTCAAAATGCAATTGACTATATTGATAAGTAACCTGTTTGTTTTTAATACTAGTAATTCTATAATCGTCTAGTAAAGTATACCATTCTTTTTGGTCATTGCTAGCATCTAGTTGAATCTTCCAATCAAAGTTTGTCTCAATAAAATCTAGATGTATTTTATTTATTACTTGTGCGTCCTCCAATTTAAAAGTAAAGAAGATACCATCTTCATTTTTGGTTTGATTGATAAGTTCAAAAGCAAGATCTCTATTTACTTTTTTACTAGCGCTTGAATGCATTAAAAATGGAACCTGCGTTGTATCTGTTTTAGAAACTCCATAAATACGCATATCAGACAATCGTTGATTGAGATGCTTATACATTTCTGGCTTTAGATTTATTTTGTGCCAACTATCCGTCGGTTGCTCTATTCTGCGCTTATACTCATAAGTATGGAGTTGAGCAAAAGTCAATGAGGCTATAAAAAGAAAGAGAAATGCCAGTTTATTCTTCTGATTCATCTGTGATTTGTTTATTGAATTTATTGTACAAGAAGGATGCAATCAGCATCAAAGCTCCTATGCTTATAAATACTATAGTTTTAGAAATGGTGTTCAAATAGGTGAGGTCGTAGAAAAACAATTTTACCAGTGTAAGTCCAAATAAGGTTATGGCAGTGATTCTAATGTATTGTTTGCGTTTCCAAATTCCTAGAATTACTAAACCTAATGAATATACAGCCCACAGAATACTTAAACCCAACTTGTAGTTATTGCTTACTCCAGCAAAATCCATCCAGTGCAATAATTCACTGCTCAAAATCCATAGAATAGTAGTGTGTACAAACAAAACTATGGGCTTAGCAAAGGCTTTACCTAGGTAGTTTTCCTTATAATGTAATCGTATAAGGTAATGCAGTAATACAGCTGTAGTGATTCCTAGATACCTCAAATTGACCTGCCATAAAGAAATACTGGTATAACCATCCTTAACTCTATCTAAATAGGAATCCCTAAGCTCACTGAAGTTCCATAATCCTGCTATCAGGAGCACAAGAATAGAAAATCCTATAAACCCACAATTGACTTGGCCAAGTATTTTGTTTTTAATCCATTTTAAATTAATTCCTGCTAGTAAAGCCACAAATCCAAACGAATAAAACAAAAGCCAAGTGTCATGTAGTAAAGTTACATTTCTATCATAGCGTGTACCACCATACAAGGCTGTGAGCGTTTTGCTTGATATGTTACGTGCATGTTCCCAGTAAATATCAATTTCAACTTTAAAAATTACATAAGACATCATTATTAATAATGATGGTAAAACATAATGCATTACGTGAAAGAATCCAGTAATTGTGAATTCTGGAATCGCTCGCTTTTTATTAAAGTAGAGATAATTGATGCTACCTAATCCTATTATATAAAACAATCCTGTAAAAAAGGTAGTATGCCACAAAGCTTTCAAATTTGAATCATAAATCTCACGGTTAAGTTGATCCCAGTCTTCAATCAAACTGAAGGTTGCTAGAATAATAATCGCGTAAGCTATTTTTTCATAGGGAGCAATATTTTTAATTCGCCCTATTGCAAAAAGAACAGCAGCAAGAACTGTCCATGATACAGTTACCCATTCACCATCGAGCTGAACAGGAATTGCAAGGGTAATAAAACTTAACACTAGGGCAGCTACCAAATAAAATAGATTGTTAGAAGCTAATTGCTTCTTATGGATTATAACAGCAACTATAAAGTGAATTACAGCATTTAATAGTGTGAATAATCCAGTAAAATCCCTTGTACTTGAATGGGACTCTAGGAGTAAATAACCGGTCGCAAAAAACAATAACGAATTCGCCAGTAGCATGACAATATCGATTACCGTATACACTTCTTTTTGTACCAGTTTGTAAACGATAAACATCGTATAAAAGGTGAGAAAAATAAGACTAGAAAAGAACAGAGCTTTACCTAGGTGATCGTTTACGTCATAGCTGGTTATTGACCAAGTTATAAAAATGAGCCACGTAGCGCCAAAGGCGACATAGTAAAGTGATTTCCATTCCTTTTTAAAGGCAATGGCAAGAATTCCAAAATTAATAAGAGAAATATAACTAAACAGTATCGCCATCCTACCAGAACCATCACTTAAAAAAAAAGGTACGGCATAGGCGCCTATAAGTCCTAAATGTGCGATAATAGAGCGGTCGTATTTAAGTGCTGTGATTACGGTAAATAGGGTAAATAAGGCCATCAAAATAAAGGCGACCGATTGGGAATATAAATGGTAGAAGCTATACCCAGAAAAGGTGACAAAATACATCACACACATCGCACCGCTTACTAGCACCGCACTGTATGGTTCGTATTTCTTCTTTAACTTAATTCCGATTCCCAGTAACGAGATACCAGTGATATAACCTAGAATAATTCTAGTAAGTGGGCTTATCAGGTTATTTTCAATTGAATACTTTACCCCAATAATTACCCCAATAATTGTGATTAAAATACCGATTTTATTAAGCAGATTTTCTCCTACAAATTTTTCTAGGCTGTTTGTTGAGGTTTTTTTATTCTCATCATTAAACCTATCATTAACCTGTGGATCTAGCTTGTCAAATTTTTTTATTGGCTGTTCGGTTGAGGTTTGTTTTTTCTCAACGGTTTCAGTTAATTCTGATACAGGTTTAGGTTGTTGTTTTACTGGTTGATCCTGAGATTCCTGTACCAAGCTGTCCTTCTTAAAAGCTTGAATTTCCTCACGTAACTGCTTCATGTTGCGTGCATACTCTTCTTGTTTCCGCTCTAGATATTGCAGCTTGTAAATAAGGTCATTAAGTCGGTCGTTGCTCATAAAAGGAAGTCTTGGTTAAGCCAGTATTTAGGGTGAAGGTAATCATTTATCCACAACCTTGGTATAAGAAAAGTCTTTACTAAAATTCTATAAATCCTAAGGAGTGAGTAGATCGATTGATTGAAAGGTGTTGGTGAGATTACGCTTTCGCGAAAGCGTAACAAATATTATCTTACCATTTTTAAATTCAGATCATGAGAATATTAATAGCCTTTTTGTTCACTGCTCAATTATTTACAGCCCAAAATGTAGATCTTAAAGAAATAGATAAGTATATCACTAGCACTCAGAAGGAATGGGATATACCTGGTTTGAGTGTGGCTATTGTAAAGGATGGAGAAATTGTATTTGAAAAGGGATACGGTGTTATGGAAATAGGGAAGAAACAGAAGCCCGATGAGCACACCTTATATGCCATTGCCAGTAATACCAAGGCCTTTACAGCAGCTATTATTGCTCAGTTAGTTGAGGAAGGAAAATTAGATTGGAACGATAAAGTTCAATCTTACTTACCTTACTTTGAAGTGTATGACCCTACCATTAGTCGCATGGTAACCATTAAAGATTTACTGAGTCATAATGTGGGGTTAGGTACTTTTTCTGGCGACGCTATTTGGTATAAAAGCGAATTATCTACCGAAGAAATAGTAAAGAGAATCAAATTTGTACCACAAGCGTATGAATTTAGGGATGGATATGGATACTCTAATTTGATGTTTATAACAGCAGGCGCAGTGATAGAAAAAGTAACAGGTAAGTCTTTTAAAGATAATGTTACCGAGCGTTTTTTAAAACCTCTAGAAATGGATGACACTGTAGTAAGTGTAAATGATTATGGTTCTAATAGCAATGTAGCGACACCTCATGGTAGATCTGGTAATACTAATTATAAAATCGATCACGTTGCTTGGGATAATGTAAGATCTACAGGTGGTTTGATTTCTAGTGTTCACGATATGGGTAAATGGATGATATTTAACATGAATCATGGGGTTTATAAAACCGATACCTTATTTAATAAAAACAATCGCAATAAAATGTGGAGTTTACAAAACTCACTTGAGGTGAATCAAGTAAATCGCAATGGTAGAGGTCAGGCTTTTAACGGTTACGGTCTAGGTTGGTTTATCACAAATTATAAAGAGCATTTTCAAGTAGGCCATGGTGGTGGATACGATGGTATGATATCTACAGTTCAAATGTTACCTGATGAAAAACTGGGCGTTGTGGTTTTAACAAACGGAGTAAAAGCTCCAACTAATGCTATTGCTTATTATGTTTTTGATAGGTTTTTAAACAGGCCGATGAAGGATTGGAGTAAAGAAATGCTTAATGGCTATAATAAGTGGAAAGCTAGTGATACAAGAATTGCAGATAGAAAGGCCGCTCGTGTTAAAAACACAACGCCTACTGTTACTAAAGAAGAGTTGATGGGTACTTATCATACTCCGGCTTATGGTAATTTTTACGTAAAGGAGGAAAACGGTGAGCTACAATTGATCTGGGAACACAGCCCTTTACTATCAAGTACCTTGTCTCATTTCAATTACAATGCTTTTGAAATGAAGTGGGATCATCCACAGGTCTGGTTCAGTTTTGGAACTGTGAATTTTGAAACCGATGCTTATAATAACGTGATCGGTATTTCATTTGATGTCCCAAATGACGATTTCTTTATGGAAGAACTTAATGCAAAGAAGGTAAAATAAAGCTTATTTTTTTTCTAAAACCGCGTTTACAGATACATTAATTTCATTAGCGATTTTATTACTAACAATAGAAGGGATTTCAATATTAAATCGCTCTGGTAATAAGGTGAAGTTAGCTGTTAGCTTTACTTGCTCGCCGCTTTGGGTTAAATTAACTGGAAACTCTAATAGTTCTTTTTTCCCGTGTAATTCTATGGTGCCATTAAAGGTATATTCATGCAAAAGCGCATCATCAAGTGCAGTAGAGGAGAACTCTGCCAAAGTCCCTTTTAAAACAGCTTTAGGATAGGTATCACTTTCTACATAATTCTCATTAAAGTGCTCTTCCATAAGTGCAATGGGAAATTTAAAACCTCTAAGTAGTACAAGTGCGGCTAGCTCTCCAGATTTAACATCCAGTACAATGGTGGCATTATTGTTTATAGCCTCAACAGGCTCAAAGCTAGGAACGCTGGCATTAAATTGAACTTGTCCTGTTCTAGTTAAAAACCGTTCTCTTTGAAGATTTACCAGTAGAAATAAAGTTACCGTTATTAAAAGCGTGAGATTTTTCATGATGAATTAATTTTCTATGAATCCACCATCTCGCCATCTTAGGACAAGGTCTATAGAAGATTGAGGTAAACCATTTGTTCCTTGTGGCATTAATAATGGATCGCCAGGTTGTCTGGTTATCCTATCTATAAGAGTACCGTTTTCGGTACTGTTACGTACTTGGTCATAAGTTTCCAGTCTTAATCCACCACTAGGAGCAGCATTTTGATGACAACTCACACAAGAGTTTTGCATGATTGTAATTATGGAACCATCATAAGTTACAACCTGTGGTTGTGGATCATTTTGCATTTCTTCAAAATCATCTGGACTTGTTTCACTACAAGATGATATAAATAGGGGAATAAACAAAAAAGTAAGAAAAAGCCTCATTAAAATATATTGAATTCAGTATAAATATAAGTATATATTAAAAATGACAAGAATTTTTTATAATATTGATAATCATTAAAGTTAATTTGTTTATAGTTTATCAATTTGAATAGAAAATACTTATACATATTTCTTATTCTGCTTGTACTTGTTGGAGTCCTCAGTTACAATTATGTTTATCAGGATCATAAGGATATAAAGAATGAAACTGCTTCCATAAAGTTAAATTCTCAAGATTTAATTTTAATGCTCACTGATGATGACCTAGAAAACGATAAATTAATTCTGGATCAAGTTATAGAGGTTACTGGTGTAGCAACAGATAAAGCGGCACAAGAAATGACATTAGATTTTAATGTTTTCATTCAACTCGCAAACCCAACTAAATTTCCTCTTAATCACACTTATACAGTAAAAGGTCGATGCATAGGTTACGATGATCTTTTAGGAGAAGTAAAAATCGATCAAGCATACATTCTTAACCCTCAAAACTCAAATGATCATGAAAAATAATTACTCTTTTTATTCGATTTTAACAGCAATACCGGTAGCGCTGCTATTATTAGTAGGTTTTACTGGTGGGCAAACAGGTAATTTTTCTGGTTCGCCAGGAGATAACAATCAAAATTGTACCGCATGTCACGCGCCAGGAGCAAATCACGGTGGAAGTGCAGCATTAAGTGGTGTACCAGCTACATATAATGCAAATCAAGCCTATAATTTAAATCTAGCCATAACAGGATCATCAGTTTCAAAATTTGGTTTTAACATTACAGCAGAAGATGATAGCGGTAACAAAATTGGAACTTGGACCATAGGAACAGGTAGTCAATTGAGATCAGGTGGATCAGGATTGACTCACACAGCAGCAGGATCTAGTCAAAACAACTGGAGCTTCAATTGGACAGCGCCAGCAAGCGATGTAGGAGCGGTAACTTTTTATTATGCAGCCTTACAAGCAAACGGTGCTAGTGGTAATAGTGGTGATCAAGTAATTACAGGATCCTCAAATGCTGTTCTTACTACCATTGATAGTAAGTTATCAGACTTTACTTTATATCCTACGCAAGTAATGGATAAAGTAAGCATAGCCCTAGAAAATGCAAGTGCAGCTCAAATACAAGTTTATAACATGCAAGGTAAACTTGTTCTAGAATCAAAAATTCAGGATCAAAATGAATTAGATGTAACTCATTTGTCTAGTGGTATCTACATTACTCGTGTAATGGTAGAAGATGCAGTGTCTGTTGCAAAATTTGTTAAATATTAATAGTGCTTGATCCGTATTGTAAGTATTACAAACACCTCTTTAAAGAATGAACAAATTTCTACTTTTATTACTACTACCTTTTTTTGTTACCGGTCAAGATGATCTATTAGATGGACTAGACATTGAAGACGATAACCAAGTTACCAGTACTTGGAAGTCTCTTAAAGTGGTAAATTTTGAGACCACCAAATTGGTTGCAAAAAATGAGTTTCAGGTTATAATATCTCACAGATTTGGTAGTGTAGAAAATGGAATAGACGATCTTTTTGGACTTGACAACGCCGTGACCAGATTTCAATTTGTGTATGGAGTAACCGATTGGATGCATCTAGAAGCAAGCCGTAGCGGATTCAATAAAACATACCAACTAGCTGGTAAATTCAAACTCAAATCACAAGAAAAGCAGGGATTTCCCTTCACTATTTCTTTATTTACAGCAGCAGATTTTTACAGCGCCTTAAATGAAGAACTTTATCCAGGTATTGAATTTATGGACCGCACCGGTGCTACTTTACAATTTATCGCTGCCCGTAAATTCTCTGATCGTTTTAGTGCACAAATTAGCCCGACTCTTTTTCATCAAGGCTTCGTTCCGGTTGATGAACAAGATAACACTCAATATGCCCTTGGAGTAGGAGCTAGGTATAAGTTGTCTAATAGATGGAGTATAAATGCCGATTACGGCTATCATTTAAACCGTGCTAGTGAGAACAATTTTGTTAATCCATTAAGTATAGGAGTTGATTTGGAAACAGGTGGACACGTTTTTCAAATGCATTTTACAAATGCCCAGCCTATGTTGACCAATAACTTTTTGAGCGGTGGCACAGGCGATTGGACCGAAGGTCGTTTTTATTTTGGATTTAACTTGGTACGAGTTTTTTAGAAAGTAAGTGACTATTCACGCTTTCGCGAAAGCGAATCAACCACATGAAAGAAAAAGCGTAAAACTGATTGTTTCACATAAGTAAAAGCTATAGCATGAATTGTTTGTATTTCAATTTATGACTTATAGCTTAATTTTTTTATTGCAGAAAAAGCTTTGTCAACCATGTGATCTTCAACAAGTACACTGAACTCATTTGTAGTAGAGATTACCTCGTATAACGAAATACCTTCCCAAGCAAACCTCTTAAATATTTGGTAGTATAGACCTGGGATTTTAGTATTAATTTCAGGTAATCCGATACTTATCGCGCATAAATTTTCTTGAAGTCCAATAAGATGTTCATTAGTAAAATGCTTTTCAATTTTTTGCTTTTGACTGGCAGAAATCACTAGATTACTCTCATGTGTACCTCTGGAAAAGCCATAAAATACATTCGTCTCTATGGATGATATCATCTTACTATGGCTTATCATTAATGTGCTTGAGTTTTGAAACGTATAGTCAACCAGATTTGAGCGCACTGTTATATCACCTAGATTTTTTAAAACCGTTTTTAATTTATTAGAGTGTCTTAAATTGTTGGGTGGATTATAACGTCTTAATGCCATCATTACTGCTCCTGTCTTGATAGGTTTCCTCAGCATATCGCTTATAGGTTCTCGTAGCTCTTCAGCAAGTGCTGAAAAGTTGATTATACGTCTGGCAAGTGCTTCTTCTAAAAAGGGTTGTGTGAGTAATATCTCCTCAACACATTCTGATACAGTTTTCATTTTGTTAATTATATAACAAGTTGTGTAATTTTATTCAAATATCAGTAATAATTTACTCAAATTGCAAGTCAGACGTAAGTTTGCCAAAAATTTATTGAAATGTTGGTATTAAAGTTTGGTGGTACATCAGTAGGCTCTATTGAAAATATGAACAATGTGAGATCTATCATTAACGATGGAACACAAAAGATAGTAGTACTATCGGCCATGTCTGGAACGACTAATGCCCTAGTTGAAATTTCGGAACAACTCAAAGCAGGTGATCGTGATAATGCGCTAGAATTAATTGAAGAACTACTTGTCAAATATGCTCAAGTGGTAGAGGATTTACTTCAAAATCAACAATTGAAAGAAGAAGTAAGTAAGTATGTGCTGTCTGTTTATGAAACACTCATAGAGCAAACTAAAAGCAAGTATAACGAGCTAGTTCATAATACGATAGTTGCGCAAGGTGAATTGCTTTCTACATTTATATTCAGCCGATTTTTAATTCAAGAAGGTATTAATGCTGTTTTATTACCAGCACTTGATTTTATGCGTGTAGATCAACAACATGAGCCTGACTCTTTTTACATTCAACAAAATTTGAACAGGATTCTTGATGATAATCAACAAGCTGACATTTATATCACTCAAGGTTTTATTTGCCTAGATGTTCAAGGTCAAATATCTAATTTACAACGCGGTGGTAGTGATTATACCGCATCTATAATAGGAGCAGCAATCCAAGCAGAAGAGGTTCAAATTTGGACTGATATTGATGGATTTCATAATAATGATCCACGGTACGTTGAAAATACAACCGCTATACAAAAGATATCTTTTGATGAGGCGGCTGAATTGGCTTACTTTGGAGCAAAAATTCTGCATCCACAAACCGTTATGCCGGTTAGAGATTTGAATATTCCTGTAAGATTAAAAAACACAATGATACCAGATGCCTATGGGACATTGATTACTCAACAAGTACATGGTGAAGGAATCAAGGCTATAGCGGCAAAGGATGGTATCTATGCTATTAAAATAAAATCGGCGCGCATGTTGCAAGCCCATGGATTTCTAAAAAAGGTATTTGAAGTGTTTGAGAAATTCCAAACTCCTATTGACATGGTTACTACCTCAGAAATTGCTGTTTCGTTAACCATAGATGATGCAACTCATATAGATGCTATTGTAAATGAACTTGAACAAATCGCGAGCGTAGAGGTTGATGCAGGAATGAGTATCGTATGTCTAGTAGGAAATAATATAATCTACCATCAGGATACACCACAATTATTTAATATCCTTCAAGACGTTACAGTGCGCATGATCGCTTATGGTGGTAGTAATAACAATATTTCACTATTGATTAATACGGAATATAAGAGAAACACTCTGCAAAAATTACAGAGTTATGTTTTTGAGTCGGAAGAGAAGATGGTGGTTGCCTAAAACGTTACAATTTTACCTGAACATTATAGTTTTTAAACTCTTCTAGGTATTTAGTGTCAGAGAAATTTGCCTCGGCGATTTCTTTGGCACTTTTGATTTTAATTTGTTTTCTCTTTATAGCACGAGCAAACCTTCTTACATGAGTCTCGTTAGTAATTTTAAGTCCTGGTACTGTCACTGTATTTCCATTTTCATCTTTGGCAACCATGGTTAAAAATGAAGAATTACAGTGTTTTGACTCACCAGTTTGAATGTTTTCAGAATCTACTCGTATACCTACTACCATCGAGGATCTTCCTACATAGTTGACTGATGCTCTAAGAGTCAACATTTCACCTACCTCTATTGGAGCTTTAAAATCCACTACATCAACACTTGCTGTAACACAGTAATGACCACTGTGTTTTGATGCGCAGGCAAATGCAATTTGATCAATTAATGATAACACATAACCACCGTGAATTTTACCAGAAAAATTAGCATTGGACGGCAGCATGAGAATGGATAACATAACTCGGGACTGCTCTGGTGATTTAAATGTTGATGAACTCATGGCTTGTTTATTTTAAAGTGTTGGATCGTTATTACGCTTTCGCGAAAGCGTAATGCATCACAAGTTATTCGCGATTAAAATGAGGGCTTTGTTCTTTACTGACCTCAGTAATGAAATACTTTGTATCACCCCAAAAAAAGAAAGTGCCAAATTTTTCTTCGTATTTTAATTTTACGTATTGACCTTGATACTCTTTTAATTTCTCAATGACCTCTTTTTCATGATCCATCACTGAAAATGAAAATATTTGAGCACCGCTTATACCTTGAGAAATTTCACCTTCCCAAGTTTTAACCACAACACCTTTACTGGAGAATTTAATTAATTCACCGGTACGGTATCCGTCGGAATAGGTGGCATAGTACAAAAAGGTGTACCATAGAACGGCCATAATTAAAATGGTGGCTAGAATTACTCCTAAAATACGTTTCATGCGATATAATTTTTAAAAAATAGGCCAGTTAAAATGGCGATACCAAAACTAAGCAATGTTCCTATTAACACATACTCGGTAAGCTTCATATTTTTTGCCTTGCTTAAATCACCAAATCTAAAAACTGATTTTGCAGTGAGTAATAAACCGACTGCGCTAAAGTTATCGGTGATTACAAAAACAAAAATGAGTAATCGCTCAATAATTCCTATCCAGCGACCTGCATTTTTGAGCCCATAGATGCCAGTATCTTTTTCGGTTAATTTCCATCGTGTGAAAAACACTTTGAGCATAATGGCTACTGGCGATGTAAGTAGTACTACACAAGTAATTAAGGGTATGGTATAAGCTGGAAAACTATCTGGAACGATCTCGTTTTTTCCTAAATGCAAATTGACGAGTATTAGTATAACGATAAGGTGTGCCACTTGATCTGCGGTAAACATCCAGCGTTTGTTCTTTTTTCTTGTCAATTTAATTTTGAGCGCATCTATAAGTAAGTGAGTAACGGTTATAATTAATGCTATGTACCACATTTCTAGATCCCAAATAAGTACAAGACTTAGTAAGCCGTGTATCAAAGCATGTAGGTATAGGTGATAGGATGATAACCCGTTTTTTTCCTTCTTCTTAGTAAAGCTATCGGATTGCAGGACAAAATCACCTAATAAATGAGCGAGCAGTAATTTAAATAGTAGTTCCATGATTGATGTCTTTAAAATAATACTTTTCAAATAACTCCAATAGTGCCTGTACCTCTTTTAATTGTACTCTATCTAATCTACGGCTGGCAGTAGATTGTTTTATTCCTAGTCGTTCACCTATTTGTTGCTGAGTTTGATCGGGATGATTTAAAACCTCAAAAAGGACCTCGGCGCCATTATTTGTCCAACTATCCATAAAGGTAAGGGCTAGTTGTAACGACGTGTTGATATAGGTGTCGTAGTGAGTATTACCACTACTTACCATTATATTTTGTTTTAATTCTTTGAGAGAATCTAGTAAAGCACCAGATCTTGTAAATGCACTACCTGTTGATATGGCAATGTTGTTTTGTATTAATTCTACATCACCTAATCCTATAGCCATGCGTGCAGCTATTCCTTTACGTTTAAGAGCTGTTTTTATTTTGAGACAAACTAGTAACGCCGTTGAGGTTTCTTTTATAAGTAGTTGAAAGCTGTCTCCTCTATAAATGTGAAATAAATCAACTTCTTGAAGTTGGTTAAGTACTTTATCGAGCTCATTTAAAAAAAAGCCAGCTTCCAATTGTTGAGAAGATATGATGTCTCCTGCAATAATAGCTTTCATACCATTACATGTTTAAGTAATACTTCAAATATATTACATTATTGTGTAATAAATAGAAATATTACGTTTTTATGTAATTATAATATAAGAATAAGCTATTGATCTAATCATTAGACTCAATTCCTAAAATATCAGGATCACTGTCAACAGCCCTTTCTACAAGCTTCTCGTTGAGGTGTTTATTAGCTTTGGCTCCTAATTTTCTAAGCTTTTCAACACGACCTACTAGATTACCAGAACCTTCTGTAAGCTTGTTCATACTAGAAGAATATGTTTTTTTAACTGTATCTAGTTGAGTTCCTACTTTGATTAGATCTTCTGTAAGACCTACAAACTTATCATAAAGTGCGCCGGCAGCATTGGCAATATCTAGTGCATTGCGCTGTTGCTTTTCGTTTTGCCACATTGTGTCAATAGTACGTAAGGTAGCTAGTAGGGTAGTAGGTGTCACAATTACAATGTTCTTTTCAAAAGCATCGCTGTACAAACTACTATCTGCATTAAGGGCCATGGCAAAGGCAGGTTCTATAGGCACAAATAACAATACAAAATCTGGACTTTCTATTCTATATAGATCGTGATAGTTCTTGCCCGATAAATCACTTACGTGTTTCTTAAGCGCGTTAATGTGTTCTTTAAGATAACGTTCTTGTAATTGATCGTCTTCTTCATTTACATAGCGTTCATAGGCGTTAAGAGAGACTTTACTATCTATAATCATCTTTTTGCCACCAGGTAAACTCACAATAACATCAGGAAAAACAGTCTTACCATCTTCTGTTTTGAAGCTTTGCTGCACTTCATATTCCATGCCTTTTTCTAGTCCAGACTTTTCCAGCACACGTTCTAAAACAAGTTCACCCCAATTCCCACGCATTTTGGCATCACCTTTAAGCGCTTTGGTTAGGTTATTTGCCTCGGTGCTCATTTTTTCATTGAGTTCCTTTAAACCTATAATTTGCTGTCTTAATGCACTTTGACGGTCGATGGTGTCTTTATGAGTGTCTTCCACCTTCTTTTCAAAACTCTTGATTTTCTCCTGTAGCGGATTTAATATTTGTTCAATACTTTCCTTGTTTTGACTGGCAAACTTGGTGCTTTTCTCTTCTAAAATTTTGTTAGCTAGATTCTCAAATTCTTTAGTGAACTTTTCATTGAGCTTCTCAATTTCTAATTGTGCCTCAGCATGTTTTTCTTCCGCTTTCGCGAAAGCGGTACGTTGCTCTGCCAGCAACACATTCAAATGTTCCTTTTCGCGAGCTACTTCTTTAAGTTCTTCTTTTAGAGACTCATGACGTTTACTTAGGTCATTGAAGTTTTCTACTTTACCGGCTATCTGACTTTGTAAGGTATTTTGCTCTAATTTAAGTTGATCTCGTTCCTTAGCTACTTGTAGCACCTCTGTGAGTTGAGTTTCTAATTGCTCTTTGTTGTTACGTAGTAAGTTGACTTCACCAGAAAACTTAGTTTTAGAAAAAAACCAAGCGATGACAGCACCTAAAACGGCTCCAATTAAAAAAATAAATAACCAAGAAAAATCGTCAAACATAAAAACAGATTTAAACCTTAAAAATACATCAGTTGGTTGAGTACTAAAATCACTTTTACAAAGTCTTTTCCACAATTAAAAAGGACTAGGTGCTTCAAAGGTCATTTTTTCTTTTGTGTAAGGATGTACAATAGTGAGTTCTTGAGCATGTAGGTACAACCTGTCTTGTTTTGTTCCATAAAGATCATCACCTTTTATAGGTGCGTTCAATCCCTCGTGATGAGCTGCATGAACTCTTAATTGATGGGTGCGCCCAGTAATTGGATAAAAGTTTACTTTGGTATATCCGTTTTTAACCTCTATTACTTCAAATTTTGTTCTAGCATTCTTACCATGAACGGGATCTACAAGTTGGTAAGGTCTATTGTCTAGATCTACTCTTAAGGGTAATGAAATAAACCCATCTTGTTTTTGAACGATACCATCTAAAACCGCAGTATATTTTTTACTCACAGTTCTTGTGATAAACTGCTCTTGTAGTCTTTTATGTCCTTTTTTATCTAGAGCAATAATCATAATTCCAGATGTTGACATATCCAATCTGTGCAAAATCATGGGACCTGTGGCATTAGGATATCTTGCTCTCATACGTTCTTCAACACTATCGGAAATGTTCTTACCTCGAACTGATAAAAACTCTGCTGGTTTGTTAATGACGACTATGTATTCATCCTCATATATAATGTCAATTACTTTACCTATTGCTGGGTTTTGTAACATGGGATTTTCATCGACTTGTAAACCTTGTAACATATGCAGGAGTAATGGCTCACATTTTGAACGACAGGCTGGATAGAAATTACCATGTTTACGCACCTGTGATGGTGGTGATTCCCCATACCAGAATTCGGCCATGCAAATGGGTTCTAGTTTGTTTAAATAAGCGTATTGTAATAGTTTGGGAGCGCAGCAGTCACCAGTTCCTGATGGAGGGAAAAAAGGAGGAACATTTTTAAAGATATCTAATGCCGTTCTCGATTCGCCTTTTGCATTCAGAAAGTTGTATTGTTCAAAAATAAACGACTGTAACTCGTTGGACTTTTCCTTGCGCAAAGATTTAAGTCTAGAGATTTCCTTCTCTTGATTTGTAACTAAGGAACCGGCTTTGGTTGCTTTTTCCTCTAGATAAGCACGATACTCTCTTAAAAGAAACTTTTCTTTCATGCTCTGATCGTGGTGCTTTTTGCGTAATTTTTCTAGATCTTCAGGTTGACCAAGCGCTAGGTTTCTAGATTCTTTTCTAGCTTGCTTTTGTTTTTTATGCTTGGCTATTTGAGCCTGTATCTTTTCCTCGTTTTCTTCTAGAATTTTTTGATACTTTATTTTTTGAGATAAAAAATTCTCATCATGTTCTAGTTCGTAAATACGATCATTGATAAAGGCAAGTTCTTTAGATTCAATGGCATACCTGCCAGTAGTTTCAAACATATTATACACTAGCGGTACAAAATAGTTATTTTCCTGTTCACCTGTAATTACACCAGAGAAAGCAGTCAAATAGCCCAGCTCATCTTGTGAATCTCTTACCACCAAAACACCAAACATTTTACCCAAATGGTGTTTATAATTTTTTGGACCAAGATTTAAATCAAAAAACCAATTATCAAAACTTTCAAGGTATTCCTGTAATTCCTGACTCGCTATACTAGCTAGTTCATGAGGTTTATAATAAAAAGGAAATGTAAACCTATCTGGTAATTCAATACCTGATATGTCCTTTGAAAATCTATGTACTAGTGACATTTATCCCAGACTTTGCATTTCAACTAGAGTGTGATAAAGACCGTTTTTGGATAATAATTCATCATGAGTTCCTTGCTCTACAATTTGCCCTTTCTTCATCACCACAATGTGATCTGCGTTTTGAATAGTAGATAGTCGGTGTGCAATAACTACTGATGTTCTATTTTTCATCACACGCTCTAGCGCATCTTGCACTAGTCGTTCGCTTTCCGTGTCTAGTGCGCTAGTAGCTTCATCCAGAATAAGAATAGGAGCGTTTTTAAGAACTGCTCGTGCGATGGAAAGACGCTGTTTTTGACCACCGCTTAATTTACCACCACTGTCACCAATATTTGTGTGTATACCATTAGGAAGATCTTTTACGAATTCCCAGGCATTAGCAATTTTTAAAGCCTCAATAATACTTTCTTCACTGGCATTTTTGTCACTCAACGCGACATTGGCAGCCACGGTATCATTGAAGAGGATAGAATCCTGTGTAACTAATGCCATTTGGTCTCTTAGACTTTTTAAACTAACATCTTTAATATTGTGTTCATCAATAGATATGGTTCCATTTTCAATGTCGTAAAACCTGGTGAGTAAGTTAGCTATCGTACTTTTACCAGAGCCAGATTGACCAACCAGTGCGACGGTACTTCCCTTTGGTATATCAAGACTGAAGTCTTTAAGTACTGGTTCATCAACGTATGAAAACGTAACGTTTTTAAGTTGTATCGCTTTCGCGAAAGCGGACATCTCAACAGCCCCTTCTTTATCTTCAATCTCATTCTTTGTATGGAGTATTTCAAGTACACGCTGCGCTGCCGCATTACCTTCTTTTACTTGATAACTTGCTTTTGAAAGAGCCTTGGCTGGTGTTAATATGTTGTAAGCCAAAGCCATAAAACCAATAAATGTGGTAGGGTCTATGCTTTCTTCTGTGAGTACCAGTCTACCACCAAACCAAAGCAATACTCCAATCATGAGAATTCCTAAAAACTCACTCACTGGACTAGCCAATCCTTTTCTGTGATTGAGCTTGATTGCATATCTATTCATGCGCTGCGTGCTACTCTCAAATGTTTCTTGTAAACGTTCTTCTGCATTGAAGCCTTTAATTACTTTCAAACCACTTAGGGTTTCTTCTAAAAGGGACAAAAAGTAACCTTGCTCTCGCTGTACTTGACTACTACGGTTTTTTAATTTTTTACCCAATCTAGAAATCAAAAATCCAGAGACAGGTAAGAATAAAATCATAAAAATGGTAAGCTGCGGACTTAAGATGATCATTAATATTAAAGTGAAAATAATATTAAGTGGTTCTTTTATAATCAATTCTAGAATCGACAAAAAACTATGTTGAATTTGTAACACATCGGCACTTGTGCGTGCGATTACATCACCTTTACGCTTTTCAGAAAAATAAGAAATAGGCAGATTAATAATTTTTGCGTACAAATCATTACGTATATCCTTTAATACTCCATTTCTCAAATAGGCAATAAAGTACATTCCTAAATAACCAAATAGATTTTTAAGAAAGAATAGTGATAGAACTAGGGCGATAACAACTATTAATGCTTGTTCTTTACTTTCAGTTTGAGTGGTTACATAATATCCTAAGTATCCTTTGAGATAGTCCATACCGTTTTGAATTCCGGTCCAAACAGGTTCTTCTGTAATTGCTTGTGTTTTGTCAAACAAAACATCTAGCATAGGGATTAAGGATACAAAGCTCAATGCTCCAAATAGAGCAAAGAGAATATTAAAAGTAATATTCAATATTCCTGAGGTTTTGTAGGGCTTTGCATACCTCAGAATTTCTTTAAAATAATTCATTTATTGAATGTCTAAATCTTTAAGTACAGCGTCTATTTTATTAAGTAATTGTTGCTGTGTTGCTTTGTAATCTTCTGGATTGGACAATCCAGTTTTAGTTGAAATATAAAATTTGATCTTAGGTTCTGTACCACTAGGTCTGGCTGCTATCTTAGTGCCGTCTGCTAGATAAAATATAAGGACATTGGACTTTGGAACTTCCATGGTTTCTTTTTTATCCAAATGCTTATTATACCTAATACTACTGGCGTAGTCTTCTGTTATAATAACTTCTTGACCAGCTATAGTTTGTGGTGGCTGTTCTCTTAAGTCAATCATCATTTGCTTTATTTCTGCAGCACCAGATATACCTTTTTTTACTAGAGCAACCAGTTTTTCTTGATAAAGACCATGTTGCTGGTACAGTTTGATCAAGTCCTTGTAAACGGTAGAATTATTTGCTTTAGCTTGCGCGTACATTTCACAGGCTAGTAGTGCTGCGGTTACAGCATCTTTGTCTCTTACAAAATCACCTACCATATATCCAAAACTTTCCTCACCACCACCTATAAAATCCTGATTAGGGTGATCTTTAATCATTTTGGCAATCCACTTAAAACCAGTTAATCCTTCCTTACATTCTACATCATAAGCCATGGCCAAATCATGCATCATCGGTGTACTTACAATGGTAGATCCAATGAAAGGATTGATTAATGAACTTAAATCAGCTTTTTTAAGTAGGAAATCGGTCATGGTAATCATGGTTTGATTACCATTAAGCAATACCATGTTACCATCATTATCTCGCACTGCGACTCCTAATCGGTCACTATCGGGATCAGTTCCTATAACCATATCAGCATTAATTTTATTGGCAAGTTCTACTGCCATTTGTAATGCTTCAGGCTCTTCAGGATTAGGAGACTTTACGGTAGGAAAATCACCGTTAGGTATAGCTTGTTCCTTAACAACGTGTAAATCGGTGTAACCAGCTCTTTTAAGAGTTTCAGGAATTAATGTAATGCTGGTACCGTGTAAACTGGTAAACACAATTTTTACTCGGCTACGATCTACATCACCTGCAACTTTTGCAGCTTTTATACTATCTTCAATAAAGGCATTATCATCCTCTGGAGTTAATAATTCTATGAGTTTATCATCACCGTTAAAGTTGATATCTTTAAATTCTAAGGAATTAATGAGTTCTAGCAATTCTTTATCCTGTGGAGGAACAAGTTGACCGCCGTCCTGCCAGTAGACTTTGTAACCGTTGTATTCTGGCGGATTGTGACTTGCGGTGAGTACAATACCTGCGTGACAATCTTTACGTTTTACGGTGTAAGAGAGCAGTGGAGTAGGGCGCAATTCTTCAAATAAATAAACTTGAATACCATTTGCGCTAAAAACTTGAGAGACAGTTTGAGCTAATTCTTTTGAATTGTGCCTGCAATCATAGGCAATAGCCACTTTTATTTGTTCTCCTGGAAATGTTTTTTTAAGATATTGAGAAAGTCCTTGAGTGTTTTTTCCTAATGTGTACTTATTAATTCGGTTTGTACCAACTCCCATTATTCCTCTCATACCACCAGTACCAAACTCAAGGTCCTTATAAAATGACTCTTCTAATTGAGCTATATCTTGATCAATAAGATGTTGTGTTTGACTGCGTGTTTCCTTATCAAATGGTTCTTGAGTCCAAGTTTGGGCTACATTCAAGATTTCTTGTTTATTCATAATCATTGATTAGAATTGCAAAGATAGGAATTAGTAACAATGCTAGCTTTTAAACTCTTACATAGAGTTTGTTAAACTACATGGTGGTCATTCTCTTAATGATCTAGTTTTTCCTCGATGAAGTAACGGCCGCTTTGGTTACCACTGCGCAATATCAACTCTCCTAGAAAACCAGCAATAAAAAATAACGTACCTAATAACATAACGGTAAGCGCTATAAAGAACCAAGGATTGTCAGTCACAAGATTATAGGGTAAATCATTGTATAATCGGTAAAGTTTTGAAACGCCTACATATCCTGCGATTACAAAACCAATTAAAAACATAACGATACCTAAACTACCGAATAAGTGCATGGGGCGTTTTCCATACTTAGACAAGAAGCCAATGGTAATTAGATCCAAAAAGCCATTGATGAATCTTTCATATCCAAATTTGGTACTACCATATTTCCTAGCTTGATGAACCACAACCTTTTCAGTAATATTCTTAAAACCGGCATTTGCAGCAAGAACGGGAATGTATCGGTGCATTTCACCGTGAACATCAACATTCTTTACCACTTCACGACGATAAGCCTTTAAACCGCAGTTAAAGTCATGCAAGGTTAATCCACTGGTTTTTCTTGCAGCCCAATTAAATAATTTACTAGGTAAGTTTTTGGCAATAACACTGTCATAACGTTTCTTTTTCCAGCCGCTTACTAAATCAAAACCTTGCTCTGTAATCATTTGGTACAATGCCGGGATTTCTTCAGGACTGTCCTGTAAATCGGCATCCATTGTAATGACCACTTCACCGTTTACAGCAGCAAACCCTGCGTGTAGAGCTTGTGATTTTCCATAGTTAGTGAGAAATTTAATGGCGTTTGTGTTGTTATGCTTTCGCGAAAGCGTACTCACCACATCCCAACTGTTATCAGTGCTACCGTCGTCAATAAACCAGATGTCGTAGGTGATATCTGTTTGTTCCAAGACGCGTAGAATCCATTGATGAAGTTCTTCTAAGGATTCCTCTTCATTTAAAAGAGGGATGACTATGGACAGTTGTTTACTCACGATTTAAACCTGTTGTGGGCGTTTTTTTCTTAAAATCAAACCTACGATTATTCCAGGAACCAGCAGTAGTAATATTTTCATGACTGTAGAAAGGGAGAACCCTTGAAAACTTAAATCCATTTTTTGCGGTTTTGGTATAGTCAATCCTGCTGCCTTACGCTCTTCATAAACTTTCATGGCAGCGTCCTGCACCGTGTTTTGTAATTCAGGATCTATTTGTGTGTAAATTAAATAAATGGTTGCTGATTCTGCAATGCAAATTAGTAAAATTGCCAAGAAAAAAGCTGCGACTGCTTCACGTGTTTGAATAAAACCTTTCTGACTGATTTTTGCGTGGATTTGCGCGCCAAAACCAAAGCCCAGTGGCCATAGTATATGTGCAAATACACTTATTAAGGGATTGAGAAAATTACCTGTTTTCCAGAATATAAGATAGGTGGTAACCATTACGATTGCTCCTATAATCCCGTAGGATAATCCTATCTTTTTAATTTGTGGAGGCAGCATGTATATTTATTTTATTTAAGGCAAAGATAGTTACTGTACTTTTGTTATGTACAAGAGAAACTTGTTTAAAATAAGTTTCCATGTTTTAGCTCTTAGTAAGTAGTAGAAAAACTAAAAAATGCTGATATTTGCGTTTCAAGCAACATATTTTTTTAAAAGATGTTGTATTACAAATAAAAAAGTTTAAATTTGCACCCGCAAAAAGAACAAGTATAGTCATGCAAAAAGGAATACACCCAGATAATTATAGACTAGTAGCATTTAAAGATATGTCTAACGATGAAATCTTTATCACTAAGTCTACTGCAGATACTAAAGAAACTATTGAAGTGGATGGAAATGAGTATCCACTAATCAAATTAGAAATCTCTCGTACATCTCACCCGTTTTATACAGGTCAGAGCAAGCTTATCGATACTGCTGGTCGTATCGACAAGTTCAAGAACAAGTACGCAAAGTTCAAAAAGAAATAAGGTTCACTTATTCAGAATATACAAACGCCTCGAGAAATCGAGGCGTTTTTTTATGCTTGTCTTTAAGTCTTTTTAGTTGTCTTTTTATAAGCTCTTTAATTATCCTTGACGCCTTGTAAAATTTTATCGTGCAAGTTTGCGTTACTTGCATCATCACAGTGTAATACTGAGATATCTCCTGTTGTTTCCAAAACTACTGCTACTACTTGATCTAGGTGGATAACATTAGCCTCTCTTAATTTTGCTATTAATTGATCTTCATGTACGTGAGCTTTTTTAAGATTGTCATAAAGAATTTCCTTTCCTTTCATTAATAGAATAGGTTGGTTTGAAATACTACTTTTAATTTTGGAATTACGTTTTTGGATTATTGAAACAATTAAAGTAAGTATTAATAAGGCCGCTATTGCTGTAAAGCCTTGAGCAACTGATGTCGATGAGGTTAGAGTAGAAGAAACAATACTACCTATCGCTACTGTGATCGCAAAGTCGTAAGTAGTAAATTTTGCAAATGATCTTAATCCTACAATTCGTGTTATTATAATAATCAAAATGAAGATTGCCACACTACTTACTATAGTTTCCCAAATAGGGTCGTCGCTTGAGTAAATAAAATCCATAAAACTGTCTTTTCTTTAAATGTAGTAGAATTCTGAAAAGGTGATAGACTACTTAAGGTAGAAATAACATTTCTATCTCTTTTTTCGCTGTTCCTCTTCAGTACGAGTCATTAACCAATAAATCACGTAAAAGATATTCAAAACTCCTGCTACAAATGCCCAGAACACACTTCTATTGCGAGTCCAAGAACAAACCACGGCAAGTGAGGTGAATATGGCGGTTCCCATTGAAATTCCAGAAGAGGTAAAGGTTTCTTTAGAATCGTTGAGTATAATCAGAGTATTCATGTTTTTATTTCAAGAAAAGAAATTTTATCAATAGATATTCCTAAAACAAGTTTAAAAATATCTAAAATCAAAAACGCCTCGATTTCTCGAGGCGTTATAATAAAAAGTAGGGACTGATTACCCTAAATATGACTTAAGGATTTTACTTCTTGAGTTTTGTCTTAATCTCTTAATACCTTTTTCTTTAATCTGGCGCACGCGCTCACGAGTTAAGTCAAAAGTTTCACCTATTTCTTCAAGACTCATAGGTTGTTGATTTCCTATACCGAAGTAAAGGGAAATAACATCTGCCTCTTTTTGAGATAAGGTTTCAAGTGCACGCTTAATTTCTAACGTTAACGACTCATGTAATAATTCCTTATCTGGATTAGGTGACTCACCACTGCGTACAACATCGTAAAGGTTTGATGTTTCTCCTTCTTTAAGCGGAGCATCCATGGATACGTGACGTCCAGCGTTTTTAAGAGATTGCTTAACGTCGCTCACTGTCATGTCTAGCTCTTTTGCTAGTTCTTCAGGTGATGGTGGACGCTCGTGCAATTGCTCAAGGTGTGAAAATGCCTTATTAATCTTGTTAATAGAACCGATCTTGTTCAATGGTAGGCGCACGATACGTGACTGCTCTGCTAGTGCTTGTAGAATAGACTGACGGATCCACCATACTGCGTATGATATAAATTTAAATCCACGAGTCTCATCAAATCTTTTTGCAGCCTTTACGAGTCCGGCGTTTCCTTCATTAATTAGATCTGGCAACTTAAGCCCTTGATTTTGGTACTGTTTTGCTACAGAAACTACGAATCGTAAGTTTGCTGTAGTCAGTCTTTCTAGGGCTCTTTGATCACCTTTTTTAATGCGCTGAGCTAATTCTACTTCTTCCTCTGCGGTGATAAGATCAATTTTAGAGATGTCTTGTAGATACTTATCCAGCGATTTAGACTCACGGTTTGTAACCTGCTTGGTGATTTTGAGTTGTCTCATGTAGTAATGAAAGATTTATAAGGGTTAAACAACTGACAGCTTTTGTCAGTCTTTAAATATATAGCAAAAATCATGCCGTTCACTTGCTTGCTGACTAATCTTCAGCCTAGTAATGGTGTGACTTTTACACATTTTAATTAGTCGTAAAACATCCGATTTTATTACACCTAGTGTTTAATTTTTTCACAGAATTATTCGTTAATTATCTACACTTCTATATTTCAAACGATTGAGAGGTGTTATAATTAATTTATTAAATGCATTAAAAGAAAGATTGTAGTCCATAAAACAACTCTTAACCAATTCTTTTTAGTAAGTTTAATACATGTCTCCTTTTTATCTGGATGTAAATCAATTTTCTTGTGTAATGGAACGTAAATAACCATCGTTGTCACCCAAGTAAGGATAACTAGTGCAAAATAGATGGCATTAACAAAAGAAAGATCGTTCCAGGCTAAGTAAATGCTTATAATCAATTGAATAATCATCATAGGAGCAACTATAAAGGTTATGTTGCGTGTGTAGATCTCATGCCATTTTGATAAGGATTCACTAGTAAAGTACTTAAAGCTAGGATAAATTAATAATTGAACCATCCAAATAAGTACTACTAATCCAAAATCGATTGCAAGTTGTAAGTTTTCTATCATTTTATAGTTCTTATTTTATAAGCCCAGTAGATTAAAAATGGATGGATAATGACAAGTCTTAACCAACCTATCCAATTAGGTAAACAAAATGATCCCGCACATCCTTCATTTTGAATGAAGTATATATGAGCAGGAATAAATGCTACTAGCATTATGATGGTGATTTGAGAAGCTAGTTTTCGCGACTGCAGCAGTGAAGTATTTATACGAGACTGCAAAGGAAGTGGAATCCATATGAGAACTGCTACCAATATTTCTAGTGTTCCTGATATATAATTAATTGCGGATGGGTAGGGTAAATAAGAAGGAATCACTGTGTGGTATACTTCAGGAAATATAAAATGAAAAACCCCAGCTATTCCATAAAAAATTGAAAATAGATATAGCGACAACTTTTTCATTAGGTTAATTTCCATTTATAATCCGTATGTACCTTTTTGAGTATGAGATAAAATGGTATCCACCAGATAAAGTCATTTGTAATTAAGGTATAAATAAATTCAAAAGGTACTGTGTCTTGTAGATAGTTGAATACGAATCCAACCGGTCCAAAAATTTTACCTAAAAATCCAACGGCGACTATGGGCCAATGTTTCATTGGGTTGTAGCTAGCCCACCAATAACCTAGACCATAAACACCTATCACCATTCCCATTCCTTGCCATACCATGGGATGATTAAGTGGTTGCATTCCTACTAACTCAAAAAAATGATTAGGAAAAAGTACTACCCATGAACCCCAAAGGATATTGTAAATTGCTGCTAATTGTAAGGTAAGCTTCATTGTTTATTCTCTTAGTACGATCTGTTTAGTCAAGCTTACTCATTTGTAAATTATCGCACCAGGTCCTTACGATATAAACGTCTTCTTTTATGCAAAACTGGATCGTAATTCTTCCATAAAGATTGAACAGCAATATTATCTTCTAATTCTGGATTTGTTTCACAAAAGGTGATCCCATTATCCATGAAAGTTTTTGCTACATTTCTGAATATTAATGCAGTTACTCCTTTTCCTTGATATTCAGGATCAATACCAATTAGATAAAATGCGGCACGGTTATTTTTTCGTTTAGCTCTAAGTAAATGTATAAATCCGAATGGTAATAATTTACCTTTAGCTTTCTGTAAAGCTTTAGAAAATGAAGGCATTGTTATAGCAAATGCTACTAATTTGCCATTGCTGTCTACTACACATTTAATAAAATCAGGATTTATAAAAGGCAGGTATTTTTCTTTATATAAATCTATTTGATATTGCTGGATAGGCACATAGGTTACCAATGACGAATAAGTTTTATTCAATAATTCAAACATCTCGTCTACATAGGGTAAAATATCCTTTGTCGATTTAAATTCTAGAGGTTTAAGGCCGTAACGTTGCATGATAATATCAGCAAACTTGTTGAATTTTTCGGGAACTGGATTGGGTGGAGTGAATTTGAATTCGATCCAGTCTGCACTTTTTTTGAATCCTAGCGCCTCCATGTGTTCCATGTAGTAAGGATGATTGTACCATGTTATCATGGTGCCTAATTCTTCAAATCCTTCTACCAGCATTCCTGCCTTGTCCATGTTAGAGAAGCCAACAGGCCCTTCTATAAATTCTAGATTTTTTTTGTGGCCAATTTTTTCGACAGCATTTATTAATGCTTTTGTAACTTCAATGTCATCGATCATATCTAGCCAACCATACCTCATTTTAGGTTTTTTCTGATCATTAATCTCAATATAATTAATGATACCAGCGATACGACCTACAATTTGTCCGTTTTTATAAGCAAGAAATAACCAGCAATCAGCGTTCTTGAAAACCTGATTTTTCTCTGGATCAAAGTTTGCCATTTCGTCTTTGACGATTGGTGGTATGTAGTAGGGATTGTTCTTGTATAATTCCAGTTGGAATTGAACGAATTTTTTAATGTCTTTCTTTGAAGAAATCTGTTTAACTTCTATCATATTCTTATCCTCTTCCGTCTGGGTTTTGGTCTTCTTCTAGATTAAGCTTGTTTTCCTTGTTTTTCTTTTTGCGTTTGTTCCCACCTTGTGAACCGGATTGTTTTATCTCAGGATCTTTGTGAAAGTCGATTCTATAGGACATTCCTAAATTTACTTGGAACACGGTAGGTGTATCTTTAAAGTTTACAGTTACACTACTATCGACCTGCCAATCTTTATTAATCAAATAAGTGGCACCGCCACGTGCTAGATCGTCACTATAGAAATCTGATTTAAAACCTTGATATTCTCCAAAAAACGCCCATTTGTTGTTTATACTATGTGTCATGGTAATGATCCATTGCCATGAAGGGAAATCAGTTCCTAGACGATCTACTCCAAAGTTTGTAACTAAAACCCATCGGCCCCAATTGTTTTGCGTGATTAATTCAATTCTGGGAGAGAAGGTAGGGTCGTTGGGTGGAGTAAGTAAATTATTATCGCTCAAGTCAATATTGGCGCCAGCATATATAGCTAGTGCAGGAATTAGATCTTTCCAATTTAAACGGTTATTGGCATGATAGCTATAAAGATTGATTTTCTTTTCACCAAATACACGTTTAGGATCAAAAAACATATACTTTGCACCCAAAGTACTTCTAGAAAAGTTATTAAAACTGAATTGAGAATTTCCAAATCCGGTTATTTGAGTTTGTTCCACACTAGCGAATCTTCCTATATACGAGAATTCTAGTTCTTCAAAAAAGGCACCGTATCGCAACTGAAAATTTAAACCGTAATAGTCACGTTCATAACGTTGAATTACGTGTTCTTCAGTACGATAAAATACATTTGCTTCGACTTGCGCTACTCCAGTACCCAAAGCATAAGCACCTTGAGAAAGACCGGGATTATTTGTGTTTATTGTTTCCGTATATTGCGCTTGTGATAGAAAAGGTGTAACAAAAAGCGCCGTAATTATACTTATTCTATAAATAATTGCGTTCATGGATTAATATCTATGAGCCAAATTTAAGATTTATTAAATACTATCTATCTACTGATATTTTATTTTTGATAGAAACATTTCGTTTTAACTCTAATGAAGACATTTTTAATCATCCTTATGGTCTTTATAGCCTTAAGGATTTTATTTAAGATATTCCGTAAACCTATACTAGCCTGGCTGGGTAAAAAAGCGATGCAACGTTTTCAAAAATCTTTTGAAAAAAGAGCAGGTTTTAACAATCCATATTCGACTACCAATAAGTCAGAAACCGCATACCAAACACCTGATAAATCATTTAAAAAAGCTCGCTCCAAAGAAAAGAAAAAGGTCGGTGAGTACGTCGACTTTGAGGAAATTGATTAATTTCCCACCATTAACCATATAACCTTCTTCATGAAGCTTGATTTTAAAAAAATCTGGCCGCACTTTATCGCTATCGCGATTTTTTTAATTGCAGCCTTAGCTTACTTCAGTCCTGTTTTAAGCGGTAAAAAATTATACCAAAACGATATTGTTCAATATAAAGGTAATGCCAGTCAGTTACTGGATTATAGAGCACAAGGTGAGGATATTTATTGGACCGATTCCGCTTTTGGTGGTATGCCTACTTATCAGTTAGGAGCAAGATATGATTACGATTTTTTTGATTCTATTGATAGGGCCATAAGGTTTCTGCCACGTCCGGCAGATTACCTCTTTCTCTACTTAATTTCCTTTTACATTTTAATGCTGGTAATGCGCATACCATGGAAAATAGGGATCATAGGAGCACTCGCATTTGGATTCTCCACCTATCTTATTATAATATTAGGCGTTGGTCACAATGCCAAAGCCCATGCGATAGGCTATTTCCCACTTGTTCTATCAGGAATTTTACTAGTCTTTCAAAAACGCTATTTATGGGGTTTTCTGCTCACCGCACTGGCGATGGGACTAGAGTTACAGGCTAACCATCCACAGATGACCTATTACCTAGGCCTTTCAATGATAATTTTAGGAATTACTTATTTTATTGATGCAATTAGAAAAGGCTTATTGCTTCATTTCTTTAAGAGCACAGGTATACTGGTAGTAGCAGTTTTATTGGCATTTGGTACAAACAGTGCAAATCTCATGGCAACCAGTGAATATTCTAAGGAAAGTACACGTGGACCATCTTCTATTTCTATTAATGCTCAAGGCGAAAGCGTGGAACCACAACAAGCTTTACCTTACGATTATATCACAGAGTACAGTTATGGTTTAAGTGAAAGCTTAAATCTTATCATTCCAAGTTTTGCCGGTGGTGGTAGTGGAACAACACCAGATGCTGACTCAAGAAGTATGAACTATCTTTTGGGGCAAGGAATACCAGCAAATTATGCCCAAGAGTTTCTTAATACTAATGTAAGTACTTATTGGGGAGCACAGCCTATAGTTGAAGCGCCTGCCTATCTAGGAGTAAGCGTGGTTTTTCTTGCTGTTATAGCTTTATTTCTAATTAAAGGAAGATTGAAATGGTGGACATTAGGGTCTATCCTTTTAGCATTATTACTTTCCTATGGGGATAACTTCTCGTTTTTGACTAAATTCTTTATCCAGTACGTACCATTTTATGATAAATTCAGAGCAGTTACATCCATACAGGTCATTATAGAATTCTTAGTGCCTGTTCTCGCCGCGGTTGGATTATATCATATCTTCAATGACAAGACACTAGCTGTTAAACGTAAAAAAGCATTGCTCTTTGCTACCGCAGGGTTTGGTGGTTTTTTATTGATACTAATTCTACTTGGCGGTAAACTATTTGATTTTGCTGGTCCGTCAGATGGTTATTTTGCTCTAAATGAAAAACTAGGAACCTTATTTGTAGAAGCCCTTAGAAAAGATAGACTGAATATGATGCGAGCTGATGCTATCAAAGCACTTGTAAGTATTTTGATCATGGCTGCTATAATTTATACGGCACTCGAGAAAAAAGTTACAGAAAAGGTTGCTTTGCTTGTTTGTGCATTGGTGATACTAATTGACTTAGTAAGTTTTGACTTACAATATGTGAATAAAGAGGACTATGTCTCTGCAAGAGAATATGATAACGCATTACCCTACACACAAGCTGATGCTCAAATACAACAAGATCAAGGGCATTTTAAAGTATATGATTTGCTGATGAGCCCTTTGACTAGTGCTCGCGCATCAAAATTTCATAAGGCTTTGGGTGGTTATCACGGTGCTAAACCTAGAAGATTTTACGATTTGCACAGGTTTTATTTTGAAGATGAAAATACGAGACCTATTGGAGTAACCGCGCAAAACATTCAATTGTTGAGTATGCTAAATGCTAGGTACGTGATCGATCAAGACAGTACAGGAGTATTGGCCCAGCGCAATCCATTAAATTTAGGTCCTGCTTGGTTTGTAAAGGATTTAAAAGTAGTTGAAAATCAAAATGAAGAAATACTACAGCTTAAAAATCTGGATGGAGATAATCACGCCTACATCACTAAAGACCAATATGAAAAATTAGGCAGTCCTATTATAAAATTAGACTCTGCCGCTACCGTTAAATTGACTTCATATCATCCAGAGAAATTAACCTATACTACTCAATCTAATGAAGATGGTGTAGTGCTGTTTTCAGAAATGTATTATCCGCATGGGTGGCAAGCAACTGTTGATGGTAAAACAGTACCTATAGTTAGAGCTAACTATGCTCTAAGAGCCATTGCTGTTCCTGCAGGAAAACATGAAGTAACAATGAAATTTGAACCTGAAGTTGTTGCAACAGGAACTAAAATAATGCTGGCAAGTAATGCGCTACTGTTACTGTTATTTGTCGGTGGATTGTTTTATGAATTTCGCAAGAGTAAATAATGAATAAATCCTTAATTCTGGTTACGTATTACTGGCCACCTGCTGGTGGTCCAGGAGTGCAGCGCTGGCTTAAATTCATAAAATATCTATCGCATTACAACTATGATATAACTGTTGTCATACCTGAGAATCCAGATTATCCTGTAGTTGATTCTTCATTGAATAGCGATGTTCCAGAAAACATATCTATTATAAAAGTTCCAATAGCGGAACCTAGTAGGTGGTTGGGTAAGCTTTCGCGAAAGCGTACTAAAAAATTGCAACGTGGTATACTTGACAAACAACCATCCTGGAAGGAAAAAATCGCTTTGTTTATAAGAGGTAATTTCTTTATACCAGACGCAAGAATTGGTTGGAAGAATCGCGTGGTCAAGGAACTAAGAGATAGAGTCAATGATTCCAGCATTATCATTACAACAGGACCGCCGCACTCTGTTCATTTGGTTGGATTAGAACTCAAGAGGATGTTGTCTCAGTTCAAGTGGATAGCAGATTTTAGGGATCCATGGACCACGATAGGTTATCACAACTCATTACGACTTACTCGTATCGCAAGACGTAAACACGAATCCTTAGAACAAAAAGTACTAGATGCTTGTGATCATTTGTTAGTCACTAGTGAACATACTAAACAAGAGTTTGCAACGAAAACTCACACACCTATACGAGTAATTACCAATGGATTTGATAGGGCTGTAAACTCAATGACTCAGCAGCCGCCTGGTGCATTTACCATGTCTCATATAGGGACCTTGCTTTCTGATCGTAATCCACATGTGTTATGGCAAGTTCTATTAGAATTGACTCAAGAAAACGAGTTGTTTAAATCTCATTTCAAGCTAGTACTTGCAGGAAATGTAAGTGATGAAATATTAAAAAGTATTAAGGATTATAACCTGGATTCTTATCTCGAAAACCATGGTTATGTTAAACATGATGTGGCATACAGCCTCATGAAGTCAACTCAGTTATTATTACTTATTGAAATAGATTCTAAGGACACACAAGCCATAGTACCTGGTAAGTTATTTGAATACTTGGCTAGTAGAAGACCTATAATTGCCCTTGGACCTTCTAATGCCGAAATTAAAACTAGGGTAGAGAAGGCAAAAGCTGGCTCTTTTTTCACCTATGATGCTAAACAAGATCTTAAAAACTATATTCTTTCTAGATTTAATGATTATTTAGAAAATAAGAATACTGGGATTGATGCAACTGATATCGAGCAGTTCCATCGTAAGAATCTTACGCATAGTTTGAATCAATTGATAAATGAGGTATGGGAATAGTAATTAAACATAGCGCGTGGAATTTTGGCATTACAGGAGCTGGTTTTTTACTAGGAGCTGTTAATGTATTATTACTAGCCACTACTTATTTAGATGACGAATATTATGGATTATGGGGTTATGTATTATCCATGGCATTTCTGCTATTTCCACTTATGTCTTTTGGGATTCACAACACTATCGTAAAAAACTTTGCTCATTTTAAGACTAAAAAAGAGAAAGATGTTTTTCTTACACAAATGCTCTTTTGGCCATTATTGATAATTATACCTTTCTTCGTTTTGCTATACTTTAATCAAGACCAAGCAAGGCTTTTCATTTCTAGAGAAAATCAGATAACAGGTGATTTTCTTTGGACGATTCCTTTAATAGCTGTTTTTCAAGGTTACTTCGAAATTTTTTATGCTTGGTCCAAAGTACACATGAAGACAATAGGTGGCAATTTCCTTAAAGAAGTTTTTTATAGGTTATCTGCTACTGTCATGCTTATTCTTGTAGCAACCCAAATCATTACGCAAGTTCAATTTATCTATAGTCTAGTTCTTATTTATGCTTTGAGAGCTTTTCTCATGAAGATTGTGGCTTATAGAATTTATTATCCAAAATGGCGTTGGGGTAAATTACTAGCTACTAAGGAACTAATTACTTATTCCTTATTTATGATTATAGCAGGATCGGTAGGAACGGCCATGCTAGATTTAGATAAAGGAATGCTCAATCAATTTAATGAAATTGAGAATATTGCTTATTATAATGTCGCGATTTTTATTGCTGCGGTTATAGCAGTGCCTGCTCGAGGAATGGCGCAAGTTTTACATCCACTAGTTGCTAGTTATTATGCTGCTAACAACACCACAGATTTAGAGAAATTATATAAACGTAGTTCTCTTAACTTGAGCATCGTATCTGGTTTTTTACTTTTAATAATTGTTTGTAATGTAAATGAGTTTTACAAACTACTGGAACCTGAATTTAGTATTGCGATACCGGTAGTGTACTTGATAAGTTTGGTTAAATTTTCTGAATCACTTTTAGGAAGTAATAATGCAATATTATATAATACTAACTTATATAGAGTGACACTTTGGATGGGTTTGTGTTTAGTACTAGTCGCCGTAGGATTAAACATTTGGCTTATTCCTATTTATGGATTGGTTGGTGCTGCCATTGCAACATGTGTTGCCTACTTGAGTTATTCTCTTGCAAAAGTCCTTTACGTTTATCACAGACTTTACATTCATCCCTGGACACCACAAACCTGGAAATCACTACTGATAGTAATTGTTGGGGTACTTCTATTTGTGTTTTGGGATTTTAGTTTAAATGTATATCTCAACATAGCACTTAAAAGCATTTTAATCACAGCTTATTACATACTAGCTATTTTAAAAGGTAAGGTGAGCTATGAACTTACTGGTTTATACCAAAAGTATAGAATAAAAAAAACTGCCTGATTGCTCAGGCAGTTACAACTTCACTATTTTTTATTTAAGATCTGCGGCCACTACGAGATCTAGAAGAACTAGTATTATTTGATCTTTTTGATCTACTGGAGTTAGTGCTCTTTGCTCTCGAGTTTCCTCTTGTGCTTCTAGCATTAGTTGGTCTACTAGATCTGTTAGAGCTTGTTGCTCTAGTGGACCTATTAGATCTTGTAGGAGCTACTCGATTAGTTCGTGTACTTCTAGAGTTTGCGATTCGATCGTTGGACCTGTTTAATCCTGAATTATTCGTGATTCTAGCAGTTCTATTTGATCTAGATTCTACTCTGGAAATTCTATTAGTTGTACCTAAAGTTGTATTTCTTGAGCTACGAGTTGATCGTGTTGCTCTTTCATTAGACCTACTAG
Organism: Nonlabens sp. MIC269; assembly: GCF_001430865.1. Lineage (GTDB taxonomy): Bacteria > Bacteroidota > Bacteroidia > Flavobacteriales > Flavobacteriaceae > Nonlabens > Nonlabens tegetincola. The sequence continues at coordinate 620,492 of NZ_CP011373.1, read as the reverse complement.
AACTACGTCCTGTAATGGCAGTATTTCTATTATTATTTGAACTACGAGTAGCATTAGTGCGTCGTGTTGATGAGGTAGCTGTACGATTTACAGTTGTTCTTCCTCTTGAAATTGCAGCTCTTTCGTTACGACCTCGGTTGTTTATAGCTATTGCGCGACCACGAGAATCCCTACGACCTCTTTCAAAGCTTCTTAATCGTACACGATCGTTAGGTCTATAAAAGTTACGTCTCACGTTATTACGTACAAAGCAACCGTTATAATAATTCGGACTTCTCCAGTAAGTACGGTGGTAGTTCCAAGAAAATCTAATAGGATTATAATACAATCTGTAAGGATTGTTCCATACAATACATCTATCAACTATTGGAATAGCATAAAACCTGTGCCATGGTCTATAAACATAAACGCGATTAAAAGGATTAATAAAGCCAGCTGTTCTTACAATAACTCCTGGACGATTATAGAACACAGATAAGCTTCCTACACGGTTTACCCATCCATTACGGTAATTTATAAATACATCGCCTGCTTGTATAATTCTACCATAGCCATCATAATAAATAGGAACACTTTCTACTTGTATTACCGCTCCGTAATTATCATATTGTACATAACGGTCGTAATCATAACCTGTATTAAAGGATATATTAATATTAGGCGTGTTTATATTGACGCTAGATTGAGGACCGTAGTCTAAAAAATTGAAGTCAAATTGTCCATCTGGGAACACAGCAAATTCAATGCCTCCTTCAACAAAAATAATTCTATCATCAAAGTTGTAACTACGATGATCTTCTAGTTTTTCGGCTTGGCTTACACCTGATCCTACTAATAATAGTAGTAAAGTAATGAGCTTGTTCATAGTTGTAAGTTTAGATGTAGGACTTCATTGTCAACTACAATTAAGTAATATCAACCAGCGTGCCAAAATAACCTTACGACCGTGCTAGGGCAATTGTTTAAGTTGTTATTGAATTGAAATCTAGCTACTTGTATTTAATCCTTCATCTCCATTCCACACCTTACGATTTGGATTGGTGTGTTTCTTTATAATTTTTTGTGAATCCAAATGGGATGCAATAGAGTTTTTGATGCCATAAAGGATATCACTTGCACGCTTTCGCGAAAGCTTATCATCAACAATCGGTTTTGGATAAGATTCACCTAGTTTAAATTCATAAAAAGCCTCGTCCATGGAAGTCATTTTCCAAGGTTCATGGATAAATCCAATAGGTAAATTTTTCAATTCTGGAACCCATTTTTTAATAAAGGTTGCATTTGGATCATGGTCTAAACTGTTCTTGATAGGATTGTAGATTCTAATAATATTGATGCCTGTTACTCCAGCTTGCATTTGTAATTGAGGAAAATGAATTCCAGGTTCAAAATCTAAAAAATGTTGGGCGAGATGTGGGCTCGCATTTTGCCAAGGTTGCCATAGATGAAAAACAAAAAAACTGGTAAGCATGGCTCGCAGTCTAAAATTGATAAATCCCGTATCTATAAGACACCTCATGGCAGCATCTACCAGTGGATAGCCGGTTTGACCAGTTTTCCATGCCTTTACTAATCTTTCATCTGTTTTCTTACCCAAATTTCTATAAGCGGGATGAAGACTGCGCCATTGCATTTGAAATTCCATTTCAAATTTCTGGATGAAGTGAGCCTGCCATCTTAATCTTGAAAGAAATGAGTTAAGATTACGTAAGTCCTTAATACTATTTTTTTTACTTGCAGCAGTTTGAACTACCATACGCATACTTAGGTTACCCCAAGCTATGTATGGACTTAACCTACTACTGTGTAATCTGCTGGTCAATGGTTTTGAATAGTTTTTATTGTAGCCTGTTATACGATCCTTTAAAAAGGAATTAAAGTATTTCAAACCGGTGGTCGTTCCACCTTTTTGAATATTAGCACATTCCTTATAGGTTAGACTGAAAGTATTGAAATGGTTGCTCAATTGGGAAACACTGTCTTTATGTACTACCATAGAATTATTAAATACAGGATGTTGTAGATCATCATTCATGTATTCAATCCATTGATCTTTCCAGGTTTTTCTATTTGATATACCTCTTATTACTCCATTAGAGATAGATTCATTCCACAGAATACCATTATCTTTTAATAATTTACCTACTTGTATATCTCGCTCATATGTATTGTAAATTCCAGTTTCTTGATGTGAGTAAACGGTGGTAATATTAAATAAACTAGATAACTTATTGAAAGTTAAAATAGCATCATCTTTAATACATAATATCCTAGTATTATAGTTATAAAGGGTACGGTTTAAATCTTCAAGACTTTGTTTTATAAAAGTAAAATGACGTTCACTGTAATGAACGTCATTCAATATTATAGGTTCCAAAATATACAGCAGTAGCGTAGGAACATCTTCTTGAAGTGCATTTTTTAAAGGCAGATGATCTTGTAAACGAAGATCCCGCTTAAACCACACGATATTAATCTTATCGAGCTTCAATTGTTAGGATACAGCTTCTTTATAGGTTTTAAGACAACGTTCTCTAGCTTCTTTGTGATCTACCATCATGTCTGGATATTTATCAGTATCGTGTTCAGGTACCCATTCATTGATATACTCTCGTTGTTTATCAAATTTATCCTTTTGTGTTATTGGATTGAATATTCTAAAGTAAGGAGCAGCATCTACACCGCTACCAGCAGCCCATTGCCAATTACCTACATTTGAACTCATTTCATAATCCAATAATTTTTCGGCAAAATAGGTCTCGCCCCAGCGCCAGTCTATTAATAGATGTTTACACAAGAAACTTGCTACAAGCATGCGAACTCTATTATGCATATATCCAGTAGCATTAAGTTCTCTCATTCCTGCGTCCACTAATTTATATCCTGTTTGACCGTTTTTCCATTTTTCAAATTCATCTTCATTATTGCGCCATTCGATACGGTCGTACTTTGATTTGAACGCTTCGTCTTTAGTATGTGGGAAATGATACAAAATTTGCATGAAGAACTCTCTCCAAATAAGCTCTGATAAAAATGTTTTGTTCTCTACATGATCTGCATTTGCTACCATTTTTCTCACACTCACCATTCCAAATCTTAAATAAGGACCTAATCTAGAAGTCCCGTAGTGCTTAGCAGGAAAATTACGAGTAGATTCATATTCAGATAATAGCTTTTTAGTCACTCTATAGTCGGTAACATCGATACTAGATTTTTTAAATCCCATATCTGCCAGGCTCACATTAGGTAATCTACTATGCTCGATACAGTTTTTTAAATAATATCCAGTGTTGTAGGTTGTGATGTCTTTACCTTGTCCTACGTCTTTTCTAAATTGTTCTAGCCATTTGTTTTTATATGGAGTGTAAACCACATAGGGATCACCATCTGCTTTAACAACTTCATCCTTTTCATATATAACTTGATCCTTGAACGTGTTAAATTCAATATTTTTATTACTCAGGAGCTTTTGAACTTTTTCATCACGCTCTTTGGCATAGGGTTCGTAATCGCGGTTAGTATAAACAGCATTAACATCAAAACCCTTCAGCAATTCATTCCAAGCACTTTCTGGATCATCGTATAAAATAGCTATCGAGCTACTGTGCTTTTCCTGAAGCTCATCACGCATACCTTGTAATTGTTCAAAAATGAAAGTCACTCTAGCATCGTCTTCAGGTAATTTATCAAGAATGTTTTTGTCAAAAATAAAGACGGGTAAAACGGGTAGATCGCCCTTCAAAGCCTCAGTAAAACCAGCGTTGTCATCTAGTCTTAAATCCCTGCGAAACCAAAATACATTTACCTTACGAGTCATTAATTACCTAAATTTAAAGTGGATTTTCCGCCGTCAACTCCTATTACTTGACCTGTGATCCAACCATTATTTTGTTCTAGTAAAAATTTAGTTATACTGGCAATATCATCAGCAGTTCCTACTCTTTTCAAAGGATGTAAATCACCCATTTTCTCTTTTTTTGCATCGTTGTTTAATAACCTGCCAGCAAGTGGTGTGTCAACGAGAGATGGTGCTACGACATTAACTCTTACGGTTGGAGCATACTCTGCAGCAAGAGCTTTAGCATATCCTTCTATAGCGCCTTTTGCGGCAGCTACACTTGTGTGAAAAGGCATTCCTGTTCCTACTGCAACGGTTGAAAAGTAAACAATACTGCTGTTACCATCTTTAGTTAATAGTGGAAGAACGGTTCTCGTAACTTTAAGAAGTGAAAAGAAATTTATATTCATATCATCTTCAAAATGTTCTTGTTTAAGCATTTTAAATGGCTTAAGGTTGATACTGCCGGGACAATACACAAATCCGTCTAGACTTTCTGGTAGTTGACTTACATCAAGCTCGTCTGTTGTCGCATCAAATGATATATGTGTGACATTGTCTGGTAGATTCTCATTTTCTCTAGATGCTACAAATAGATTATGGTCTTGATGCATGTGTTGTACAATGGCATTTCCTATTCCATGGCTTCCGCCTATTAATAATATATTTTTAGACATGTTAATTTAATATTTGATGTTTACTTACGGATTTGTTCTCAGGTGCGGTCGTTTCTTTGAACGAACCAAAATGGTTAATGAGTGCGCTTTCGCGAAAGCGGAATATCTCTTCAAGCTTTTTCTTTACGAATGGAGCTCCTAATTTTCCTAAAATTCCCAGTGGTAATCGGTAATGTATAAGATCCTCCATCAAAGTACCACCTGATATTTCTTTAATGAAATGTACATGGTGCCAGGTAGCATATGGACCATACATTTGTTCATCAACAAAAAATTTTTTGTGTTCTACTTGAGTAATGTGTGTAACCCAATTAGTTCTATAGAAAGGAAGTGGTTTTACTGAATACTCTATAAGCTGCCCAGGATACATGCCGCGATCAGTCCCATATAGAACTTTCATTTGTAATTCTGGTGGAGTGAGTAACTTTAAATTGTTGGCATCGGTAAGGAATTCCCATGCCTGATCTAAAGTTATCGGTAGTTTTTGTGTAGCGTGATGCTGATATAATTTCAAAACATTTGTTTAAGTTATAAAATTAATACTTAAACAAAAATAGTTTTGAAAAAGGTTGTTAAATTTTAAAGTTGATCTTGATTAGAATAGATTGCTTACTTCTTCTCTCACAAAACTTAGCGCTGTAGAACTAGGAGATCGTTTGTCCATAAGATCGTTGAGTAAAGCACTACGCAACTCTGCCGCCGATGAATTTTTTTCTTTGAGAGCTACTTGTCTTATTTGTTGAATGGTTGTGTTTTTTGCAGCCCTTATAATATTCCAGCATTCTTCACTCACATAAATTTGCATAGCAATATTGTGTTCAAATTCTTGCTCAATGGTATTTACCAGTAACTGCTCGTAATCACTTTTTGATAGATTACCAGGTTTTGTGCGTACAACGATATTGGCTGGTTTAATACGTTCTAGAAAAAGAGTCATTCTTTCATAGGCACTCATGCGGGTAGGTAATGTTTTTCCTTGCGACTCTCTAACGGTTAAAAACCTGCGACGGCGTTCTTCATTTTTCATAAATGAAGCGATAGATATATATGCTACAAATCCTACTATGGCAGCTGGTAATAAAGATAAAAAGACCTGTGGAAGAATGTTGTCCATTGAAGTTGTTTTAGTTTTAAAATAGTTCAGGCGAATTTAAAATAAATAACGCACTTGTAGTCCAGTAATTGTATTCTATTAACCAGATATCTTTATCAAAATTGATTTGATCAAGAACCTATTTGAAAGTATTTATTTGCCTCCTAAATAGGGACAATTTTCCATTTTTGATAAACCGATATAATCTACTGGAGTCTTTCTGTATCTATAGGTATGTTCTAAAGTTTGTGTGAGATTCATATCACCCAATGAAATATCAACATCTTCCATGTTAAATTGACAAGGATGCTCATATCCTGAAGCATGGGTAATTTCTAGTAGTTCTTTATTAAACTTAGTAAAGTAACTTGCCAGTCGATCTGCCTTTTCAGGAACCACTATTCCACGTTGTAGCCATTTATTTTGAGTTGCTATTCCAGTAGGACAGGTATTGTTATGACATGCCTGCGCTTGTATACATCCTATTGCAATCATCGCTTCACGTGCTACGTTAATCACATCGGCACCCATTGAGAATGCCATAGCTGCTTTTGCCGGAAATCCTAATTTACCACTTGCAATAAAGACGATGTCATTTGCCATGCCTCGTTTATTAAATACTTGATATAAATCTGCAAATCCATGTACCCATGGAAGTGAAACATGATCTGCAAAACTAGGTGGCGCCGCTCCAGTACCACCTTCACCGCCATCAACAGTTATAAAATCGGGTCCTTTTCCTGTAGCTTGCATGATGTCTGCAAGTTGTTCCCATTGAGCAAGCTTACCGATAGCTGCTTTTATACCAACTGGTAGTCCGGTTTCTCGGGCGATATCCTCAACAAATTCAATTAAACCTTCAATACCGTCAAAGGCACTGTGAGTAGGCGGAGATAATACATCTTTACCCATAGGTACATTACGTATCTCACTTATTTCCTTACTTATCTTTGATCCAGGAAGCACACCACCTTTTCCAGGTTTGGCTCCTTGTGATAGCTTGACCTCGATTGCACGTATTTGTGGGTTGTCTGCGACTAATTTTTTCATGTGTTCCATGGAAAAATTACCTTCTTTGTCACGTACACCGAAATATCCAGTTCCAAAATGAAAGACTACATCGGCTCCTCTTTTATGATATGGAGAAAGGCCACCTTCACCAGTGTTGTGATATGCATTAACTTTTTTTGCACCTTGATTCATGGCGTCAACTGCTTTGGCGCTAAGAGATCCATAACTCATGGCACTGATGTTTATAACGCTTGCTGGTCTATATGGTCTTTTTCTATTTTTTGAAGCACCTATAACCTTAGCACAAGGAACAAATTCTGGTTTGCGTTTGGAAATATGATCCTCTTCAACTTTAAAAGGCATCATTGCATTATTAACAAATATATATTGATGAGAATGTATATCTCGATCAGTACCGAATCCTTCATAGTTGTTTTCGTTTTTTGCACTAGCATAAATCCAACCTCTTTCAATTCGATTAAAGGGTAGTTCTTCTCTGTTATTTGCCACTATGTACTGCCTTAATTCTGGACCTATACTTTCTAGCCAGTAGCGTATGTGACCTACCACTGGAAAATTACGTAGTATAATATGCTTGCGATTGAACAAATCGTAAAGCGCTACTAGGATAATAAATACAACTAAGTACCAATACCACGCTAATTCAGATAAAAAATTAATTACATTTTCCATATTGAAGTATTAAAGGCCTAAAAGTACAATGATTACTATAAAATAAACATGCAAAACTTAGGGCTTGTGATATTCTAAGGTTATATAGTACTATTAGATTAAAGTAACGTTAATTTGTATGTTGTTTCTAAACGATTGTTTAGTTTTGTATTCAACTTTGTTAAAATGCCAAGAATTAAAGAATATAACGAAAGTGATGTGCTAGAGAAGGCGATGAATCTTTTTTGGCGTAATGGTTTTGAAACTACCTCGATGCATATGCTGGAGAAGGAAATGGGAATCAATAAATTTTCCATTTATTCAAGCTTTGGCAGTAAACAAGGTCTTTTGTTAGCCAGTATTAAATGTTATCAAGAACAATTGAACAGCTTGTTAATTGAAATAGAAAAAGGAAAGAATGGAAAGCAAGCGATTAAAAATTACTTCTATAAATTCCTTTCATTTTCACAAAGAGGTAACAACAAAAATGGTTGTTTGATTACCAATACAAAAAACGAATTAGGAGATAAGGCTGCTCCAGAAATAAAGAATGCTTTGGTAAACTTTACCTTAGGAGTGAAAGACATTTTTGCCAATGCGTTAAGTAAAGATAGTTCAAGAACAGTCGAAACAATTAATCAACAATCAGATTATTTGTTGATTGCTATGTTTGGTTTGTCCAGTGCCTCAAGAGTTTTTGATAGAGATCAATTAGAAAATTACATCGAACAAATATTTAACTCAATATAAATTTTTTTAATCTATAACTAACCGTTTGGTTAGTTATAAAAATTGCAAATTATGAATACAAGTCAAAAATCAGAAATCTTAGAAATTCACACAATCGAGAGTGCTCCAGAGAAGAGTAAGGCTCTTCTTGAAAAGTCGCAAAAAGCTTATGGATACATTCCAAATTTACATGGAGTACTAGCTGAATCACCTAATCTTTTAGAAGCATATCAACATCTACATGAACTTTTTGCTTCATCATCATTCAATGATGAAGAGTTAACTGTGGTATGGCAAACGATCAACGTAGAGCATGAGTGTCATTATTGTGTTCCAGCTCATACAGCAATAGCAAAAGCAATGAAAGTTGATAATGAAATCATTGAAGCCTTACGTAATGAATCTGAATTGCCATCTGCTAAATTGGAAACTTTACGTAATACAACTCTTGCAATTGTACGAAATAGAGGTTTTATTAATGAAAAAACCTTACAAGATTTTTATGCAGCAGGATATAATCAAAAGAACTTACTTGATATAATCTTAGGTTTATCCCAAAAAGTGATTAGTAATTATACTAATCACATTGCAGAAACCAAGCTAGATGAAGGTTTTGCGAAATTTGATTGGAAAAAAAATAAGTAAACCTATTTTAAGTAGGTATACATTGTTGTGTGCCTACTTAAATTTTATCTAGATTATGACTAACAGAAGAAACTTTATTAAAAATTTGAGTATGATGGGAGCGTCATCAATGATGCTACCTAGCTTAATAAACTCAGCCCCAAACTGGAATCCTATGAAAACCGAAAATTTAGAACGACCTAAGGTCTTGTTTTTTGATGTTAATGAAACATTACTGGATTTGACACAAATGAAAACACAGGTTGGTAAAGCTTTAAATGGAAGAGACGATCTTTTGTCCTTATGGTTTACCACAATGTTACAATACTCCTTAGTAACAACAGCGAGCGGTCAGTATGAACATTTTAGTTACATAGGCGCTGCAGCCTTACAAATGGTAGCAAAAAATAATGGGATTGATATTACCGAATCGCAAGCGCGTGAAGTAATAGTTGAAGCTTTAAGGGGTTTACCTGCACATCCTGATGTAAAAAATGCTTTAGCAGATTTAAAAAATGATGGTTACAAATTAGTATCATTTACTAATTCCTCGAACGCAGGAGTTAAAAAACAATTTGAAAGCGCTGGACTCACTGATTTCTTTGACGAAAGGTTGAGTGTGGAAGATATTGGAAAATTTAAACCATTCAGAGAGACGTATGAATGGGCAGCGAGGAAGATGGGAATAAAACCAAATGAGGCGATGCTAATTGCAGCTCACGGATGGGATGTTGCTGGTGCACTTTGGGCTGGATGGCGTGCTGCATTCATAAGTAGACCTGGGAAACAGATTTTTCCTTTAGCTCCAAAAACAGAAATCAATGAAACAGATCTTCAAAAAGTTGCTGATATCCTAGTTACTTATAAATAAATAATTTTGTCTTTTCATATTATTCGATTTTATATGGAAGGGCAAAATTTCATCACTCTGTTTTTTTAGGATTATACATTACAATTAGTTGTATCACAATAGCAAGGACAACTAGAATACAAATTTCTAATTGAGTAAAAAATTCGACAGTGTCTAGAGCTTTTCTGCTTATTGACATTTGTTTTCCACCTTCGTCCAACTGTACTTTAGACAAATCACTCAAATTAGATTTAAGATTATCAATTTTTGCTAGAATCTCATTCTTATTTAAGAGATTAATGGAGGTGTTCTTGTTTTCTAGAGTCATTAAATCTGCCAGGTTGCTTTTTAAATTTTTATAAATTTTGGATTCTTTTTTGGTGAGCTTCGTTTCATCGTACCTGGCAAGTAAAGACTCTATATGTTGATTTACTCTAGAGTTTTGATTTTTGTAAAACAAACTATCCCTTAAAACGATAGCAACCTCTTTTTCATGTATGGATTGCTGTAATTCAAAAATCAAATCGCTTGCTATTATTCTGTCTTCATAAATAGTAACCACCGAATCACGAACACGTGTAAAGTTGTTCTTATCAATTAGATTGGTTGCGATGATTAAAACGAAAACAATAAGTATACCTAGAATCCACTTTAATTTGTTGTATAAAGACATAATAACACTATTCTTAGTTAGCAAGTTTTAAAGTAAATATACTAAATTGAGTACTTTAAATGGATATTAAAATCATTCAAATTCGTGCATTAATTCTCTAACAAGATTTGCCACTTGATTGTGTTTTTCTTGTTTAATAAGATGTTTCGGTGGTGACTTTCGTACGTCACAATCTGTGATACTACAACGTTCACAAGTTACACCTACTTTATAGGAGTTTAAAGAAGGGTCTTTAATAAATTTGATTTTTCTTTCTAGACTTTTATCTATAAACATACCTATTGTGATACTGCGGTAATGACCATCCTTAAAAGGATCTTTGGTGGCAGATGATAGAATTAAGTATTTCACCTCTGGTTCTGGAAACTCTGAAATTTGAATATCCATTTCATGTTCCTTATTTGATGAGGTAATTTTTTTAAATACTTTTATGGAAGCCCACCTTCTACAATAGTGTTCATCTGTTTCATTGGCCCTAGGAGAATGTTGATGAGCAAGGTGAAGTTCTTTTTTAAGCCAATAATCATCTGTACCTACTTGATGCGTATGTCTAAGAAAAAATAAATTTTTAATTCCGAAAGATGCTGGTAAAATGTTCGTTAGCCTTTGGTAAAAGGATTCAGGAGATGCGTTAAAACTATTTATGAGTTGTAAAAAGGCAGATTTATCAAAAGTATCCTTTTCAAATATTGCTTTTAGCTTGATATCAAGAATTTGCTTGCTTAAAATAAGAGCACCTGCTACATAGGACGCGTAAAAATTATTTAAAACAGGATCAAAAGAATCAAAACTAAGCCATGGGAACGTATTGACACGCTGTTCAATTTTAAGATGTTGGTAGGCTAACTCCTTTGCATATATGAAAGTGCGTTGTGATTCATCCACTTCATGGTGTACAAGTAGTGTTTTACTTTTTGGTACAAAAACAGATCTTAAGTTTTCTAAACCATGTTGATGTCCTAACGCCTCTGCATTAATCTTATAATGATACTCTTCAATTAAAATTTCTTTTAAATCTTCTGATTTGATCGGCGAAGACAAATTTATTTGAAACCTATTTGCTATTGCTGTTGCTTCATCCTCAAGATGTTTAAAATAGTTATAATTGGCCTCTTGGTAAGATCTCAATGAAGCTAAGTAAAAACTCTCTTTACTAAAATTATAATGTTGAGCTATTTCAATGATTGTGCTTATAAAAGCACTTACCTTATCAGGAGCGTTGGAAACGAGTTCTATAAGGTGTCGCTCCTTAATTCCAAAAAGCTCCAAAGGAATTTCCTTAAATACATTAGACTCTAATAATCGACCTATAGGTGCAAGTTTTTTATCTAACTTAAGAGATACTAGTTGATCATAAGGAACTTCTAATTTTTCGGCAAGCAGCACAATTTTATCTGGTTTAGGGTACTTTTTACCGTTTTCTATCTCATTTAAATAAGATTTTGAAAGTCCGCTCAATTTAGATAATCCATAAAGAGATAAATCCTTGTCATTCCTTATTTGACGTAGCTTAAGCCCAAAAATCAATTTGATATAATCTTCCTTCATATTTCAAAAATAATCATTTTGAGAATAAGGTGTTAATAGAAAATATTCATATTTAGCGAACGTTCGCTTGTTTTATAAAATTCTTTGATTTAGTTTTGGAATCAAATCTACAAGACATGACAAATTTAATAGCTCAAGCTCCGGCAGTATCTTTTGATCCTCAGGTTACTAATCATTATAATGATGTTTTAACTGATGAAGCTTTAGATTTCTTATCGGTGCTTCATCACCGATTCAATGAAAGACGTATAGAACTGCTTGATAAAAGAAAAGCTACACAGGAATATTTTAATAAAGGCAATTTTCCTTCCTTTCCTCAGGAAACTTCCCATATTAGAAATTCTGACTGGAGAGCAGGAACTATTCCCAGTGATTTAAGAGATAGACGTGTAGAGATTACGGGTCCTGTGGATAGAAAAATGATTATAAATGCTCTTAATTCTGGAGCGCGCACTTTTATGGCAGATCTAGAGGACAGTAATTCTCCTACATGGGACAACAACATGCAAGGGCAACAAAATCTTAGAGATGCCAATCAAAGAACTATTTCATACACACATCCTAAAACTGGTAAATCTTATAACCTCAATGAATGTCCCGCAGTTCTTCTTGTACGTCCGCGTGGACTGCACCTAGAGGAGCGTCATTTGATGTTTGGAGATCAGGTTTCATCTGGTAGTCTTATTGATTTTGGCCTATACGTTTTTCACAATACGCAAGTGCTTCTTAAAAAGGGTAGTGCACCTTATTTCTATTTACCTAAACTTGAGCATTATGAAGAGGCTACATGGTGGAATGATGTGTTCGCTTTCGCGGAAGCGTACCTAGAAGTACCACTAGGAACTTTCAAAGCTACTGTGTTGGTAGAAACTATTACGGCGAGCTTTCAATTAGATGAAATTATTTACGAATTACGTGATCATATAGTAGGATTGAATTGTGGTCGATGGGATTATATTTTTTCATATATCAAAAAATTTAGAAATCATAAAGACTTTATAGTTCCAGATCGCGATCAGGTTACCATGACATCTCCATTAATGGATGCCTATTCAAAATTAGTTATTCAAAGATGTCATAAACGAGGTATTCTAGCTATCGGTGGTATGGCTGCTCAAATTCCTATTAAGAATGATGACGAGGCAAATGCAGCTGCACTAGAAAAGGTGCGTAAGGATAAGGAGCGCGAGGTTAAAAACGGTCATGATGGTACCTGGGTTGCACATCCTGCGCTAGTACAAATAGCAATGGATGAGTTTGATAAGCACATGCCTAAGGAAAATCAATTAGATCGCCTACTTAAAGACCTTACGATAAATGAAGCAGACTTAGTTGAGTTGCCTAAAGGATCAGTTACAGAAAAAGGAGTACGTAAAAACATCAATGTAGGTATTCTATATACTGAGGCATGGTTGAGAGGTCACGGCGCAGTAGCACTTTATAATCTAATGGAAGATGCCGCAACTGCCGAAATTTCAAGGACACAATTGTGGCAATGGTTGAAAAATGAAGTTCGATTAGATGATCATCGTGTTTTAAATAAATCCTTGTATACCGAGCTTTTTAATGATGAAGTAAATAAGCTAAAAGAGATATTCGTTAAAATACCGAATAACCGATTAGATAAAGCAATCGAAATTTATACACAGTTGGTGGAGAATCCAGATTTTGAGGAGTTTTTGACTTTACCAGCATATCAATTTATATAAAAAAAATCCTGCGATTGCGGCAACAATCTACAGGATTCAAGCAAAATTAATTTACTAATAGCAAAATTATGAAAACTAGCGCACAAAGTACCTACACAACTGTATTAGAAAAAGTGCAACAATTAAAAAAACAATACGGTAACTCTTGGGATCAAATTCAACCAGAATATGCTGCAAGAATGAGTGTACAAAATCGTTTTAAAACTGGATTAGATATTGCAAAATATACTGCTGCCATTATGAGAAAAGACATGGCAGAATATGATGAAAATCCAGAAAAGTATACCCAGTCATTAGGTTGCTGGCACGGATTTGTGGCGCAACAAAAAATGATCGCCGTAAAAAAGCATCATCAAACAACTCAAAAACGCTATTTGTATTTATCAGGTTGGATGGTTGCAGCATTAAGGTCAGAATTTGGACCATTGCCTGATCAATCCATGCATGAAAAAACAGCAGTTCCTGCCCTTATTGAAGAAATATATGATTTTCTCAAACAGGCTGATGCCGTTGAGCTTAATGATCTATTCAAAAGATTAGAAAATGGAGAAGATGTTATAGACAAGATAGAAAATTTTGAATCTCACGTGGTTCCTATTATTGCTGATATTGATGCTGGTTTTGGGAATGAGGAAGCTACATATTTACTGGCAAAAAAAATGATACAAGCTGGTGCCTGTGCTATTCAAATTGAAAACCAGGTGTCTGACGCAAAACAATGTGGTCATCAGGATGGTAAGGTAACTGTTCCTCATGAGGACTTTGTGGCAAAATTACAAGCAATACGTTATGCGTTTTTAGAATTAGGAGTAGATCAAGGAGTAATCGTTGCTCGTACAGATTCAGAAGGAGCAGGACTTACTCAAAAACTACCAGTTTCTAAACAATCTGGTGATCTTGCTTCTCAATACTTATCATTTGTAGATACTGAAGAAGTAACCCTAGATGAAGCAAATAACGACGATGTGTTGCTTAAGAGAGATGGTAAATTAGTACGTCCTATTAGACTTGCAAATGGCTTGTATAAGTTCAAGGATGGGACTAATATTGATAGAGTAGTGTTAGACTGTATCACCAGTTTACAAAACGGTGCAGATTTGTTATGGATTGAAACACCTACACCTAACGTGAAGCAAATAGCCCATATGGTACAGCGTGTGCGTGAGGTTGTACCAAATGCAAAATTGGTTTATAACAATTCGCCATCTTTCAACTGGACATTGAATTTCAGGCAACAAGCTTATGACCAAATGCTTGCCAATGGTGAAAATATAACACTTTACAATCGTGATTATCTTATGGATGAACGATATGATAATACGGAATTGGCCGAGATAGCAGATCAAAATATTAAAACCTTCCAACGTGATGCTGCATTACAAGCGGGAATTTTTCATCATCTCATAACTTTGCCTACCTATCATACCACTGCGTTACACATGAATGATCTAGCTCAGGATTATTTTGGTTCTCAAGGAATGCTTGCCTATGTTGAAAACGTTCAACGTCAGGAAATTAGAAAAGGGGTAAGTTGTGTGAAGCATCAACGTATGGCAGGATCTGATCTTGGAGATGATCATAAAACATTTTTTGCTGGGGATAACGCTCTTAAGGCTAGTGGAGAAAAAAATACCAGTAATCAATTTGAGTCACCACAAGTAGATGTTGAAGTAATTAAAATGGTAACTGGATAATTAAGTTTTAGTAATAGTAATGTAATGTTGAAAGACCGCTCTTTTCTAAGAGCGGTTTTTTTATAATTCCCTTTCTCATGAATGAGTATCTTCAATTTGATGCAGTAAGTTATTATCAAAAAAGAATTCAAAAAGCTACCCTGATTTTACAGTTGTTAACGTGTATAAAATTTTAAAAGATAGGTTTTAAAATCAACCTTCAACTCGTATCTTGAACCGTTCTAGAAAAAGATACTAAGTGGAGGATTATATATCACAACTCAATGATGCACAGCGATTACCAGTTTTGCAAAAAGATGGTCCTATGATCGTAATTGCTGGTGCAGGTTCAGGAAAAACGCGTGTACTTACTTTACGAATAGCCTATCTTATGCAGCAAGGTGTTGACGCATTTAATATTCTGGCTTTAACCTTTACTAATAAGGCAGCACGAGAAATGAAAACTCGTATCGCTGATATAGTTGGACAAAGTGAGGCAAAAAACTTATGGATGGGTACTTTTCACTCTGTATTTGCTCGACTGCTTAGAATGGAAGCAGATAAATTAGGATACCCATCAAATTTTACCATATACGATTCTCAAGACTCTCAAAGACTGGTAAGTGCTATCATTAAAGAGATGGGACTGGATAAGGAGGTTTATAAGTACAAACAAATTCAAAATAGAATTTCTTCACTTAAAAACAGCCTTATAACTGTAAGAGCTTATTTTAACGATGCCGATCTTCAAGAGGCCGATGCGATGGCACGTCGACCTAGGTTTGGAGATATTTATAAAGAATATGTTGAGCGCTGTTTTAAAGCAGGAGCCATGGACTTTGATGATTTGTTACTTAAGACAAATGAATTATTGAATAGGTTTCCACAAGTCTTAGCTAAATATCAAGAACGATTTAAATATATTCTGGTAGACGAGTATCAAGATACCAACCATTCACAGTACTTGATAGTAAAGGCCCTTTCTGATAAGTATCAAAATATTTGTGTAGTTGGTGATGATGCTCAATCCATCTATGCCTTTAGAGGTGCAAATATTAATAACATTCTGAATTTTCAACGTGATTATGATGATGTAAAAGCTTATCGACTTGAACAAAATTATCGTTCAACTAAGAATATTGTGGAAGCTGCAAACTCGGTAATTGAACACAATAAAACAAAATTGGATAAGGTGGTATGGACCGCAAATTCAGATGGTCCTAAAATCATCGTACACCGATTAATGAGTGATGCCGAAGAAGGTCGTTACGTTGCGAGTTCCATCTTTGAAAACAAGATGCAACATCAATTAGATAACGATCAATTTGCAATTCTATATAGGACTAACGCTCAATCAAGAGCAATAGAAGATGCATTGCGTAAAAAAGATATTCCTTATAGAATCTATGGAGGTTTAAGCTTCTATCAACGTAAAGAAGTTAAGGACGTACTAGCTTATTTACGAGTAATCGTTAATCCAAAAGATGAAGAAGCTCTTAAACGCATAATCAATTATCCTGCTCGAGGTATAGGAGCAACTACAATGGATAAAATTGTAGTTGCCGCAAAAAATTATGGTCGCAGTCTCTTTGAAATTATAGAAAATATTGATCAAATAGGAGCTGGTATTCATACAGGAACTAGAACCAAGTTAAAAAACTTTGCTACCATGATTAAAAGTTTCCAAGTAATGGAAGAGACTAGCAATGTTTTTGAATTAACTGAGCATGTTATTAAAAAAAGTGCCTATCTCACCGAGCTTAAGAAAGACGGTACTCAAGAAGGTATTTCTAGAATAGAAAATATAGAAGAATTGCTTAATGGTATGCGTGATTTTGTCGAAGGACAAAAAGAAGTCGATGAAGCTCGTGGATCTCTTGCAGAATTTCTAGAAGATGTGGCGCTGGCAACAGACCTGGATAATGATAAAGGTGATACAAATAGAGTATCTCTTATGACGATTCACTTATCAAAAGGTTTAGAGTTTCCCTATTTATACATCGTTGGTATGGAAGAAGATCTATTCCCTAGTGCTATGAGTATGAATACCAGAGAAGAACTAGAAGAAGAACGTCGCTTATTCTATGTAGCTTTAACTCGTGCCGAACATCAAGCTTATCTCACATACACATTAAGTAGATATAGATGGGGAAAATTAGTTGATGCAGAACCTAGTCGTTTTCTTACCGACATTGATGATAAATATTTAGAATACACCACACCACCTGATGATTATCGTTTTAAAAGTGCACTTAGCGATCATCTGTGGGATGAACCAGATAAGTCAAAATTACGTCAATCAAAACCCAAAAACGGTACGCCACCTAGTGTTAACAACCCTAGTCCAGAACAATTAAGAAAGTTGAGAAAACTGCGTCCAGTGGCTAGCGCATCTAATAAGGCAACGCCTATTAATGACCTAGGTGCTCTACAACCAGGAGTTTTAGTGGAGCACGCTCGATTTGGTCGTGGAGAGATTTTAAACATTGAAGGAGCTGGTGGCGAGAAAAAAGCTGAAATTAATTTTAAAATAGGTGGTATTAAAAAGTTACTCCTAAGATTTGCTAAATTAGAAGTGGTTAAAGATTAAATAGAAAGTTAATCAAAAAACTCAATTACAACCAAAAACTAGATCATGCAGAACATCCAATTTCCTATAAATTTCAAGTTCAAAATCTCGACCATAAGTAATGATTTTGTCGCTACAGATGCTACTGGCAAAACAGTCGCTTATGTAAGACAAAAAATGTTTAAGCTCAAAGAATCGGTTACTGTTTATACCGATGAGAGTAGAACACAAATTCTTTATAACATAAAGGCAGACAAATGGTTGGATTGGAGTACAGCTTATTCCATGATTGATCCCAACGGTAGGGTAATTGGTAAGGTTGCTCGTAAAGGCTGGCGTTCAATGTGGAAGGCAGAGTATCATATCGTAGATCAAAATAACCAACCACAGTATATAATAAAAGAGCGCAGTGCAATGACACGCTTCCTAGATGGCTTGCTAGGAGAAGTTCCTGTACTCGGTTTTTTTACAGGATATTTGTTTAATCCAGCTTATGATGTAACGGTCGTATCAAATGGAAGTCCAGTAGTAGAGCTAGTGAAAGAACCTTCTTTTTTTGGTCGCAAGTTTAGTTTAAACAAAATATCAGAAATCGATCAAGATGACAAAATAAGAGTCATGCTCAGTTTAATGATGATGATATTATTAGAGCGACGTAGAGGTTAAAATTGGAAAACCTTGCCATCTAGAGCAAGCTCACTATTCTTAAAAACAGTTTGAGCCTCTTCTTTAAACAAATTGTAGTCACCATATCTGGATGAATAATGTCCCAGTATAAGGGTTCCTACATTTGCTTTGAGAGCTATAGTTGCAGCTTCTTCGGCGGTAGAGTGTTTTGTTTTGTCACATAAATGAGCATGAGATTTTAAAAAAGTACTCTCATGGTATAAGGCTGTTACACCTTGTATTTGTGGAACAATATCTTCTTTATAAACTGTATCACTGCAAAAAGCATAGCTCTTTGGCTCATCACCATCAGTAGTCAGTTCAACATTAGGTATCACCTCACCATTATCAAGCACAAAATCAAAACCTTGTTTTATCTTTCGATAATAAGCTTGATCGATACCATAGCTTTCACAAGCTGCAACATCTAATTTTCTATCGCCTGGTTTTTCTTGAAATAGGAATCCATGCGTAAAAACTCTATGATCTAGTGGTATGGTGTGTATAGTTAGTAGGTCATCTTCGTATAGTAAAGTTTCTTTGTTTTCTACGCTTTCGCGAAAGCGTAAATCAAAACTAGTATACACCTTAGCAAGTCGTAATTGTAATAAAATAAGTTCCTTAATTCCTTTAGGTCCATAAATCGTTAAATCAGACTCGCGACCCAAAAGACAAAATGTAGAAATTAAACCTATAAGACCGTAGACATGATCACCATGCAAATGAGAGATAAAAATGTGCTTAATACGGGCAAACTTTATTCGGTTTTTACGCAAGGCCATTTGAGTTCCTTCTCCACAATCGATTAAAAAAAGATGGCCTCGTAGTTCCAATACTTGTGCAGTAGGTCGTGCGTTATCTCTAGGTGTAGCACTGTGACATCCTAAAATGGTAAGTTTCATATCTAATAGTGTAGGGCAAAGGTATGAAAGCACAATAAGTTAAATATAAAATCCTTCTTAATAGTTAAATATCAATAAGTGTGCGTAATAGTAATTTAAAACACTACTTTTGCAAAATATTTAAAACAAGTTATTTGAAAAATTTTGAAGCCTTAGGGCTATCACAGCCGTTACTAGACGGCCTTGCTGAAATGGGGTTTGAGAATCCAACAGAGATTCAACAGCAAGCGATTCCCATCTTGTTACAACATGATGGAGATTTTATAGGTCTGGCGCAGACCGGTACAGGGAAAACAGCAGCTTTTGGTATTCCATTACTAGAGCTCATGGACACATCGTCAGACGATACACAGGCGCTTATTCTAGCACCTACTCGTGAACTAGCACAACAAATTTGTAAGCAGTTAGACTTAATGTCTTCCAAATTGGGTAAGTTGAAAATTGTACCCGTCTTTGGAGGAGCTAATATCATGGGTCAAATCAAGGATTTGAGAAGAGGAGCACAAGTAATTGTTGCTACTCCAGGTCGTTTGATGGACTTAATGAAACGTAAGGAAGTACGCCTAGATTCCTTAAGATTCATGGTGCTTGATGAAGCCGATGAAATGCTTAACATGGGATTCAAGGAAGATATCGATTACATCCTTTCTAAGAGTGATATGGGTAGAAATATTTGGTTGTTCAGTGCTACTATGGCACGTGAGATCAAGCAAATCGTTAATACCTACATGAACAATCCACAGGAAGTTAAGGTTAATCGTGAGAATATTGTAAATACAAATATTTCTCATGAATACGTACAACTTAAAGCAAGTGACAAGATTGAAGGATTGCGTCGTATGTTAGATTATGATCAGGATATGTTTGGTGTAGTGTTTTGTAGAACAAAACGCGATACGCAAAATGTAGCCGATCAATTAAATAATAACGGTTACTCAACCGAAGCTTTACACGGTGATATGTCGCAACATCAACGAGATGCAGCGATGAAGCGCTTTAGAGATAAAAATATAAACCTTCTTATTGCTACCGATGTTGCTGCAAGAGGTATTGATGTTGATGATATTACTCATGTAATTCACCTTGCTCTACCAGACGATCCAGAATTTTACACACACCGATCTGGTCGTACTGCACGTGCTGGTAAAAAGGGTGTTTCTATGGCCTTTGTTACCAAAGGAGATACTCGTAAACTTAAATTTCTAGAACGTAAATTAGGAATAAACTTTGAAAAGGGTGAAATTCCTAAGATTGAAGACATAGCCGATAAGCGTATTAATCGTTGGACAGAACAGCTTATTGTTCAAGATCTACACAAGAAACTGAATGTTGAAACAGTAGATGGCGTTATGGCAGCACTTGAAGGTATTACCAAAGAACAATTGGTAATGAAATTCTTGAGTCGTGAATTTGAAAGTATTTACAAGCGCTCTTCTATTACTGATGTAAATGATCGCAGCAAGGGACGTGATAGAGATTCTGGTAAGGATAGAGGTTATAAAACTAATGGTAAAGAAGAAGGGATGAAAACATTCTTCTTAAACCTAGGTCGTAAAGACGACGTTAATAAAGGTGCTATTCTTGGTTTTATTTGTGATGTTACTGGAATAAAAGGAAAAGAAGTTGGAAGAATTCTAGTTGAAGGTGCACATTCGTTTATTGACGTAAGTGAAGAAGTTGCTCCACTTATGAAAGTTCTAGATGGAGCACAACGCGATGGACGTGAATTACGATGCAATGAACACAAAGGTGAGGTTAGAAGATCTAGAGATAGAGGTCGTAGCGGTGGTCGTGATAGAAATCGCGGTCGCGGTGGAAAGAAGCGTGAAAACAATAATGGTTCTTTTAAAGGACGCTCAAAGAGATCAGACTTTGATAAGTCAGGATCTAGACCCAATAAAGATGATAAGGTAGTTGAATTCCCAAGTAAAAGAAAAGGGAATAGTAGTAAAGGAAAATCAAAGAAAAAGGGGAGATCAAATTTCTTTGGATCTAAGTGGGATTAATAATTCCATTTAAACTGATATTAAAAAGGCTCTTGATCATTCAAGAGCCTTTTTATCTTATAACCTAAGATTAGTCTATTTTACTATGTGTTTAATAGTGCTGATGTTTCCTTCGGTAGATGTGATTTTTAAATAATAAACTCCAGCTTGTAACTTATGATTAATAGTAGAATTGTTTTCTACAGTTTTATTTTGTATCCATCTTCCAGTTCCATCATAAATAGCAACTTCTTTAATAGGTGTCGTAGTTTGAATTAGGAAACTATTTTGTGAAGGATTAGGATAAATGATGTATTCATTAAAACTGACTTCGTCCTCGTTCAATAAATACGTTTGACCAGATTGATTACCCCATATGTATTCCACTAGATCGGGTAAATCTATAAACGGATTACGATTGAATTGCCAGTTGTAAACTACATTATTTCTGTTCATTTCAAAATCATCTGGTGGATCATTACGATGCCATTGCAATAAAGTAGCAAGATCGCCTATTTGACCACTGGTAGAATTACTAGGATTACCATTTACTACGTCTAATCCATTATAACGTAGCGTCATGTAGAAAATGGCTCTAGCTACATCACCATGCCAACTGCCTTGTGAACCATTAGGACCATTATATTCAGGATAGTCTTTATTACCACGTTGACTATTCTCTGGTCCGTCCGTAGCTCTTAAATGGTGAGCGTCGCTTTGACCATGTCTTAAACTGTCGGCATTTGTAGGAGTCCAGGCAGACATACCGTCGATGGTCTCATCATACTCAATTTCAAAAAAGCCGCCTCTAGATCTTGGGTAAATATGTTCTCTATTCCACCTACCTACATTACTACTTCCTGTTTGAAACAGAATATCACTGCGATCCTCTTCAGAATATAGTAACCACACTTTATTAGAATTAAGTGGAGAAACATCCGCTTGTTTTAAAATTTCTATGGTGTCATCGTAAGTATGAATGCGTACGGTATTCTCATCTGCGATTAAATTAGTAATAGCTGTTTCAAGAGTGTTTCCTGATAAATTATTTAAACTATCGTAATAATTTGATGGTGCGGTGCTATTAACTATACCATAGGTAGGTTGAAGTGGTGTACCGTAATTTGCTATTTGAAAATCATTGTCAACTATTAATACAGTCTCGTTATCTTTCAACCTTTTGAAACCTACAGGCAGACTATTTTGAATATTAATACGCATGAATTCATCACCTTCATCAAGAACATCATCTATAATGGTAAAACTTTCTGTTACAGAAGTTACACCAGGCGCAAAGGTTACTTGTGTAACTCCTGTATAATCGCTGGTATCAAAACCTGCGTTATTTAAACTATAATTAAGAGTAAATGAGTTGCTCGATGCTTGAGTAAGGGTAAAAGTGATATCAACCGACGATCCTTCATCGACAGATGCACTACTACTAGTATAACTTACACCTGTATAGCTAGGTGTGGTCGTATCGTTAAGGGAATGCGGTGTACTAGGTTTTACTTCAAAGGTTCCATCGTCTTTACGTTGAATAGATTCTGATAGTTTATTACCATTCTCATTTTCATTATACTGCACGGTTTCACCCAGTAAATTAAGTAAATTCTGATTAAGAGCATCATCTGTTTCATAAACTAATGCGTCTATCAAATTGGTCTGATTGGCAAAAGTACGATCTGGCCAGTCCGTGTCATCACCCAGATAAATCGCTACTGCATCAGCACCATTTTGTATGTTTGATTCTGCTAGTAATCTATCTGGAACTGGAGATACTTGAGAACTACCTAGAACTATTAATCCATTGTTGTCGGTAGTTAATCCATCTAGATCAACGGTATAATAACTTCTACCTTGACCGCTAGAGGTACTAGTACTTCCGTTAAAAAACACCAATACATAACCATTTAATGATTGAAATGGATTGTCTGTTTTAAGCTCCACAAACTCCATGTCATCTGTGCCTGGAGTATCTGTATCAAGTTCATTGATAACTACTTGTGAGTACGCTTTCGCGAAAGCGAAACAAAACACAAACAGTGTGTATACATATTTCATAAAGAGGGAATTATGCTGCAAAGGTAAAATCCTTAGTATGAAGTTATTGTTAAGAATAGTGTTGTGAGTAGTTCTTTTATCAACAACGGTACCTTTACTTTGACCTTATTAATTTTAACAAGAGAAGAGAGGAGAACTCTAACGGTCTTTAGGCATTACCTTTTATACGTAATAGTCCTCTCAGTCTCTTGTAGGATGCTTAGTTGAACTACTTGGAATACCTAGCTTAAAAAGCTCATTAAAGGAAATAGTTGCCAAGCATCAATAATCATTAATATTTATAAAAGTATGAAAAATGTAAGAGAAGTAGTAGGTATCGATGTATCAAAAAATACATTAGATGCAACTCTATATCACATTAAGCAACATGCTGTATTTACAAATGATGATAAGGGTTATGCTCAATTATTATCATGGGTTTCTGATCAATTAGAAGTTAGTAGTTATTTTTTCATTTTTGAAAATACGGGTAATTACTCACTAAAGCTTTCTGTATTTCTAAGCTCAAAGGACTTGGTTTATGTAGAAGAAAGTCCCATGCGTATAAAACGTAGTACCGGTCTTACTAGAGAGAAGACAGATAAGTTAGACTCTTATATGATTGCCAGATATGGTTGGATGTATAGAGAAGAACTGGAACCTAGTAAGATAAAGCCAAAGGAATTTCAGGAACTAGGAAGACTTTTGTCATTGAGAGATCAATTAGTAAGAGATCGCAGTGGATTGAAGTCGACTTTAAAAGAGCAAAAGCACTTGTTATCAAGTCCGTCAACAGATAGTTGCTGTAAACTGCTAGAGCGCAGTATCAAGCATATAGACAAACAGGTCCAACATATAGAGCGACGTATGAAGGAGCTGCTTGAAACAGATGATAGTTTACAAACAAATTATAATTTGTTAAGATCGGTAAAAGGAGTAGGATTGATACTAAGTTGCCAACTGCTGTATCATACCAGTAATTTTGTGAAATTCAACAACTGGCGTAGCTTTTCGAGTTATTGTGGAATAGCGCCATTTGAATACAGTTCGGGCAGCTCTATCCGGCGCAGAAAACAGAGTCATTATATAGGGGATAGGAAGATGAAGACTTTATTAAGTATGGCGGCCGTTTCAGCAATTCAATCAGACCAAGAATTAAGAAATTATTACCATCGTAAACTCGAAGAAGGGAAGCATAAAATGATAGCATTAAACAACGTGAGAAACAAGATTTTAGCACGCAGTTTTGCTGTTATCAAAAGAGGTACACCATTCGTTAATATAGCTGCAACAAATTATTGATTAAAAGCTTGTTTTTTACCTTGGAATACGTATTCAGTCGCTTTTATCATGTTTTTTAATTTCATTTTAGAGAAAAAGAGTTAGGTTTGATTATGGCTGATGTTGATTTTTATAAAAATCTATACGTTTATTATGACGCTGTTCATGATGTGCTGGCAGATGAATCTTTATTTGAGATTGTGCCAGAAAGCTGGCATATTATAGTGACCGATGTCCAAAACTCATCGGCAGCCGTAGCAGCCGGAAAACATCAATTGGTTAACCTAGCTGCCACTGGTTGCATTGTGGCATGCCTTAATATTTCTAGAGAGCGTGAAATTTCAATTCCCTTTTTCTTTGGCGGTGATGGTGCTACTATTATGGTTCCCGAGCCATTATTAGACGAATGTTTGCATGCGCTTGTCTTACACCAACAGAATTGTAAGGACAATTTTGATTTCTTTCTAAGAGTTGATTCTAGGCCGCTTAAAGAATTATATAATCAAGGAGCAGTTCTTAAGATTACTAAAGTAAGATTGAATGAGTTACATGTTTCTCCAATTGTCCTAGGAGATGCTCTTCAAATCGCAGAGACAAGTATTAAGAAAGACAACCGTGAAATCCAATTATCTTCATTTCCCTTTAATCTTAATCTTAACGGGATGGAATGTAAATGGGATAAAATCGAGCCACCACAAACCAATAATGAGATTTTAACTTTAATCATTAATGCTACCAAAACTGAGTGGCAAAGTGACATTTACAGTAACGTATTACGATTACTAGACGAAATTTATGGTGAATATGGTATGAGGCATCCTATTATTCCAGAAAGACTCAATATGGTAGACAATCTTAAACAATTGAAAGATGAAGTTTTGATGAAGTTTTCTTCGATGAGTTGGTTAGAAATGACAAAAGCTATCATGAGAATTTTGATAGGCAAATTTTATTTAAAAAATAGCAAAGAAGGACAACGATATTTAAATGAACTATCCCTACATACCGAATCATTGATGATTGATGGTTCAATTAATACTGTTATTACTGGTAGCTCTATCCAGCGTGAAAAACTATTAAAGAAACTGGAACAACTAAAAGAAAGTGGACAAATAACCTTTGGTTATCATGTAAGTAATACAAGTGTACTTTCTTGTTTTGTAACCGCGCTTGATGATTATCATGTGCATTTTGTCGATGGCGATCAAGGTGGTTATACCAAAGCAGCTCAAATATTTAAAAGCAAAAAGCCCAACTGATAAGTTGGGCTTTATTCATAATAGCTTCTAATCTACTAATAGTAAGTAAATCTTCTAACTTTTGCAATGTATTTAGCCAGTCTTATAACTTGGTGACTATATCCATATTCATTGTCATACCACACGTAAAGAACAGCATTCTTCCCAGAATCATCAACTATTGTTGCGTTTGAATCATAAATAGAAGGAGCATTTGATCCAATTATATCACTAGATACTAATTCGTTGTCAATACTGTATTTTATTTGTTCAACAAGATCACCTTCTAATGCATATTTCTTCATGGTTGCGTTTAAGGCTTCTTTGCTTGTAGAGTTCTCTAGTTGTAAATTAAGGATAGCAAGAGAACCATTAGGAACAGGAACTCGAATAGCGTTTGATGTTAATTTACCTTCAAAACTAGGTAATGCCTTACTTACTGCTTTACCAGCACCAGTTTCAGTAATTACCATATTAAGGGCAGCAGCTCTACCACGACGGTATTTCTTGTGCATATTGTCTACAAGATTTTGATCGTTAGTATAAGCATGAATGGTTTCAAGGTGTCCTTTAACAACTCCGAAGCTATCTTCCACTGCTTTTAAAACAGGTGTAATAGCATTTGTTGTACAACTTGCCGCTGAGAAAATGTCTATTTCGTCAGGATTGTTCTCTAGGTGATTCACACCATGAACAATATTTGGTATTCCTTTACCTGGAGCAGTAAGTAATACTTTTTGAGCTCCTTTTGCCTTCAGATGACGTGCTAAAGCTTCATCATCTCTGAAAGCTCCTGTGTTGTCAATTATTAAAGCATCGTTTATACCGTATTCTGTATAATCAATATCTTCTGGAGCATTGGCACTTATCATATTAACGGTTGTTCCATTAATGATAAGAGCTTTATTTTCTACACTATAACTTACCGTTCCAGAAAAATCACCATGCACACTGTCTTGTGCAAGAAGAGAGGCTCTTTTTTCTAGAACACTTTGAGATATTTCTCCACGAGTAACAATAGCTCTTAGGCGTAACTGACTTCCTTTACCTGCTTTGGTCATTAATTCACGAGCAAGTAATCTACCTATTCTACCAAAACCGTAAAGAACAACATCTTTTGGTGTGATGTTATCTTGATTTTGAGCGTCTCCTAATTTTTTTGCAACAAAACTAGTAGCATCTTGTATTTCATTATCTTCAAGATGATACTCGTAGGTAAGCTTACCTATATCTACTTTGGCAGGTGGTAAATTAAGCTGTAAAATTGCTTGCGCAATTTCAACACTATCAAATACCGAGATAGGTTTTTGAACAAATTCACCAGCATACTCATGTAAATTGATGATTTCGCTCACGTTACGATCGATTAGTTGATTACGGAAAAGTACTAACTCAATTGATTTGTCATACCATAAATCACTAACAGCTTTAATGAAGGCTACAGCGGCACGACGTCGGTCTGTTTGAAAAGCAATTTCTTTCTCGTAGGTGTCCATTTGGCTCATGGAAAAAAGGTTTAGTTTTAATTTTTGCAAAAATAAGACAACTACAACGTTTGCGATAATGGTTTGTGAATAAATTTATTTTGTTTTTTACAGGAATCTTTTTTCAGTGTAAAATTCTACACATTAATTCATTGAGTCGTTGGGAAACTACTGATAACACTGAATTTAAGGGCTATAAATATGACACAAATACTTGCTTTTATTAACAATAAGTAACACACTTAAAAATCTGTTTATGAAGTATTTAACTTTTAATCTAAATATAGTCGTAAATTTGCACCGCGAAATAGGTAAGGGGTGACAGTAACATACCGAAATCAAATTTTATGAATACACGTTTATTAAATGTGTTAATGTATTCCTTAATAATAGGAATATCACTCATGACAATGAGTAATGTAGGAGCAAACCTACTGGATAAAGAAACTAAAATTGCAGTCAATCGAGAGCCTCAGCAATTTATTGCTTATGGTTTTCATACCATGGGACCTAAGCATTCTGTAAAAAAAGCAAAGGAGACTTCTTTCCCAATTGAAAGTGAAAGAGGATTTGATGCATTCAGAACTGCGCTGGCATTTAAAGAGTCACAAGGTAAATATCATAAGGTAAATTCCTTAGGGTACTTAGGTAAATATCAATTTGGAAAATCTACACTCGAGCAATTAGGTGTGAATGATACTTTATACTTTTTGAACTCACCATCTCTTCAAGAAAAAATATTTGTCAAGAATCTAAACTATAACTATAAAGTTTTGAAAGATTTTCTTGAGGAATATGAAGGTAAAGAGATCGCTGGAGTAAAGGTTACAACAAGTGGAGCACTGGCCGCAGCGCATTTATCTGGACCTGGTGGAGTAAAGCGTTTTTTTAGAACTAAAGGTAGACGTAATAATAAAGACGCCTATGGAAGTTCAGTCAAGGCTTACATGAAAAAATTTGCTGATTACGACTTAAGAACTGTCTTAAAATCCTAATTGCGATTTTCAATATGTTTATAAGCTTCAATCACCTTTTTCACTAATCGGTGCCTTACGACATCTTTATCGTCTAGATACATCATTCCTACTCCTTCAGTTTCTTTAAGAATTAATAATGCTTCTTTAAGACCTGATATGACACGTCTAGGTAAATCAATCTGTCCAGGATCACCAGTCACAAAGAATTTTGCGTTTTTACCCATTCTAGTTAAAAACATTTTCATTTGTGCATGAGTTGTATTTTGAGCTTCGTCTAGGATAACATAAGCATTGTCCAAAGTTCTACCTCGCATGAAAGCTAATGGTGCAATTTGAATGGTTCCTTTTTCAATAAGCGAACCTAATTTTTCATTAGGAATCATATCGCGTAATGCATCATAGATTGGCTGCATATAGGGATCTAACTTCTCTTTGAGATCACCAGGTAAGAAACCCAAGTTCTCTCCAGCCTCAACAGCTGGTCTTGTTATTATGATACGTTTGACTTGTTTTTCTTTTAAAGCTTTGACAGCCATTGCAACACCTATATATGTTTTTCCAGTTCCCGCTGGACCAATTGCAAAAACTAGATCGTTCTTTTTACATAGATCCACAAGTTTTCTTTGATTATCTGTTTTTGGTTTTATTAGTAATCCACGGTTACCGTGAACCAACACATCATCAATTTTTTCCGACTTATAATCGCTAGCGCCATCAGTCATTAGTAATCTTTCAATCACATTTTCATCAATCGCATTGTATCTGGAAAAATGAGTTAATAACATCTCCATGCGCTTGTCAAACTCCTCTAACTGTTCTTCGTCACCATATACCTTCATGGTGCCGCCACGTGCAACTATTTTAAGTTTTGGAAAATGCCTCTTTAAAAAAGAAAGATTCTTGTTTTTGACACCAAAAAAGTCAGATGGATTAGTTTCGGAGAGATCAATTATAAGTTCGTTCAAATGTATTCAGTTTTATAAGCTATTGCGTGATTAATTTTATAGCTTTGTTATTGAATTAAGCTTTAGGAAAATTACACATATTTCTTGAAACTGACATTAGTTTAAGTTTAAAATATTATCAATTAAACGCAGCTACATCTCACTAACCTATGCCCATTATAACCTTGACTACAGATTTCGGATATAAAGATCCTTATGCAGGAGCTGTTAAAGGGGCTATTTATTCTCAATTTCCTGATGCACGTATTGTAGATATATCCCACGATGTTACTCCATTTAGTGTTGACGAGGCTGCATTTATGATTTATACGAGTTACTCACAGTTCCCAAAAGGTACTGTGCATGTAATTGGAGTAGATGCCGAGCATACTCCTGAGAGTCCTCACATCGCAGCTCTATTAGATGATCATTATTTCGTATGTGCAGATAATGGGGTTCTATCGTTTATCTTACAGAAGTTTAGACCAACAAAAGCGGTAGTAATAAATATTCACGATAGAATTTATTCCAATTTTACGGTTTTGGATGCCTTTGTTCAGGTAGCCTGTCACATTAAACGAGGTGGTACTTTAAAAGTAATAGGAGAACCAATAACTGAGCTTAAAAGCTTACCTGGAATTCTTCCTATTCTATCTAATGATAGTACAAGTATAAGGGGTAAAGTGATATTTATAGATAATTACGGTAATGCAATTACAAACATATCTCGTGACGTATTTGAAAGTTATGGAAAGGGTAGGAACTTTATTCTACAAGCACGCGATCAAAAATTTAATAGAATTTATTATCGATACTCTGAAATCGTCAAATATGATGAAAACGGAAAATCGAATAAACCAGATGGTAAAGGACTAGCGCTCTTTAATAATTCAGGATACCTAGAACTAGCTACCTATAAAAGTAATCCGCTCACAGTAGGTAGTGCTAGCAGTCTTTTTGGTTTAGAAATTAACGCACCAGTAACAATACAATTTGAATCATGATAGTACGCATCGTTCAGATGGTTTTTGAAGAAAAACATATTTCTAGCTTCCAAACCATGTTTGATCATTATAAAGAACAAATACGTAATCAAGAAGGTTGTACCTTTTTAGAATTATATCAGGATATAAATGAGCCTGAAAGATTTTTTACTTACAGTTATTGGGATTCAGAAGAGTATTTAAATAAATACAGGAAATCTACGTTATTTAAGGAAGTTTGGCCTAAAACAAAAGAAATGTTTGCCCAGCCTCCAACTGCATATTCAGTGCTTAAAAAAGTAAGTTTGTCATGAGAGCTATCTTTATAAAGGAATGGAATGGATACTTTTCGTCCATCACGGGTTACTTGATTATAGGGTTGTTTTTATTGATCTTAGGATTAGTATTATTCGTATTTCGAGGAGAGTTTAATTTGTTGGACTACGGATTTGCTGATGCTTCACCATTTTTTAGTTTATTACCTTGGTTGTTTTTGTTTTTAATTCCAGCCATAACTATGCGCAGTTTTACAACTGAGCTTCAATTAGGAACAATGGAAATGCTATATACTAGTCCATTAAGCATGCGAGCAATAATCGGTGGTAAGTTTATGGCTTCCTTTCTAATGATTTTAGTAGCGCTTGTTCCTACCATTTTGTATATCCTAAGTTTAGGATGGTTAGGTAATCCGCAATTTAATATTGATTTAGGAAGTGTTTTAGGTAGCTATCTGGGAGCTTTACTATTAGCAGCTAGCTATGTTTCGATAGGATTATTTGCAAGTAGTTTAACCAGTAATCAAATAATAGCATTTCTTCTAGCTGCAGTCTTAAGTTTTGTTATGTATTTCGGATTTGAAGGATTAGCCAGTCAATTATCTAGTAATGATTTAGTAGAGTCATTAGGTATGAAATATCATTATTCTAGCCTTTCCAGAGGCGTTCTAGACACTCGAGATGTAACTTACTTCATAGTAATTTGTGTATTCTTTTTCGCTTTAAGCGAAAACATATTAACCCTAAAACGTAAGAGGAAGTAATATGAAATCCAGATTAAAACATATACTGTGGCCTATTTTGATAATAGTAGGATTAATAATATTAAATTCTTTATATCATGAAAGGTTAGACCTTACGAAAGATAAAAGATTTACTTTATCAAAGCAATCCAAAGAGCTGCTTACAAGTATTGATCAAGCTATGTATGTTCAAGTTCTTTTAGATGGTGATCTACCGGCTGAATTTAGAAAATTGAAATTAGAAACCAGGCAATTACTAGAAGAATTGTCTAATATCAATTCAAATCTAAAATTCGAGTTTATTAACCCTATAGCCGACTTGAATCAAAATGAAACAGATAGAGTTGCGGCCCAACTAGCACAAGAAGGTATGAAACCAGCAGTTGCAAGCGTGCAGGAAGCTGGTAAAAATACCAAGGTACTTTTATTTCCTTATGCCAAGTTTTATTATAATGAAAAACAAGTGATCACTCCACTATTAAAATCGGTAGCTGGTGCAAGTGCAGAAGAGCGCGTAAACTCCAGTATTCAACAGTTAGAATATCAATTGATAGATGCCCTTAAAAGAGTTTCAACCAAAAAGTCAAAAACGATAGCCGTTTTACGTGATAGTGGTAATCTAACTGACAGGCAACTACAAGATTTTTTACAGTCTATTCAATCGTACTACAAGGCAGCACCTTATGCTATTGAATTTTTAAATGACAATGATAGTGTTCAGCCACAAAAGGTATTAAATAGTCTTAAAAAATTCGATCTGGTGGTTGCTCCTAAACCTACTAAACCTTACAGTGAAATAAAAAAATATATACTAGATCAATATTTAATAGATGGTGGAAAAATGCTTATGGCTATAGACCCGATTATTATAGAGGATGACAGCCTAAGCAATTCACAAGCTAAAGCGTATGCTCTTCCTAGGTCTCTCAATATTGACGAAATGCTATTTAGTTATGGATTGCGATTAAAAACTGGACTAGTTCGTGATCAAAAGTTTGCACCTATAGCGCTAGCAGTAGGTCAAGGTAGAAACACTCAGTACGAAGCGTTCCCATGGCCTTATTATCCTGTTTCAAATTCTACGACAGATACGACTCAAACAGCTCAATCAATCATAAAAAATCTTGAGGATGTAAAGTTTGAATATGCTGGAACTATTGATACCCTAAAAAATGATATTGAGAAAACGGTTTTATTAACCACTTCAAAAGCTACTCAATTAGTCACGCTACCTGCTGCTGTGAGTTTAAACGAAATAGAAAAGCCTATTAATTCCCAGGCATTCAACTCAACTCAACAACCGCTAGCTGTTCTAGCTCAAGGAAATTTCAAAAGTGCTTACAGAAATAGAGTGAAACCTATTATGTTGAAAGAACATTTGGACTATGGGAAATCTGGTGCATTAGTTCTTATCTCTGACGGTGATATAATGAAAAATCAAATAATTGCTGGACAGGTTCAAGAATTAGGATATGATATAAAAACGGGAATGAGTTTTGGTAATAAGGAGTTTTTAATGAATACTATCAATTACTTGTTGGATGATTCAGGTTTGATTTCCTTGAGGAATAAGGATATCATTATTCCATTTTTAGATGTTCAAAAAACGTATGATGATCGATTACAATGGCAATTAATCAATGTAATGATACCATTAGTTTTTGTTGCTCTACTAGCAGCTATCTTCTTGTTATTACGAAAACGTAAGTATTCCAAAAAATAAAAGGTAATTACTGAATGAGCCTCAGTAATTACCTTTCAATATATGATTAATAAAGATTTATACGTTGAATAGGAAATGCATTACATCACCGTCTTGAACGATGTATTCCTTACCTTCAACTTTAAGTTTACCAGCTTCTTTTACTTTTTGTTCTGAGCCGTATTCTACGTAAGTGTCATATTTGATTACTTCGGCTCTAATGAATCCTTTTTCAAAATCGGTATGGATAACTCCAGCAGCTTGTGGCGCAGTAGCTCCAATATTGACAGTCCATGCTCTTACTTCTTTTACACCAGCTGTAAAATAAGTTTGTTGATTGAGTAATTTATAAGCAGATCTTATCAATTTTGCACTTCCTGGCTCTTCAAGACCAATATCAGCTAAGAACATTTGACGTTCTTCATAATCATCCAACTCGTTTATATCGGCCTCGGTTCCAACGGCAAGTACAAGTACTTCGGCATTTTCATTTTTCACGGCTTCTTTAACTTGTTCTACATAGTCGTTACCCGTTACAGCAGCATCGTCATTTACATTGCATAAATAGAGTACAGGTTTATCAGTGATAAGTTGCAACGGTTTTACAAATTCATCACGATCGTCTTGATCAATTTCAACAGCTCTTACGCTAGTACCGCTTTCTAAAGCTTCTTTAAGTTGTTCTAGTATTGCAAGTTCTTTTTGAGCTTCTTTATTACCAGTCTTTGCAGCCCTTTTAACCTTTTCTAGCTTTTTTTCTACAGTTTCTAGGTCTTTTAATTGAAGTTCAATATCAATCGTTTCCTTATCTCTTATAGGGTCTACACTACCATCTACATGAACAATGTTATCGTTTTCAAAACATCTTAAAACATGAATAATAGCATCGGTCTCTCTAATATTCCCTAAAAATTGATTACCTAAACCTTCACCTTTACTGGCTCCTTTTACTAAACCTGCAATGTCAACTATTTCTACAGTAGCAGGAATTACCTTTTCTGGTTGTACGAGTTCTTCGAGTTTTGATAATCTAGGATCTGGTACGTTAACAACACCTACGTTAGGTTCTATAGTACAAAATGGGAAGTTGGCACTTTGTGCCTTGGCATTTGATAAACAATTGAATAAGGTTGATTTTCCAACATTAGGTAATCCTACAATTCCTGCTTTCATTACTAAACAATTTTATGAGATTCACATATCTTCCAAATTTTCTTTTGCATCATCCTGATCAATTATGAAAAGATATGTTGTTTGTTTTTAAAGGCTGCAAATATACAAGTAAAGCATCTTTAATTAGTTAGTTTCAAAAAGTAGAGCGTAAAAAAAATCCTCTTTTATAGAAGAGGATTTTATAAGTGAATTATTTCTAATCTACTGAATATTAATACCGCTGTTTTCTAGGGCTTCTTTAATACTATCTTCATCAATGTTGTTATCGCTATCGGTTTTAATCCCAAAACCTTCTAGCATGTTCTTTACCTTTTGTTCGTCAAGATCACTGTTTTCTAGCTCTTTCATCATTTTCATGATGTCATTAAGATTCATATTGTCACCAGTGATTCGGGCAAGTCCCATTCCTACTTTAGGCATATCTGCGTAAACTAGAACCTCATCGATAGCATCCTTTTCTCCTTCATACACTAGATGAACTTTCATGTCATCAGAACTATGTCTCATCAATGTTTTATAAGAATCACTTTTAAGAATTTTATCTAAGCGTTCTCTTTCTTCTTCAAAATTTATTTTTTTAGCATCTTTAGGTAGTGCTACCAGATTAATTTTGTTAATGGATTCATAGGCTTTTTGTGAATCTTCACTCATGTTATCCATTTTAAAACCTACGATACCCTTAGGTACACTTGTGGACAGATATCCGTCCTTTTCCTGAGTATCAACAAGAAATTTTTGTAAGCTATCCTCTTTTTCACAGGAAACCAAGGCAAGAGCAAGGAATAGACTAGTTCCTATAAGTTTGATTAAATTTTTCATAGTAGTTTGATTTAATGGTTTATAAATTACACCTCTTGTAATCTTCTACAAGAGGTGTTAATTGTGTTTTACTCCTGAGTGGCTTGTTCAATCTGTTTTTGTCCAGGAACATTAAGCTTTTCAGTGATTTTTGAAACTTGATCTAGATCTAGGTCACCGGTGATAACAAGAAATACGGCATTTGGTTCATCGCTATTTACGTTATTGATAAGCATTACCAATTCGCGTATTTTTTTATCAGAGCTACCCTTGCGCATGTGGAATGTAAATAATTGACCATCCTCTTTAACATGCATCAATTTAACTAGCTTTTTTGATTCGATGTATTTATTTGCCATTGCGGCCATACGAGTAGCACTTTCTGGATTATCAGTAGCATACACACGTAATTCAGTAAGCTTATCTATCATCTTTTTCATCTCCTTAACCTCTTCATCTTGGGAATTAAAGTCAATGTTTGCAATAAGGCCAAACATTTCACTCGTTACCACTGTTTCTGATGTGTTTTTAAGATTGCCCATGGCATCTAGGTTTTGAGCAGTTGTGTAGGTTACACTTAGAATAAATACTGCTAGGTATAATAACTTTTTCATTGTTGTACTTTTTTTGTGATTGTGATTGTTTTCTATTTTACTAATTGTATAATGGGTTCTGTTTTTTGATTAACATGTTTAACAGGTGCCAGTTTACTTTTTCCTTTATTAAATTTTTCACTGACTAATTTCAGTGCATCCATTGTTGCAGCATATGCTTCTTCTGGAGATTCGTAAGTTCCTAAATCTGCTTTTTGATTATAAGAATAAAACCCAGCGCCAACTGCTATTAGAAATGAGAATCCTGCGACGATGGCTAAACCTTTCCAATTAGAAAAGCCTGTTTCATTACTAGTTGAATGTGCTGGTATCGCTTTCGCGAAAGCGTCAAATTCAATATCCTCTTCTACAGCATCATCTTCAAAAGTTTTGAACATGGCAGAATACATTTTGTGTTCTGGAGCTATATCATTTGAATTGAAATAGTCTCTCAATTGCTGTTCCTCGGTTAAAGAGGTATTGCCTTCCCAATATTTTTGTAATAATTCATTCATGCTATGTCTGCTTTAAAATGATACTCTAATTTTTCTTTGAGCATTTTACGAGCTCTACTCAAACTTACTCGAACAGCTGTTGATTTCATTCCCATTATTTGTTCGATGGATTCAAAATCATACTGTTTAATATCTCTTAATTCCAGAATCGTTTTATACTGTTCTGGTAGTTCTTTAATCATTTTTTGTACCAGTTTAACTTGTGCCCGTCGTTCTAATTCTTCTTGAGCATTACGTTCATCATACTCATAATTGTTATGAACAATTTTAAGATGATTGGCCTGTTTGCTTTTAAGTCTATCTAATGAATAATTACGAGTCATTTGCATGGCATAAGCCTCTTTATTATTGATAGAACTCAAGCTGTCTTTTTTCTCCCAAAGCTTTACCATTACTTCTTGTACGGCATCTGCTGCCTCATCAGAAGAGCTTAAAAGTCTTTTAGCGAGAAAGTACATTTTGTTTTGTACTTCTTTAAAAGTATTTACAAAAGTTGTTTGGTTCATTGTTGTGGTTCTATTATCATGACGAGGACCTTCAAACATTGTTACAAAATGAAAATAAAAAATCGTAAATTATTGTAAGATAGATTGTTGCTTTTGTAATGATAGGTGGTTTCAAGTAAAATTAGGTGAAATATACAGGTTCAAGTGGAAATTTATGGCAATGTTTTTGTGATTACTTTTACTTACATTTACTACAAATTGATGAGAATGAATATTAAAAAGCTTTTGATAATACTGGTATTGGCAGTATCTGTAACTGCGTGTTTTGATGACAACGATGATGCTTTTGCCAGTGGCAATACGGTTAAAAATTTTATTTATCGAGGTATGAACGCTTTCTATTTATACAAAGCCGATGTGCCTGTTTTAGATAACGATCGATTTGCGACGGTAGCAGACCTAGAAGAATATCATGCACAATTCCCAACGCCAGAATCCTTTTTTAATTCCTTAATTTTTGAACCAGAAAATGTAGATAAATTTAGTGTCATTTTTGAAGATTATGTCGTCCTACAAAATGTGTTATCAGGCCAAAATTTAAGCAATGGAATGGAATTTGGTCTCGTGGCCGAGGATGGAAGTGCATCCGACATCTTTGGTTATGTAAGATATGTTCAGCCTAATTCTGATGCCGATTTGCAAGGTGTGACCAGAGGAATGGTTTTTAACGGGATTAATGGCATACGACTTACACGAAATAACTTTCAAACCTTATTTTCGCAAGACTCTTACAGTATTGACCTAGCTACATTATCGGGTAGAACGACAACATCAACTGGAAATTCAATCGCATTGAATAAACAGGTACTTCAAGAGAATCCTATTTTATTATCTAAGGTCATAGATCAAGGATCCCAAAAAATAGGCTACTTGATGTATACTAGTTTTCTATCCCAATTTGATGAAGATTTAAATAATGTATTTGCTAATTTCCAAGCTCAAGGTGTTACACATTTAGTATTGGACTTGCGATATAATGGTGGCGGATCGGTCAATAGTGCGATAACTCTTGCCAGTATGATATCTGGTAACCCAACTAGTGATGTTTTCTCAACCGAAGAATGGAATCCAGATGTACAACAATTTTTTCTAGATAATAATCCAGAACGACTTACTAATTTCTTTAGACGAACAACTATTAATAACAACGCATTAAATACACTTAATCTAGACAAGGTACATATTATTACCACGGGTAGCAGTGCTAGTGCGAGTGAACTTGTCATAAATGGATTAGACCCTTATATAGATGTAGTTCAAGTAGGTGACGATACAGCAGGTAAATTTCAAGCCAGTATTACTTTATACGACAGCCCAGATTTTTCATTTAATAATGTTAATCCTTCTCATAGGTATGCCATGCAACCTTTAGTTTTAAAAAGTGTTAATAGTGCAGGAGTGACAGATTATTTTGATGGTCTTGCTCCTGATATCAGATTACTTGAGGATTTTGAAAATTTAGGTGAGTTAGGTGATGAAAACGAACCTTTATTAAAAGCATGTTTAGATGATATAGCTTTAAATGGAAGATTACAAAATAGAACTAGTCAACCTGAATTCCAACTTGTAAGTGATAGTAAGGACTTTAAGCTACTGGGTAATGATATGTGGAAATAAAATGAATAGCATTGTGAATTTTACCAAGTTTCCAGTATACCTAATTATAATTGTTACATTTTTCTCGTCTCAGATTAATGCTCAAAAGCAATACTTCGATCAGTTTGGTGAGGCGTTGACAAAAAAAGAGTTCAGGAAATTAAAGCGTAAGAGTAGTGATAGCCTACTTGATATAACCAGTATGGATAATCAAGTGAATGAATTACGACTGAGACGAAAAATTGTAGAGGTCTCCAATTTCAATGACGAAATTAATACTATAAATCAAATCACAGGAAATAGTTTTGATACTGAGCAGCCTTTACTAATTCTTTATTATCCAACTATTGAAGAAGCAACCCTAGTTAGGGATGAATTACTAATTTCTAAACATTGGTACACACGAGAATATGCTATTATACTCAGAGAGATAAATAAATCCTTGGGTAATATTCTAATTGTTGCTGGGCCTAATCCATTTAATATAAAACTACCAGGAATATATAATGATGATTTAAATTACTTTAAGTACACTTACTTCAATTCTAAAATAAGTACTGCGTCATTTTTTTATCTATCAGAAGAAAACTCGTTTATTGAACCTGTAGATTTTATGATTACTTATGCTTCTCTTAATCAAAGGAAATGGGTAAGTATTAAAGATTATAAACCTGTAAAAAATGATTCTGTGACCGAGGAGATTGTAACAGTAAATAGCTTGTTACAGCCTACAACAGTTCCTAAAACTAATCAATTGGTAAAAAAGATTGAATACTTTACACTCAATCAAACTAAAGTATTTAAGGTGATACATGAAATGGATGAAGTAAAAACCATTGATACGGTATTACGTAATAATCTGGCAGATTATTTATTTGATATCTCAGGCCAAGTAGTAGAGCGTAATGATACCATAGTAATTGATTTTAATAAATACTATACGTACCAAGATTACAGTTTAATATATGAGATAAAACGCCGATTAAAAAGAACGGTAGAACGAGAGGATAATCAAAAATATTTTCATGTAGTTGAACCAGGTTCTCTATACATACCAGAAGAAGGATATTATGATTTTGAGGATAATATTAGAAAAACTTTTTTACCAGAATATTCTAATCATTTAGGTAGTTTAATAGTCATTTTCCCAGATGGTAAAATGACCTTAAGTAATAGTGAGGAATTTGAATTTGACATCTATGATCTTTTAGATTACGAGAAATTTAAACGAACTAGAGAAAGATGGTATAAATCCAATACGTCAATGGGAATCGTTACTCCTAGTGTGCAAGAACCTCGAAAACAATTCAATCCTGCTTTATTAAATCAGTAGCGTTAACAAGTTTTTAATGATTTCTTTTTGTCATTCGTTTGTATTTTAGTGCTCTTAACTAAAATAACTCATGAAACGTATTCTTTTATTTTGCTTTTTGGCAGCGGTTATGATTACCAATGCACAAGAAGTAAACCTTGATTTATTCAAAGATTTAAAACCTAGAAATATTGGCCCAGGTGGGATGTCTGGTCGTGTAACATCTATTGATGTTGTTGAAAATCAACCTGAAATAATTTATGCAGGTACCGCTAGCGGTGGCTTATGGAAAAGTGAAAACGGTGGTGTAGCCTGGAATCCTATATTCGATAA
This sequence comes from Nonlabens sp. MIC269, assembly GCF_001430865.1. Taxonomy (GTDB): domain Bacteria; phylum Bacteroidota; class Bacteroidia; order Flavobacteriales; family Flavobacteriaceae; genus Nonlabens; species Nonlabens tegetincola. The sequence continues at coordinate 580,777 of NZ_CP011373.1, read as the reverse complement.
TGAAAAAACAGCCTCTATAGGAGCTGTTGCTGTACAACAAAGCAATCCTAGTGTAATATGGGTAGGTACTGGTGAAGGTAATCCTCGTAATAGTTTGAACGGTGGTTATGGTATTTACAAATCACTAGATGGTGGTAAAAGCTGGACTTGTATGGGACTTGAAAAAACTCGCCACATCCATCGTGTAATCATAGATCCCACAAATCCAGATGTTGTTTACGCAGCTGCGATAGGTTCACCTTGGGGTGTTCATAAGGAGCGAGGAGTTTATAAAACTACCGATGGTGGTAAAAATTGGGAAAAAGTTTTATTTACCAATGAGTCATCTGGTGCTGCAGATTTAGTAATGGATCCTACTAATCCTAATAAACTAATAGCTGCTATGTGGGAACACAAAAGAGATCCGTGGTTTTTTAAATCTGGTGGATCTGGTTCAGGCTTGTACATCACACATGACGCTGGAAAAAATTGGAAAAAAATAACCGAAAAAGAAGGTTTGCCTAAAGGCGACCTAGGTAGAATCGGTGTCGCTATAGCTCCTAGTGAACCTAATATAGTATATGCACTAGTTGAATCTAAAAAGAATGCTTTGTACAAGTCTACTGATGGAGGATTTAACTGGAAAAAAATAAATGATAAAAGCGATATAGGGAATAGACCTTTTTACTATTCTGAGATTTATGTAGATCCACAAAATGAGAATAGAGTATATTCTATTTTTACTTACGTAAACGTATCTGAAGATGGTGGAAAAAACTTTACCCAATTAATGCCAGCTTACGGAGCAAATAATGGCGTTCATCCCGATCATCATGCTTGGTATATTCATCCTAAAAATGGAAAATTTATGCTTGATGGGAATGATGGTGGACTTAATATCACTTATGATAGAGGTAAAACATGGAGATTTATTGGTAATTTACCAGTAGCGCAATTTTACCATATTAATGTAGATAATGAATTCCCTTATAACGTATATGGAGGAATGCAAGATAACGGTAGCTGGCGTGGTCCAGCATATGTTTGGAGAGCTCAGGGAATTCGTAATAGTTATTGGCAGGAAATTAGTTTTGGTGATGGATTCGACGTTGTTCCAGATCCTGATAACAATCAATTCGGTTATAGTATGAGTCAACAAGGTTTTGTAAGTCGTTACGATTGGAAAACTGGAAATAATTACAGTGTAAGACCTACTCACCCTGATCCAGACGTTCAATTGAGATTCAATTGGAATGCAGCCATTAATATTGATCCATTTGATAGCAAAACTTTATATTTCGGAAGCCAATTTGTACACAAATCAACCGATAAAGGTTTGACCTGGAAGGTAATATCACCCGATCTTACCACAAACGATCCAGAGAAACAAAAACAATCTGAATCAGGTGGTTTAACGATGGATGCAACAGGTGCCGAAAATCACACAACCATTTTAGTAATCGAACCTAGTGATGTTGAAAAGGATGTCCTTTACGTAGGAACAGATGATGGTCGAGTACACGTTACAAAAAATGGAGGAGAAAGTTGGACAGATATTTCCAAAGGACTAAAAGGTTTACCACAAGGTAGCTGGATTGCACAAATCAAAGCAAGTAAATCTAAAAAAGGACACGCTTTACTTATTGCAAACGATTACCGTCGTTTTAATTACGAGCCATACGCATACCGTACTACAAATTATGGTAAAAGCTGGGAACGTATTGTTGATAAAGACGATGTAGTAAGCTATACCTTAAGCATTATAGAGCATCCTGAAGAAAATAATTTGATGTTTCTTGGTACAGACGATGGTCTTTATGTGAGTTTTGATGCTGGTAAAAACTGGCAAAAATACACACATGGTTTCCCAACAGTTTCGGTTAAGGATATGGTAATCCATCCTCGAGAAAATGATTTGGTGATAGGAACCTTTGGTAGAGCAGCTTGGGTTTTAGATGATTTAGCTCCATTTATCGCTTTCGCGAAAGCGAACTCACAATCAAACATAGCTCTATTTGAACCACCAGTTGCTTATATGGCAAGATTTCAACAGCCTACTGGTAGTAGATTTGGAGCAGATGCGATGTTCCATGGAGAGAATAGAGATACTGGCGGTAGGTTCAAATACTACTTTAAAAAGGATCCAACCGTAGCAAAGGATTCCACAAAAACAGACTCCTTAATGCTTAAAATTTACAGAGGAGAAGAACTTATACGTACCTTGAAAAGAAAAGCTCCAAAAGAAGAAGGTATTTATTCATGGAGATGGAATCTTACAGAAAAAGGAGTTAATAGACCTTCAAAATCAGTAAGAAAGAGTACGAGAGAACCATCAGGATTAAGAGTTTTGCCAGGTGACTACAAGGCGCAACTAGTCTATAATGACGTTGTAAGTACAACCATGATAAAAGTCCAAGACGATCCTAGAATTACTGAATATACAGATGTTCATGCCAAAGAAAAGTATGATGCTCTGAAAAAACTTGAACAATTAACGGTTAAAATTTCTGAGGTTACCGATAAATTGGCAGAGAATATTGAGAAAGCCAGCAACTTTAAATCCTATTTATCAAAATTAGATAAGGAGTCTTACAAAAATGAAATTGAGGCGACTGAGAAAATGGTAGATACATTGAAGAAGGAGCAAGAAAAATACTTTGGTAAGGTAGATAAACGCCAAGGAATTACTAGGAATCCCGAAATTACTGTTCTTAATAGACTGTATGCAGCTCAAAGTTATATAGGTAGTCGTCAAAGTTCTCAAACAGCTACAGAAGCTCAACTGTATGAACATGCAGAAAATGCAGTTGATAAAGCAGTTAAGGAGACTAAATCTCTACTTAATACTCACTGGCAACCTTACGTTCAAAAAATGAAGCAAGTGTCTATCGATACTTTTAAAAATGAGTAGTAGAAAAAATGTTACCTACTTTCTCGTAGCTTTAATAGGTAGCCTCACCTTAGGTTTAGCTCCTTTTACACCAGAGCCTCATGTGGTTGGGAAATGGCGCTGGATTTTAGGAGGAGCAAAGGGTATGAAGTTTATGGATTATTTTGATCTAATTTTACACAGCTTACCTTTCATTTTGTTATTGTTTATGACAATTAAATTGTTACCTATAAGAAGGAGAAACTAGAGAAACAAAAAAAAGCCGGTTTACAATTTGTAAATCGGCTTTTTTATTTGGTAGGTGATAAAAATCACAACACTTATTTAGGGTATAATTAAAAAGGCAGCCTTTTGAAGGCAGCCTTTTCTTAAGCAATTAAATCATTTACTTTTTAACAAACTTACGTGAAACTGTTGTTCCATTTGCTTGAAGTTGTATGATATAAACATTAGGATTTAAATCACCAACGATTATACCTTCTTTCATCACAGCACCGCTTGCTACCTTGCGTCCTGTCAAATCATATATTACATACGTAGATTGTTGATCTATACCAGTAGTAAATAGAATATCTCTTACAGGATTAGGGTAAACACTGATAGCATTTACAGGAATAGATACTTGTGAATTATTAGAATCTCTTGCAGTACCACATTCACCTAGATTAACCCATTGTCCAGGTTGTAATTCAAATAGGAAGTTTTGATAAACAACCTGATCACCTACTGAGTAGGAATTATTACTGTTGTAAGCAGGAACTCCATCACATTTGTCTGTTGACGCTGCGGCAGTTGTTATTCTTAAGTCATCAACAGCAATGTCACCTTGCCAAGATGAGGTTGTATTAACCACAAGGCGCAATTGTACATCCTGTCCTGCATAACTAGCTAGATCAATATTTGCTTGTCTCCATGCTGCTCCTTGATCTCCTTGAACGCTGAATATAGTGGAGTAAGCACCACCATTACTAGCGTCCACTCTTAATGAACCTACAGCATTACCAGTCATCTGATATTGGAAAGAAAGTGTGGCATTTGATGTTGAAGTAAGATCAAAACATGGTGAGTCTAATGCTGCTACTTTATTAAAATTAGGATTAGATGCTTCTACATAAATATAGAAAGTTCCTTGAGCAGCACTGCTAGGTCCTGTACCACTTGAAGGAGTTCCACCAGATCGTAAAGTCCAATCTAAAGAATCTGTATTATTTTGAGACCATTGTCCTAAAGTATTTTCAAATCCTTCTGAATATGGGAAACTTGAAACACCGTTTGCACATCCAGAACCACCACCAGATGAACCACCTTCAGAAATAGATATAGCATCAACAGCAATGTCTCCTTGCCATGAATTTGTTGTATTAACTACAAGCCTTAACTGTTCTACATTAGAACTTAGTGTTGCATTAGCCGTTTTCCATGAAGCTCCTTGATCTCCAGATTGTGTAAAAAGAGTAGACCAGGATGAACTACCTGTATTCCTAGATTGTAATTCAAGAGTACCTACTGCATTACCAGTCATTTGATATCTAAAACTAACATCTGGTGAAGAACCAGCAGCAAAATCTAAACAAGGTGAATTTAAAATTGCAGTTTTATTAAAATTAGGGTCTGATGCTTCTACGTATACGTAGAAAGATCCTTCATCAGCACCGTTAGGTCCTGTGCTACTTGATGGAGTTGTGCCAGATCTACGAGTCCAATCTAGAGAATCACCAGTATCTTGAGTCCATCCACCAAGTGAATTTTCAAATCCATTAGAATAAGGGAAACTATCAATTGTACTGTTACATCCTGTATCACCACCACCAGATGGCGGCGTACATTTTGTAGACTGCGCTAGCGCAGCATGAAAACCTCCATTTAATAAATTAGCTCTCATACGTGCTTTTTGCCCAGCCGTAAACAAGTTCATACAAGCATCATCAGAATAGTCCATGTAATTTTGGACCATATCAACAGATCCACAAGAAACACTACCTATTTGACAACCACCATTTGAGGCGTCAGACTCTGGTGTGTCTGCAACAAAATCATCGGCACCACAAGGTCCATCACCCCAAATGTGGCGCAAACCTAAAAAGTGACCTACCTCGTGAGTAGTTGTTCTTCCACCATCAAATGGTGCCGAAACAGCGCCTACACGCCCAAAATAATTGTATCCCATAACAACACCATCAGTTGCGCGGTTTCCACCAGGAAATTGAGCATATCCTAAAATACCTGGTCTACCATTGCTATTAAGAGCAGAAACAGTCCACATATTTAAATATTGAGTGGTATCCCAAGGGTCGGTACCACCAGTTGCACTGCTTTTCATTCTATTTTGCGTGGTATTCCAAGATGTAACACTGGAAGCTTTACGGGTGATACCATTGGTAGGGTTACCATTAGGATCAACCTGTGCTAGACAGAATTCTATTTGCATGTCTGCTGCTTGTGACCATGTGTTATCTCGATCGCTATTAGTTCTTCTAAAATCCTCATTGAGCACATCAATTTGAGATTGAATTTGAGCTTGACTTATATTTTGAGTAGCATTGCTATAAATCACATGAACAACAACAGGAATGGTTATAACAGCCCCATTCACGGCTTTTTGTTGAATTAAATCATTGGCTTTTTGTTGAATGTATCGTTCTTCTTTTGCGATTTTTTGAGCAAGGCTAGGGTCTTGTGCCATGGCGTATTCCATATCATCATGTGTAGAACAGTCACGTTGTTGGGCCATGGCTAAAGTAGAGATTAGCATAAACAGAGCTAATACTCCAATTGAGTACATTTTCTTCATGTATAAATATTTAGGGTTAACATTTGAGCTCTGAATATAGGGATAAACTAATTGTTTTATCAAAAAATTAACTATTCACAGCATAATACCTATTTTTTTCTATGTAAACCTAAGAATATGATAAATATGAGTTAGTAGGTCGATAAACTGTATATGAAAAACTTAATAGGCTTAATTACAGCTCGATAAGATTAGTGTGTTAACATTATAATTTTATCTTCGGTTACATTTAGTCTCCTTCTACCGATAATAATGGGTTTTATTTCTGTAAAAGATTTTTATTCACAATAAAAGATAAAACTCTGTTAATTAATTACGCTTTCGCGAAAACGTAATAAGCATTACAATTAGTATATTTCAAGCTACTACAGATAGATGGGATATGGCAGAAAACGTACAATATACTGAGGATAATATCAGGTCATTAGACTGGAAGGAACACATAAGAATGCGTCCTGGGATGTATATCGGTAAACTGGGTGATGGATCTAGTGCCGACGATGGTATCTACATCCTACTGAAAGAAGTTATTGACAACTCGATTGATGAATATGTCATGGGTGCAGGAAAAACTATCGAGGTGTCCATTCAAGGTGAACGTGTTATCGTGCGTGATTATGGACGTGGGATTCCACTAGGAAAAGTGGTTGATGTTGTCTCAAAAATGAATACTGGTGGGAAATACGATAGTAAAGCCTTTAAAAAATCTGTAGGATTAAACGGTGTAGGTACTAAGGCAGTGAACGCTCTTTCCACTTATTTTAGAGTTGAATCTACACGTGATGGGAAAAGTGCAAGTGCCGAGTTTGAGAGAGGTGAACTTACCGACAAGGATTTCCTTGAAGAGACATCAAGACGTCGAGGTACTAAAATGACTTTTGTTCCCGATGGTGAAATCTTTAAAAATTTCAAATTTAGGCCTGAGTATGTCTCTCGCATGCTTAAGAACTACGTGTACTTAAATCCAGGTTTAACCATTATCTACAACGGAGAAAAATATTTTTCTGAACATGGTCTAAAGGATTTATTAAGTGAGAAAATTACCGAATCCGATAGGCTGTATCCAATAATACACTTGCGAGGTGATGATATTGAGGTAGCTATTACTCACAGTAAAACACAGTACAGTGAAGAGTATCATTCCTTTGCAAACGGTCAAAATACCACCCAAGGTGGAACGCATCAAGCTGCTTTTAGAGAGAGTGTCGTAAAAACTGTGCGTGAGTTTTATGGTAAAAACTATGATGCGAGCGATGTTAGAAAATCCATTGTAAGCGCTGTGGCTATTAAGGTGATGGATCCTGTTTTTGAATCTCAAACTAAAACTAAATTGGGTTCTACAGAAATGGGTGGAGACTTACCAACTGTAAGAACTTTCATTAACGATTTCATTAAAACGTATTTAGATAATTACCTGCACAAGCATCCAGAAACTGCTGAAGCTCTTCAAAAGAAAATTATACAAGCAGAAAGAGAACGCAAGGAGCTTTCTGGTATTCGTAAACTAGCTAGGGATAGAGCCAAAAAAGCTAGTTTACACAATAAAAAACTAAGGGATTGTAGAGTACATCTAGGAGATACTAAAAAAGAGAATAATCTCGATAGTACTTTATTTATAACGGAAGGTGATTCTGCAAGTGGATCTATAACAAAATCACGTAACGTAAACACACAAGCGGTATTCTCATTACGCGGGAAACCATTGAATTCTTATAACATGAGCAAAAAGATTGTTTATGAAAACGAAGAGTTCAACTTGCTACAAGCTGCTCTCAATATTGAGGATAGTATGGAGGATTTGCGTTATAACAAGATTGTCATTGCAACTGATGCCGACGTGGATGGTATGCATATACGTTTGTTATTGATTACTTTTTTCCTGCAATTTTTTCCTGAATTAATTAAAAAGGGGCATTTGTATATTTTACAAACACCTTTATTTAGAGTTCGTAATAAAAAAGAAACAAGGTATTGTTATACACCAGAAGAACGAGCTGCCGCACTTATGGAATTAGGTAAAAATCCAGAAATTACTCGATTTAAAGGATTAGGTGAAATCAGTCCAGATGAGTTTGTTCATTTCATAGGCGAGGACATGCGATTGGATCCAGTGATGCTAGACGATGGTATGAGTATCGATGATTTATTGAAGTTCTATATGGGTAAAAACACTCCAGATCGTCAAGAATTTATTATTGACAATCTTAAGGTAGAAATGGATGTGATAGAAGAGTAGTATGATTAAATTCAAACATGTGATAATTGCAGCTGTGATAGCCGTTCTACTTTTTTTGATAGGTAGCACGTTTAAAATATTACATTGGGCGTTTCCTTATGGAAATGGTAATTATTTAGGTGGTGAAGACTTAATTGTACTATCAACTGTTATGTGGATCATTTCGGGTACTTTATTAATAATAAAAGCCTATAAATCTAAAGGTGATCACTTTTTCAATAGATGAGGATGTATTGTATTTTGAGTGAGAACATACAAATAAAACAACAGTTAACTAATAGCAGATAACTGAAACGAGTAAATGAGCGAAGAACACGAAGAACACGAAGAACTAGAGCATTTAAACAGTAGCGATCAAGAACAGCATTCTACTGAAACTATAACCAGAGTTACAGGAATGTACAAGGAATGGTTTCTTGATTATGCAAGCTACGTGATATTGGAACGCGCTGTACCAGCCATAGAGGATGGTTTTAAACCAGTACAGCGACGTATCATGCAATCGATGAAGGATTTAGACGATGGTCGGTACAACAAAGTAGCCAATATTGTAGGACATTGTATGCAGTACCATCCTCATGGTGATGCCAGTATAGGTGATGCTATGGTGCAAATTGGTCAAAAGGACCTTCTTATAGATATGCAAGGTAACTGGGGTAATATTTTAACTGGTGATCCTGCAGCAGCTTCTCGTTATATTGAAGCTAGACTCTCAAAATTTGCTCTTGAGGTATTGTATAATCCTAAAATTACGGAATGGCAATCTAGCTATGATGGTAGGAGAAAAGAACCTATAAATTTACCAGTAAAATTTCCATTATTACTTGCACAAGGCGCTGAAGGTATTGCGGTAGGTTTGAGCACTAAAGTATTACCTCACAATTTCAATGAGCTCATTGATGCTAGTATCAAGCATTTACAAGGAAAAAGATTTAAAATTTATCCTGACTTTCCAACAGGTGGCGAGGCAGATATTTCAAATTATAACGATGGTTTAAGAGGCGGTAAAGTGAGAGTGCGTGCCAAGATGCACTCGCCTGAAAAAAACACCATCGTAATTACAGAAATACCATACTCAACTACTACAAGTTCCCTTATTGATTCTATTTTAAAGGCAAATGAAAAGGGGAAAATTAAAATTAAACGTATAGAAGACAACACTGCTGCACAAGTAGAAATCGTGATTCATTTACCTAGTGGTTTATCACCAGATAAAACCATGGATGCTCTTTATGCCTTTACAAATTGTGAGGTAAGTATTTCACCATTAGGCTGTGTAATTGAGGATAATAAACCTCTATTTATTGGTGTTTCTGATATGTTGCGTCGTAGCGCAGATCATACTGTTCAATTACTTAAGTCAGAACTTGAGATATTATTGCATGAGGTTGAAGAACAATGGCACTTTGCCTCTCTAGAAAGAATATTTATTGAAAATAGAATTTATAGAGATATTGAAGAGGAAGAAACTTGGGAAGGAGTAATTAGTGCAATCGATAAAGGACTTAAACCACATATTAAGCACCTAAAGCGCCCAATAACCGAAGAGGATATTGTTAGGTTAACTGAAATTAGAATCAAGAGAATTTCAAAATTTGATATTGACAAAGCACAACAAAAGATTCAGGCTCTAGAAGATCGCATTGCAGAACTTAAACATCATCTAGAACATTTGATTGAATTTGCCATAGATTACTTTACTAAACTCAAGAAGGATTATGGTCAAGGTAGAGAACGCAAGTCTGAGCTGAAAAATTTTGAGGATATAGTAGCAAGTAAAGTAGTTATTAGAAACACAAAACTATATGTTAATAGGGAAGAAGGTTTTATAGGTACAGCTCTTAAACGAGATGAGTATGTATGTGATTGTGCAGATATTGATGACATCATAGTATTTACAAAAGATGGTACGATGATGGTGACAAAGGTGGATTCCAAAACCTTTATAGGAAAAAACATAATCCATGTCGCTGTATTTAAGAAAAAAGACAAACGTACCATTTACAACGTTATCTATAAGGATGGTAAGTCAGGACCTAGTTATATAAAAAGATTTGCAGTGACTAGTGTGACACGAGATAGGGCTTACCCTATGGGTAAATCAGATAAAGGTTCTGTAGTTCATTATTTCAGTGCAAATCCTAATGGTGAAGCTGAAGTTGTTACAGTAAACTTAAGACAGCAAGGCAGTATTAAAAAGCTTAAATGGGATATAGATTTTAGTGAAATCCTCATTAAAGGAAGAGCATCTAAAGGAAATCTCGTAACTAAGTATAACATTAAGAAGGTCGAACTTAAAGAAGAAGGTGTAAGTACACTTAAACCTAGAAAAATTTGGTTTGATGATACAGTACAGCGTCTTAATGTAGACGGTCGTGGTGAATTACTAGGTGAATTTAAGGGAGAAGATCGTTTACTTATTATCAATCAAAAAGGTATCGCAAAGACTATTATTCCTGAGGTGACTGCTAGATTTGATGATGATATGGTAGTCCTTGAAAAATGGGAGCCTAAAAAACCTATTAGTGTTATCTATTATCACGGTGAGAAGGAATTATTTTATATCAAAAGATTCCTTATAGAAAACCCAGAACGAGAAGAAGGTTTTATTCCAGATGTACAAGGATCCTATCTGGAAGTTATATCTACTGATTATCGCCCTATGGCAGAGCTGGTTTTTAATAAACCTAGAGGTAAAGAACAGCCGCCTAATGAAGAGGTTAATATTGAGGAATTTATCGCTGTAAAAGGCATAGGAGCTCAGGGTAATATGCTTACTAAATCTAAAGTGAAACAAATTAACTTATTAGATGCGTTACCATATGAGGTACAGGAGGAAAATGAAAGTGAAAATGATGAAATAACCACCTCAAAAGAACATCTTGAAACGTCACAACAAACTGATGCTAAAGATGAACCTACGACCAATAAGTCTGAAGATAGTAATCTTCCAGAACCACCGGTGGATGATACGGGACAAAGTAGTCTGTTTTAAATTACGCTTTCGCGAAAGCGTAACAAAAAATATTATTTATTTGCTAGGAACGTCTATAGTTGGTTTCTGATCTGATTTGTTAAAAACGTAAGTAAATAACCACGTAAGTGTAAAGGTAGGAATGATATCCATACCAGGAACCAATTCTTCTATCGTAGTAATGATACCAGCTGCAACACCTGTTTTTCCTGGGTAGAGTAGGGTCATGAGGTAACCTGCTATGGGTGCCCAAAATAAATCTGTCGTCTCTCCCAAAAATGGAAGGATGTAAGATGACATACCTACTAAATCTAAGGCTATACTGGCAAAAAGTTTTGATTTTTTAGATTGAAACATATTCAGTTTTTTAAACTGTTTAATTCAAATAACGTTCCAAACTTATTTTTTAGTATCTCAAAAAGGATTAATGCTTTGTATTTTAATGTTTTAGAAAGGTTGGTTTAAAAGTTTAACGTTAGGCCTACCGTATTAGGGGTCGCACTAAAACTGAGAGAGTAGGAACGTTGTTTAGGTTTTTTAGTTCCATAACGCTGCTCGCCATATCCATTTCTAGTATCTAAATATCTATCTACGGCTTCTACGGTTGCAATCGTAATTGCAAGACTTAGAACTACATCGGTCAAGTAGTGAGCTCCTTTCCAAACACGTGAAGCTGGTGAAACTAAACCTAGAGTATAAATACCTGCTTTTACCCAGGGATTATCAAAATGTTTTGCGAGCGCATAGGCTGTGGTGAATGACAAAATGGTATGACCAGATGGAAATGATCTATAACCCGACTCGCCAGAAAACGGTCTAAATTCAGATTTTCCTACACCAGTTTCTGGTCTACCACGTCCAGTAACAGATTTTAAAAACTGTTGTAGAAGACCACCAGCGGTTGCGCTACTTATCATCAATACACCTGTTCGCCTCCATTCAGGGCTTTTGGTAAATAGTCCGTACAAATAGATACCACCAGTTACACCATAATTGTTTTGAGGACTTCCAAAGTACCATCCAAAATCACTAATTACAGTTGGAATATCGTCTTGTTGTCTGCGTGCCCAATCGCTTGTTTGTTCATCAACTAAATACAAACCACCAACAAGACCAGCAGTAGCACCTGCACGCAACCAATCTCTTTGTTGCCAGTGAAAAGGCCTTGAATAGGTGTAGGCTACACCATTAAACGCATTTTTTCCATCATAAGCTAGTAGTTGCCAGGTATTCATTTCTTCAACTTGTAAAGATGTGAATTTATCTGATTTGAAGTTTTGACTAAAAGATAAACTGTTGATTAAAAGTAGAATAAGAATGATTACTAGTCGCCTCATAGGTAAATGATAATTTGCAAAGATACACTTAGAAGTTGTTTTGATACGCTGATTAACAATAGTCTATGAAATAAGTGTAATATTTCTACTCAAAAATCGAATTTTAATTTTTACCAAAACAAAATAATAGTATATTTGCAACCGCTTTTCACAATAGCGTTAGATTATTGTACAAACATGGTCGCGTAGCTCAGCTGGATAGAGCATCTGCCTTCTAAGCAGACGGTCACAGGTTCGAATCCTGTCGCGATCACAAAATAAAAAAAAACCACGCTGATAAGCGTGGTTTTTTTATTTAAGGAGATATCTTTTTTTAATATCTTGATTAATGGACTGGATTAAATAAATGATTTAAAAATGCTATATCCTAGGTACAGCATAATCATTCCTAGTATCATACTTCCGAAAAAATAAAGACCTGCATTTAAAAAATCTCCATTTTTAATAAATTTTACTAATTCTAATGAAAATGTTGAGAAGGTGGTAAGGCCACCACAAAATCCTATTCCTAATAATAAATATCTAGGATGCGATATACCATCTGTACGCTCAGTCAACTGCCATAAGATTCCCAATAAGAAGCAGCCTAGAACATTTACAATCAATGTAGGTAACCATTTTATTGTACCAGAATTCATGTATATGGAAACGGCATACCTTAGGTAACTACCTATGCCACCACCAATAAAAACTAAAAAGAAGCTTTTCATTCTTGAATAGGTAAATAAATTTCTGTTAGATATGCTGCTGGATTTACCGTTTCATATTTAGAGACTCTATAAACGATATAAGGAGAAATATCAGAGGCATCTAAATTATTCAAGACTCTATAAGCTGTTGCCTCTTCCCAGGCTTCATTTAAAAATTCATGTTTTCCTTTTAAGGTTGTTTTTATGGCCTGAGTTGCAGGTGTAAAACCACATAAAACATTGCTGCCTGTTTCAGTTTCTATTCTATCTTTAACAGGAATGGCAGCAGAAAATATTAACTGACCTAAAGTAGGATCGTTTTTTTCAAAAATGATCATAGGATTTCCAAATGGCTTTATATCATGAATATTCATGTACTTTTTTATGTTTTGAAACATACTTTCTTGCAAGGTTTCCATGGTTTTTGTTGTTGCACTTGTCGACATGTATAAGTAGTAGCTGCCGCCTGTATCAAGAACTCCATCCACTGATACTGTATATTTATTCAATTCCTGTTGTACAACACTGTCCAAATTTTTAAGGCCTTGTTGATACATAGGTCTTATTTCCTTTTCTAAATCAATTCCAAAAATCGCATTGAGCATTTTTTCTTTTAGGCTATTCTCACCTTTTATATTCCAAATAACTTTATTTGCTTTATCCTCAGGCATTATCATCATACTTACCTCACTATTGGAAACAGCAAATCTGCTATCGTACTGCATATCAAAGACTATTTTCTTATTTGGGTCTACGTTAGTGATAGTCATTTTACCATTTCCATATTCATCTGTAAAGGTGTAATAGCCACCTACACCGCTTGTTTGTTCTCCCATTGTCGAGTTTATACCATCTTGCATGGTCCATGGATTCCAATTATTCCAACTTTCAAAATCATCTATTTGCTCATAGATAACTTGTGTAGGTGCTTCGATAGTATATTCTTCAGTAATACTATATGTTCCGTCTTGAAGAGAGAAATACACTACACTGGCTATAATACCAATTACTAATAAGATGATAAAGTACTTTAATGCTTTCATAGGGTTGATAGAATTAATGGCCAAAAAGGTATGACAAATCTATACAAAATAAAACTGCCAGCTGTATAAGCCGGCAGTCTGATGAAAGTCTAGAGACTTTCTTCCCCCTAAAATTCAGTTAATAAAAGAAGTATTGGTCGATTGTGAAAATCCTCTTATTACTTATCCAAATATATTAGCATCTAAGCGGGAAGAAGTACCCCTAAATGGGTATTTTTAAAATAATTTATATATAAAAACATGGATTTAATTAACAAATGTTAATTGTAGTGTTTGTGAACCGATAAAGCGTATCTCATTAGTTCTCCTTTTCCTTTGAGCCCCAACTTCTGAATCATGTTTTTACGATGCTTTATGATAGTACCTACAGCGGTATGCCGGATCTCTGCAATTTCTGAACTTTGTTTCCCTTGAGCTATTAGTTTAAGTATAACTCTTTCAGTAGGAGACAGTTTAGGTTTAATATCCGCTTTTGTGTAAATTTCTTCGACAGCAATATTTTTATCAAAATAGCTTTTACCTCTTGAAACTTCAATAATAGCTTTTCTGATTTCTTCTAGTGGCCTACGTTTCAATAGGTACCCAGATGCACCGGCTTTTATAGCATCGTTTATAGCATCATCGTGTTCAAACATAGAGAAAAAAATCACCTTAATTTTTGGATGCGTTTTCTTGATTGTTTTACACATTTCAATACCATTCATACGAGGCATACTTATGTCTGATAGAATAATATCGGGATTACGGTGCTTGATGTTTTCTAACAATTCTTTGCCGTCGTGGGCAGTTCCTATAACGGTAATTTCTGGATCATTTTCAAGTAATAATTTAGTTGCATCTACAATGGATACATGGTCGTCTGCAATTAGTAGGTTGATCATAACGGTATATCGATGGTTATTGTGGTTCCAAAACCAGGTTGCGAGTCTATTTCAAATGTTCCTCCTGTATTTTCTACCTTTTTCTCTATACTATATAGCCCCATTCCATCAGTTGGTTTAATTGATACAACATTCATCCCTATACCGTTGTCTTCAATCATGATGTTTAAATGGTCTTCATAAGCAGTTAGATTAATAAAGGCCTCGCTGGCTTGTGCGTGTTTTATAATATTATTTAATAATTCTTGTATGATTCTAAAAATCAATAATTCTAAGCTGTTTTCTAATGTCGTGTCTAGCCCATAGTGGATCACTTCGACATCTAGCTCTTTACTTTGACTGATTTTTTGAGCTAGACTCTCTACACTAGGTATTAAACCTTTACTAGCTAGAACACCTGTAAAGCGTTTATGCGACATTTGACGAATTTTTTCATAAGTATCGTTAAGCAGTTGTTCTGTTCTATCAAAATAAATCTTATTGTCTTGTTGAGCTGCTTGCCGTTTTAAATTTTCAAAATGCAGTTTCATAGTGGTAAGAGAACTTCCTAGGTCATCATGTAATTCGGTGGCTATTTCCTTTCGTTCTTTTTCTTGACCAGCAATCATAGCATCGATAGTAGATAACTCTTGCTCTTTCAATATTTTATCTTTTTGCGCCATGATGAGTTTCTTCTCTTTTTCTACTAAAAGCTTTTTCTTACGCTGGTTGTTATAAAACCACAAACCTATAACGCTTATAAGGATTGCTGTTGCTATAAGCGCGATAATAACCTTTTGATTTTGTTCGTTTTTAGTTTCTTGTTCTGCTATTTTTTTCTCTTTCTCAGCAGTTTCATATTTTGCCTCAAGCTCTTGTATTTTACTCTCACTTTGTCTAGCATTAATGGTGTCAATGTTATCAAGTACATCAACAAATAATTCGCTGCTCAGCTTGTATTTGTTGTTATAGTGATAGGCTTCAGCAAGATTTCTCTTATTATTAATAAGGTTAAGTAGGTCTAGGTTATCAGGAGCGAGTTCTTGAGCTTTCAACGTATACTCAAGAAATTTCTCATAATTCTCCATTCTTTTATAGACCTGTCCAGTATTGTTGTAGTTACCATATAGTCCAGTAGTATCCTTAATTTTAGAATAGTACTTTTCTATTTTTTTTTGAAAAATTAAAGCAGAATCTAACAATCCTTGACGCTGATAAACTACTGAAAGATTACTTTCAACAGTAAAAATATCTTCAATTTTGTTGTATTCCTTTGCTATTTCTCTAGCCTTCCACAATTCATTTTTTGCTTGGTTATATTGATTATTGTGGATTAAGTACCCTGTTGAATATAGGTAGCTAGTAATTTCAAGATCGGGATCCTCTAATTTTTTAGCAATTTTTTTATTGACCTCTATAAGATCCATAAAACCATCAGGCACCTCGCTTACATAAAAATAGGCATATATTAATTCATCATTAATATAGAATAGACTTTTTAAATCTTGTGGATCACATGATTTTTTAAGTTCAAGAAGCCTATTATAATGAGCAGGAGCATCGTGATCTATTCCATATTGAGCAGTACTTTCTGCAATTTTAATGCGGTACTGCTCATATATTGAATAGTCATCAAGGTTCAATGTATCTACAATAGCTAGAGTAGTTTCATATTCATTATCATAATTATTGATAAGTAAGTCTACATATGAAAATTCCTGAGCTACAATCCATTGAGAAATAAATAAAAATAAGAGGCTGGCTACTGTTCTCAAGAAGGTCTTATTTTATTTTTCTTTTCATCATATTACCAATTAGGATAGGTTTAGAAACTTCTTCAGTGCCCTCACAGTAATCAATATCTAAAGAAGTATCCATGATAAAATCACCACTAAAACTTTGGTTAAATTCAATCGTTTTATTGTCGGGAGCGCCTTGTTCAAAAACGATTACCATTTTATACTTATCATCTTCGTTTATAATTTGAGCATCGGTAACGTATCCTATATCATTAGCAATGGTATGAAACGTACCACTTACTAAAGTTACAGTTTCATCGTTGGTCCCACTAGGTTCCCAGGTAAAATCTGCTTTTACGATAGGAGCATTTTCTTTTGAGGCAAGAATTACATTTTCATCTTGGTAATAAAAGTCTACGGTTATAGCAGGATCGATAGTGTAATTGCATTCCATTGATGTTGCTTTCTTCTCAATTGTCGTTTCCATTTCCTGCATCTTTTCTGGCTTTTTTTCTTCTTTACAGGCGGTCATTAAAGTTGCAACGGCGATTAATGCAAGTGAAATTCTTTTCATAATTAATTGGTTTATAGAATGAGTAAATTAAGTTAAATGGCTAGCATTATTCAATACCCTTTATGGGGTACGTCTAGCTATGTAAATGTAAAAATTCTTTACAATATGAATATTCCTACAACTAGTAGTCGTCTTAAATGGATAACAGATTATTCAACTTAATTAAATAATTGATAATTAATTATTTGAAGATGAGATGGTGTTTTCGCTTTCGCGAAAGCGAAAAATCATTAAATAAAAGTAGGTAAGATTTATTTAAGGAACTCCTGAAGAATATATTGATAAAGTTGTTTTTGATTCATGTCTACTAAGCTCATTGAATCATCGAGTAGTTCACTCTCTATAGCATTTACAAGATTATTATCATTCAAATCATGTTTATGAAGTTTCCACTTGCCATCATGATATTCCAGGGCTGTGCAATGTTCAACCCAGTCACCACTATTTAAATATCGTATTGACGAGCCATTTTTAAAATCTATCGTTTTGTCAGTAGGTTGGTGAATGTGACCGCAAATTACATAGTCATAACCTTGTTGACGAGCCATTTGTATGGCAGTTTGCTCAAAGTTGCTGATAAATTTTACTGCACCTTTTACACTAGTTTTTATTTTACGAGAAAGTGAAACTTTACCTTTACCTAGTTTTCTAGACAAATAGTTAATAGCGGTATTTACTAAAATCAAGCTATCATAGCTCATCGCGCCTATTTTTGCCAACCATTTACTATTTTGAATGGAAACATCAAAAATATCACCGTGAAAAAACAGGGCAGTTTTTCCGTTACAATTCCATTCTAGCTTATTTACAATTTTAATATTACCCAGTTCAAGGCCGTTGAATTTTCTGAGCATTTCATCGTGATTACCAGTGATATAATAAATTTGAGTTCCTTTGGATGCTAGTTGAAATAGTTGTTTTACTACTTTCATGTGACTTTTGGGCCAGTAGCGTTTTGAGAACTGCCACATATCAATAATATCGCCGTTAAGAACTAAAGTGTCTGGTTTTATACTTTTTAAATAGCTATAGATTTCTTTTGATTGACAACCATAGGTCCCCAAATGCACATCGCTTATTACTACAAGATCCACTTTTCGTTTCATATAACCCTTTGATAATGATGTTTATAAAACTAATTGAAAGGGTTGATTACTAGGTTATAAGAATTTTATGTGTTCTTTATTTAAAGGCTATCACTAAATGAAATAATTGTAAAAAAAGCCGTCATTAAAATGACGGCCTAGCATAACATTGAATTTAGTTTAATTATCTTATTTCAAACTGAGCATCAATAGTTAACCTTTTATTTATGTTAGAATTATTATATAATCTTTAATCAAACCTAATCTCGCTTAAGTTTACTTAACTTTTTGACTAATCAACAAATATTGAATTAGTTGAAATGAAAATTTCATCGATAAAAAAACCGCTATTTCTAATTAAAGAATAGCGGTTTCCAACATTTAAAATTAACTTTCTAATTAGAAAGGATAAGCATTACTATCGGTTACCTTATCTGCGATCGTATTTCTTAACGCTACGATATTAGGCAGATTTGTATATTTAGTAAATCGCTTAAGTCCCATAAGCATCATGCGTTGTTCGTCACCTTCTGCAAAGCTTGCGATACCTTCTTCAGCTCTGTTTTGGATGATTTTCACTGCATTGTATAAGTATAGCTGAGACATAGCAATTTGCTCTTTTTGCGCTTCTTCACTTGATCTAGCGATATTTTTCTGAGTTCTAAGGATAGCACTTTCAGCCATATAAATCTCAATAAGAATGTCTGATGCAGCCATAAGTAACTGTTGGTGTTGTTCAAGTTCAGTTCCAAATTTTTGAACTGCACTACCAGCTACCATTAAGAATACTTTTTTAAGTTTCTTAATCATATCCATTTCTTCACTTAATGGCTCAGAAAAATCTGGTACATCAAAAGAAGGAATAGAGGTAAGTTCATTTGCCACAGCCATTGCTGGTTCCAGTAAATTTACATGACCTTTCATCGCCTTCTTAACAAGCATACCAACGGCAAGCATTCTATTTATTTCATTTGTACCTTCATATATTCTTGAGATACGAGCATCACGCCACGCTGCTTCCATAGGAGCATCGGCACTGAATCCCATACCACCGTATATTTGAATACCTTCATCACTACAGTTTTGAATATCTTCAGATACAGCTACTTTAAGAATAGAACATTCAATCGCAAACTCTTCAACTCCTTTCAGTTCTGCAGTTGCAAATTCATCTCCTTGTTCTTGTCTAATATGGATACGATTTTCTATGTCTTTTGCTGCACGATATGAAGCACTTTCGCCTACGTAAGCACTTGTAGCCATGTCGGCTAATTTCTTACGAATAGCACCAAATTTTGCGATTGGAGTTTTAAACTGCTCACGTTCATTTGCATATTGAGTAGCTAAAGAAATTACACGACGCTGTGCATCTAAACAAGCTGCAGCAAGTTTGATACGACCTACGTTAAGAGCGTTCATAGCAATTTTAAATCCTTCACCACGTCCAGCCAGCATATTTTCAACAGGAACTAGGCAATCATTAAAAAATACTTGACGGGTAGAAGAGGAGTGAATTCCTAACTTGTGTTCTTCCTCACCTAATGTAATACCATTTGACGGGTCATTTTCTACAATGAAACCTGTGATATTTTTATCATCTTCTAAACGGGCAAATACTACAAATACGTTACAGAAACCTGCATTTGAGATCCACATTTTCTGACCGTTGATTTTGTAGTGTTTACCGTCCTCAGTAAGTTCAGCTTTAGTCTTACCAGAATTTGCATCAGATCCAGCACCAGGCTCTGTCAAACAGTAAGCTCCAAACCACTCACCTGTAGCAAGTTTTGGAACATATTTTTTCTTCTGCTCTTCAGTTCCATAAAGTGTGATAGGCATAGTACCTATTCCTGTATGAGCACCAAAAGCTGTAGCAATAGAACCAGTTGCTCCTGATATGTAATCACATACTAACATGGTTGAGACGAACCCCATTCCTAGACCATCATATTCTTCAGGTACGGCTACACCTAAGAATCCCATTTCACCTGCTTTACGCATTACTTCTTCAGTAAGAGCGTAATCTTTCTTTTCAAATCTTTCTTTATGCGGTACAACTTCTTTGTCTACAAATTCTGTTACCGACTCTTTCATCATGATTTGTTCCTCAGAAAAATCTTCAGGAGTAAAAACGTCCTGTGGATTTGTTTCTTTCACGATAAATTGACCACCACGGATTATACCGCTTTCATTTGTTGTTTCTGTTGCCATTTTTTTACTTTTTATTACGATTCTTAGAAGAAAGAATAGTACTCAAATCTATTTTGAAATTGATTACCTAGTCCCAGCATATTAATCTGTGCCTGGCAGATCAGTCTTCTAACTTTTTTTAATTATTGTTTTATTTAAGGAATTCGTAAACACCACAAGCTCCTTGACCTGTCCCTACACACATAGTTACAAGACCATATTTATTCTCTAAATTTTGACGTCGCATTTCATCAAATAATTGTACACTTAATTTTGCTCCTGTACATCCTAGTGGATGTCCTAATGCAATAGCTCCTCCATTTGGGTTCACTATATCTTGGTTAAGGCCCAATTCTCTGATTACTGCAAGTGATTGAGAAGCAAATGCTTCATTTAATTCAATCATACTTACATCATTTAAAGTAATTCCTGCTTGTTTAAGTGCCTTTGGAATAGCCTTTACTGGTCCAATACCCATGATTCTAGGAGGAACACCTGCAGCTGCAAAGTTTACCATACGTGCGATAGGTTCAAGATTTAATTCCTTTACCATTTCTTCACTCATCACTAAAACCATAGCTGCTCCATCACTCATTTGTGATGAGTTACCAGCAGTTACCGAACCACCAGCAGCAAATACAGGTCTTAATTTTCCTAGAACCTCCAGTTTAGTATCAGCACGTGGTCCTTCATCTTTGTTTACAGTGTAGGAGCGTGTTTCCTTTTTACCAGCAGCGTTAATAAAAGTTTCCTCTACTTCTATAGGAACGATTTGGTCTTGAAATCTATCTTCAGCAAGTGCTTTCAAAGCTTTTTGATGAGAATTAAATGCAAACTCATCTTGGTCTTCTCTAGAAACTTTGAATTCGTTTGCAACAGCCTCTGCAGTTAACCCCATTCCCCAGTAATAGTCTTCATTACCGGCTTTTGCTACTCGGTAATCTGGAGTAGGTTTATAACCACCCATTGGAATATAAGACATCGACTCTGCACCACCGGCAATAATACAATCTGCCATTCCCGATTGGATTTTTGCGGTTGCCATGGCAATAGTTTCTACACCACTAGCACAATATCTATTTACAGTTACACCAGGAACATCATCAATTTTTAATCCCATTAATGAAATTAAACGCGCCATATTAAGTCCTTGTTCAGCCTCGGGCATAGCGTTACCTATGATGACATCATCAATTCTTGTTTTATCTAAGGCAGGAACTTCTTTAAGCATAGCTTCAATTGTTTCTGCTGCCAGTTCATCTGGTCTTTTAAATCTGAATACTCCTTTAGGAGCTTTTCCCACTGCTGTTCTTTTAGCAGCAACTATATATGCAGTCTTGTTCATTTCTTTAATATTATAACAGGATTATAGATTTATGTTTGAGAACAAGTTATCTAATTGAAATCCTATCATTTGTTATTTTTTAATTTGCTGTGAAACTGGTTTATTGAATTAGTTTCTTAACGGTTTACCTTTTTGCAACATGTGCTGTAAACGTTCCAAAGTTTTACGTTCACCAGTTAAACTTAAAAAGGCTTCTCTTTCAAGATCTAATAAATATTGCTCTGATACTAGAGTAGGAGCACTTAAATCACCACCAGCCATTACGTAAGCTAATTTATTAGCGATTTTCTTATCATGCTCGCTTATGTATTTTCCAGCTTCCATACTGTCTGTACCTACTAAGAACATTCCTAATGCTTGTTTACCAAGTACCTTAATGTCTTTACGTGGTGCAGGTTGCGTGTATCCTTTATCTGCCATTAGGCGTGCCTGCGCTTTCGCGAAAGCGATGCGACGATTGTCATTAACGACAACTTGATCAATTCCTCTTCTTAAGATACCTAGGTCGTAGGCTTCGTAAGCACTAGTTGCTACCTTGGCCATACCTACAGTTAAGAAATATTCTTGTAAACGATTAAGTTCTACATCGTTCTTTTCGAAGGTGTCACTTGCACGTAGCGCCATTTCCTTTGATCCACCACCACCTGGAATAACTCCTACTCCAAATTCTACTAGACCTATGTAGGTTTCGGCACTGGCTACTGCCATATCACTGTGCATCGTAATTTCACAACCACCACCTAATGTCATTTGGTGAGGTGCAACAACTGTTGGAATACTGCTGTAACGTAATCTCATTACGGTATTTTGGAATTGCTTAATAGCCATATTAAGCTCATCGTATTCTTGCTCTACAGCCATCATGAATATCATACCGATATTTGCTCCAACGGAGAAATTTGCTCCATTGTTTGCAACTACAAGTCCATCAAAGCGGTCTTCGGCAATATCTATAGCTTTATTAAGTCCAGCTAATACATCGCCACCAATCGAATTCATTTTTGAAGTGAACTCTACATTCAAAATACCATCACCTATATCATGAACAGTAACACCACTGTTTTTAAATACTGGCGCTTGTGCTCTAAGGTTGTCTAGGATAATAAAACCATCTTGTCCTGGTTTCTTAACG
Source organism: Nonlabens sp. MIC269 (assembly GCF_001430865.1). Taxonomy (GTDB): domain Bacteria; phylum Bacteroidota; class Bacteroidia; order Flavobacteriales; family Flavobacteriaceae; genus Nonlabens; species Nonlabens tegetincola. The sequence continues at coordinate 557,913 of NZ_CP011373.1, read as the reverse complement.
TAATCCTTGTCAGGAATAGAGTAGTAATAAGTTGCTCCATCGCGTACAGTGTAAAAAGAGTCATAACCTTTTTCTAGCATTTCTGTCACCCAAGCAGCTGGTTCCTTACCTATGGCTTTCATAAGTTCTACACCTTTTGCAACGCCTACAGCGTCCCAAACTTGGTATGGACCATGTTCCCATCCGAATCCAGCACTCATCGCATCGTCAATACGGTATAACTCGTCTGAGATTTCAGGAATCCTATGTTGTACGTAAGCAAATAGTGATGCAAATGATTTTCTATAAAACTCTCCTGCTTTATCTTTTCCTTTTATCAGAACAGGAAAACGATCTGCAACATTATCAATAGTCTTAGTTAACTCTAATGTTGCAAATTTTGCTCTGGGCTGTTTAACATATTCTAGTGTATCTAGATCTAGAGCTAAAATTTCCTTTTTACCCTCGTTTGAAACACTTTTCTTATAGAAGCCTTGGCCTGTTTTTGAACCTAACCATTTGTTTTCCATCATAGTGCTGATGAAATCTGGTAATTTAAACGTGTCACGGTGCTCGTCTTGCGGACAGTTTTCATAGACTCCGTTTGCTACGTGTACCAACGTATCCAATCCTACAACGTCAACTGTTCTAAAAGTAGCAGACTTAGCACGTCCAATAACAGGACCGGTAAGTTTGTCTACTTCTGTAACTGTAAGGCCCATTTCTTTTACTGTATGAAATAGACTTTGTATGGAAAAAATTCCGATTCTATTTCCGATAAATGCTGGCGTATCTTTAGCTAGTACTGAAGTTTTCCCTAAGTATTTTTCACCGTACTCCATAAGAAAATCCGTAACTGACGGATCACAGTTAGGTCCTGGAACTACTTCGAATAATTTTAAATATCTAGGAGGATTAAAGAAGTGGGTTACTGCAAAATGCTTTTGAAAATCCTCACTACGACCTTCATTCATAAATCCAATTGGAATTCCAGAAGTATTTGAGGTTATTAAGGTACCAGGTTTACGGTACTTTTCAATTTGTTCAAAAACAGATTTCTTAATATCCAATCGCTCAACAACAACTTCTATTACCCAATCTGTATTTGAGATTTTTTTCAAATCATCTTCTAGGTTTCCTGTCGAAATACGATTTGCAAAAGCTTTATTATACAGAGGAGCTGGCTTACTTTTTATTGCAGCAGCAAGATTATCATTTACCATACGATTACGTACAGCTTTGTCTTCAAGGGTTAAACCTTTAGCTTTTTCTTTATCTGTAAGCTCTCGTGGAACAATATCTAATAATAATACCTCACAGCCAATATTGGCAAAGTGACAGGCAATTCCACTACCCATGATTCCAGAACCGATTACGGTTACATGTTTGATTCTTCTTTTTCCCATATTACTTTCTAACTAAAAAGGGTTGATTTTTAAATATCTTTTTTGAATTAACTATTTCATTTATTCTGTAAGCTACTTCTAGAAATGTTTCTAGTTTATCTTCTTCAATTTCCTCACGTATGTGGTTGTCAAAGGTTTTTACAACGGATTTAGAAAATTCTCTCATTTCCCTACCGAATGGTGTTAAATGAATTAAAACACTACGACCATCTTCTGGATTTTTTTTCCTTTCAATAAGTCCTTTGTTTTCCATCATTTTAAGTGTTCGAGATAATGATGTCGCTTCCATTCCCATCTTTGGACCTAAGGCTGTACTAGGAGTTCCATTCTCGGGATCTATACTTATTAAAGCAAAACCTGTAGCCATTGTACTGCCTTTTACTGCGGCTTGTTCGTTGTACATTTTAGACACTGACATCCAGGTAGCTCTTAAAATATAATCTATTGTTTTATTATGTCTCATACTCATTAATAGACCGCAAGATAAAACATTTTACTATGCACGCATAATAAATTAACAAAAAACTTCAATCGTTATAGTAGTTTGAATAATCATAAAATTACTAATTATATTTTAATTATACTCGAGTTGATTAGCTCAATTTTGGAGTTAAATATCTGACTATAAGTTTATAAAAGTTCGATAAATAAAAAAGCCTCTGATTTTTTATAATCAGAGGCTTTAAAGAGTCGGTTACTTAAAAATCTTTGTTAGTAATTGATATAAACCCAACTAGCTGTATCTTCTTCATCAGGATCATTATACTCAATAGTATAGAAATATACTCCTACAGGAACTAGACCATCGCCAGCAAGTAAACCTTTATTCGGTATTCCTGCAAATTCTTCATAATTATTTGCTGACGTTTCATAAATCATACTTCCATTACGATTAAAAATTTTCAATACAAAATTAGGGAACTGTTCTGCTAGTCCTGGAATAGAGAATGTGTCGTTTACTCCATCATCATTTGGTGAGAATCCTTCTGGAAAAATGATTTCACATCTCTCAAAAATTATTGTAAATGCAACTATATTGAAACAACCTGTTTGTATATTCTCTAAGCGTGCATAAAGAGTTCCTGTAGTAACACCGGCTTGGAATGGCGTTGAGTAATTTGTTCCTAATGCATTAGAATCGGCTTCAGCATCTGCTTGAGATTCATAGTAGTTAACGATGTGATTAGCTGGATCATTACCATTAAGCACAGCATCATTTTGTACTGATAAATCAAATGTATTTTGATCTAAAGAGCTATTTTCATCACAGATATTGGCAAGATCTTGAGGTTGACCAATACTTGGAGCATCTAGAACTGAGATATCAAACTGTGTAGTATTTGAACAACCATTTGAGTCAGTCAATCTTACATAAATTGTTTGAGTTCCAGTAACAGTATAAGGCGAGGATAATGGATTAGCTCCAGTTTCAGCATCTCCTTGTGAAGCATGATAGCTTACTGAACCTAGACCATTTGGATCTACTTCAATATCTTGTTCTGTTAGATCAAAGTCTGAACTACCGTCTAAAGGAGCATCGTCACACACTTCTATATTCATAGGAGTTCCGATTGTAGGCTCGCTTAAAACAACCAGATTAAATTGAGCAGTACTGTAGCAGTCTTGATCAACGTCGTTTTCAACTCTTACATAAATGGTTTCAGTACTAGTTGTGTTAGTGTAAGCGACAGATGTGTCGATAGCATTCATTCCAGTATCTGCATCCATTTGAGTAGGGTGTAAGGTAATGGTAACATTGAATGAAGTACTTACAGCTGATTGTATGGTAGGTAAATATGAAGCAAGATCAAAATCTTCAATTCCATCTTGTGAAATATCATCACAAGTTTCAAAATCTGGAATTGGATTGATTGCCGGAGTAGGACTTACCATTAAATCAAATGAATCAATAGCACTACATCCATCGTCAATAGGTGAAGTATTGTTTGCTATCCTTACCCAAATTGTTGTAGTTCCTAAAGGAGCATCAAAATTCAATGGTAATTCATTTACACCTGCATCTGCATCGGTTTGATTTGCGTGGTAAGTGATATCAAAGGTAGTAGCATCTTGGCTACCTAAAACATCTGCTGTGAACTGACTTAAGTCAACAATCTCACTACCTGATGCGTCATCATCACAATAGTTAAGTAGTGTAGTATCAATAGGATCAACGATTCCATTTTCATAAATGGTAATTTCTTGAGTAAAGTTTCTTGTATCTCCTGAAACGTTAGTCACGTTTACACTCACTACATAAGTTCCTGCAGAAGCATAAGTATTGTATACAGCAACAGGTCCTGTAACACTCGCTGTATTACCATCACCGAAATCCCATGTACTTGCTGCTACTTGTGGTAAACAAGCTAAAAGAAATTCAGTTGCATCACCTTGACACTGATCGTTAAGAGTGAAAGAACTGGAGAAACTAGATTGAACAAATACAGGTAACCCTTGTTTTGATACACCAGGGCTGATGTCAAATCCGTTTGCATTATAGGTTGCGGTAGGAGTTTCAGGCCCTACTATCATTCCTAATTCTGTTTGATCAAAACGGCCAACATAAATATTTCCATCACGAGCTAATTGTAAGGTAGATCTCCCTTCCGAAACATCAGCTATCTCTCTTTTGGTTGCTAGAATATTATTAGCATCACACAACTCGTATTGAAAGATCTTTTTATTTCCATTAAATCCGTAGGTGATACTTTCATCATGATACAAGTACTGAGAAGAAGGAGAGAATTCTGCTCCATAAACAGGACCGTTATGAAGAACTAAGCCATTTCCACCAAATTGACCATTTCCTGGGTTAAAGTCGTACAAAACAGTACCTTCAAAACCATTAAAGCTATTCTGGTTACAGATTACTAGCTTTGTACCATCAGGACTTACTCTAAGTTGTCCTCTGTCTGCACTAGAAGATGCAGTTGGGACTGAATAGTATGGAAGGTTACCATTTCCTTGTTGTAAAACAGGATTTGGGAATACAAATGAAACATTAGGACCTGGAATACCTCTAACTTCCCAGGTAAATAGTGCATTGAAGTTACCAGTACCATTTACAGTTGAAGTTGCATTACTTTCAGCAAAGGTCATTACATAGGCATTATTACTACCTGTTTGAATAGTAGCAGCTACTTTCTCTGCACAGGATTGGATAAGTACTACGTTTTTAACACCAGCAACAACATCTCCTAATCCACCGTTAAGAGACATTTCAACTCTAGAGTATGATAAAGGGCCATTACCACCAGCACCTACCGTAAAAATAAAATAAACTCCAGGTGATTCTGGAGCTTTTACGATTATGGCACTTTGGGTACTAGAAAAGTTACCATCTAAACCTGTACCATTAGGCATGATGTTACCATTTCTATTCCATACGGTGATTCCGTCTGTGAAAAATAAAAGGTTTCCTGAATCATCTGAAATCGATGCAACACCTTCATCCGTGTCATATCCAGATGTAGCTACTGCTGGATCTAGTGAACGATTTTGAGGGTTTGGAGTGAATTCTACACCAGCTTGATCTCCAAAGATCCACCAGGAGGATTCTTCTTGGGCAAGCATGGTTGTACTTACAAAAATTAAGAGTAATAAAGAGTAAATTGTTTTCATGTTGTTTTTCAAGTTATCTTAAGTATACATAGCCGGCTTGTGGCTTTGTGTTTGGTTCGTTTAATTCAATCACGTAAAAGTATGTGCCGGTAGGTAGCAAACCTGTGGTCGAGGTAAGTCCAACATTACTTGTACCATCCCAAGATGCAGAGTTATTATCTCCTTCCCATACTTTTTGACCGTATCTAGTAAAAATAGAAATTTTATGATTTTCATAAACATTTTTTAACCCAGAAACGATGAACGTATCATTTAATCCGTCGTTATTAGGCGTTACTACGTTAAACACCTCTATTGGACAGTTTTCTACTTGTAAATTCAGTTGAGAAATGTTAAAACAGTTGTCGTTTTCGACTCTAATAAAAATACTTTCAGGATTGGAAACATTTCTATAAATCATATTACTATTTATAGAGTTACTTCCATTTGTCGCATCTTCCCTTGAGGTATGAAAGGAAACGATTTGATCGCTTCTATCCGAAATAAGATCAGCAATTTCGCTTAGATCAAATGAAGCTGTATCAAAACCTTCATCACATTTAGTGATTTGATCAGGAATGCTATTAGTAACTACGTTTGGATATACTTGTATTTCTTTTTCTAAATCAATTGTTTGAGTAGGCGTTTGAATGGTTACTCGTACTGTAAAAGTACCTACTTGAGAAAAAGTGTGTGTAGGGCTAAGATTGATAGATGAGTTGTTTGTTCCACTTGCAGGATCGCCAAAATCCCATGTAATACTATCAATTTGAGCTGAAGTTTGAACGGTAAATAAATGATTTTCACCAAAACAATGATCCTCAGCTACTATTTCTCCTGAAATTAAAAAACTTTGGACAAATATCGGTAATCCGTATATCGCAAACGAGTTTTGGGATAACTGAAAATCATTAAATCTATAATCGGCCGAGATACCTGAAAAATTAGGAGCATTGATTACACTAAGCGCATTTTGATTAATCCGACTGTGATAAATTTTGTTATCCGGACCTAGCTGTAAAGCTCCTCTGAAAGTTACTAAATTATCTTCATAAACAACTGTCCTTGAGTTTGCTATATTATTTGATGTTAAATCAAATTGTAGTATTTGACCATTAACAAATTCAAAAGTTTGAGTAGTTGATGGGTTCATAAAATCGACTTCGGCATATAAAAATTGACCATTGCTTGAAAACTCTACACCGTAAAAGGAACCACCATCGGCTTTGGTCATTAACGGTTGTGGATTGGATACTATACCAGTGGTATTGTCAAAATCATACAGGTATAATTCTCCGCCGTTTGTGTAGGCGATACTACGTGCTTCTAATAGGGTAGTGGTATTTGAAAAATCTGATAAAGTATTATTTGAAAAATGAGCAGCTACTAATTTGTCACCTCTAGGATTAACCTTAATATAGCCTCGCATTGCAGCAACGTCAATATTTGTAAGATTTGTATTTACAAGCTCTATAAACGGTGATACTATGGATACTACAGGTGTTGTGGTCAATCCGCTAGATGTTAATTCATAACTAAAGAATTTGTCTTCGAATTGAGTAATTATCCAAAAACCTGTTCCGCTTGAATTAGAAATTGCAGTAAGTTTCTCTGAGGTAAGTGCTAGTAAATTTATATTTTTTTCTGTGATGATAACATCACCATCACCGTTATTCAAACTTAGATCTACTACCGAATAAAAGAATCCTTCATTATTACGATATAAGATGTCATCCGTGTCTACCGTAAAAACATAAAACCTAGTTGAACTTCCTGGTTGTGGTACAATTATCGCGCTACTGGTGCTGCTGGAATTACCTTTGAGTCCTGTACCATTAGGCATTAAATTATGATTACGGTCATAGATTACACTTCCATCAGTATAGAATAGAAGGTTTCCTTGATTGTCAGATATTGTTGCACAACCTTCTCCTGTAACTAGTTGACCATCATTGAGAGCGGTAACAGTGTTGTTACTGAAATTAATACCAGCGTTAATACCAAAATACCAATTGTTAGATTGTAATTGCGCTTTCGCGAAAGCGAAACAACAACAAATAAGTAGAAAGGATAAATGCTGTTTCATAGCATTTAAAGATAGCCTTTTTTACCTTTTCAAGGAGAAGTGGCTAGAAAATTGCGTACCATCCATAAGTGTCGCAGTGAACCAATAGTCACTAGACGGTAGAGGATTACCGTTAAATGTTCCATCCCAGCCTACACTTTCTGGTGAGATTTGTTTTAACAATTTTCCAAATCGATCGTAGATAAAAATTGTGGAATTAGGTTCAAACACAGTATTAACACCTATTAATTGCCAGTAATCATTAAAACTATCACCATTTGGTGTGAAAAACCTAGGGTATCCCACAATACTGAAATCTTTTCTAGTTACACCACAGCCGTTTTTATCTCGTACATATAAGGTATAAAAGCCTGGTTCAATGTCTGTAAATATTGGACTATCCTGATAAGGAGTTAAAATATCAATACTGTACTCGTAATCACCTAATCCGCTAGCTACAACCTCCATAGATCCTGAACTATTAGTACCAGCATGATTGATAATTAAATTATCAATTGTTGCTGGTTCACTTATAACTACAGTAACAATACGTTGTGATGAGCAGCCTTCGGCATTAGTAACGGTTACCGTATAATCTCCACCAGTCGAAACTAGTATTTCATTTGTAGTCTCACCGTTACTCCATGAATAAGTAAAATCATCAGGATTTCCAGAGATGAGCCCTGCATCTATTGAGAGCGGTTGTGGATCATTACCACAATATTCAAATAATGCCTGTGGTTCAATATTAGGTAAAGCATTTACTATAAGTTCTACTTCACTAATTCCGTAACAGTTCCCATCAGGAGATTCGGCTCTCGCAAAAATGGTTTGTGAAAAAGGTGTCGTATTAGTAAACGGACTGGTTAACGGATTCTGCTCTGTAAGTGCATCATCTGTAGTTTCGTAATAATTCACTGTAACATCAGCTGGAGCGTTGGTTAAAACATCGCTATCGGCTAGGGTTAGTGTAAAATCTGCTATTCCATCATTAGATAGGTCATCACATGCTTGTAAAGTGGTGTCTTGCGCATCGCTTGCACTTACTCTTAATGTAACTTGAGATGTTGAATAACATCCTGTCACATCATTAGTCACACGTGCGTAAACTATCTCGGCAGGAGTAGTATTAGTATAACTTGTTGTGTCTAATGGATTTGTGTTTGAATCTGCATTGGACTGAGTACTGTGGTAGGAAACTGTAACATCATTTGCATTGTTTGATATAGCATCGCTAAAACTATCAAAACTAAAGGTAGTTCTTCCATCAGGGATACCATCTTCATCACATTGAAATGCATCAAAATCAATAGCTTCTGGTTTGTCTTGCACTATAAGATTGAAAGATTGGGAAGTATCTGCACAGGTAGAGTTGTTTCTATTTTCTAACCTCACATAAACTGTTTCTAAAAACGGAGTGTTATTGGTGTATGGACTGCTTATTGGATTGGATCCTAAGTCTGCATCACCTTGTGAAGTATGAAAAGTAATTTCAAAATCAGTACTACTTTGATTTCCGAGTATTAAAGAGTTAATAGAGGTGAGATCAAATTGTTGGATTCCGTCAAAATCGTCATCACAAACTTCTATGTCTTGAACAGCTTGAATTACAGGTTGTTGAAAAATATTAACATCGAATGAGGTCGTGTCAAAACATTCGGTATTATTACGGTTATAGATACGAACATATATAGTTTCTGAAGAAGCATTAACGGTATATGGACTTGATAATTCATTTACATTGTCAATCGCATTTTGTTGACTCGTAAAATACCTTACGTTGAAAGTCGTGGCATCTTGAGTTCCTAAAATTATAGGAGTCACATCTGTATCTAAGTCTAAAGTTTCGTTTCCATTATTGTCTAGATCACAAATATCTTGATCTACAACATTATTTGCAGTTGGAGAATCAAAAATCTCTACTGTTTTTCTATATGTTCTAGATGCACCACCAGTAGTTAGAGTAAGCGTAACTTGATATACACCAGGTGTAGTATAAACATTGGTCCCTATGGTTTGGGACGACGTGTTACCATCTCCAAAATCCCAAAGAACACTATCAGGTAAATTATCGGTTTCAAATGTAAATTCTGTCGTGTCACCTAGACAAGTATTTTCAACATCAATCAGTGCAAAAAAGCTTTGAATGAATGGAGGCAGACCTTGTGTAGACAGTCGCCCAGAAAGTGCAATTGCGTCGGCCACAAAATTACAACCTGTACCTCTTACATTGGGATTATTAATGACGCTTAAAAAAGGTCTCCCGTTATCATAGGTGTCTGATGTGGTTCTATATATTTTCCCATCAATTCCTAATTGCATCGAGTTACGGTAACCTTGCCTTGTGTCTAATAATATTTCTGATCCTGGAATATTAGGTGCATTAAGGTCGTATTGAAACAATGATGTTGAATAAGCGGTAGGATTATTCCCTGAAGCATTATTTAAGGTTGAGATATACAGTAAACTACTATCTGGAGAAAATTCAACACCATAACCAAGGTTATCGCTTGAAGCAAAATTGAATCGTCTCTCATTACTCAAGGTACCAGTGGTCTGATCAAAATCATAGATGTAAGTTCCACCTACCATGTTGCAGGATACTAAATATTGTCCATCTGGTGATACTTTGATGTTACCTCTAGGGTCTGTCACTGATGTTGTAAAGGTAGACCTTACAGGAACTGGATCAACACCAGTTGGAGTCACTTTATAAGTGTAAAAAGTATTAAAGTTTCCACTTGCACCGTTTTGATTTGCATAAACAATAATAAAAATTTCATCATTGGTTGCATGATTAATAGCGGTGAGTTTTTCAGAGGTTCTACGTAAAAGATTGTTTGGAGTATTTAAATTGGTAGTAACAGCACCTTGTCCTAGATTCAAGGACATGTCCACTTCATACCAGTGAAATCCAGTATTAGCATCACTACCTACTTGAGTGTCGACTGTGAAAATGTAGTAAATGTCAGAATCTTGAGGTTTGGGTATGATAATCGCACTTTGAGTACTTGATGGATCTCCTAAAAGTCCATTACCATTTTGCATTACTCCATGATTTCTATCATATACAGTGATACCATCCGTATAAAATAAGAGGTTTCCTTGTGCGTCGCTTATACTCGCGCAACCTTCATTTGTACTGAGCTGTCCATTAACTAAAGGAGTAACTGTATTTGAAACAGGATCAAATCGTAAACCTGCATTAAATCCAAAATACCAATTTGAAGCTTCTAATTGTGCATAAACACTGGTGTTTATAAATAAAAATAGCACAATAAAAAAAGCGGAATAAATATTTTTCAATTTCATCCCGCTAAAATAACATCCAAAAAGTTAATATTTTACAAATCCCTGCGCTTTAATAAGGCAAAACTCCAATATACAAACAGTCCAGACCAGATAAGTACTGAGATTACGTCTAACCATTCAATATCGTAGGTGAATTCTAGACCTTCTATAGGAATTTGACTAGTGGTAGATTTGACCAAGTCAATTTTAGTAAAAGGTTGTTTGATTAAATTACTCATGGCATTTAATGGCAATATGTGAACAAGGTAACCATCGTAGATGTTCCAATCATAGTAGGTATCCAGTCCTTTTGCAACTGCATTAATAATACTTTCAAATATGTAGTAAACAAATACCAGCCCTAGGGCAAAGGCACCACGTTTCACCAAAATTCCCGCGAATAGGCAGAAGGTGAAAAAGACTAAGTGAGCTAGAAAAAATCCACCTAGATAACCCATTTGAGAAAATATTATTGATGGTTCATCAAAATCAGAGTAAATTAATCCAAGTATTAATGATGCCAAAAAGACAATAACTGTGGCTGTAAGAGCTAGTACAATAGTGAAGTACACTTTGGATAACAACAATTCTTTTTTACTTAATCCATCGATAAGATTTTGTTTGAGTGTTCTATTGCTATACTCACTTGCAGTAAGTGAAACTATCACAATCGCAATAAAGACTTTTAGAAAACTAGCAAAATATGTACTTAAATGCCATACTAGGGGAAAATTAAAAAGACCTAAATCGCTAAGAGCATATTTTTCACCATTTATAGTAATGGGAATAATACCGGTAAGCATTAAGACTACAATAATCGTTAGGTAAATAATGGTTAAAACCTTACTGCTTTTACTGTGTTTGAATTTATGAAATTCTATATCGAGTAATCGTAACATATTCTATTGGTTAGTTTTTGGTTAATTCTAGGAATTGATCTTCTAGGCTTTGTTTCTTAAAGGCAAGTTCAGTTAAAACAATACCCTTTTCAAAAGCCTCTTTATTGATTTGGGCTGTCGTTACCGGACTGGATAGTTTTACTTCTAGTAAGTTATCTTGTTCAATCAATTCTGCGACAAACGATTTTTCATTTAGGAAACTACGTAATTGAGCAATATTTTCAGAACTTAAGAATATAGAACCGTGATTTTGAACCATCTGATCAACTCTGCCTTGATACAGCATATTTCCTTGTCGTAATACAATAACGTGAGAACAAACCTTTTCAACCTCGTCTAATAAATGAGAGGCCAGCAAAATTGTAGTGCCAGATTTTGCAATATGTTTTATAAGGTCTCTAATCTGTCTTATTCCTTGAGGATCCAGACCATTAGTAGGTTCGTCTAAAATTAAAATTTCTGGATTATTCAATAAAGCACTCGCAATTGCAAGTCTTTGTTTCATACCTAAAGAATAGGTTTTGAAGGGACTATGCTTTCGCGAAAGCAAACCTACCAAATCAAGTGTTTCATCAATTCTATCATAAGCAACACCTTTAATTTTACAAACCAACGTTAAATTTTGCACAGCATTCATTGATGGGTAAAAATTAGGTCTTTCTATAATAGCGCCTATTTTTTTTAATGCATCATGGGTAGACATGCTACCGTCAAACCATTTGTATGAGCCACTTGTTGGATTCACAACGTTAAGGACCATTCCCAACGTAGTACTTTTACCGCTACCATTTGGGCCTAGTATACCATAGACGTTACCTTTCTCTATTTTAAAGGAGACTTTATTTACTGCTGTAAGCGCTCCGTAATTTTTATGAAGATGATTTACTTCAAGAATGTTTTTCATATAGAAGTTATTTTGGTTATTTTATCTGACTGAAAAAAAATTGATTTGTAACAAACAATGAGCGAAAATATAGCTACAGAAAAATTATTATCACGTAAAAAGCCTACTTATCCCATTGACGACGCACTATTTGGGTATGTGAAAAAATATCATAGGTATACAAATATTCCAGTTTCCTATGACGATTTACTCAGATTTCAAGGTTCAATAAGTGTGTATAATAAAGATGATGAAGATACATTATGGGTACGATGTTATTATCCAGATCATGAGCGTGATATGATAGATAATTATCTTAAAAGAGTTTATGATATTTTATACAGTGATGGGAAAGACAAAACTTTGGACTATTTAAATATAGATGCCATTGACTTTTGCACCTTTGGTAATACTAAACCCTTTAGAATAAAAGTACGTAATGTATTAAACGACAGTTTCACTTATTTCTATGTAAAAAAAGCCGATGCAAGTAGGGTATACGGGCTAGAAATTGAACACTTATTATCACCACACCGTATAAGCTTTTTAGTGCACGACGACACTTTGATTGAAGAGCATATTGCTGGTATTCCGGGTGATGAATTTATTAAGGATTATCTAGAACGTTGTGATCGTTTAGAAAAAACTCAAATAGCTAAAGAGTTTGTGAAATTCAATGAACGATGTACTATTAGATTGTTAGGAGACATGCGTGCTTACAATTACGTGGTCATTCCTACCCATGATTTTGATAGAGTAAGTTTTACCATAAGAGCTATAGATTTTGATCAACAGTCCTATGAAGGAAATTTAAAAGTTTATAGACCTCAATTCTTCAAAGAGAATTTTCCTATGGTGGATAATGTAAGCAAGCATCTTAAATTAGAAAGTGTAGAACAGTATAGGAAAGAAGAAAGATCCCTAATTGCCAAACGATTGACAAATACTCAAACACGTTTTAGACAACTCATGAAATGCATGAAGCAGGATGAGATTACGACCAAGGCGAAGCTTAAATCATTAAAAGCTGATTTGCATAACTTCACTGGTGATATAAAGTTTAAAAAATCAAGAACAATGGGTGGTGTGTTGAATACTGCGCTAGACTTTGTAGTCAGAAACTACAAAACCTAGCGTGTAGAGGTTCTCAATCTTATTAAAGTAAGCAAAATTACCGCCACAGATAATCCAATACCTAAAAAAGGATTTTGATTAGTGGACCAGCTTAGATCTGCATAGTTGATTTTGGTAACATTGAGGATTGCAAAAGCAAGTGCTGCAATTAAGAGAATTAAAAGTGGTGCCTTTGCTCTCATGTGATTATTTCTTTTCCTCTCTATTAAAGTACACTAGGTAGTAATACATTTGTCTTTCTTCGTCCCAGCCTTTTTCAATAAATTTCTCAGCGCTATCAGGATTAGTAAAATCCATTTTTATTTGCACATGAGTGTCAAGATTAATCACGTTTTTGATTCCTTTACGCGCTTGTGTAACAGCGGTATTTGATATAGGAAACTCTGATACATCTTCAATACTATACTTTGGTCCTTTTTCAACCTTAAAATTCTTAAACTCAGGTATTAATTCTGGATTTTCAAGGGTGTCATTTAAAAAGGCAGTTTCTTCAAAATTATCATTTTTTGCAAAGTGGTTAACAGCTCTATTTAAGAACATCACCTCTTCCTTTTTATCCTCGGCAGGTAGTACGACCTCTTTGGCAAAGTCTTGACAAAACTTCAAGTACTTTTTAGTAAAGAAGTTTTCATCTTCAAAAACGTCCACACCTAAAAAGCTCTCTAGCCAATATTTTGCATCATATCGATTGCTGTCTACACTTAAAATTTTGTATCCGTTTTCTTCTGCAACATTAAAAATGATAGCTCCTTTATCCAGTTTGTTAAGATTAACACCTTGTTGTAGGATCATTTCCAGTTCAATATCGCCTTCTTCAAACTGTAAAAAGTCTTGTTTAAGTTCACTTTTAAATATACCTATGGCATCAGTTTTCTGATTATCTACCATTACATTGTCAAAGTAACACACGTACAACTCACCGCTACGTATATGTGGATGAACCGACTGCTCATACAGGTGTTTTGCAATTTCCTTACTTTTATCTAGAAGGATTGCAGGTGTTGAGAATATCGCTTTCGCGAAAGCGTACATATCATGAAAATCGAGATCAGTATCATGATAAAAGCTATAATAAGCTTCTTCTTTACTACGAAATGGCTTTAAGAAATATTCTTTTAATAAAGAGTGCATCTCATCATCTAAAAGAGTAGATTTTGAAGAAGTATAAAGCAGTTCGCCTTTATTTTTGTTACCTATACGATGAATCGCTAGGTCCTCTATACGTGTATTGTAAAGATTAATCATATACTAGTAAAGTTCATAGTCATCAAAAGATTCCTCATCATAATAATCGTCATCATCATTGAGGTCATCATCGTCTAGATCGTTATCAAATCTAGGGTCAGCTTCAAAATTTCTATCTGGTGCTTCATCTGGTAATTCTCCCATTGCAAAAAGTACTCTAGGGTATTGTTCACCATCCTCGGCCTGATCTATATCAACAAGAGTTATCATGAAGGTCCACATGCTCAAAAAATCGTAGATATAGATAAGGTTGGGTTTTTGTTTACTCAATGCCTGATCTATAGTGGTGTCTTCCATTTTCTTGACAGGTTCCATACCACCGCTCATATCAAATAGACAATATTCTTGCCCTTGATTCCACTCATCGTCGGTTTCATAAAAGCTAGCCATCTCATCACCTTGAAGTTGAAATGACTGGTGAATGATATTGTGAAAGTCTTCTAGTGTACTAGTTGCTGGTATTTCAAGATCTCTCAAAACATCATCGGCGCTGTCTAGTATCACTCTAATTTTATAAATCATGTGTAACTTTTAAAGGGCTTCAAAGATAAAATTATTTACAAGTATCCTTAAGATTTTAACGTCATAAATTATGAACGATAATGAACGGTTCTTAAACGCATCCAAAGATAAAATTGCACTCCTAAAATAATAGATGCTAGCACTAAATGTGATGCCTGTGAGCCAAATGGGAAGTCAACGTAATTCATTAATACTCCACCAATAATAGTTAAAATAAAAAGGACAGCTAGCCAGTAGTAATAATTACGAGGATGTTTGTAAAAACGTACTGCTTTATAAATAAAATATCCATGTAGTAGTACCAATAGAATGGAATAACTCCTGTGTATTAAAAATACTAACGGTGCATTATTTTCTAGCCATGTACTTTTTACAGGATAACCAAAAATATCTATTTGATGATCGATGTACTGCCTTACTTGTGTTCCTAGTGCTACTTGAATTAATGTGAGAACGATAAGCACCAAAGCGAATTGATGCCATTTACCCTTATGAGCATATTTGTTATCCACTGGCTGCACTTCGTGCAATAAATATATAAGCAGTCCTACAATAAGTAATGCCACTATCATATGTATGGTGATGAGTAGCGGTGATAGGTTTGTGTCCACTACTATTTTTCCGATAACGGCTTGTACAAGCATAGCTAATAAGGCAACGGCGGTGAGAATGGTGATGTATTTCTTTTTTCTGAAAAACTGAAAAGAAATAATAGTTGCTATCAATACTACTAGTCCACCTAATGCACCTATTAGCCTATTGATATATTCTGTCCAAGTATGATACTTATTAAATATACTGTAATCGTGTTTTGTGTAAGGTTCCCAATTATCGGCATTGTAAGAATTTGATGAAGTAAAATCTTTCTTTGCAACCCTTAAGCTTTCATCAACGATAATGACCATCCCTTCTTCGTATGAGGTCAACGGTTGAAAATCTAGTTGAGCTCGATCAGTAGGTGGTATTAAATATCCGAAGCATTTAGGCCAATCTGGACATCCCATTCCAGATCCAGTCATTCTAACTACTGCGCCAGCCACGATTATGAGGTATATTACGACAATACTTAATCGTAACCACTTGCGATATGTTTTTTCGGTGAATATATTTTTCATAAAGAAATTCCTAGCACAAAAATACTTCACAAGAATTAAGCTGAAGTATTTTATTTAAGAAGTCTATTTACTTGGAAGTTCTTACAAAAAAAATGGAGCATGAGCTCCATTTTTCATATCCATTCCCCATCATGGATATTAATGCAAAAAAAATGATTTCCCCTACAAAATCAAAAAAATATTTTGCCTTCTAAAATAATTTTTCCTCTAGGATTTTTGTAGATATCTAACGGATTTTTGTTAAAATACTTGTTTTTACGATTAATTGAGTGTGTTCATTACTCATTTGATTAACAATTATCTACTTACTTCATTAGGAAAGACAACTATACTTTCTGTTCCATCGGCAGCAACAGCTGCAACACCAAAGTAATAATTATCAATGACTATACCTTCTAAAGTATAGTTGTTGGTGTTTCCTACAAATCGACTGTGGTCCCATGTAGGACTTGTGGTGTCTCTCCAATAAATTTTATAACCAACCGCATTAGGAACTTTACTCCATTCTAACCTAGCACTAGCTTCAACCATTCCACCAATTTTCACGGTCTTTGGTGGAGCAGGAGCCCAAGCTAGTTGCGCAAGGTTGATAGCGTTTACTGCGGTTAATTTTTTGGCATATGGAAAGTTTACATGCTTTACAACATCGCCATATTCAATTCCATTCTCAGTTCTAATATCTTGATGTTGTTGTGTGTAGTTCTCATGAGCTTCCATAATCCTAATTCCTGGAAAACCTAAGTCATTAAAGGGTCTATGGTGTCCACCACGTCCAAACCTATCCAGTCTATAAATCATCATAGGATTCATTTCCGGCATATAACTTTTCACGGAATTATGAATATACCTAGCAAGCTGTCTAGAATGTCCGTCGACTTCACCTCCGTAAAACCTTCTTAAACGTTTAGTTCTCTCATCATCGGTGACGTTGGTAGGTTCACTAAAAATCCTAAAACTTCTATTATCTATGACACCATCTACACCTTTAATATTACCTATCATGTCATTATTAAGAATTCCTAAAACATTCCAATCATTATCCTTGGCATATCGTGCAAGCCCTGCACCACCAAATAATCCTTGTTCTTCTCCGCTAAGACCAACATAAACGATGCTGTTTGCAAACTTTCGTTTGCTTAGTACTCGTGCAGCCTCAATTGTTCCTGCCATTCCGCTAGCATTATCATTAGCACCTGGAGCGTCGGTTGTGAAGTCCATAGTATCACTTGCTCTTGAATCAATATCACCGCTCATAATCACAAAATTGTTAGGTTGTGATGTACCTCTTTGAATAGCAACAACGTTTACAACCCAAGCGTCTTTTGGTACGCGACTACCCATTTCTTTAGTAACATAATCTCTTTGATAAAATACTTCTAGACATCCACCGCATTCTGCAGATATCTTATCAAACTCGGCTTTTATCCATCTTCTTGCAGCACCTATACCACGTGTATTACTCAATGTATCAGAAAACGTGTTTCTAGTTCCAAAACCTGCTAATTTTTTCACATCATTCTCAATACGTTTTTCACTTACTTCATCAATGATTGAATATAAATCTTGTTGGTGGTCACTAGGTACTTGCGCAGTGGCAAAAAGTCCTAATAATGCTATTATTATGTATCGCATATAGTTAAAAATTAAAAACCCTTATTCCTAAATATTTAATTAAGAATAAGGGTTTTGAGTTAGATTAATAGTTACTGATTGGAACGTTGTGGTTTTTCACCAAATTTTTTCATGTAACGCTCGTATAATTCAGTTTGATGAGAATTCAATGAGATATCTCTTCCATCAATAAAGGCTCTTGTAAGTTGATTTCCTCTCATGTCTAGAGCATCGCCTTTTGAAATAAATAGCGTTGCACTTTTACCTTCTTCTAGACTACCGTACTCTTTATCAATTCCTAAAATTTGAGCAGGAGTAAGTGTGATCATTTTAAGGGCTTGTTCCTTATCCATACCATAACCAGCAACAGTTCCAGCGTAGAATGGAAAATTACGCGTTTGATGACGTTCCATATCCCCAGAATTTTCAAGTGCAACGGTTACACCAGCTTTTGCAAGTAAATATGGGAATTTATAAGGCATATCATAGTCTGAATCTTCACGTGCTGGTAAATCGTGAACTCTACCTGCAAGCACAGGAATGTTATGCTGTTTAAGAAGATCTGTCACATTTTGCGCTCCTTGAGCTCCAACTAAAACTGGTTTCTTAATGTTGTTCTTTTTTATAAAAGTAACTACATCTCGTATTGATTTTTCACCGTTCACGTGAAAATAGAACCTTCCATTTCCATTTAACTCTTCTCTCATGGCTTCAAACTTTAAGTTTGATTCATTGTCTTGAGTCATGTTGTGTGCCACAGCATCGTTAAAAAAGTCTTGTAATTCAATGATGTTTTCGTCATACTTTTTATTAGGTTCAATAGGACCAGGGTTGTACCAGCTACCTGATCTACTAAAACTACTAGGCCAGTTTATATGGATGCCTTCGTCCATTGATATGACTGCATCTTCCCAATTCCACGCGTCTAATTGTACTACACTGGATTGACCAGAAATTCTTCCGCCACGAGGCACTACTTGAGCTATTAAAACTCCATTAGGTCTCATTGATTCGACTACTCGACTTTCTGCATTGTAAGCTATTATACTACGTATGTGTGGATTGTACACACCGATTTCACGTTGATCAACACTGGCTTTCACTGCATCTACTTCGACAAGTCCTAGGGTACTATTCATGGCTATAATTCCTGGATAGACGTGCATACCGCTAGCCTGGATTACCTCACCTACAGGATCGATACGTACTACACGTGCATCTGCTACGGCTGTTATTACACCTTTATCGACGATAATAACAGAATTTTCAATTACTTCACCATTACCTATATGAGCAGTTGCGTTCATAATAGTAAAGGATTTTTTTATGCTTGCCGGAGTTTGTTGTGCACTCACCGCTACGGTAAAAAGAGCACAAAAAGCTATCACTAAGTTTTTCATTTTTTTCAATTTACCAGTTAATGGTTTCACATTCATACAATTCTTTTTCTCGCTTTTTAGGGGTTTGCGTTTTCATTCCCTTATTTTTTGCTTCTATCATCTCGTTTACGAGTTGTTGTCTTTCTTTTTTTATGCTTTCGCGAAAGCGTAAATCATTTTCCTTGCTAAAGAAAATAATACCATCAATCATAGTATAATCTGCACTTGCTGTTACACTCATAGGATGATCGTTCCAAAGTACCAAGTCGGCATCTTTACCTACTTTGATACTTCCTGTACGGTCGTCAATATGTAAAAGTTTTGCAGGGTTTAGGGTAACAAACTTCCAAGCATCTTCCTCACTTACATTCCCATATTTAACGGCTTTGGCCGCTTCTTGGTTTAATCTACGTGACATTTCTGCATCGTCTGAATTAAAAGCTGTAACAACTCCTTGAGAATGCATGATCGCACCGTTGTAAGGTATGGCGTCGTTTACTTCATATTTGTAAGCCCACCAGTCACTAAAGGTTGAACCACCTACACCGTGCTCGGCCATTTTATCGGCTACTTTATAACCTTCTAGAATATGGGTAAAAGTATTTACTCTAAATCCGTGACGTTCGGCTAATTTCATAAGCATATTAATCTCGCTTTGTACGTAAGAATGACATGAAATAAATCGCTCTTTATTCAAGATTTCTAGCATTACTTCCATTTCCTCGTCGTATCTAAATGAATCTGTTCCTTTAGTTTTTTCGTATTCTCTTGCTCTTGTGAAGTAATCTTCAAAGACTTGTTCAACACCCATACGACTTTGTGGAAATCTGGTACCGTTTTGATAACGAGATTGTTTAACGTTTTCACCTAATGCAAATTTGATGAACTTAGGTGAGTTTTCTAAGATCATTTCATCGGCAGGATAACCCCATTTAGGTTTAATAATAGCGCTACGACCACCTATAGGATTTGCACTACCATGTAATAGTTGCATGGTGGTAACTCCACCAGCTAGGTCTCTATATAGATTTATATCTTCATGATCTACTACATCCTCAATAGTAACCTCGGCAGTGCTATTGTGACCAGCTTCATTAACTCCATTGTCTATAGCAATATGACTGTGTTCATCGATAATACCACTAGTAAGGTGTTTACCTGTTGCATCAATTACACGTGCTCTTCCTGCATTTAAATTTGTTCCAATTTTTGCAATTTTACCATCTTTTACAAGTACATCGGTATTTTTTAATATACCATCATCCTCGTTTGTCCAAACTGTAGCATTACGATATAGAATTGTTTCTTGCTGTGGTCTTTGTGAAGCTCCATAAGCTAGGTTAGGGTAGGTGAGTGCACCTAAACTTTTAATTTCCTTATCCTTATTGTCTTCTTCTTTTTCTTGGTCTTCTTCTTTTTCTTCAGTAGAAGATGCTACAAGAGTAACTGGCAAAGTATCACCACTAGGTAAATGTACAGTTCCCGTAAGATCTTTACCATCGGGTTGTACCACTATACGTGAATAGCTTTTATCATCACTGTCCTTTTGAGTCATCATTAAATTAAGCCATTGTCCATCAAAACTTGATTTACTACCTAACTTTAAGGTATCAATTTTAATAGTGGCTTTTTTACCATCTCCAGAAACAACAATCTTGTATTCATCACCATTCAAGGTGGTCGTGTAGGTTCCATCTACGTTTGGCGTATGACGATTTTTAATGATGTGTTTTGATCCTTGCACCCAATTTTCAAATATTTTTGTTTCCTTATCAAACAAAGGACCAGAGGTCATAATAAAATTTGCAAGTTTTCCTTTTTCTAGAGAACCTACAAGATCATCAGCTTTTAGTATACGTGCTGGTGTTAAAGTAAGGGCTTGTAGGATATCTTCTTCACTTAAACCATACTCCATTGCTTGACGTATATTCTCATGAAGTTTTTTAACATCTTTAAGGCCATGTGCTGTTATTGAGAACGTGATGTTATTCTCTTTAAGCACTTTAAGATTTGCAGGCGACTGTTTCCATTCTCTCATATCTCCCAGACTTACGTACCACTCTTGATAAGGATTTGAAACGTCATAAGCGTCAGGAAAATTTATAGGAACGATAAGAGATGCGTTTGTATTTTTAATCTCACGTATCATTTCATAAGCATCTTCACCACCTACAATTACAAATTGTTTTCCAACTAAATCACCTACTTTATCAACTCTTAAAATATTTTTTTTATCACCAGCTTCAATTATTTGAGTAAGGTTCTTGTTTTTTATGAGAGCCTCTAAAGAGAGATCTCTAGTGTTTGAGTTTCCTTTTTCATACCAATTTGCATCAAAATGAGCTTGTCTAAGTAAGGCAAGGGTTCCCATAAGTGAAGTAGGGTAGGCTTGATTAGTTTGAACACTGCGATCTAGAGAAAAATGCTCTGCATTTTCTCCACGCAAAATTCGATTACCATCGTCACCATTATTATTTAAGGCAACTAACATTCCAGTACCACGAGCAATACCATCATGTAAGTGAGTTTGCACTGTTCCATAACCAGCTTCTAAAAGCTTTTTGGCAGCCTTTTCATCGTACTTGAAATAATCAATAGCATTTTGTTCTGCTCTTATGTGATCATTCCAATAGTATCCTTTGCGACCTTCATCATATTGTTGTGAGCGACTGCGTTCCGCTCGGCTTGGTTTTTCCATAGAAAAATCACCATAAGCTTCGACAAATGAAGGATAAATATGATTCCCATTTGCATCTTCTATAACGGCATCCTTAGGTATGGATACATTTTTACCTATGCTTTGAATTTTACCATCCTTTATAAGAATAGTTGCATTTTTGATGACATCACCTGTTCCTGTGTGAACAGTAGCGTTTGTAATTGCTCTTGAAACATTATTTACAGCGCTTATATCATCGTTGTTAGGGAAATATTCTTGTGAATGCCCAATAAAACACCACAAGAAGAAAAGGAAAAGAATTTTTTTCATCTTTTAAGACTGATTATTATGATATAAATTTTTGTTAAGGCTTAAAGATAGTTGAGCCGTTGCTAAATAAAAGTTAAAACTATTAGTAGTAATTCACTAGTAATGCAACTACATAATTGTAGGTGTCAATTCCTTTAGGTTGATTATTAACTTTTAAATAGGAATCATAGACAGAATGTGAAACCTTTTCCACCAATCCATCTTGATATGCTTTCCAAAAATCTCTTAATTCTTGATAGTTTTTGAAAATACCTGGTTTAATTTCTTTAGCTACCATCGCATACTTTTCAGGATCTCTCAAATACAAATCATTCAAACAAAATTTAAGGGCGTATAAACTAGCACTGTATTGAAAATGACGATCAGGATGTTTTAATCCAGCATCAATAGCTATAAGATTTGCTTCGTTTTCTTTGGCAAACCCTAATTGATGAGCCATTTCATGCAAGCATAGCACTGGAGTCTTGTATGCGTTTATCCAGCCATTAATTTGAGCTTCTCCTGTCAATGGATTTAAATAACCACTGTAGCCCATATAAGTAAGTGGTACTGTGAGCAAGGATTTTTTCAAACTTACGTTTGAATACTTTATCCTAGTATTATTTAGGTGGTAATTCTCAAAAGCCATAGGTGCCATATTCATCCAAACCATTTGGTCGTTTCCAAAATCTACTTTTAGAGAATCGTTGTCTTGGATTGATTCATGTAACTTATTGCTAAGCTCAATGAAATCTTTAGTCACCTCGAGTAACTGCTCTGTAGAATAATCTTCTTCAATTTCCAGTATTTCGTGCATGGGTAATCGATAGTAATTAAAACCCCAAGCCATATGAAAATAAAAAATAATAACATTAAGCGTTATTAAGATCTTTGCAACTTGTTTACCTATTTTTCTTTTAAGAATCGGATTGTTTACGGAATTCTTATCCTTAATGAAATATAGAATTTTGGTTATCAACTTAATGATCCACTTAATAAGCAAAAGGATAAGCAATAAATAGATAAAATCACCAAAGGAAAAGGGAATCCAGCCTAGTCCTATGCGCATAGCATCTGCTATAAAGGGATAGATACCGTTGCTGTAGTAAACCTCGATAAAATTATTTGCATATTTTAACCCGAAAAATACCATAAACTGGCCAACGAGTATGACACTATATAATAGAATTTTTGCTTTGACTTTCATCCGGTACTAAAGTAAACTATTCCTAGGTAAGCTGGCTTTTAATTGTTTATTTTAGCATTAAATTCAAGTTATGACACAACGTAAAAGAAACCCTAAAATTGGAATATTATTAGCGATACTATTTGTGGGATTTGGTTCATGGCGCTTAGTAGATTATTTTTTCTATGATCAAAATATTCCAACATGGCGTTTAGCATTTTCTGCTATTTTCATCATCTACGGTCTATTCTTGGCCTATTCAGCTTTTACAAAAAATGAATAAAAAGAATTACACCTTGTTTCTTAACCTAGCCTTCATTGTTATAGGTGGTTATAAGCTATACCAGCATTTTATTGACGGCGTTGAACTACCTACTTATCAAATAGTGCTAGCCGGATTTCTAGTTCTTATGGGTTTTTATCAATTAATAATGCTCAATAGAAATTTTAAAAAACCAGAATAATTAATGGTACTTATTCAGGTTATTTAGATTTGCGTAAGTGATATTCAATTTCTTTTATCCATTCCTCGCGATCATTTACAGTAAATAGATATTGTTTATCCTGGGTATGAACTATAAATTGATTTTTAATCCATCTAAACTTGTGAGTTGGTTCTATATTACGAATGTCAGAAAACCGGATATTATGTTGACCAGCTTGAAAATTTACTTTATGACTTTTAAAAATCAAACCTAGGTTGGTTATTAAAAGCTTTCCACCAACCATCTCATATTTTTTCTTAAAGTTTGCTGGACCTTGGGCTATAATTTCTTCTTCATGTTCAAGAGTAGGTTGAGACTTTTTGTTCCAGCCTTTTCCCATTTTTATCATGATTGTAGGAAATACAAAAGTGAAGAACAGAGCAAAAAAGAAGGCGTTAAATAAAATGTATTGCCACGTGAATAAATCTTTATCCATGTAATATGTCATGAGCGCCATAATACCACCGTAAGTAATCGAGGTAAATAAAAAGATAACTAGTCTAACTTTCCAGTTTGCTTTGTATTTTATACCTATCTCCTTAATCGCCATATAAGGTTATATACTCATTTTCAGGTTACCCATTTTAATCGCTACCACTGCCGCTTCAGACCCTTTATTGCCGTGAACGCCACCGCTGCGAGCAACAGATTGCTCGTGAGTATCATCTGTAAGCACACAAAAAACTACAGGGATATTAGTGCTATTTAAATTTAAATCTTTTATTCCTTGCGTCACTCCTTGACATACAAAATCAAAATGAGCAGTTTCACCACGAATCACACTACCTATAGCAATAATAACATCCAATTGCTTTTTAAGATTGCGTTCTTTCATAGGATAGGTGCTCTTTTGCATTTGAGAACAACCGTAAATAAGTTCAAATGAACCAGGGACATTCATTCTAAAAATACGCTCTTCATCCACGCCGCAATCTAGGAGTGTTTCATACGCACCTTTAAATAGGTTTTCGGTAATATCATCGTTCCATTCACTTACTACAATCCCTACTCGCAGTTCACTAGAATCTGGTAGTTCATTTTTATCGTATTCTGAAAGGTTTTTTCCTGCTGTTGCCATGGTTACAAATTTGTGACGGTAAAAATACAGTCGGTTTGATAGTTACTTAGTTAAATTAACTAAAAAAGCCGTCGTAGAAAAGTGTTCTGCGACGGCCTTTAGGTAGTTTAAAATACACTAGTTTTTTGATGCTCTAGCTTGAGCTAATAAAACTTGTGCTGTAGTTTTTTCATCAGACTCTGGGAATTCTGATTCAATTTTTTCTAATGCATCAACTGCTGTACTATTATCTCCTGCTTGTAGAGCAGCCTGTGCAGCTTTTAATAAGTACTTAGGTGATGTGAATTCATTTGATTCTATTTCTGCAGCCTCTAGGTAGTAAGGAATAGCTTGTTCTGCTTGATTAGCTTGTACTAGAGCATCTGCGATACCGGCCTTAGCAAGAGATGCAAGTACAGAACCGTTACCATCGTATTCAGATAAATAATCGATAGCTTTTTGATATTTGTCGCCACCTATGTTCAGGTAAGCCATTCCCGCTTTATAGTTAGCTATGTTAGCAGCATCAGTACCAGCGTATTCCTCAGCTATTTTGGCATATCCGTATTTACCATTTACACCTTCTATAGAAAGCATGAATAGCGAGTCTTTTTCTTGAGTGCTAGTTGAGTTCATTGCTAGGTCAAAGTACTTGTCAGCCTCTTTACTTTCAACGATAGCTTCATCGGCTTTAGGCGCCATAACAAAATTGTTGTAAGCCCAGTATCCTAATGCTACAAGAGCAGCTACACCAACGATAGCAAAAATGATATTTTGATTTTTACTTACCCATTCTTCAGTTTTACTCGCACCTTCATCTAGGGTACTAAAAACTTCGGCAGTAGTAGATTCACTCTCGTCAAAGATTTCTTCTACTTCATTATCAATCTTTTCTTTCTTCGTTTTAGGTTTATATCCGCGCTTATTATACGTTGCCATAATTTGATTGTTAAACGCGCAAAAATATAACAATTCTGCAATTATAAAAACGTGTGAAAGCTTTATTGTTAACACCTGCATCAATTACATTTGCAGGAAATAGATTTCTGTTAAGATCTATGATATAATTAATGCTTTGTTTGTGGTGTTTTCGCTTTCGCGAAAGCGAACTTAATCTAATAAGAATAGTCAATAATAAGTTATTGTTACTCTTGTTTACAACAGGTGTTATTATCTCTAATGAGTCTAAAAATCATGCATTTAACTAACTTACATCTTATAAACTATAAAAGTTTTGAAGCGGCAGATTTTGATCTGGATGAACGCATCAATTGTTTTGTTGGTAAAAATGGAATAGGTAAGACTAATGTGCTCGATGCTATATATCACCTAGCGCTTACAAAAAGTTATTTCAATCCAATAACGGTTCAAAACATTAAGCATGGCGAAGAGTTTTTTGTTATAAGCGGTGAATTTCTCAAAAATGAACAAGTAGAAAAAATTACCGTAAGCGCCAAACGTGGAAACAAAAAGGTAGTTAAACGCAATGGTAAGATTTACGACAAATTAAGTGAGCACATAGGTTTAATCCCTGTGGTGATCATATCACCTGCTGATAGGGATTTGATTACCGAAGGCAGCGATACTAGGCGTAAATTTCTGGATAGTGTGATATCCCTAGAAAACTCGGTCTATTTCAATAATTTAATAAAGTACAACAAGCTTATTCAACAACGTAATGCGTTGCTCAAGTATTTTGCAGCCAATAGAAAATTTGACAGTGCAGCTTTACAAGTTTATGACGAGCAGTTGATTCCTTTAGTCAAAGAAATTCACCTTACAAGGGTTGAGTTTTTAGAGCAGTTCTTACCAATATTTAAAGATTTTTATGCTCAAATTTCGAGTAGTAGTGAAGAGGTTACGATTCATTATAAATCGGACCTGCATAATACTAGTGCTGCACAGCTCTTTACACAAGCGCAACAAAAGGACATGCATTTACAATACACTAGTGTAGGTGTGCATAAGGATGATTTAATTTTTACTTTGCAAGATCATCCAATTAAAAAATACGGTAGTCAAGGACAACAAAAAAGCTTTTTGACAGCTTTGAAGTTGGCCCAATTTCAATTCATCAAAGAACGTAGTGGTGTAACTCCTATTTTGTTATTGGATGATATTTTTGATAAATTAGATGAAAACCGCGTGAGTCAGCTCATCAATATGGTAAATGACGATAGATTTGGTCAAATTTTTATAAGTGATACGCACACAGATAGGACTGAAGCTGTTATTAAAACTACTGATCAATCTTATAAGATCTTTGAATTATGAAACTAAGAATAGTACTGTTAATAGCTAGCTTATTATTTATTTCATGTAGCAGTGATAGTGATAAAAAACTTGAATTACTGGATGGTTATTGGAATATTGATACGGTTATTTTACCGGATGGTAGTGAGAAAGAATTCCCTTTTTCTAACCATATGGATCATTTTGAAGTAGAAGGACTGAACGGTGTAAAACATAGAGTGAGCCCTACTTACGATGGTGGTTTTGTAAATTATGGCAGTCCGGTGTACTTTAAATGGCAAGAAAACGAAGATGAACTAATTCTTATTTTTAAGGAAGGAGATAATTCTTACCAGCAAAGTGTTGAAGAAGTGACAACTACCGATCTAGAACTGAAGCACGAAAACGGTACTATTTATTCATACAAACGATATACGTCTAATGAGGAATAATAAAAAAGAAGATTTTGTAGATATGAAAGAGGTCTTAAAAAATTTTAAGACTGAAAATAACCTACAAAAAGGTTTTGATAAAGTTGACGTTAATAAAGCCTGGGAACAAGTAATGGGTCCTGGAATTTCGAACTATACCACTCATGTAAAGTTTGATAACGGAACTTTATTAGTTTCTCTATCTTCTTCTGTACTTAGACAGGAATTGCTTTACGGAAGATCAAAAATTGTAGAAAATCTAAATGAGCATTTAGGAAAGGAGCTCATCCAGAAAATTATATTGAGGTAATTATTTAAAATTAACTACGGTTTCTTCCTCTTCTTCGCGACGTGCTTTCTTTTTGTTCTCTAGTGCAAGTTGTTTTTTGAATATCTTATTATAGAGTTCTTTTAAGCTATCAAAATCCACCGAATATTGTAATCCAATTCCTTGGGTAAAGTCCTCCTGTTGACCTAATTGCTGTAAAGTGTTTTCTCGATTAAATAGTTTTAATCTTAATGAGCCGTCGTCATTAAGTAAAAATTCAATTTGTACATTTCCTATCACCGTACGTTCTGTAGATGATGTGTTACCAACTGGAACCCCTAATTTCCCGTTTATAAGGACACGGTCATTGATTTGTGTACTTAAGGTTATACCGAATCGATCGGATCTTTGTAAATCAGAATTTGGATTACGTTCTGACGCCTCGTAATTCACACCAAATTGTAGCTTACTGTCTTCTCTATTCACCAAATCATTTACAATTCCCGTAACACTTTCAACTACGTTTCCTGTTACAGCATTTTGCCCAATACTATTTGGATTGTAAAAGGAACCAGTTGCAACCAGGGATAGTGCCTGTAATTGACGTTGTGCTTTATCTTGTAAACGGTATTGAAGCTCGGAACTTACAACACTACCGGCGCTAGGAAATTGTATGTCAAATTCTGGATCAAAGTAAGTTAAATCACCTTGTAATTCCGTAACAACTTCTACTGGGATTTGTGCATTAAGGTTAGGATTATCTAATAGGATTGATGGGTTTGCATTGGTATAATAGGTGGCTTTTACATCAATATTTGCATTGAATGGATCACCATTCCAGTCGATTGTACCACCAGGTTGAATGATAAAGTTCTTATTTACTATACCTGCATATTTGAAATTGTAAATACCATCGGTAACAATAAAGTCACCATTCATAATAAATTTACCATTTGTATTGATCTCTAATAATAAATTTCCTGCACCGCTACCTTTAAGGTAACTACCGTTAGTAGGATCTACGGTAATTTCAACCTCAGCTTCAGGAGTAATGTTTAAATCAAAATTGAGTTCAAGTCCGTCCACATCGTTTATAGCTACATCTTCTCCATTAAGTCTAGCTTCTTTTTCTTCTGGACTTAAAAAATAAATCGCGCTTGTATCTCCTAAAGATTCACCATCATCTATAGGTATTTTAAATACAGTGCCAGCACCAGTAGTAGCTACAACATCGATTACTAGAGATTCTGCAGGGCCTTTAATGGTTGCATCACCATTGATAAATGCTGTACCGTAATACAGAGCGTCAGGTGTGAGTTCCGTATTTAGAACTAATAACCTATCAGAAGCAAGAGCTAAATCCAATTCCCAGAAACCAAAGTTTTTATGTCGTATTTCGCCAGTTAACTCACCTGTAGTTCCATATTTAGTATCTGTAAGTTCTACTGTGTTAAAATCAAAACTGCCAGTTGTTATAGTAATTTCTTCCTCTTCACCAAAATCAAAGTCTGTATTTAAATAAGGAACTCTTAAACCTGCATTTTTTAATAATAATTCACCGTCAAGATCAGGTTCGACTAATCTACCTGTAATGGCAACTTCGCCACTTGCAAAACCTCTCATGTTATCTAATACAATACCACCTAGTGGACTGAGCGCTATTAAGTTGAAATCATTAAAATAAGTTTCTACATTTATAGTACTGTATTTTCCACTTGTGTCTATGGTTCCTTTAGCCTGAAAAGATTTGTCGTTTTTATTTTTAAGTTGAGCATTGACGTTATAGGCGGTAAGGGCATCGTTTCCTTTAACTTCTAATGCAAAATCTCCTAATGGTGTTTCATTTACGTTTAAATCAGTCACCGTAAAATCAGATACTGGTGCATAATTCCCATTTTTTTGTGAAACCGATAGATAGCCGTCTAATTTACCTTTCATACTTAAGCTATCAATAGGTTTAAGTAAACTAGAAAGCCTAACGTTTTCAAAATCTAAAAAGAGATCTTTATCTTGAGTTCCATTCATGTTTCCAGAAACAACAACTTTCTCTTTTTTATGTTGAGCTACTATCGTATCCAATTTGAAGTCCTTAAAGTCATGATCAAAAACTAATTGAACATTCTCCTGCTTTTTGTTGAGCAACCATTCCTTTCCTCTAAAATTGATGTCGCTTTTACGAACTCCTATTACCGAATTATTGTCGCTGTTAACTGTATGATAGAAACTTAAGTTGAATTTTTCACTATTATCGTCGGACCCTACAAACTCTGTTCTAAATAGCAAAGTGTCTTGTCTAGTAACATTAATGAGCTGGAAATCGTCTATGTCATAAATACCATTTTTAAAGTTTTCAACTTTAATATATGTATTAAAAAGAGGGTTTTGATTATTCACTTGAACGTTCACATCGTCCAATTTCATGTCATAAACTTGTACTTCTGGAGTTCTAAAGTTCATTCGGAACTCGGCTTCATTACTAGCCACCTCGCCCTTAAGAATTGTGTTTTCACCAAAATCTAAAAACGGAAAAACAAGATCAACGATTTTATCATATATTTTGAATTCATATTTCAAATATTGATCTTGAGTTATACTTTCTGATTTATAATTTGTGTATACATTACCTATACTATTCTTAAATAACTCAGGAATTTCCTCAATTATAAATTTACCCGATAGTTCACCTTCAATAATATCTGTACTATTAATGGTAATAAATCGTTCTTCTTCTTTAAAATAAGAGGTGATTAAAAAGTCTTCAAAGAAGAATTTTTTATTAGGATTTGTATACGAAGTATTTTTAAACTCAATAGTTCCCGCTGCGTCATCAAGGTTAGTACCCTTCATTTTCATGGCAACATTTCCCTGTAGGATGGCTATTGAATCACGAGTGAATAAATTAATGGCATTTAAATCTGCTTTTTCAATATTGGCAGTGAAGTCATAAGTATTTATGTCGTCAGAAAAGTCCGCTAGCCCATCAAATGTAAGCTTCAAATTAGGATCGTTGACAACGAGCTCACCATTGAACAAAGGTTTCTTTAAGCTACCGTTAACTCTAATATTTCGGTACGTGTAACCATTGAATTCAAACCTACTAATACTTCCTTTAAGTTGACTGTTTGCATTATTAGGATTAAAACCACGCCCATTCACATCGAGGTTAAGTGTCGTTTTACCTAAGGAAGCTACGCCTAATAATTCGCCCAGATTAACAGATTTTAAAATTATATTACCATTATAACCTATTTGATCTGATTGTATTTCAGTCAAGGTTAATTGAGTATCAAAATTACCTTTACGAGTAGTTCCTGTTAGGTTAGAAACAACAGTGTTTGCATTTACACTAGCATACCCTTTAGCCTTTACGATGCCTAAACTATTAAGCTCTTTAGGCATTTTTCCGTTAAGAATATTAGGCAAAAACTTCTCTAGGCTACTTTTTGAAACTTGCAGATTTTCAAAATCACCTTCAATAAAAAAGTTTTCCTCATTTTCAATGAGGTTTTTAAAATGCATATCACCTTCTATAACTATTTCATCAAGGGATTGTGCTTTTAAATTATCAACTTTAAAATCATTTAAAACACCAGTTAAATCACCAGATATAGTTACCCTTTCATTTGGTGTTATCTCGTTATAAAACCTTCTTAAATCGTTAGTGTCAAAATCACCTTCACTTATCTTAAAGTCCCAATTTACTTTATTGACAAAATCAACAAAGTCTTTTCTGTCATAGGTAAGTTGTAGATCACCCTTAAGAGTAGAGTTCTCAGTTTTTATAGAAAGGTTAGGGACCGATATATTCTGTGGAGTATACGTTAAGTCGGCAACGAGGTCAGTTATCTTTAAATATTTTGTACCGTTTATTTCTGTCATTGCACCATTGTACATGTCAAAATTAGACGACTCAATAGGCACAATAATGTCGGATCCATCAATGGTTAAAGATGCAGCAGTAGCATTAAAATTGGTAGCTATAAATGATTCTGGATACCTTAAATTTTCATCTATTATTTTAATATCTGAATTTGTAATTTCAAGATCACCTGTAGTTAGTACGAATTTACTGCTTGATGTAGATGTACTGTCAGAAAGCTTTTCAATAAATATTTGCAGGTTATCGTCCTCTTCACCTTTATACCTTTTCAAATTGAAAACCACACCATCTAAAGAGGTGGAACCAAGGTTAGGTTGCCCGTCAAGTAAATTCCCTAAACTTAAAATAGAACTCTCTAACCTGTTGATAAAAAATAAGGTGTCACCACGATGATCTAGACTCAAAACTTCTTTAAGAGCCACATTTCCGTCATACGTGATTTGAACTCTTTTGACATCTAGATTAATATCATAATCCTCATTTAAAGAGTTAGTTAAGTACTGTGCGGTTGAGGTTTGAACACTAGGAATACTAAATACTATAACTACTACCAAAAATAGTAGGAGTAAAATAAGCACCGTGCGTATTAGTATTTTAAAGAGTCTTTTTATGGTAGAACAGTTATTTTTGCAAAGATGACCAAATTTTGTGCCTAAAAGACATAATGAAACTACAAAATTCTTACATACTTGCCATAGAATCATCTTGTGACGATACGTCTTGCGCAATTTTAAAAAATAATCAGGTGCTCAGCAACGTAACTGCAGCACAAGCTATTCATGAACAATATGGTGGAGTAGTGCCAGAATTAGCTTCAAGAGCTCATCAATCCAATATTGTTCCCACAGTTGATGTCGCTATCAAAAATGCCGGTATTGATAAAAACGAACTTACAGCTATAGCCTTTACAAAAGGTCCAGGTCTTATGGGAAGTTTATTAGTAGGAACAAGTTTTGCAAAATCTCTTGCTCTTTCGCTTAATATTCCGTTAATCGATGTTCACCACATGCAAGCTCATATACTAGCTCATTTTATAGATCATGGTCAACGAGTTCCTGAGTTTCCTTTTTTAGGAGTTACTATAAGCGGTGGACACACACAAATCGTAAAGGTGACCGATTATCACAAAATGGAGGTTATAGGAACCACTCAAGACGATGCAATAGGTGAGGCCTTTGACAAGTCTGGAAAGTTGATGGGACTAGGATATCCTGCTGGACCTCAAATCGACAAACTAGCTCAATTAGGTAATCCGTCTGCCTTTGAATTCCCTATTCCCAAAGCTCCTGGGCTCAACTTTAGTTTCAGTGGATTTAAAACTGCAGTATTGTACTTTTTACAAAAGGAGAAAAGTAAAAACCCAAATTTTGTAGAAGAAAATCTAGCCGATTTGTGCGCTAGTATTCAACACACGCTCATTAAAATTCTATTTAAAAAGCTAGAAAAGGCTGTCAAGGAAACAGGTATTAAAAGAGTGGCAATCGGCGGTGGAGTAAGTGCAAATTCAGGAATAAGGACTGCTTTACAAGCAAAACAGCAGCAAGGTTGGGACATCTTTATTCCTCCTTTTGAATACACAACGGACAACGCTGCCATGATAGGAATAAGTGCCTATTTCAAATATTTGAATCAAGAATTCTGCGGTTTGGACGTGAGTGCCGCACCTAGATTATCCATGTAATGCAATTATTTTATTTCGGAAAAATAGAACCAGACCAATCTTCTATAGAATTACCTAAAGATGAGACACGGCACATTTCACGAGTTTTACGTAAGAAACAAGGCGATCAAATTCATATTACCGACGGTAATGGTAGACTGTTTCTAGGGACAATTATATCAATTACTAGTACAAAATGTGTGGTTAATCTCGCTTTCGCGAAAGCGGAATCACAACCAACATCTAGTTTACACATTGCCATTGCACCTACCAAAATGAATGACCGTATGGAGTGGTTTTTAGAAAAGGCCACAGAAATGGGAATAGCTAGGATAACTCCTATACTATGCGACCATAGTGAGCGTAAAAAAATCAATCTAGAACGTTTTGAAAAAATTGTGGTAAGTGCGATGAAGCAAAGTAACAGATTGTTTTTACCTGTCCTTGATGAACTCACGGATTTTAGAGAATTTCTTTTATCAACTCATGGAAGTAGATTAATTGCGCATTGTGAAGAGGACGGAGAAAAAAGTGAACTTATCAATGAATTGCAACCTCACACATGTTTATTAATAGGTCCAGAAGGCGATTTTTCAAATGAAGAAATAGAACTCGCAAAATCTTCAGGTTTTAAACCAGTGTCATTAGGACCTACTCGACTGCGTACAGAGACTGCTGGAGTCTACGCAGCAGCAATATTTAATGCTACTAAATTGAATTAGATATAGTTGCGGCTATAATTTCGTTGTTTTTGTTTTTTACGATAAGAGCAATTTTATAGCTGTTGGTTAAGGGAAAGCGATTAGGGATGTCTATACTGGATTGCCCTTTTTTGTCTATTGTTCCTATGCGTTCTTTGTATAAAACAATGTGAGTTTGATGTAATTCATTACCTTCATTTTCTCCTGAATCAATAAGGGTGGTTTGTTCCTCTAATAATAAGGCTAGGTGAGCATCTTCATAATCTTCCACGTTAGATAAATCATAGGTTATATCTAGATGATTTTTTTTACGCTTTACGATAGGAGTGGTTATTTTTATTATCTGATGGCTGTTATTAAGATAGGTGTTCAGTTTTTTAATATCATTACCAGAAAACTCCTCCATTCCATTGACTACCACTTGTGGTGTGTAGTTATTGAGCTCAAATTTTGAATTGTAAGCGGTTTGATATTCGTCAAAGTCTCTTCTTGAAAAACGATCTATCCAACCTAGTTTATTCCAGTATGTTACCGGATAACACAGTGTTACAACGTTAGGGTAATGTTTTATTTGGCTAATGGTAGCCTCTGCACTAGGACAATCTGCACATCCTTGTGAGGTAAATAATTCTAGCACCACAGGATAATCGCGCTCTACCGCTGGAATGGGTAGTTGCTTATTATTGTAATGGCTGTATGTTATAATTCCTACTATACCAAAAAAACTTAGCAAGGGAACTATGTATTGGAGTTGGTTAAATTTCATTTTATTATTTTCAAATATAACAAAGTCAGTAATCTACTCTCTTATCTATATTCATCTACAGGTAAATATTTGTTCCTTTTGAAAATGGAATGTTGTATTTTGCAAAACTATGAGAAAGATTTTAATCTTATTGTTATTTCTTACAGTATCTGTGTTAAACGCGCAACAGCTGGCTGTTTTGAAGTATAATGGCGGTGGTGATTGGTATTCAAACCCAACTGCTGTTCCCAATCTTATTATGTATTGTAATGAAAATATAGGCACTACCATTGATCGAGAGGTAGCTACTGTAGAACCTGGTTCGGTGGACATTTTTCAATTTCCATACGTGCACATGACAGGTCACGGTAATGTAATTTGGAATGATGATGAGGTTGAAAATTTACGTAATTACTTAATGAGTGGCGGTTTTTTGCATATAGACGATAATTACGGAATGGAACAGTATTTAAACAAGGAGTTAATAAAACTATTTCCACAACAGGAATTAATCGAATTGCCAGCAACTCATCCTATATTTAACAATTATGCCAGTTTTCCATCTGGTTTGCCTAAAATCCATGAACACGATGGTAAAAGGCCACAAGCTAAAGGATTGTTTTATGAAGGTAGGTTGGTATTATTGTTTACAGTAGAAAGTGATTTAGGCGATGGTTGGGAAAGCCCAGAGGTTCATAATGATCCACCAGAAGTTCGCAAAAAGGCACTTGATATGGGTGCAAATATTATCAAATACGTTTTTTCTAATTAATGAGTTCGTCTGTGTCATCAAAAACTATATCCTTTGGGATTTTAAGAGCATTAGCTTTTTTACTGGGATTATTTGTTCTAGCTTGGTTTCTATGGTCTATTACTGCTGTTCTAGCATATATTGGAATTGCAGCGGTATTATCTCTTATAGGTAGGCCTATTGTCATGTTTTTAAGAGACCGGTTAAAGTTTGGAAACACGTTTGCTGTTTTACTTACTTTGGTTTTTTTACTTATACTCATATTAAGTGCAGTTTCATTATTAATTCCACTAGCCATTGAGCAAAGTGACAACCTGAAGTTGTTAGATAATGATGAGGTATCTCGAAATTTAGAAATTTTTGCCAATCAAGTAAGTGAGTTTTTTGGAATACAGCGTGTTAACATCTATGAGCTAGTTAAAGAAACAGAGTATTATCAAAAATTTAATCTAGGATTTTTCTCAGACCTGATTATTCAACTTTTTAGTGCCTTAGGAGATTTTGCAATAGGATTATTTTCTATAATGTTCATTACTTTTTTCTTACTAAAAGACAGTCGGCTGTTATTAGAAGGAATATTGGTTTTTTCAAAGGAAGGTAATGAAGGTAGGTTTTTGAGAGCCTTTACTAAAATCAAACAGCTTTTATCCCGATATTTCATAGGTCTTGTTTTTCAAGTACTAATTTTATTTGTCCTTTATACCATTATTCTGATTATCACTGGTACAGAAAATGCCATATTAATAGCATTTTTCTGTGCGCTATTAAATCTTGTACCCTACCTAGGTCCGGCAGTAGGATACGTTCTTATGAGTGCATTTGTAATTACGGATAATTTAGGAGCAAACTTTAGTGAAGTCATCTTCCCTAAATTGATCATTATTGCGGTAGGATATGGAATAGTTCAAACTATTGATAACTTTCTTAATCAACCTTTAATATTTGGTAAGAGTGTAAAATCACATCCATTAGAAATTTTCATCATCATCTTAATAGCAGGAATAGTATTTGGAGTGGTAGGGCTAGTTCTAGCAGTACCGACGTACACAGCTATTAAAGTAATCGCTCAAGAGTTTTTAAGTGAATATAAAATTGTTA
Source organism: Nonlabens sp. MIC269 (assembly GCF_001430865.1). Taxonomy (GTDB): domain Bacteria; phylum Bacteroidota; class Bacteroidia; order Flavobacteriales; family Flavobacteriaceae; genus Nonlabens; species Nonlabens tegetincola. The sequence continues at coordinate 521,322 of NZ_CP011373.1, read as the reverse complement.
AGAAGTTAACTCGTAATTTGTAATGAATGAGCATCTTACTGATAAAGAAGTAGTAGCCTATTTAAAAAAGATAATTCATAGCAATCCGCTTGATATAGCTCTTAAAAAATCTCCCTTTTCCAATGTGTATTCTAACCAACTAGCTCAACAGCTAGCTGGTATGCAAATCGCTCGTAAAAAATTTCCAGATCTCTATGAAAATAGAGAAATTATCTATCCGCCTAAAGTAAATCTTGAACAAACGAGTTCGCAAACGGCCGCTTCTTACAAAGCGTCACGAATTAAAGGGCCCATTATCGACCTCACAGGTGGCTTTGGGATTGATTGTTGTGCGTTTTACCAACATTCGAGTAAAGATGTCACTCACGTTGAATTAAATCCAGATTTACAAACCTACTCTGAGCATCTATTTAAAACTTTGGATTATGGCATTCATTCGGTTAATGCAAACGGACTCACGTATTTGAAGGAAACTGATAGGCACTTTGAATCGATTTATTTAGATCCTAGTCGTAAGACTAGCTCAAAAAGCAAAGCATTATTTATTGAAGATTACGAGCCCAATGTGTTAGAATTTAAGGAATTGTTGTTAGCTAAAGCAAATCAAGTCTGGATTAAAACGTCACCCATGCTAGATTTATCACAAGGCATTCAACAATTGCAAAATGTTCAAGAGATACATATTGTGGCTGTTAAAAATGAAGTGAAAGAGGTTTTATGGAAATTAGATAAATTAACTAATTACTCTCCTGTGATTCATTGTGTTAATTTGGAAACCAATCAAAACGTATTTCAATTCACATGGGATAGTATTTCTCCTATCTCGAACTATGAATTGCCACAAACTTATTTAATTGAACCTAATGCAGCCATAATGAAGTCTCAAGGGTTCAGCGAGTTTTCAAAGAAGTATGGCTTAGATAAGATAGACGCAAACAGTCATTTATTCACAGCTACGACAATTGAGCCTGGTATTCCTGGTAGAGTTTTTAAAATAAAAGAGATTGCTCCTTATCAACCTAAATCTGTAAAAAAGAAGTATGGAAATCAAAGATTTGGTGTAGTAACTCGTAACTTTAAATTGAGTGTACAACAACTCAGGCAAAAATTTAAATTAGGAGAGCATGAGACAGACTATTTATTTTTTACTACTGTAAAAGGAAGTCTTTCGGTCATACGAGCACAAAAAATTTAATATTCCCACATACGTTTTTTATTCAATTCCTCTTGTGCGTTCAATTCTTCTTGTGGAATTACTTTTAAAAAACTAGGGTGTTGTTCAATAGCATATTCAATTTTCTCCACAAGGTCATCTACACTAATAGTATCATAATCAATGTCTAGAGGTTCTTTAATAATAAAGGATTGTAGAATATTTCTCTTTTTAATTCGAAGCCCTTTTTTATCAAAGCTTCTTCTAAAACCATCAATAACAATAGGAACCACTATAGGCTTGTATTGTTTGATTATGTGAGCGGTTCCTTTTCTTATAGGTTTAAACGGTTTAGTTGTTCCTTGCGGAAAAGTAATTACCCAACCATCCTCTAAGGCTACACCTATATTTTTTGTGTCATCAGGATTTACAGATCGTTGAATCTCCTTACCCTTTGCTCGCCAGGTTCTTTCTACTGATATGGCACCAGCATAAGCAAGAATTTTAGGCAGTAATCCACTGCGCATGGTTTCTTTTGCTGCTACGTAATAGATGTTAAGTTTAGGCTTCCATAGGTAACCTATATTTTTAATCGTATTTTCTCTTCCTTTTAATGCAGCATTGAATACATGAAACATGCAAACTACATCGGCAAAATAAGTTTGATGATTAGATATAAATAAAACATGACGATCTGGAAGATCTCTTATGATCTCACTACCTTCTATATGTAATTCATTAAACCCTTGATAGCGTCTATGAGAAAGTAGACCTGCAATTCTAATCAACCACTTTTTCAAAAAAAGAATATGTCCGAAAGGATTTTTCTTTAATAATCCCATATAAATCCTAGAATTTTAGAGTCTGCTAAGATAGGTATAGATAAATAAATAAAAACTTATTGACTAGCAATTAGTTAGCTTATGCTCAGTTGGGCGAGGTAGTCGTAATGATCGCCATCCATTACTTTAGTGCAAGAAAAACCTGCTTTTTGGGCATGCTCTGTAAGAGTTTCAAAATCGCAGTACAACCAGGGAAACGGATCACTTATTAAGTTCTTATACTTAAATTGAAAACTCACTTCTCCATAGTAATCAATGCCGGCTGGAATCCATAAACCGCCATCTTCATCATCTTCATAAAGGAATTTTAGGTCAGAGCTGTCTATTAAAATTTGCCCGTTTTCTGAAAGCAGCGCTTTTAATCGCCTTAAATAATCGGTAAGTTTATTCAGAGATTGCATGATTCCTGTACCATTCATCAACATTAGAATAGTATCATAGGTTCCTTTATGATCCCACACAGATTGTTGCATTACCTGCAACTGATCAAAATTAAATCTATTTTTAACCACATCAATAGCTCCGGCACTTATGTCAATTGCAGTCACAGGTAAGGAACGAGATAAAAGAACGGCGGTATGGCATCCGGCGGCACAGCCTACCTCGAGCACACTACCGGAACTTAAAGACAATGCCTTGCGTTCTATCTTTGGCATGTCATCAATAGATCTAAATAAATAGGACACCGGTAAAACATCATCCTCCATAGTTGGACTTAATACCTCGATATCGGTAGGGTCATCTTGAAAATAATAATTGCGAATAGCAGTTCCTAATACATCTTGATCCATAGTGCAAAGTTACTCTTTAAACTTTTCAATTCTGACATAATTACTGCCAGCTTGACACCCATTTTATAATTGGTACTAGGTTTGAATAGTGGGCTAGTGATGTAAATAATTACGCTTTCGCGAAAGCGTAACAAACACAAACACTAATAAAACTATAACTATGTCACAAAAAGGAACTATTAATGTAGCTGTGGAGAATATTTTCCCACTGATTAAGAAGTTTTTATACAGCGATCACGAAATCTTTCTGAGAGAACTTGTTTCTAATGCAACAGATGCAACTCTTAAATTAAAACATCTTGCTAGGATAGGAGAGGCCAATGTTGAATTAGGAGATCAACAGATTGAAATCAAGATTGATAAAGAGGCAAAAACATTAAGTATTATCGATCGAGGTATCGGGATGACGGAAGATGAGGTGCAAAAGTATATTAATGAAGTCGCTTTTTCTGGTGCCGAGGAGTTTCTTGAAAAGTATAAAGACACAGCACAAGATAGTGGAATAATTGGTCACTTTGGTCTAGGGTTTTATAGTGCCTTTATGGTTGCCGATAAAGTAGAGATCATTACAAAATCCTTTAAAGATGAACCTGCTGTACACTGGACCTGTGATGGATCACCACAATATACGCTAGAGCAAGCTGATAAAACAGAGTTTGGAACTGAGATCGTTTTACATATATCTGAAGACGAGACAGAATTTTTAGAGGATCATAGAATTACCGAGCTATTAAACAAGTATAATAAGTTTATGCCGGTGCCTATTAAATTTGGTACACGAACAGAGACTTTACCAAAACCAGAAGATGCTAAAGAGGAAGATCCTGCACCTACTCAAGAAGTAGACAATATTATAAACAATCCAGATCCAGCATGGACTAAACAACCTGCTGATCTAGAGGATCAAGATTATAAAAATTTCTATCGTGAACTGTATCCTATGCAGTTTGAGGAACCATTATTCCATATCCACCTAAATGTAGATTATCCATTCAACTTAACGGGTATTTTGTTTTTCCCAAAAATGACGGGAGATTTAAATATTCAAAAAGATCGCATACAACTGTATCAAAATCAAGTATTTGTTACAGATAATGTAGAAGGTATTGTTCCAGAATTTTTGACCATGTTGCGTGGTGTGATAGACAGTCCTGATATTCCATTAAATGTATCACGCTCTTACTTACAGGCCGATGGTGCTGTTAAGAAAATCTCTAGCTACATTACAAGAAAGGTAGCAGATAAGTTGAAATCATTATTTAATAATGATAGAGAAGGATTTGAGAAAAAGTGGAATGACATTAAACTAGTGATTGAGTATGGAATGTTGAGTGAGGAGAAGTTTTTTGAAAAAGCTGATGCTTTTGCACTTTACCCAACAGTGAACGGTACTTTCTTCACTTGGAACGAACTTATTGAAAAAGTAGGTGAATTACAAAAGGATAAAGATGGTAAGACCGTTCTATTATATGCTTCAAACAAAGAAGAGCAAGACAGTTATATTACCGCTGCTCATGAAAAAGGCTATGAGGTATTGTTACTAGATAGTCCAATAGTTTCTCATCTTATGCAGAAATTAGAAACTAGTAAGGAGAACATATCATTTGCTAGAGTTGATGCTGACCATATTGATAACCTCATTAAAAAGGAAGAGAACACAGTATCCAAACTTAATGAAGAAGAACAAGAGCAATTGAAAACTGCTGTAAGTGACGTAATCGCAAGTACTAATTACAATGTTCAGGTAGAGGCGATGAGCAGTGATGCAGCTCCTTTTATGATTACTCAGCCAGAATTCATGCGACGAATGAAAGAAATGCAAGCTACTGGTGGAGGAATGATGGGTATGGGAAATATGCCTGATATGTATAATCTTGTCGTGAACAGTAATCATGAATTAATATCAAAGATTGTTGCTGCACCAGATGGTAAAAAACAGGAATTGATTAAACAATCTGTAGATCTTGCCAAACTGAGCCAAGGTCTTTTAAAAGGTAAAGATTTAACAGACTTCATTAAACGTAGTTACGATTTAGTGAATTAATCTTAGAAATCTAAATGTAAAACCGCCAGATTTTAAAATATCTGGCGGTTTTTTTGTTGAAGCTAGAATAGTCGTTGATTTTTCATCCGATAAAATACTTAAAAAGAGGTTTTTAAGTAAAATACTCTAGAATAATACTAGGGTTTTAAGCTCTACTCATCGTATTTAAGTGTTTTTTATCTATTTAACTTAAAATTAACATAAATTTTTAACTATTGAATTTACTAGTGTTTTCATCGATTTGTACCCATTAATGGGAATAGCGCTAGCAATAATGTACTTGCTTAACACTTTTTTTTATGTGTACATTTGGAATGTCTTCAACGGCCAACCCTAATTGCACTAGAAGATAACGACAAAATCCCTTATGTCGTTTTATCGTACCCTACTACGGTTTTAAATAGTCCCCTTTAGAATAATTAACATTATTCCAACTGTAAATAATGCGTAAGATTATTTAGAGTGCTCAAAATGAATGTGTTTTTATTAATTCTAAATATTCTAATTATGAACCGAGTAAATTTAAGTGTAGCAGCACTTCTTGTGGCTGGATTTGCCTTTGCGCAATCTCCACAAACTGTAGCAAGCCCAGGTCAGCAAACTGCACCTGTAGCTGTATTACCAGCTGCTTCTGCTGGAGGTAACTATTCCAATATTGACCAGAAAGCAGTAGGTAGTGATGCCATGGTACAACAACAAGGTACCTCAAACATCTCATTTATTGATCAAACAGGATCAAATGCATCAAAGAAAAATAATGTAGATGTACTACAATGGGGTAACGTACAACCAGGTATTAGTGGTTACCTAAACTATTCTGATATTAAACAGACTGGAGAAGGAAACAACTTTGAGCTAATGCAACAAGGAGATAAAAACGAAAACTTTGGTCTACAAAATGGTGTAGACAATAGTGTTGTTGTGCAACAAGGTGCTAATACTCCACAGCAAGCTGAAGAAAATCTTGCTTTATCAGACCAAGACGGTCTTGAAAACTATGCTGAAATTCAGCAAAGATATGACAACAACAAAGCAACTATCACGCAACGTAATGACGTGTCATCAGGTGCTGGTAACTGGTCATATCAAGAACAAATTGCAAATCCTAACCAAAGTGCAGGTCACACTGCAGTAGGTGAGCAATGGGGTGACGATAATACGTTAATCCAATTGCAAGAAGGATCTGCATCAGGACCTAACTCTTTAGGTAACTACGCTCAAGCAAATCAAGGAGATGCTCTTGCAGCTCCAGACAGCGCAACAGGTGCATTTGCTCAACAAGTACAATTAGGTGACGGTAACGAAGCTTATGCAGGTCAAAAATTGACTAACGATACTTCTTTCCAAGAGCAAATAGGTGATCTTAACCTTGCTGAGGTTAAGCAGAACTTAAGTGGTTCAAATGCAGGTGGTGATAACCATGCTGAACAATACCAAGATGGTAACTTGAACGAAGCTAGAATCGATCAGAATGGTAATAACAACATAGCTCTACAAGAGCAATATGGTGATGACAACTATTCTAAGATTAAGCAACGTTACGGGCAAGTAACTGGTAATGAAGCTATTTCTTATCAAAACGGTACAATGAACAACTCTGTTATTAATCAACAAGCTAATGCAAACATGGCCCTTGTAGATCAAACAGGTGATGGTCAAATGTCTGTAATCAACCAAAACAACCCACTTAACGGTTCTCCAGCAGCTACTTCTGGATCTAACAGTGCAACTGTTATTCAAAGAAACGCTAACGTGGCATTAACTCCATCTACGCTTAAAGCGGCTCAAACAAGAGCAGATCGTCGTAGATAGTATAACTAATCCAGCACCTACCGAGAATCTTCATTCCCTGTCTGGTGCTGGATTTTAATTCTAAATTCTAAATATCAAAACCATGAAAAATATATTATTAAGTGCAGGAGCTATGCTTATCGCTAGCGTTGCATTTGCACAAACACCAGCGACGGTACCAGCAACGACTCCTTCTGCGATTGCAGTGCCTACTCCACAAGTATCTCCAACTCTTGGAGCAACAGTAGGAGGAAACTATTCTAATATCAATCAAAAAGCTGTAGGTAGTAACGCTTTAGTAGAACAGCAAGGTACTGCTAATGCTTCATACATAGACCAAACAGGATCTGATGTTGGTAATAAAAATAACGTTTACGTTAAACAATGGGGTAATGTTCAACCATCTATTTCAGGTTATCAAAACCACTCTGAAATCACCCAAGATGGTGCAGGAAACGACTTCACAGCTTTACAACAAGGTGATACCAATATGAACTTTGGATCGCAAGTAGGTCTAGATAATACCGTGATGGTAAAACAAGGAGCTAATGCTGCTCAACAAGCACAAGATAATGTTGCTCTTTCTGATCAAGATGGTAAAGACAACAGTGCAGAAATCGAGCAATATTATGATAACAATATGGCTTCTATCACACAACGCAATGATCAAGTAGCTGGTGTAGAAAACCAATCTTACCAATTACAAACAGCTAACCCTAACCAAACTGCTGGACACATAGCAATTGGTGAGCAATGGGGTGATGACAACAAATTAGTTCAAATGCAAGATAGTGGTAGTCCTGCTAGTGGTGGAGCTAATCGTGCTGAGGCTTATCAAGGTGACGCAACTGCTGGAGCAGTGAACGCTTTTGCTCAACAATTACAGTCTGGAGATAATAATGAGGCATACTCTAACCAATTTGGTGTAAATGACGAGTCTTTCCAAGAGCAAAATGGTTCTGCAAACGTAGCTGTAGCTAAGCAAAATACTAGTCCAACTAGTGGAGGCGACAATTTATTAGAGCAATATCAAGAAGGTACTGGTAACAGAGCTAGTGCAGATCAAAATGGTAGTAACAACCAGTCTTTCCAAGAACAGTACGGTACAAATAACAGTGCTGTATTAACTCAGCGTCAAGGTCAAATAGTTGGTAACGTTGCTTTATCTATTCAGGAAGGTATGAACCACCAGTCTGAAATCAACCAAAAGACTTCTGGTAACATGGCTACTGTAGATCAAACTGGTCACGGACAAATGAGTATTGTTAATCAAAACTACCCAGCAGGTAATGGTACTACTGCTCAGGCAGGTGCTGGGTACAACAGTGCAACGGTTATTCAAAGAGATGCAAACGTAGCATTAACTCCACAAATTCAGAGAGCTAACGCAACTAGAGCTAGATTCTAATAAAACCATATACAAACATCTAGTCTATAATTAAAATGGGCTAGATGTTTTCAATATTCTAAATCTATAAACTATGAAAAATTTATTCTTAACTGCTGGGGCAATGTTAATAGCAGGTGCAGCTTTTGCTCAAACACCTTCTATGGTACAAGTTCCTACTCAGCAGAGCTCGCCTACCGCGACAGCCACAGTAGGTGGAAACTACTCTAATATCAATCAAAAGGCTGTGGGTAGTAATGCCTTGGTAGAGCAACAAGGAACTGCAAATGCTTCTTTTATTGATCAAACTGGATCTGACCAGATTAATAAAAATGAAGTTTATGTGAAGCAATGGGGTAATGTACAACCATCCATTTCCGGTCATTTGAATTATTCTGATATAACTCAAAATGGTGCAGGTAATGATTTTACTGCTTTACAACAAGGTGATGAAAATCAAAACTTTGGTACCCAAGCTGGTTTTGATAACACTGTAATGGTTAAGCAAGGTGCAAACAGTGCACAGCATGCAGAGCACAACATTGCTATTTCTGATCAAGATGGTAAAGAAAACAGCGCAGAAATTGAGCAATATTATGACAATAACGTGGCGACAATTAAGCAACGTAATGATCAAACTGCTGGAATCCGTAACCAATCTTACCAACTTCAAACTGCAAATCCTAATGCTAGCGCTGGTCACACAGCTATTGGTGAGCAATGGGGTGATGATAATAAGTTAGTTCAAATGCAAGATAGCGGTAGCCCTGCGTCTGGTGGTGGTAACTATGCAGAGTCTATGCAAGGTAGTGCTGCATACTCAGCTACAAATGCATTTGCTCAACAAAAACAGTCAGGAGATCTTAACCAAGCATATGCATCTCAATTAGGAGCAAATAATACATTATTCCAGGAACAATTAGGATCTGGAAATAAAGCGGTTGCATCTCAGGCAGATAACCCACCTACAGGAAGTAACCTATATGCTGAGCAGTACCAAGACGGTACCGATAATGAAGCAAGATCAAAGCAGAATGGAGCTAACAACGAAGCGTACCAGGAGCAATATGGTCTTATGAACTACTCTACGATTGAACAAAGAGGTGGAGTAAACCCAAATGACGGTAATGTAGCATTATCTATCCAAGATGGTACATTAAACGACAGTAGAATTAAGCAACAAGCTCGTGGTAACACAGCTTTTGCAGATCAAACTGGAGACGGACAAATGAGTGTAATTAATCAAAATCTTACTTCTAACTCATCTCCTAATGGACATGGATACAACAGTGCTACTGTTATCCAAAGAAATGCTAATGTATCACTAGCTCCTCAAGTACAAAGAGCTGGTGCAACTAGAGCTAGATTCTAATAATCATTAATAATCTCGTTCTAGTAACACTAGAACGAGATTATTTTCATTCAATTATAACCCAATGAAACTCTTAATAGGTATAGCGTTTTTCCTTCAGGTAAGCATTCTTGTGGCCCAAAATCCACAACAGGTTGTTTCTCCTGGACAGCAAGGTTATCCTACAAACAATGCTTCGCAAGGTGGAAATTATTCTTCCATTGATCAAAAGCAAGTAGGTAGTGATGCCGTTGTAGCCCAGCAAGGTACAGCAAATGCATCTTTTATTGAACAAACGGGAACTAGTGTGACAAATCGCAACACAGTTTCTGTTTTACAATGGGGAAATGTACAACCAGGAACCAGTGGTGAACAGAATTATTCTGACATTAAACAAAATGGAGCTGGTAACCAGTACACGCTAATTCAGCAAGGCGATATGAATGAAAACTTTGGTACTCAAGTAGGAGATAACAATAAAGTTCTTGTACAACAAGGCGCAACTATTCCTCAACAAGCACAAAATAACCTAACTCTAGTAAACCAAAATGGTTCACAGAATTATGTACAGGTTCAACAGCGTTTTGACAACAGTCGTGCGCAAATAACACAGCATAATGTAGGAAGTGCCGGAATAGGTAACCGTTCTTATACAGAACAAATTGCAAATCCTAATCAAAGTGCAGGTCATACAGCTATTGTATCACAATATGGCGACGATAACGAGGCGATTCAAAAACAAAGAGGATTTATCTTCTTTCCAAATAACAATGGGAATTACGCTCAAATCGATCAAGGTGATTCAACAACTGCAGCTCAAGGAAATGTCGCACAACAGTTACAAGCTGGTGATGACAACGAGGCGTATATTACCCAGTATGGTAATGACAACACAGTATTCCAAGAGCAATGGGGCAAATCAAATACAGCAATAGCCTCACAGAATGCAAGTTCTTTGACAGGTGATTCTAATTACATAGAACAATATCAAGCAGGAACTCATAATCTTGCTAGTGCAACACAAAATGGATCAAATAATCATGCTTATCAGGAACAATATCTTTCTCACAATACCTCAATTATTACTCAAAACGGTGGTCAAAATGGTATGAACGAGGCGATAAGTTTACAGCGTGGTTTACATAACAACTCCTTGATACAACAACAAGCAAGTAACAACTTTGCCTCTGTAGATCAAGTAGGTAACGGTCATACAAGTGTGATTCAACAAAATCAAGGAAGTGTAACACCAAATGCTGGTTCAAACAGTGCTGTTGTTATACAACGTAATGCAAATGTTTCTCTAGCAGGATACTCAAGAAGAGCAGCTGCTACAAGAGCACACCAATTTTAAAAACCCAAGAAGCTGGAGAAATCACAACTCCGGCTTCTTTTAATAAAATAAGAGATATGAAATATTTACTAATAGTTCTTCTGTTTTCCGCTTTCGCGAAAGCGCAAACATACGTGGATGATCAAAATCTAGTTAATGGAGGAAATTTACAGACAGAAAATGCGCAGCTTAATGTAGCTACCACTACAACACAACAAAACGCTGCAAGAGGTAATACAACTCAAAATAATTCGGTATTTATCGCGCAAGTAGGTGTAAACAACTTGGCACTTACCAATGTAGCATCAAATAATGCTGAGGTTAATATTACTCAATCAGGATCTTACAATCTAACTGATTTGAGAATCAATTCTCTTGTTGTTAGACAAAATGTAAATCAAAATGGAATAGGAAATCAATACTATAACTACAGTACTCAAGGTAATTTACTCAATGTGGCCAACGTAAATCAAGAAGGAAATTACAATACTACAATTAGTGTAGGAAACAATAGTGTGACTGAGAGAGTGAGAGTAAACCAGCAAGGAGTAGGAAGTACCGTATATGTACTTCATTATTAATCAATGAAGAGATTTAAATATTTAATAGCATTGGTTTGTTTAATAGGTGCTTTTACTAGCGCACAAGAATCTCTTTACAACAGAACAATGGCAGCAGAAATTGTGCTGGAGCAACAAGCTGAAAATATTGTGATTAAAGCACTTGCTGTAAACAAAACTCAAGTTGATACAGGTATCAGCTATAAGTTTACTGTTTTTACTAAAGACAGTTTAAATAATTCTAGTAAAAATGAACAAAAAGGTAATGGTGTGGTCAAGGCTGGTATTAAAGCCCTTTTAGGTACTACACAGGTAGGAATTAACATTCCAGAAGAAATAAAAATAATGGTACTTATTTATGATCAATTGGATCAATTAATAGGTAAAAAAATAGAAACTATAGCGCCTTATACTACACAATTGGTAACAGCAAACCAATATCGAAATGACGATGAATATTTAGGGTTTAGGGGAATAGTAACTAATAAAACAAGAACAAAACCAGGTAAGGATTTTTATATTGAATTCTTCCGATTATATAAAAAATACAATGTCAATAGTGATAAAATCGTCGTTGTCAGGGAAGTGTTTGGTCAGGGACGTACTTCACAAATTCAAATACAAGTAGGCTTTACCAAGTTAGAGCCCTTTGTACTCAGCCCACAGAAAAAATACATTGAATATATGGCCTCACGTATGCTACAACTAGTATATATCGAGCTACAAAAAATGAAAGAAAAAGAAACTCGAGAATATTAATAACTAAAAACCAAAATCATGCTCAAATCGATTACAACAATGCTCACGTTGTTTATGGTTATTCTGTTAAGCTCAACAACAGATTCCCAAGCTCAACAATTAGTGTACCGACCTATTAATCCAGCCTTTGGTGGAGATACTTTTAATTATCAATGGTTGGTTCAAAGTGCCGAATTACAAAATAAATTTACTGATCCCAATGAAGCAGCCCTTGCAGAAGATGAGTCTGCATTAGATGCTTTTGCTCAAGGTTTGAATAGACAACTTTTAAGTTCGTTGTCTCGTAGTTTATTAAACTTACAATTTGACAGCAGTCAGGATCTAGAACCAGGTACCTTCAGTTTTGGAAATCTTGAAGTGGAAGTCTTGGAATCTTTAGAAGGATTGGTAATAAATATTTTAGATACAACTACAGGTGATCAGACTCAGGTAGTCGTTCCTCAATAAACCAACCTTTATTATGAGACTTTTTAAACTAGTAGTGATACTACTGGCCTGTATTGTTTTGCAGGGATGTGGTGCCTACTTTAACCAGCCTTTAGATACTCAAGACGCTAGAATAGGTGAGACTACAAAAGTTACTGATCGCTTGCGTAATCTTCCACCACCTATCATACCAGCAGTTGTAGGAGTATATAAATTTGAAGACCAAACAGGACAATTTAAATTGAGTGAGGTAGGAAGTACCTTTAGTAACGCTGTTACTCAAGGAGGAACAACTATCCTAATTAAAGCTCTTGAAGATTCTGGATGGTTTAGACCTATCGAGAGAGAAAATCTTACCAATCTAATTACAGAACGTAATTTGATACTAGATACTCGTCGCTCTTATGCCAAGCAAAGTAACACTCAAATGAAGGATTTGGATCCTTTATTATATGCTGGTATCTTAATTGAAGGTGGTATTGTATCGTATGACACAAATGTTCTCACCGGTGGCGCAGGAGCTAGATACTTTGGTGCAGGTGGTTCAACAAAATACCGCCAGGATCGAGTAACTGTTTATTTGAGAGCAGTTTCAACTAAAAGTGGTGAAATATTAAAAACCGTATATGTTTCAAAAACTATTTTCTCACAAGCAGTTGATGCTAGTCTTTTTAGATATGTGAGTTTTCAAAGATTGCTAGAGGCAGAAACTGGTTTTACTAGAAATGAACCAGGACAGCTTGCTATTAAAGAAGCCATTGAAAAGGCAGTAGAATCTTTGATTATTGAAGGTATAACTGTAAACCTATGGTCGCCTGCTGGTGGTCAAGAAGTTGCTACAGCCATGGTTCGTAAGTACAATAAAGAGAAAGAAGTGGCAGAGCGTACTGATGTGTATCAACGTGATCTATTACAACGCCGTAGTAAATTAAGAATTGATTTGGGCGCTGGTGGAACTTACATGCAAGGTGATTTACCCAATGCCGATTATGAGCACCATTTTAATGTAGGTCTTAAATATAACTTTAACCCATACCTAGGTGTGCGTGGAAATCTTAGTCAGTTGCGATTAAACAACGAGGGCTTGTTTAATGAACAATTTCACACGGCCGATTTAAATGCCGAAGTTACCTTACTACCTTTTGAATCTTTTACTCCACATGTTTATGGTGGAGCAGGAGTTTTGGCTGTAAATGGAATTTCAAATTTTGAACCTAAACTACAAGTAGGAGCAGGCTTTGAATATGCCTTAACTCCTAGTTTTGGAATTCAAGCTTTTGGTGAATATAACATGACATTTACCGACGAGCTCGATGGAACCGTGGCAGGAAAACGAGATGATAATTATTACAGAGTAGGAATAGGTCTCAATTTTTATCTAGGAGATAATCAAGCGAAACAAAACAATCTTACTAAACAACAACGTAAAGCTAGACGCCGTCAAAAACGTAGTGAGCGCAAGCAATTGAGAGAAAGTTTGAAAAAAGCTAAAGAATTAGATGCGCTTTCTCGTCCTGCTCAACAAGATGATAATTCAAACGGATCTACTAACTCAAACTAAACAATCATGAAATACACAACATACATTCTGCTAGGACTGCTACTCATGTTGATGGGTTGTAGTGAAGATACTATCGAGATTAATGGTAAAGGGATTATTAAAGGTAGGGTAGTAGAGGATATCACTTTTTTACCTCTTGAAAATGTAAAAATATCAACAAATCCACAAACCAATGTCGTATTTACCGACGTAGATGGGAATTTTGAAATAGAGGTTGAAGAAGGACAATATGCTGTACAGGCCCAAAAGGATGATTTCTTAGCATCATTTGAAAGCGCCGATGTCTTTACGGGAGAAACCGTAGAACTTGTTTATGAACTTAAACCTTCAACAGCAAACAATCAACCACCAGCTACACCTTCATTGGTTGCTCCGGTGGATAATGCCGTTGATCAACCTTTTGAACTTACCCTAGAATGGAGTTCCGTCGATCCTGATGAGGATGAATTAAAATTTACAGTTTTACTTAGAAACAGCAGGGATAATACGGTAGAAACTTTTGAAGATATTACCGAGGAAACACTAGACGTGCAAGTAGCATTTAATACTACCTATTTTTGGCAAGTAATTGCAAATGATGAAATCAATACACCTGTAAACAGTCAGGTATTTACTTTTTCAACAGCAGACTTTCCATTAAACAGATTCCATTTCGTAAGAAAATCAGGTTCTAACAATCAAATTTTTAGTGCCGATGGCGATGGAGTAGAAATAGCGCTTACTGATGCCACCACTAATTCTTGGAGACCACGAATCAATCGTACCGCAAATAAGATAGCTTTTTTACGAAATGTGGGTGCTCAAATCCACGTATTTACCATGGATCCAGACGGCAATAACCAGCAACAAATAACAAGTCAAATACCAGTTTCAGGATTTAATCCTGATGAAATAGACATCACTTGGTCAGATGATGGTTCCTTGATTTATTATCCTGTACAAGATCGATTGTACAGCATTCAATTAGATGGAACAGGATTAACACAAGTACATCAAACGACCGGTAATCTAATTACCGAAGTTGATTTTAACAACGGTATTCTAGCGGTAAAGACTAATAATTTATCCGGCTATAACTGCGAGATTTATACTATTGATACCGTAGGTAATGTGCTCGATGTGGTTTTAACTGGAGTGACTGGAGCTGTAGGTGGTATTGATCTAAGTGCCGATAATTCTCAAATTTTATACACACGTGACGCTAGTGGATTTGAAAACCAGCAGTATCGCAGGCTAGATGTTAATGCTTACGTCTATAATTTCAATACCATGAATGAGGTTAATGTGAGCTTTAATAAGGATCCAGGGACCAATGATTTGGACGTTCGTTTTTCACCGACTGAGGCTTCCATAATTGTGTATAATCAAGACAACGATGGTATCACACCAGGTAAAGTACAAACACTTGCCATATTAGTGCCTGATACACGTGAAGATGAATTTACAAATGCAATGATGCCAGACTGGAAATAACATTATCTCAAAAATGGGAATAGCTGTCGTTTATCCTGTACATTGTGCGTAACAATGTCGTTTAAACTGTCCCTGAGCAAGATAGTTTATAGGATATCTGAATAGGATACTTACGCAACTTCACTATTTTTAAACGGCTATTCCCTAGGGATAATATATAAAAAAAATAATGCCTGAGAAGAGTATAGGGAAACTCTTCATCAGGCATCTTTCATTCTAAATATCTATAAACCGTTATGTTTTAGACGACACAAATATACAGATGAAAGGTTTATTTATTGGATTAATTACATAATATTTAGCATTTGTTCAATAAATAGTGTATTTCATCGATGTAATTTGTAATTCGAATTTAAAAAATGTGTTAAGGTTAAATTATTCAGTGATTTTTAATTTTCAATCAACCTTAATTACATGTTAATGTCATCATTTATAATTTCGGCTGCGAGTATCTTTATGCTATGAATGCATTTAATATTCCTCAAAGCAATCACCCTAGAGTCATTATAGTAGGTGGTGGTTTTGGTGGTGTTACGCTTTCGCGAAAGCTAACAAAGCTCCAACTTCAAGTGGTACTTATAGATCAAAATAATTACCACACCTTTCAACCCTTATTGTATCAGGTCGCAACTAGCGGTTTAGAACCTGATAGTATTGCATTCCCATTACGAGGAATTACGGACAATCAGGAGAATTTCTTTTTTAGAATGGCACAGGTTACTCAGGTTGTTCCCAAAAAGAATGAAATTGAAACTAATATTGGAAAATTACAATTTGATTACTTGATTCTTGCCACAGGTACCAAGACCAATTATTTCAATAATCAACAAATAGAAAATGCTAGTATGGGAATGAAAAGCGTGGTTGAATCGCTTAACATACGTAGTACCATGCTCAAAAATTTTGAAAAGGCCACCATTACAGCTAGTGAAAAGGAGCGTAAGAAATTAATGCGTATTGTAATTTCTGGCGCTGGACCTACTGGAGTAGAGCTTGCTGGTGCTTTTGCCGAATTTAAAAAAGGAGTAGTTCCCAAGGATTATCCCGATATTAATCCTGAAAATATGGAAATTCACCTCATCGATGGGTCAGATAGGGTATTGTCTAGTATGAGCGAGGCGTCTAGTAAGAAATCTTTAAAATATCTTGAAAAATTAGGTGTCAATATTCATTTGAATACCTTGGTTAAGAATTATGAAGATGATGTCATCTCTACAAATACAGATCTTCATTTGGAAGCATCCACCTTTATCTGGAGTGCTGGTGTTATTGGAAATCACATTCCTGGTATTAAAGAAGATTCCTTTCATGAGAAAACACAACGTTATCGAGTAGATGAATATAATCGTATCATGGGTTACGAATTTATTTATGCTGTTGGTGATATCGCATTAATGGAAACGGATGACTATCCCAAAGGTCATCCACAAGTTGCGCAGCCAGCTATACAACAAGGGAAAAATCTTGCCAAAAACTTTAAAAGGCTACTCAGGGAAAAACCTCTTAAACCTTTTTCATACTTTGATAAAGGAAGCATGGCTACCATAGGGCGTAATAAAGCAGTTGCCGATGTAGGATCTTTTACGATCGGTGGTTTTGCTGCCTGGTTCACATGGTTGGCAGTTCACCTTTATTTTTTGGTAGGTGTTAGAAATCGAGTAGTGGTTTTTCTCAATTGGATTTATAACTATTTCAACTTTGATCGTGCTGCACGTCTTATCTTACAACCAGAGCGATCCAAAGCGGCTCCTAAGAATTAAAACAACCAGCTGCGGTCCCAAACTATTCCTAGATTGATAATAAATTCATACCTACTAGTTGAGGTATTTTGTTCAAATATTTGAGCATCGTTGGTACTAGCCAATCTACGTGCTTCAAATCTTAAAAACGAATACTCGGTAGGCTTGTACTCGGTCGATAGCGTTATTCCATAAACCGATAATCCTTCATCCACTGTTAGTTGAGAAGGAACGATTCCCGATATGAATCCGTTTTGATCTTTAAATAATTCTATTCGGCTTGTATAACTCCATTTGTTATTTTGTTGAAATTTTGCAGTAAGTAAAGCATTGTACATCCAAGCGGTTTTTCCCGTTTCTAATTCACTATTGGTTTGAGAACCTATATCAAATCCAGCTGTCAACCACCATCTTTCAGAAAATTGGGTGTTTAAATAGGCGTTGTGGTAGGTTCTATATCGAGAAACAGGATCATCAAGGGTAGCTTCTTGTCCAAAAATATTGGTATAAGTGATGCTTGTACGGTCATTAAAGGCATAGGTAAGTAATGCTCCAACGCTGAGCTCGTCATTCTCGTCAACAAATTGGTTATACCCATTCAAAACCCATAATTCGGCATACCAATTTTCATTGAATTGATTTGAAAGTTTAGCTCCTGCTTGATAAAAGGGTTCATTAAACGTAGCTACAGCTGTAGAAGCCGTCCAATTGTTTTTTGGTAGAAAACTTTCTGTTCCTATATGGGTAGTAAAAAAACCTGCATCCAGCCATAGTGTTTTGAACAACCTTAAGCCAACTGTTGCAGTTTGTACTTCATTAAAGTCATCGGACCAGGTTGCTTTTGCGATATCACCATAATGCAGTGTAAGGCTAGCTCGTACGTCCTTTGATTCATACTGAGCACCCAATTGCGCTATGTTTAAGCCTATTTGATTATTCCTGTTGGACGTGGTCGTAAAGGATCTAAAACCATCATGGCTACCGTTTGGGACATTGGCATAGTAGGTATCCAAGTAAAAGTCTACAGTAAGTTTCTTTTCAGTGGTTTCTTCTTGGCTTGTACCGGTAAAGATTCCAGTAAAAACACAAAAAAGAACGAATAGTGTATTCGATAAATTCATAATACAAAAGTCAACAGCCTTGGACTTATAATTTTGGTAAATAGGAAGAATTTAACTTAAAGTTACTGCATATAATAGGAAATTTGCCAAGTATTAAAATCCATCATGGGCCACTTTTTTAAAACCTTAAATCAGAAATATCAAAGATTTAAGTTAGGACTAAGTCCGCAGCGCAATTTATTTTACGGTTTTTTCACCTACATTATCACAGGTTGTTTGTTATTATGTTTGCCTTGGTTTCAAAAACAGGACGTATCTTTTTTGGATAATCTATTTATAGCCACCAGTGCGGTTTCTACTACAGGTCTGGTTACTGTAAGTGTATTTGACTCTTATAACTTTTTCGGTCAATTTGTGGTAATGTCCTTATTCCAATTAGGTGGTATAGGTTATTTGACATTCACCACTTTTATGTTACTCTCAACGACGAGAAAAATAACACACTGGCATAAAAGATTACTTAGCTGTGAGTTTACATTACCGACTACGATACGCATCAAGGATTTCTTAAAATCGGTAATTTTATTCACCGTGATTATGGAATTGATAGGAGCAATCTTGTTTTTTATTGCCTTTTATCATGATGGGATGCC
Source organism: Nonlabens sp. MIC269 (assembly GCF_001430865.1). GTDB lineage: Bacteria > Bacteroidota > Bacteroidia > Flavobacteriales > Flavobacteriaceae > Nonlabens > Nonlabens tegetincola. The sequence continues at coordinate 502,398 of NZ_CP011373.1, read as the reverse complement.
ATTCTGGGAAGCAGTTTGGAACGCTATATTTCACAGTATAAGTGCTTTTTGCACAGCAGGATTTAGTTTGTTCAATAGTGGTTTTACCGAATACGTTGACGACGGATTTATAAACTTCATTATTTCGTTTTTAGCGATCGCTGGATCATTAGGATTTATTGTGGTAACCGATTTAGTATTATACCTAAAAGACAAGACTCACAAACTGAGCTTTACTACCAAAATCATTTTTATAGGTTTTGCTTTCCTATTAAGTACAGGATTTATGTTTATGTATTTTTTAGAACCTAGTGTTACTGCTTTAATGGGATCTGAACGTATTTATGCGGCTTTCTTTCAAACCATGTCTGCCATGACTACAGTAGGATTCAACACAGTTGACTACGGTATATTTTCTCTTCCTATTGTTTTGGTCACTATCTTCTTGATGTATGTAGGAGCATCTCCATCAGGAACTGCTGGTGGAATGAAAATTACCACACTTACGGCTGTTTTTGCTATTATGAAAAGCAGGCTACAAGGAGCGAGAGAAATAACCTTTTTGGGACGTAAAATACCTTTTGAACGATTGTATATAGCTACCTCTTCCTTTATATTTTATACATCACTCATCTTTCTATTTACCTTATTGCTATCTTTTACAGAAGATTTCTCTTTTGAAAAAATACTGTTTGAGGTAAGCTCTGCATTGGGAACTGTCGGACTTAGTATGGGAATTACTGGTGATTTAACGGCTTGGGGAAAAGCTATCCTTATTGTATTAATGTTTATTGGTAGACTAGGAGTACTCACTTTTGGATTGGCGATTTGGTCCAAACAAAAGCATCAAAAACAGGTCGCAGTTTTAGAGGATGATTTGGCAGTGTAAGTAGTTACTTTCAAACTTCTTCGACAACTGGTTGATAATTCTCTATAAACTGTAAATCAGTGTATTAGGCATTGATTTTTAACAATGTTTTAAGACTTCTTCTGTGGCGGTATAGGCTGCGATTTTATAGTAACTAATGGTTCGGGTGCTACGATCTTAAATGGTCAAACTCACGTTCTCATTAAAAAGATAGGCTAGTAGCTTTGTATCAATTTATGTTCTCATAATTGGCGCGAGCAGCTAGTAAGGTGCTGAAATAACGCACTCCATATTCAATAACCGATTCGTCAACTTGAAAAATGGGTGTATGAGGCATGGCAATTATGTTTTGTTCCAAATTAGAAGCACCCATAAAAAAATAAGTTCCTGGAATTTCTTCTTGAAACAAAGCAAAATCATCGCTACGTCCACCAGGAAAACTTCCAGAAAGCTCTGTGAGTGCATCCTCATAATGATTAGACAGGAATTGCATGGCCTCTTTAGTGGTTGCGGGATGGTTTTTAATCACGTAAGAAACGGGTTCGATGCGGTGGTACTTATATACATCTTGCAAAGCCCCATGCTTAAATATAGAATCCATCTTTTGACGACCTTGTTCCAGTTCTTCAGCGTTACTGAAACTCATATAAGCGCTCAAAGTGGTGCTATCTTTAAGTTTTTGCACTTTCACCGGACTTTCTAAATAGGTATAATTCTTATAAATACTAGAACTACCTACGATACCAATAGTAGCATCTTCAAAAGAACTATCAGTACCAAAACGTTCGTCAGTCACATTTTGTAATTGCTTAAAGTAGGAAGTAGCCGCAGTAATTTTGGTAGTATCTTGGGTATGTAAACTCAAAACGATTTTCTTGTAATGGGCATAAATCTCATTGGGTTTAACGGCCACTGTACCTACAGGAAACGGAGTCATATGCAAGGCATAGAACTTATCAGGTTGAATTACTTCTAGCAAGCCATCTTCTAGCATGGCCTTTGCTCCAGTAATCGTTTCTTCGGCAGGTTGAAAAACGAAATAATACGTTCCAACTAATTGCTCTTTGTGCAAGCTCAAATTTTTAGCAATTCCCAAAGCAATGGTAGTATGCACATCGTGTCCACAAATATGTCTTAAACCTGGATTTTTAGACGCAAAAGCTACTGGATCATCTTCAAACTCGGTCGCAAGTGCGTCAATGTCGGCACGCCAGGCTATTTTCTTACCAGGCTTGCCCGTATCTAAAATACCAACCACGCCATAACCACCTATATTCTCATGAACTTCTAGTTGTAACTCCTTGAGGTAATCAGCCACAAGAGTTGCGGTTCGCTTTTCATTACCAGCTAGTTCAGGATATTGATGTAAATCTCTACGTATTTCTACCAGTTCATTGAACATTTCTTGTGAAGCGGTAGCCATATCCTCAAACAACAATTCTGTATCGTTTTCAGTCGGTTTGCAAGACAACAGCACACTTATTGTCAATAAGGTTAGTACGTATTTCATGGTCTGGTATTTCAGGTAGTTACTCAAAGGTAGTAAAATAGCTGGCACTTTTTTATCCAACATACATCACATGTCAAACAACATCCACATTAAATTCACTAAAAACCAAACACTACACATTAGTTAAAAAACTAGTTTTTTTCTATCTTCACAGTCCCCTAAATCGCTGCACTTTCTTACTCAAAAGAAAATGAGTGGTTTAGGGTGTTTTATTAATAACGCTTTCGCGAAAGCGTAACTGCTATTAGCCAATGAATGAAGAAAAATTAACCTTATCACAACTAGAACAATACTTATCCAAAGCTGCGTGGATTTTAAAAGGTCCTGTAGATGCCTCAGATTATAAAGTTTATATTTTCCCTTTGTTGTTTTTTAAACGTTTGTCTGATGTTTATGATGAGGAATACCATCAAGCCCTAGAGGAATCTGATGGAGATAAGGAATATGCATCTTTACCAGAATTTCACCGATTTGAAATTCCAGATAATTGTCATTGGAAAGATGTGAGAGAAACAACAAGTAATGTAGGTCTAGCCATTGAAAAAGCGCTACGTGGTATTGAACAGGCTAATCAAGAATCGCTTTATGGAATTTTTGGTGATGCGCAATGGAGTAATAAGAACAAGCTTTCAGATCGATTGCTGATTGATTTGATAGAACATTTTTCTCAATATAATTTATCCAACTCACTAGTCGATCCCGATATTTTAGGAAATGCCTATGAGTATTTGATTAAACACTTTGCAGATTTAACTAATAAAAAAGCTGGTGAATTTTATACACCACGTTCTGTGGTTCATCTATTAGGTTTGATTCTAGATCCTCATGAAGGAGAGACCATCTATGATCCTGCTTGTGGAACCGGCGGTATGTTACTAGAGTGCGTAGATCATTTAAAGGATAATAACGAAGATTACCGTACGCTTAAATTATACGGTCAGGAGAAGAACTTGACTTCTAGTTCCATTGCTAGAATGAACATGTTCTTGCATGGTATTGAAGATTTTCAAATTGCAAGAGGAGATACCTTACGACAACCTGCATTTTTTGCAGCAGATGGTTTAAAAACCTTTGACTGTGTGATTGCAAATCCACCGTTCTCTTTAAAACAATGGGGCGCAGAAAATTGGACAAATGATCCTTATGGTCGGAATATCGCTGGAGTGCCACCTAAAGGCAACGGAGACATGGCTTGGGTGCAACATATGATCAAATCCATGAACAGTACGGGACGTATGGCAGTGGTTTTACCTCATGGTGCTTTGTTTAGAAAAGGTGCCGAAGGCAAAATTAGAAAAGCACTTCTAGAACAAGATTTACTAGAAGCAGTTATTGGTATTGGTCCTAATATTTTCTATGGTACTCAGTTAGCAGCTTGTGTCATGGTATTTAAACAAAACAAGCAAGCAGATAAAAAAGATAAGGTTTTATTTATTGATGCCTCAGACCAAATTAGAGTAGGTAGAGCACAAAACTTTTTAGAACCTGAACATGTTAATCAAATCTTTAAATGGTACACTGCTTATCAAGATGTTGAGAATTACGTAAAAGTAGCTGACATCAATGATCTTGAAGAGAATGATTTCAATCTTAATATTCCACTTTATGTTGAGAAAATCATTGAAGATAATTTACCTAGTGTAGAAGAAGCGCTATCTGATTTAAAAGAGGCTTGGGAAGCCTCACAAAAAGCTGAAGAAAGGTTTAAAAAAATATTGAAAGAGTTTATTTAATGGAAAAAAAGATATCAGACATTTTACATTCGATTGATAATGGAGAGTATAAGATACCTGAATTTCAAAGAGGTTATGTTTGGAATAGTAAACAGGTTAAAGAATTTTTTAAATCTCTCTACCTTGAATATCCTTCTGGTTCGTTTTTAATTTGGAAAACCAAAGACCCTTCAAAAATAAGAGGTAGCATAACTGATACAAATTCTGTGTTTCATCAGCTAATATTAGATGGACAACAGAGGCTAACTACTATTTATACAATTTTCCGAGGTGAAACGCCAGATTGGTATGAAGGAGTTTCTTTGAGGACAGATTTGTATTTCAATCTAGAAACAGAGGAGTTTGAATATTTTATGCAGAAGAAGATGGGAAATAATCCAGAATGGATTAACGTTTCAGATTTTTTAAGTAAAGGCGGTGTAGGAACATTTATTACTCATATTCAATCGCTAGATGAAGATGTTAAAAATTATTATTTAAGCAAAATTGTTACGCTGAATAAATTAGGTGCAATTCAGGATTATGGTTATTACATTAAAGAAATAACTATAACAGATTTAGATAAAGTAGTTGAGATATTTAATTTGGTAAATAAAACAGGTACAACACTTAATGAGTCAGATTTGGCGCTTGCCATTATAACTTCTAACTGGCCTGAGGCTAAAGACAGATTTAGAGAAGCCTCCGAAGAATTTTTAAAGTATAATTATGATTTCAGCTTTAGAAATTATACCCGTTTATTGAACATATTTACAACGGAACGAGGTAAGTTCACTGATGACATTGGGGAAATTACATCAGAAAAGTTTGAAGAAGCCTGGAAGGAGATAAAAAAGATATTAGCTTACTTAATTAATATCTTGAGAGATAAAGCATTTATTGATTCATCAGATAGTTTTAGCACGTTATATGTGTATTACGTACTAGGTTATTATTTGATGAAGAATGGTGGACAATTTAAATCAGAAGAGGAAGCTAACAAAGCTATTTACTGGATGTACACAGCATTACTTTGGGGAAGATTTAGTGGTTCATCAGAATCGTTTTTAGAAAAAGATATGAATGCTATTAAAGAGAATAATTCTATCGATGCTCTAATTAAGGAAATGCATTTGTTTAGAGGAACCAATTTATATTTAAGACCTGAAGACGTTACGATGCAAGGCGTTAGAAGTAGAATCTACAATCTTTTCTACAGTGCTGTGCGTGCACAAAATGCAAAAGACTGGACAAATCCAGTGTTAAGTTTGTATTCTAAAAGCGTAGGGTATAACAATAAGCTAGAACGTCATCATATTTTTCCAAAAGCATTTCTTTATAAAAAATATAGTTCGAGTAGTTCTATCCATAAAGCTCTTGTTAATGAAATTTCAAATATTGCCTTTATTACTCAAAAGTCTAATATTAAAATACTAGATGGCGATCCAGCTGAATATCTGCCAAATATTGATCCAGAGCAACTGAGAAAGCAATTTGTGCCAACCGATACTTCTTTATATACATTAGAGAACTATGAAGAATTTCTCGATGTAAGAAGAAAGAAATTAACTGATGGAATTAATAAGTTTTTAAAATCTTACTATGAAGATTATTCTAAAGACATAAAAAATCAAGATTTACAGCATTACGATGAAGAGATTGAAAATATTGAAATATCTCTTCGAAATATCATTTCAGATCGATTAGAATTGGCTTGTGAATTAGATGCCTATCAGGAATTAATACCTGAGCATATAAAAGGAAAAGTCAATGGAAGAATCAAAAATTGGCTAGGAAAAAATCCAGGAGAGGATAAAAATCAGTTTAATAACTTAAGAAGGCGAATGGATTTTTTCGATATGCAAGAGTATAAAGATGTTATCGTATCTAAACCTGCATATCCTTTGTTTGAAGAGACTTTTGGCAGTAAAGGAACTTTAGAAGTTCGTTTCAATCAAATTGCAGAATTAAGAAATTCAATTCGGCACAGTAGAGACGTAACTGATGCTACTATCAAAGATGGCGAGGCTTCTATAATGTGGTTTACTTCTATTATAAGACCATACTTAAAAAAAGCTGAAGTAATGAACGATAACGAATAACATGACGCAACAAGAACTAGAAAAATACCTTTGGGGAGCAGCAACCTCGCTACGAGGCACTATAGATGCTGGTGATTATAAACAATACATATTTCCGTTATTGTTTTATAAGCGCATATGTGATGTGTATGATGAGGAGTTTGAAAAAGCACTAGAAGAAAGCGATGGTGATTTAGAATATGCCGCATTTGCAGAGCATCATCATTTTATAGTACCAGAGACCGCACACTGGAATAGCGTGCGTGAAACTACGGTAAACGTAGGTATCGCCATACAAAATGCCATGCGCGATATAGAAAAAGCCAACCCAGAAACGCTTTATGGAATTTTTGGCGACGCAAGCTGGACTAATAAAAATCGGTTAAGTGATGCCACTTTGACCAACCTTATTGAACATTTCTCGCAGCACAAACTCAATTTAAAAAATGTCCCCGACGACCAACTGGGTAATGCCTATGAGTATTTAATCAAAGAGTTCGCAGATGATTCTGGGCATACCGCAGCCGAGTTCTACACCAATAGAACGGTGGTTAAACTCATGACTATGATTATGGATCCACAACCAGGAGAAAGTGTGTATGATCCTACCTGTGGTTCTGGTGGTTTGTTATTGAATTGCGCTTTGCATTTACGTGATGAAGGCAAGGAATACCGTACCCTAAAATTATATGGTCAAGAAATTAACCTCATTACCAGCGCTATAGCACGTATGAATATGTTTATGCACGGTATAGAAGAGTTTAGCATTGTGCGTGGCGATACACTAGCACGACCAGCCTTTTTGCACAACGATGAGCTAAAAACATTTAACGTAATTCTGGCTAATCCACCATACAGTATAAAAGCTTGGGACAAAAAAAGCTTTGAAAATGACCCTTACGGACGTAACCTTTGGGGAACACCGCCACAAGGCTGTGCCGATTATGCCTTCCAACAGCATATACAGAAAAGTTTAGATGCTGAAAATGGGCGCTCTATTTCATTATGGCCGCACGGAATTTTATTTCGCGAAAGTGAAGCAGAAATGAGAAGTAAAATGATAGAGGAAGATTTGGTTGAATGCGTTATAGGTTTAGGCCCTAATTTGTTTTACAACTCACCAATGGAAGCTTGTTTGTTAATTACAAAGACTAATAAAACTAAAAAGAAACAAGGAAAAGTTTTAATAATTAATGCTTTAAAAGAAGTAAAACAAGAAAGGAACATTGCATTTTTAGAACAAAAACATATTCATAAAATTTTTAAGGCTTATAAAGATTTTAAAAATATAGATGACTTTGCTAAAGTGGTTTCTGTTGATGAGCTTTTGGAAAATAAAGGAAGTTTAAACATTGCACAGTATTTGAGTAATGTAGATACTAGCGAACCAAATTTATCTTTAGATGAAGCCTTAACAAATTGGAAAGAGAAATCTGCAACTTTAAAAGCTAGTATAAATGAATTATTTAATGTTTTGAATTAAATGGAAATGACAAAACAGAATATAGATTTAAATAATTTAGATAAATCTAATTGGAAGCTTTTTAAGTTTGAAGAGATTGCTCAAAAAATATCTAAAACTGTAAAGCCAGAAGAAGCTGATGTAGATATTTATGTAGGTCTTGAACATTTAGATGCTAACGATATTCATATACGTAGAAAAGGAGTGCCTTCTGATGTTAAAGGTGGAAAGCTACGCTGTTATCCAGGTGATGTTATTTTTGGAAAACGACGTGCTTACCAACGCAAAGCAGCAATAGTAGATTTTGATGGTATTTGCTCTGCACATGCATTTGTTTTTAGGGCAAACTCTGATATCATTAACCCAAAACTATTTCCTTTCTTTTTGCACTCAGACCAATTTATGCACCGGATGGTAGATATTTCTGTTGGTGGATTATCGCCAACCATAAATTGGGGAGATTTAAAACATCAAGAATTCCTCTTACCACCAAAAGACCAACAAGCTAAACTGGCTCAATTACTTTGGGCTATGGATGAGGTTGTTGAGAGGGAAACTGAGGTGTTAGGCAAATTAAAAATAGATAAAACAGTTTCGTTAAAAAACTATTTTAAACAGGACACAATGGAAGTTCAATTAAAGAAAATAGGAGAGATTATTACTGGTTCAACACCATCAACAAAAAATAAAGATTATTGGAATGGAGATATCCCATTTGTTACTCCTGCTGATTTAGAAACCCAAATAAGTATTGAAAAAACAGTGAGGTCAATTTCTGAAAAAGGTCTGCAAGTAACTAGAGAAATCCCACCTAACTCACTAATGGTTGTGTGTATTGCTTCCGTTGGTAAAATGGGAATATCTACTAAAAGATGCGCTACTAACCAGCAAATTAATACGATAATACCCAACGTAGATATAAATGCTAAATATTTATATAACACATTTAATTTATTTATTCATAGAATTATATCTAGAGCAGCTAATTCAGTTGTTCCTATATTAAATAAAGGTGATTTTAGTCTAATTAAAATGCCTCTCTTGGATAAAATAGAAAGAGATAAATTTGTAAAAATTGCAGATAAATTTGATGATTCGATTAATGATTTAGAATCCAAAATTCAAAGTTCCAAAGCCTTACAAATGAGTTTAATTAATCAGTTGTTTTAGGGTATGCATTGGTATGAGCCAGATACACGTTGGGATTTATATGCAAAATCTAGAGAAGAGTTTGTAGATAGGTTTGTTGTTGAAGGTAAGTTTCATAAAAATGTACCAGAAGATATTGTCACAGATTTTCAAACAGTAAGTTACATAATGGCGCATAGCTATTATCATTGGCCAATGTTTGATGAAGCTATGAGTAAACTACTGCTCATCATGGAAATGGCCATTAAATTAAAAGCTAAAGCACTTGGAATTCCAACCAAAAATGGCAAAAGAGATAAACGGTTGGTAAACATTATAAATGATGTTTTTGAGAATGATTATTTAAAGTTTTTAAAACCAGATTTTGATAGAGCCAGAAATTTTAGAAATATAAAAATGCATCCAGATAACCTTATGTTTATGGGAGCAATGGGCTTTACAGATGCAAACGCAAGACTATTTGCAAACACTATTAATTTATTGTTTTTAGAGAGTAATGAGTTAAATAAATTACACTCAACCATACATGAATTAGAATCAATATTAAAGCCATTTAAAACTGGTATTCATGTGTTGCAGTTTCAGGATAAAAAGATTTTGATTGATGGGTTTTATACTTTTAAATATCGTGAGTTTGAGAATAACAAATTACTGTTATTGTATATAAACCCATTGACTACAAATGTTCACGAAAAGTTTGTAGAAAAAAAATATCCAGAACCATTAATAATAGCATTTAAAGATTATAAAATAAAAGAAGAAAGTATTGAGGGAGTCGATTTAAAAGGTAAACTAATGAAAGTTTATATTGATGATAAGGTGCAGAATTTAAAAGCCTATATTAATTATCATAAAGCATTGAGTAAGATTCCAGAAAAAGATAAGCAGATGTTTTTTCAATTGAATAGTTCTAATGCCTTATGGCAAATGGAAAAGATTTTTTATGAGAATTGTTGGAGTTAAAATAGTTTAATTAATCGCGTGTTTTAATTATGTCATTAAAATTTATTGATGAAATAAAAAGAGAGGAAGAAAATCAATCGCTTTCTATTCCAGCCAAGAGGCTAAAAGAAAAACTAGAACCTATAAATAGCAAGGTAGAAGAAATGACTAAAAGATGGTTTTGGGAACTTCTTCAAAACGCGAGTGATTATAATGATGATGTTAAAGTAAAATTGACATTAGATAACAATAAAATCACGTTTTCACACTCTGGAAAACCATTTAGAACCTTAGACGTTTTAAATCTCATTTCTCCCGACTCTGGGAAAGATGGAGATGAAATAGACATGAAAGATAACATAGGTAAGTTTGGGTCTGGTTTAATTTCTACTCATGTACTTTCCAGTATAATTGAAGTTGAAGGTATTGTAAAAAAAAATGATGAAGATAAGCACTATAAATTTAAAATTTTATTAGATCGAAGTAACCCAGGTAATAAAAGCTTTCTTCAAAATTCCATTAAAAAAACAAAACTAGAATTAAGAAATAATCACCACCTATCAGAGTATAAAAAAGGCACTTTTCAAACTCATTTTTCTTATTTATTAAACAAACCATTTAATCAAATAGATGGTAAAAAAGCAGCAATAGAAGGTATAAATTATTTAATTACCATATTACCTTATACATTGTGCTTTATGAGAAAAGTGTTATCAGTTGAGATTATTAATAATGCTGATGAGTTCAATAAATTCTCTTCTTTTAAGCTCATTTTTCAATCTCAAAATGATAATATTATAACATTTAAGAAAATTATGGATAACGAGATTGAACTCATAGATATGTTTTATCTCAGTTATGATAAGGTAAGTACAGCTATTCAAATTAAGAATAATAATGCCGTAGCGTTTCCAGATAACATGTCAAAATTGTTCTGCGGACTACCATTAATAGGCACAGAAAAAGTTGGTTTACCAATTATTCTTAATAGTTTAAATTACCAGCCATCTACCGAAAGGCATAATATTGAATTATCTCCTAATGATTCTCTTAATAGAAAAATATGTGAAGAAGGGGTTGAGTTATTTGATAAATTGATTAAAATTCTGCTTTCAAACAAAACTGGGAATCTTTACAATATAGCATATGTAAGAAAAACATTTAATGGTACCGAACCGAGTAAAATATGGTTTAAAAATAAATTGGTTAAATCGTTTATTTCCAAGATTTTAAACTTGAGTTTACTAGTTAATGTGAAAGGAAATAATATTCCATTAAAAAACGCCAAAATTCCTTTTATTGATGATGAGCACATGGAAAGATTTTATGGTGTAGCGAATTGTTTTGCATCATTAAAATTACCTGAAAAATCAAGTTTCGAGGCATGGCATAAAGCTATAGATTTTAATCTGATACCTTCTATCAAATATTCCTTCGAAAATTTTCTATCTGAGGTTGTTTTAACCTCACAAATAGATACATTTTCATTACATAATTCTAGTAATACTATGGAATGGCTAAAAGATGTTTTTTCATTGATTACCGATGTCGAACCAAATCTATTCAACAAATACAAAATTTTTCCTAATCAAAACAAAGTGTTGTGTGAAAGAGAATTTATATACTTTAATGATGATATGCCTGAAAAATTAATTGATATTAACAATTCAATTAATAAAGAAATTATGGAAAATACATTATTGCACTCTGATTTCAATGACTTTAAAGATTATCTTCCTGTAGGAAGTAGTAGAGGGCTTAAATTTATTTGTAATAGAATAGACGAATCATTTAAAAATGCGTATGCCAAAAATGATGGTAGTCCAGATACATTTATAGAACCGCTAAGAAAATTATTTAAATGGTATAATGACTCTGATTTAAAAGTAAAAGAATTAAAAGATTTATTCAAATGGTTCAGTACCAAAAGAGCGGTTTTATTTCTTGAAACATTTAATGAAACAGAAAGAGATATGGCACTTAATATAGCCCAAAGTGGCAAAATGCGAGCGTTATCTAAATTAGCAGACTCAAGTATAACAATTGAGCAGCTATCTGAATTATCGAATAAGGCTCATTTAATAGAATCCGTACTCCTAGCCTTGCAAGAAGAAATTGATGATAAAACATTTGCTGATAAAGAGACTGGAAAAATAGGAGAAAAGCTTGTTTATGAGGATCTAAAAAATAAATTTCCCGAATATCAAGGGTATAAAGTTATTTGGTCGAGTAAAGAATTAAATGAACGCCGTTTTGATTTCGAAATTCTTTATCAAGAAAGTACTAAGTATTACATTGATGCTAAGACTACAATTCGAGGTCTTTCTAATAGTGATTCAGTTCCTTTCTTCATGCGTAAGTCGCAATGGAGTTTTATTCAGTCCAATGAGGCACAGAAAAAATATTTGCTTGCCAGAGTATTTTTACAAAACAAGAGTCATCAGGTAAATTATCTTTCAATTAATCTTAAAAATTTGTGATTTGGAGAAATTAGACGAAAAATTCGAAGTCATACACTACTATGATAATATTTACCTAGTAATCGAGCATAAGAAAACCATTGAATACGATCTAAATTTCAAAGGAGCACATGAGCTGGCAAAAAAAGAAATGAATAAATGGATTACGTGTATTAAGTCTAAAAGTTTATATCATTACAGAAAGAAAGACGATACATTATTATATGCAGGAAGAGTTCGAATTGGATCTGTGGGTGAAAGGACTTGGAAAAAACTATTTGTCGACGGTATCAAAATTATAATTCTAGATGGTAGATCTGAACCAGATAGAATGGATTATCAATGGATTTGCAATTATTTAAATGCAATTGAAACTTATGGTGTAGATGCTTTTATGGATAATTATAAAAAATCTTTACAAGAATATAGTCAGCGAATAACCATGAATATAGAAGCAAATCAATCTTTACTTGAAAATATTAGTAATAAATCTATGAAGGAAAAAATTCAATTTGAAATAATCCGGAATAGATCTATATTAAATAAAATCTTAAAGATCATTCTTTTAATTAATGTGCATATGAATTTAGCAATTGAAAATGATATTGCTAAAATTACTTATGATAAAATCAGCAACTTATTTGCTTAATTGTATGTCATACAATTAACATTATTATGTATTAAATATTATTGCGAAGCAACTTACAATTTTATCCTAAATTCTAACAACGACCAATGACCTTACATGCTGCTATAGAACAAGTCTTGTTAAAAGCTAAAACAGCGTTAAGCACAGCTGAAATTGCCAGCGTTTTAAATAAAACCAGCTGGTACACCAAAAAAGACGGTTCTGCTATACAAAGCAGTCAGATAAGTGCTAGAGTTAGAAACTATCCTCATTTATTCGTAAAAAGTAATGGGAAGATTTCACTTAAAAACACCACTGGGATATTTAAAACTCCAATAGTTTCTAAACACAAAAAGTTAGCAGTTAAATCCAGTATAGAAGACTCTACTTTACTGAAAAAAATTCTGATGAATGAGAAGAATTTCAATTCAGTTGCTGATAGTGAAGATAGTATTCCGCATGAGCCAGGACTGTATTGCGTCAGAATTAAAAACAGTAATGCGCTTCCTTCTACTTTTCAAAACGCATTAAAAGAGAGAAAACATAATATTATCTACATAGGTTTAGCATCTAAAAGTTTGAAGAAACGTTTTTTAAATCAAGAGCTAAAAGCCAAAGGGCATGGAACTTTCTTTAGAAGTCTAGGAGCAGTTTTGGGATATGTACCAGAGCCTGGTTCTTTAAAAGGAAAAAGAAATCAAAACAATTATAAATTTTCAAAGCAGAATGAAGTTAAAATCATTAACTGGATTAATGAAAACTTATTAATCAATTGGGTAACGCATTCTGAAAATTTGAATGGAATAGAGAAGGGGCTTATCGTAGAGTACTTACCTATATTAAATATAGCAGGTAATCCAGAGGCTTTGGATGCATTACGATTGTTGAGGAATAGGTGTAAAATGGTGGCAAGAGGATGATACCTTTTGTTATAAGCGGAATTAGGGTCTTACGGTTATAAGAATACTTACAAGTAGAAAAGCCATAAATGAGTAATTCGCGATTCGCGAATCGCGAATTATATAGTGTTTTAAGTATATTTGTATATGAACAAATAAATTATGTTATGAAAAAGCATAGCGGTATGCGTCCGCATGATATTGTTATTTTACTAAAGATTATTGCTAAAAGAGACCAGAAATGGTACATGAAAGATCTGTCATACGAATTAAATATAAGTGCTAGCGAGGTAAGTGAAAGCATTAACCGGTCTGTCATCGCTGGGCTTATGGCATCTGATAAAAAACTGGTAATGAAACTAGCGCTTATGGATTTTTTAGCTCATGGTTTGCCCTACGTATATCCACAACAACCAGGAGCTATCGTGCGTGGTATTCCTACTGCACACTCTGCGGCACCGCTAAACGATACTATAGTGAGTAACGAGCATTATGTTTGGCCTTATGGTAAAGGATCTTTACGAGGTCAGGCTATAGAACCTTTATATCCTACAGTAGTAGAGGCTGTTCAAAAAGATGAGAAATTACATGAATTATTAGCATTAGTAGATGCCGTTAGAGTAGGAAGAGCTAGAGAAAAAGAAATTGCATTAAAAGAATTAAAAAGTAGAATACTAGAAAATGATTCTGATTTAGATAGACGATTATCGCTTTTAGGTAATAAATAAAAGTTATGGAAAATAAAGTCATCAATTTAGACACCGTAGGCCAAGTAGCAATGGCACTTCAAGAACTTAAAGCTCAAATGGTTTTTATAGGTGGTGCGGTAGTGAGCGTTTATACAGATGACCCATCTGCAGATGAAATAAGACCAACGGCAGATATAGATTTAACCATTAACTTGTTAAACTATTCAGATTGGGCACAAATGCAAGAACGATTAGCACAACTTGGGTTTAGCCCAGACCCAAATGGACATGCAATTTGTAGTTATTTATATGAAGGTATATCTGTAGATATAATGCCTGCAGAAGATGGCCCAATAGGTCCAGCTAATAAATGGTATAAGATTGGATTTCAAAATTTATACACTACAGAAGTTAAAGGAGAAGCTATAAGTATTCTTTCTGCACCTTGCTATATAGCTACCAAATTTGAAGCATTTAATGATCGTGGAACAGATTACAGAACAAGCCATGATTTTGAAGATATTATCTATGTAATGGATAATAGAACAACCATTGTAGAAGAAATTAATGAAGACCATCCAGAGGTAAAAGAATTTATCAAAGATGAATTCATCAAAATATATACTAGTCCTACGTTTACAGAAGTAATTTCCTGTCATATTCATCCGCTTATAATGGATGATAGATTACCAATCTTAATACATAAGATAGAAAAAATAATTAAGAGTTAACTATGAGTTTCAATGAACTAAACAGTGTAGAAAACTACATTATAAATCAACTTACCGGTGTTAATCTAAATACTGCAGGCGTTTCTGAAGAAGCAGGGATGTACAATGGATTTTGGGAGTACAAGTCTGCCCAAGAATTACAACGTTCAGTAAATGAGGTTTTATTAAAAAAAGAATTAAAAGAAGCGCTTATCAGATTAAACCCAGAGATACAATCAAATCACGATTTGGCACATGAGGTTATTTATAAGCTTAGAGCCATATTATTATCGGTTCATCAAGTTGGTTTAGTAAGAGCAAACGAGGAGTTCTTCAAATGGATGCAAGGTCATAAAACCATGCCATTTGGAGAAAATAATAGACATGTACCAGTTCGTTTAATTGACTTTGAAGATTTAAAGAAGAATAGTTTTACAGCAACAACTCAATATCGTGTACACCATAGAGAAACAAAAATACCAGATGTAGTATTGTTTATTAATGGAATTCCTGTAGTCATTGGTGAGGCTAAAACACCAATTAGGCCATCTATAAGCTGGTTAGATGGTGCACATGAGGTACATGATGTTTATGAAAATGCTATATCTCAATTATTTGTACCTAATATTTTATCTTTTGCTACAGAAGGCAAAGAACTCTATTATGGTGGTGTGCGAACACCATTAGAGTTTTGGGCACCATGGCGCTTAGAAAATGACGACGATGAAATTGCCAAGAGATTAGGTTTAGGTAAAGTAGGTAAAGAGTTGTCAGATTTATTACATCCAAAGCGTTTGTTGGATATACTGCAAAACTTTTCGCTATTTACTACAAACAAAAAGAAACAACGGATTAAGGTTATACCGCGATTCCAACAATATGAAGGTGCCAATAAAATTGTAGAACGTGTAAAAGAAGGAAAGATTAAAAAAGGATTGATCTGGCATTTTCAAGGATCAGGTAAATCCTTATTAATGGTTTTTGCTGCTCAAAAATTAAGAAGAGAAAAAGATCTCAAAAGCCCCACAGTTATTGTGCTAGTAGATAGAACCGACTTAGACACTCAAATAACAGGAACCTTCAACGCAGCTGATATTTCTAATGTAGAAACCACAGATAATATCAAACAGCTGCAAAAACTACTAGAAAACGATACCAGAAAGATCATTATATCTATGATTCATAAGTTCAGGGATGCAAAACCTAATATGAACAGTAGAGATAATATCATTGTCTTAGTGGACGAAGCCCATAGAACACAAGAAGGTGATTTAGGACGTCAAATGCGTGCTGCTTTACCTAACGCATTTCTATTCGGATTAACAGGAACACCAGTTAACAAGGCAGATAAGAATACATTCTGGGCGTTTGGATCTGAAGAAGATGAAGGTGGTTATATGTCTCGTTACACTTTCCATGACTCGATTAGAGATAATGCTACGCTACCACTACATTTTGAACCACGGTTAGTAGATGTTCACGTAGATAAAGAAACAATAGATAAAGCTTTTGCAGAGTTTAAAGAAAGCGCTGCGCTTACAGATGAAGAAGCTGATGCATTAAATAAGAAGTCAGCAAAAATGTCAGCCTTCCTCAAGTCTCCAGAGCGAGTTGCTAAAATAGTAAAGGATATTGCTACTCACTTTAAAGATAAAGTCGCGCCTCATGGTTTTAAAGCGATGATTGTTACACCAGATCGTTATGCATGTGTTCAGTACAAAGAGGAATTAGATAAATACTTCCCAGAAGAAGCTAGTAAGGTGGTTATTTCAACATCAGCAAATGATGAGTTGGAGTTCAAACAGAAATGGGGAGTTGATAAAAGTCAGCAAGAAAAAATAGTAGAAGAGTTTAATGATGCACTATCTGATATTCAGTTTATAATCGTAACTGCAAAACTTCTAACTGGATTTGATGCACCTATTTTACAAACCATGTATTTAGATAAGTCTATCAAGGACCATACATTGCTCCAGGCTATTTGTAGAACTAATAGACTCTATCCTCAGAAATCATTTGGTCGTATTGTGGATTACTTTGGTGTATTCGATGATACTGCCAAAGCCTTACAATTTGATGAAGAAAGTGTTAAAACGGTTATCTCAAATTTATCCGAGCTACGTGATAAATTGCCCAAGGCTATGAAAGAGACCTTATCTCATTTTGAAGGCGTAGATAGAACTATACAAGGGTTTGAAGGTCTAGAAGCAGCTCAAAACGCTATTAATAACAATGATAAGAAAGACGCTTTCGCGAAAGATTATAAGTACCTGTCCAAACTATGGGAATCGCTATCCCCAGATAGTATCCTGAATCTTTTTCAGGAGGATTATAAGTGGTTATCACAAGTATTTGAATCCGTACGACCAGCTGCAGATAATATTGGGAAACTATTATGGTTTTCACTAGGAGCCGAGACTACTAGATTAATGCATGAGAATACCCATGTAGGTGAAGTACATCATCTAGAGGAATTTGTTCTAGACGCAGATGTAATTGAAAACATATTCAATAACCCAGATCCTAAAAATGCCAAGAAGCTAGAAAAAATATTAATTAAGCGTTTTAAAAAGCACGCAGGAGATCCTAAGTTTAAGTCTCTTAGTGAGCGTTTAGAGGCTTTAAGGGACAAAGCGGAGTTAGGATTAATAACATCTATAGAGTTTGTAAAAGAACTTTGCAAACTAGCAAAAGAAACTGTAGAAGCAGAAAAGGAGATACAAGAGTTTTTAGTCGAGAAAACTCCAAAAGCAGCACTTACAGAATTATTTATCGAATTAAAAAACGATCAAACTCCAGCAGTTGTAGAACGTATTGTTGAAGATATAGATGCTATTGTTCGCATAGTTCGTTTCCCTGGTTGGCAAAAAACCAGTTCAGGAGAACGCGAGGTTCAAAAATCATTACGTAAAGCTTTATTAAAGTATAAGCTACACAAGGATCAAACTTTGTTTGAACGTGCTTATGCTTATATCAAAGAATATTACTAAGACCACCACCAACCTTAACAAAACTTAAAACCATTTTGGTAGGTGGCTCGTATATATTTGAAACCAAATTAAAATTACCATGCGCAAACCTTACTACTTGATTCTTGCGGTGCTGTTACTATGCAGTCACGACTTGTATCTTAAAATGGAAACTTACTTTTTATCTACCGGCGATACAGCGACCTTACAGCTGTACAACGGGACTTTTGATAAAAGCGAAAACACCATAACTCGCGACCGCATGCTCGATGCGTCCTATACCGTTAACGGTACGAGAACCAGCATTACAGAAGATCAATGGACCGATATAGATACCACCATAACTCAGGTTTCATTTAATGCAACACAACCTGGAACTTATGTAGCTGGTGTATCAACTAAGGCTCGCAATATAGAATTAAGTGCTGAAAAGTTTAACAGCTACCTAGAGCACGATGGTGTGCTAGACATGCTAGAAAAACGCAAAACAGAACAAAAACTAGATCAAGATGCTGTTGAAAGCTATCAAAAACACGTAAAAGCGATTTATCAAGTAGGTGATACGCGTACTAACGATTGGCAAACCGTTTTAGGTTATCCTATCGAATTTGTTCCTATGCAAAATCCTTACGACACCTATTCTGGTGGTACTTTGGAAGTGCAATTATTATTAGATGGTAGACCGCTCACCAATCAATTAGTGTATGCTAACTATGTACCATCGGGTCATTCTCACGACGAAGCTGAACAAGAGCACACGCACGATGGTAGTACGCACAGCCACAATCATGAAAAAGAGCACAGCCACGATCATGACAAAGCTGCGCAAAATCACGAGCACGAGCACACGCACGATGGTAGCACGCACAGCCACAATCATGAAAAAGAGCACAGCCACGATCACGATAAAGCTGCGCAAAATCACGAGCATGAGCACACGCACGATGGTAGTACGCACAGTCATAAACATGAAAAAGAGCATAGCCACGATCAAAAAGTTCAACAGGAATCACACACACATACCAGCGGTCAACAACTAAAAACCGATGATATGGGAATGATGACGGTAGACTTACCAAAAGACGGTATCTACTACTTACGTACCATTCACATGAACGAAGTACAGGATAACGATTCACTTACTCATCAGTCTAAATGGGCAACACTTACCTTTGAAGTTACGCATGAACACGGTGCAGCCACGCACACACACGATCACGATCACGAGCATCATGACGAGGACGGCATTCCTACCTGGATTTTTATTCTGGGTAGTATTCTAGTTATAGGTCTTTTATTCTTCCTGTTCAAAAACAAGAATAACAATGCCTAAATCTATGAAGTACCTACTTGTGGTAGGGCTGTGTTTGGTACCCTTTTTAGGTTTTGCCCACGATGTCACTAGCGCCGATCAAGAATTGCTGCGCGGTGGTGGATTATGGGCTTACATTCAAGTAGGTGCCACACACATGTTAACCGGTTACGATCACCTGCTGTTTTTGGCAGGTGTGGTGTTTTACCTCAACAGTTTTAAGGACATTCTTAAATTCATCACGGTATTTACCATCGGTCATTGTATTACCTTAATCGGTGCCACCTATGCCGGTATCACGGCCAATGAGCATCTTGTTGATGCCGTAATCGCACTCAGCTTACTGTATAAAGGATTTGAAAACTTAGGTGGATTCAAAAAAATCGGAGTCAAATCGCCTAATTTGCTGCTCATGGTAGGACTTTTTGGCCTTATACACGGTTTTGGTCTGTCTACCAGATTACAATCTTTTGAAATGGGATCTGGTGATTTCCTCGCCAAAATTCTGTGCTTCAATCTAGGTGTTGAAATAGGACAAGTGCTCGCATTGATTCCAATAGTTTTTGTGATTACGCTTTCGCGAAAGCGTACCCATTTTCAAGCCTTTTATAAAGCAACAAATTGGTATTTAGTACTTGCTGGGATAGGTTTGTTTGTGTATCAAATTTACGGGTATATATCGGGTCATTGATCCACAGAAATAGAGCCTACCATCATGAACAACCTGGAAATCGCCTATACAGATGTGGAGAATTTTATTTACTGCCTAGAGGTAGTACCCGATGCCGATGTGGAGCAAAGTACTGAGGTGGTTTTAATCCTAGAGCATCTGGCTAAACAACAGCATATCACGAGTATTTACAAGGCATGCGATACGATTGAAGGTCTAGAGGAAAGCCTGAATCATTTGTTATACGACGATCATAATTTTAAAAATTATGAAATCATATATCTCGTACTACCTGGCGAGGCCAATTCTATTTTAATCAACGGTTATTACTACAGTATTGAAGAAATAGCCGAACTTTTTGAAGGGAAAATGGATGGAAAAGTAATTCATTTTGCCAATAAGAAACTACTGGATCTCACTGATGAAGAATCACAGTATTTTCTAGACGTTACGGGTGCACGAGCTGTATCGGGTTATGGAGTTTCCTCACCTAACACATCAAGTGCCTATACTATAGATAGGTTGTTTTTTAATTTGTTTTATGAGGACGATGATATTAAAGAGGTAGTAGAACACATGTTTAGAAAACAATATGCACTGTGTAAACTCTTAGATTTTAGATTGTATTACTAGGATCATTTGTCGTCATAAATGTAGCTTACCAGCTAGAACAAATCCAGTAGAATTCCGGAGTTAAACGAGGCCTGTTTGCAAGTCTCCGGGACTGATGTTGTAGAATTTTTTAAACTGACGGTTGAAGTAAGAACGGTTGTTGAAACCGCAAGCCATAAAAATTTCCTTGAGTGATAAATTGGTTTGGTCAATCATGCGACGCGCTGCTTGAATGCGTACTTTATTTATATATTGAGTAGGAGTAAGTCCTAATTCATTTTTAAAGGCCTTGTAAAAGTGTGATGTGCTCATACAAGCCTTTTTGCTTAGGTTTTCAATACTTAAATCGCCATCCAAATGAGATTTGATGTATTCAATGACATAAACAAATCGCTGTGAGCTGTTTTGTAACGCAGTATGTGGTGATTCGTATTGTTTGAATGAGGCGTGTTGCAACAGTCTTATTATAAGCTCCTGTAACATGTTGTTGATAAAGAAATCTTTGGAACTGTGATCCTCGGTAAACAAGAACATGAGTCGTTGTATGATATTAGTAACTTCCTCATCATGGGCAAAATGAAGATTGGCTGTGAGTGAGCTCCAGTCGCCGTGATCTACTTTAGGTTGATATTCATTTAGATATTGAACGACTTTGTGAATTTGAGCCGTTTCTAGCTCTAGCGCTAGGCAACGTGTAGGACGTTCTCGAGAAGCGATAGGAAAATCGATACACATCAATTCTTGCGGTGGCAATACCACACTCTCGCCAGGTAAAAAATCAAACGAAGGCATACCTTTTAAATACATATGTTTTTTACCGGCAATCATAGTTGCTAGTACTGTATTATCAAAGGTAAGATGCACTTGCTCGGTTACTTTTTGTGTTTCAAAAATATGCATGCTAGATCTAGCCGTAGTAAATGAGGTTTGATTTTCAATTAAGGTTTCCACCTTGCGATTCTTAAAATAGGAAGACGATAAATGCATGCTGTTTTGGCTAATAGTCTACTAATTTACTAATAGTAGTTGTTATTTATTGTCAAGTAACGAAAAAATAAGGATTAAAATTACCGATTTAACACAGGTTGATGGAATAGTTCACAAGCATGATAGTATTGTTCAATACTTCATCAATCTTACTTAATAGTTTTAGTCAATGATTTTCTAGTACGCTAGTAATCTTTCTATTAACTAAAAAACAACTATTATGAGTACCGTACAAACTACAGCGGCAACGCAACTGCAAAAACCAACCTTTAAAAGCCAATATGATAATTATATAGGAGGAAAATGGGTAGCACCTGTTCAAGGTAAATATTTTGACAGCATTTCCCCTGTTGATGGTTCTAGTTTTACCAAAGTAGCACGATCTACGCAAGAAGATGTGGATCTTGCACTGGATGCAGCCTGGGAAGCTGCTCCATCTTGGAACAAATCATCGGCTACCGAGCGTAGTAACATGCTTCTTAAAATTGCCGATGTGATCGAGGAAAATCTAGAAGCGCTAGCAAGAGCAGAAACTTGGGACAATGGTAAAGCCCTAAGAGAAACTCGTGCAGCAGATTTACCGCTAGCGGTAGATCACTTCAGATACTTTGCAGGAGTAATACGTGCAGAGGAAGGTTCAGTAAGTGAGCTAGATGCAACTACAATTTCCATGAATGTAAAGGAACCTCTAGGTGTAGTTGGACAAATTATTCCATGGAATTTCCCTTTACTTATGGCAACATGGAAACTTGCACCAGCACTAGCAGCAGGAAATTGTGTGGTGTTAAAACCAGCCGAACAAACGCCTGTAGGGATCATGATTCTTATGGAATTAATCGATGGTATATTACCTAATGGTGTTTTAAACGTGGTTAATGGCTTTGGGGTAGAGACAGGAAAACCTCTAGCTTCTAGTCCACGTATTAACAAAGTAGCATTTACGGGAGAAACATCTACAGGTCAGTTAATCATGCAGTATGCCTCTAAAAATATAATACCTGTTACTCTTGAATTGGGAGGAAAATCACCTAACATATTCTTTGCTAATGTTATGAATGAGGACGATGCTTTTTTTGATAAATGCTTAGAAGGAGCAGCTATGTTTGCCCTTAATCAAGGCGAAGTGTGTACTTGTCCATCTCGAATTTTGGTACAGGAAAGTATTTATGATGAATTTGTAGAACGACTTGTTGAACGTGTAAACGCCATAAAACTAGGTCATCCTTTAGATCCTAATACCATGATGGGCGCACAAGCAAGTGAGGAACAATACAATAAAATTTTAAATTACATAGATATAGGTAGGGAAGAAGGTTGTAAAGTTCTCACAGGTGGTAAAGCTGCCTATAATGAAGGATTAGAAGGTGGTTATTACATACAGCCTACTTTACTAGAAGGGAATAACAAAATGCGTGTTTTTCAGGAAGAAATTTTTGGTCCTGTAGCTTGTATTACCAAATTTAAAGACGAGGCCGAAGCTATAGAAATTGCAAATGATACCTTGTACGGTTTAGGAGCTGGAGTATGGACTAGAGACACACACCAAGCCTATCAAATTTCTAGAGCTGTTCAAGCAGGTCGTGTTTGGGTAAATTGTTATCATTTATATCCAGCTCATGCGCCTTTTGGTGGCTATAAAAAGTCAGGTATAGGACGCGAGAATCACAAAATGATGCTAGATCATTACAGACAGACAAAAAACATGCTCATAAGCCATGATAAAAATGCACTCGGATTTTTCTAGTAAAGAATCTCTTCAAGTAACTTTTACTCCTGATGCTATAGAACTCCTGAATCGTTTGAAGGTTCAGGGTTCTTTAGTAATACATGTAAGTGATGGATGTTGTGATGGCACTGTTCCTAATTGCTACTTACAGGATGAGTTTTATAGCGACAGTAATGATGTGGTTGTATACAACGAGCCACCTGTAAAGGTGCTTATTCCTAAAACTACGATAGATAGATTCAAGAATAATCTTGTAATCGATGTGCATGATAAAAATGTTGCTGGCTTTTCTCTTGAAGTGGCTCTAGACAAAC
The DNA here is from genome assembly GCF_001430865.1 of Nonlabens sp. MIC269. Lineage (GTDB taxonomy): Bacteria > Bacteroidota > Bacteroidia > Flavobacteriales > Flavobacteriaceae > Nonlabens > Nonlabens tegetincola. The sequence goes on along the minus strand of NZ_CP011373.1, from coordinate 478,720 downwards.
GATTTTATATAAGGAGCGAATAGGGTATTGCCTTTACTTTAAAACCCGATTTATAATGAATAGTTTAGAATTAAAAAATGTCCTGAAACTTTTTGAAGTTTCAGGACATTTTTTTCTATCACGGTGCGATTATGCCTCTATCTCTTTTTGATGTTCTTCCATCATTTTGGAATCCTCGGCTTTTATTTGTTCGTGTTCTTTTTCTAACATTTCATGTTCTTTCTTCATCATTTGATGCTCTTCCATCATGTTCTCATGGTCTTTTTTCATGTCTTCCATGGTTACATTTCCTGATTTATGATCTTTTTCTAGAGTAGCATGACGTTCTAACAAATTACTGTGTTTGGCTAGTAGTTCATCGTGTTTAGAAAGAAGCATGCTGTGTTTTTGCTCAGTTATCATGTGCAAACTATCATTTTCAATTTGCTCGTGTTCAAGCATCATTTCAGAATGATCATCAGACATGGCATTATGTGCTTCCTTCATCATCATGTGAGATTCTTCCATTTCTTCGTGGGCTTCTACTAGGGCAAGGTGTTCGGCGCTTTCAGCTGGATTTTGTTTGCAAGATGATAAACTTATCATAACTACAAATAGAACAGCTAGGGATTGAATTAATTTCATGGTTCAGTTATTTATATAAATTTATCTAAGATACGATTTTGTTAGTTAGGTTTTTGTAGTAAGCTGAATTTTAGAATTTTGTATATTTCAATCAATCCTATCTTATAGCTTGCTATCCTATGTTAAGACTGCCAATTATTCTAACCTTATCCTTGTTCTGTAGCGCATTTTTGTGTGCACAACAACGTTTTTCTTTTGATTTTGGTAGTTCTAGTTTGTCTCGTGGAACTTATGGAGCCGTTAACAACGTTGCTAGATCTTTTAATGCAGGTACTATTGATGAAGTCTGGTTGTTAAACTCTGATGGTGTACAAACTGATATCATTCTTAAGGTGACAGACGATTTTAGGAGTGTTAATACCTCAGGAACTTCAAATCCCGATAGTTCGTTGAGTTATCAAAGTAGTCAATCTAGCGATAGCTTTTTTGGAAATACACAACCCTTTTTAAACAGTACTAATCCCACAGCAGCTTTTGTACTTAAGGGATTATCACCGTCCAAGTTTTATTCCTTTGAGATATTTGCTTCTAGAATGGGTGTTACAGATAATCGTGAAACGAGTTACCTTATATCTGGACAATCTTCCCAAACCGTTTACTTAAATCCATCCAATAACACTGATCAAACCATAGAATTATTAAACGTTCAACCAAATGCACAGGGCGAAATAAACATTCAATTAACTGCCGGACCTAATAATACAAGTTCAAGTGGATTCTTTTATATCAATGCGATGGAACTCATTGAACACGATACTACTTTATCGTCAGTAATTATCACTAATCAATTGGAGTTACTGTATCCTAAACAATTAGCAACATGGGAATCAGGCAAAACAGTAGAATTTAAATGGCGTAGTTCAGGTATTGCTACTGTAGATATTGAAGCTACTCAGGATAATGGTGCCAGTTGGTTCACAGTATCTACAGTTCCAGCAGTGACAGGTAGGTTTACTTATACCGTGCCGTCAAACACAGGGATTTATCAGTTTAGAATTTCTGGCAATGGATTAAGTGAGCAAAGCAATGACATAAGAATAATTCCTGATGATGGTGTATCCTACGATATATTCATTTTGGGTAGTAGTACGGCAGCAGGAACAGGTCCTTCACATGAAATCAACACTTGGGTGAATAAATACGAGAGGTATTTGTATGAATTAGATACAAGGTATCGAGTAGAAAATCTAGCTGTAGGTGGTCAGGTTACCTATAACTTATTACCATCTGGAAGTACCATTCCTACAGGTGTGAATGAGACTGTCAACAATAATGGTAATATTTCTGCTGCGATTAATTCCACCGCCGATGGTGTTATCATTAATTTACCCAGTAACGATGCGGCAAGATCTTATTCAGTAAACGATCAACTTGCCAATTATGCCATTATCATGGCAGAGGCTAGTTCTTATTGGATCCCAGTGTGGCAAACAACACCTCAACCTAGAGATTTCGGTAATAATACTTCAAAACTATCCATACAGCAAGGTATGCTTGCAGCTACCTGGCAACAGTATCCTAGCACTACTGTCGACTTTTGGTCAGGATTACCTGTACCTGGAGATAATGGTTTGCTCGACGAGTTTGATAGTGGTGATGGAGTTCATGTAAATAACGCCGCACATCAACTATTTTTTGAGAGAATGATACAGTCTGGGATACATACGGATATTAAAAATCGAGTTGACAATCTTCTTATCACCGATCATTCAGAAATTACTGAATTGAGTATTCATCCTAATCCAGTATACCACACGCTTCAAATAAATGGATTATCAGGACTCGAAACGTTTGAAATTATAGATTTACAAGGTAGAGTAGTGTCAACAGGAACGACCTCTGGATTCATTGATGTACAGTGGCTAAATACAGGTTGCTACATACTAGTTATTTCAGGGAAACAATACCGAGTAATAAGAGGTTGATAATGAGTTTTTTAAATGTTTTGTTTACGTTCTGAACAGTCATGAAAATTTAACTAAAACGGGTAAAAATTTAACTAAAAAAATAATGTGTGACGATGAAAACAGATGCACATTTACATCATAATTAAAGTCATAATACCATGGCAAACAAACCTAAGAAAGAAGCTAAAAACTTTGGTAAACAAGCTCCTGCAGCTAGCAAACCACAAGCTAAAACTTCTCGCAAGGCAGGCAAAAAGTAATCTTGAGCCTTGTTACAAGAACAGGACGTTCTTACAACAAATTAGTAACAATAAGTAGCCACCGTATGGTGGCTTTTTTTATGATTTAATACTGATCAAAAGTTGCAAATCCTTTAACGTTTCCACTGATTATTGTTCCCTGAAAAATTAAGCTGTTCTCTTCATTGCTAGAGTATCTAGTAGCTCTTATTTCTACATCATTTGATGTTCCGATTGCAATGGTTGTAGTACTTCCAGCACTGAGATTTCCCGATCCAGTGTTGCTCATAAAATTGCTATGCCAAGCATAACGTAAAGTAAACGTACTGGTGTTTCTAATGGTAAGTTCACCATTAGTTCCGTTATTTTCTATTTCTATCCATTCAATGTCAACTAACTTGTCTGTTGTGGTTCCAGGCATATACGTGTGAGTGTGTTTTGTGATGGCACGTCTATCCCAACTTGCGTTTCCTTGATTATCACCAGTAAGCACACTTTCAGGTCCTTGTGTACCGTCCGTGATTTTTACTGTACCATTAACATCTAGTTTTGCATCAGGGTTGGGCTGGTTAATCCCTACATCGCCATCTTCACGTATGATAACACGGTCTACCGTACTTAATGAGCCTGTTGGTGTGGTGGCAAGCACTATTTTACCTGCGCTACTTGATGTGCTTGAAGCACCATCACTCTTAAAATAAACCTCAGCAGCTGGTCTAAACGTATATGAAGTGGGATTAGTTAAAGATTGCCCACGTAATCCGCCAATACGTGTGTCATCCGTTAGTATTGCTGGAGAAGCTAGGGTACCTCTGGATCTTAAAAGGTCGATATCAAGGTCATCATCCGGTGAATCGATGAATCGCAGAAATAGCACATCTCTAGAGTTCTCAGTAGTAATATGTAATGCGCCTAATGGGTTTGTAGTTCCTATTCCTACTTGTCCCATAGTGTAGATGTTTTGAGTGTTTTGAGTGGCAGGATTAGTAGTGTTAGCTTCGTTCCAAGGTTCAATATTAGTATTAATAGGTGTCCATAAACCTGTTGCTGTACTCCAAAAATAAAATCCAGCGGTGTAGTCGATATCATCGCTTGTAGAAGTAGTTCCCAGATCGTCAGTCCAGTCACTATCCAGAAAGATCAATTGTCCATTTTCTAAACCATCTGTGGAAAGAGTTGTCACACGAGGAACTAAAACGCCGTCGGTTGCAGTATTTGCACCCATATGATTCGTTGCTCGTACGTCCAAAGTCGTTTGGGGCAAATTGGTATTTATCCCTACCTGTGCTGTAACTAGATAAGTTGACAACATTAATAAAATGGCTGTAATTTTTTGCTTCATAACGGGCAAAAATATTCGTACAGAATAATTTACCTTAAAAATCTTCCTTAAAATTTTTCAGTTGTTTGTTTACCGTAATTTTTTGTTTTTTAATCGAGACTGTACTGGGTTATTTTTAAGTTAATCGATTATTGATAACCAATTTACAGTCAGAATATTTAAGTGTGTTACTTCCTAAAACTGATTTTAAAGCTATTTAGAAAAAAACTAACTGCGCACAGAAAAAAGCAATCAATTAATCAACCATAGATTGGGACTTTTGAATCCTAACAATCCTAAATCCAATTCTCATGAAAAATATACTGTTTATTTCTTTAGCAGTTGTAAGTTCTTTTACTGCTCAAGCTCAATTTGGAAAAATTCTCAAGAAAAAAGCAAAAGCAGCGATTGAAAAAGAAATAGATCCTAAATCTAGCACCAAAGAGAACAAACAAAACCAAGAAGCTACTGGACTGGTAAAAAGCAACTCGAATCAACAAGAATACTCTGATGAAGAAGTGAGGCAGGAATTAGCTAAAAAATATCCTAACGATAAAGCCAAACAAGATTTATATTATAAGAAATATCAAGAAAAGAAAAAAGAACAAGCTAGCGCAGTTCAAGAAACAGGCTCTTCTGCAATAGGTGATGAGTTCCTGTATTTATCCTATCCGTTTGCTTATTCTTCAGGGACTAGTGCTTATGGAGTAGATAGAGTTATGTTACGACGTCAAATGACTGATAAAGGTGATAACGTAGATATTTTACCCTATCAAGATCCAGAGTACGCCTGGTTACGATTTTTAACAACTCCCGATTTAGAAACTATGTCACCAGAAGGTACAGTAGGTTATGAGATGGTAAGTGGTATGTTCACTACTAAAGTAGGACCAGACCGCTCTCAGGTTATGGAGTTTGGAACCGGTAGACCTGTTCTAGTAAGAGGTATGCTGATTGATAAGGATTTATTTGTAGTCTATGCTGGGTCTCATGTTGGTGGTCATGCTTTTAACGTACCTTCTTATATGAATCAAGAAGATATTACTGTATTAAATATCGTAGGAGCTGGTGACCCACAATTACATCAAGAATGGCTGGTGAAATCAAAAGATATCGTCAAAGAATTTGAAGCCTCTTTACAAGAAAACTATAAAAAAGCTCAAAAGGCAAAACAGGGTAGTATTAAAATGCCTAGTTCTGGAAGTATGAATTCAAATTCCGATCTACTAAGTTTTGCTACTAAAAAGGTTAAAGAAACCATTCAAAAAGACGGTGCACAATTATTAAAAATCCATATTGAATCTAACGACTGGAATATCGTAAGGAATAAATATACAGGGCACATTATGTATCGTTGGATTAAGGGTGCTTTTACTGAAAAAAATAAAAACAACGACTGCTACTTACAAGGTTTTTTAATCAAGCAACCTTATACAGGTTCTGGATACGGTAGTTCTCAATTTGGTGGTGTTATTCATGGACAAATGCCTTATGGACAAATTATGAATTGTGATAATGCTCAATAAATAGTCATTCAAAACTTAAATTAAAAGCCTGCATCGCAGGCTTTTTTTTATGGTAAGTTAGTTCGCTTTCGCGAAAGCGAAGTAAAACACATAATAATCAAGTTTATGAAGCTGTTGATTACCAATTCTACTAGGGTGATTTGACACTGTCATTACCAGATCAGAATAAAATTTAGTCACTAGTACATAAGGTGTTTACAATTGAGTCGTTCATAATTACAATTCGGTACTATTTTCTTGATCCTGTTTTGCTTGACTTTTACATTTACCATAAAACTACTGCCATGCCACATGATTTTATAGGTTGGTTTCACACAATCGCCGCTACCTTAGCCCTTATTACTGGAACAATTATTTTAATTAAAACAAAGGGAACTGTATTACATAAACAAATTGGTCGCATTTATGGAGTTGCTATGATTTTGGTATGCATTACTTCTTTTATGATTTATCGAGTTCATGGAAGATTTGGGGTGCTACACTTTTTTGCAGTAATAAGCACTATAACATTATTGCTAGGAATGTTACCTCTTTATTTTAAGTCCAAATTTAAACAGCCCATTATCATGCATCTATCATGGATGTATTGGTCGGTTATAGGATTGTATTGTGCCTTTACTGCCGAGGTTCTTACTAGACTACCAATGCTGTTAAGTATCAAATATACTTATGGAATATTTTATGCTTTAGTAGGTATATCGGCAGGAGCTGTAGGCTATGCAGGTAGTATAGTATTCAAAAAGAAATTGAATGAATGGATCGATGCTTTTTCTCAATCAAAATAAAGTCTAGGCAATTTCTTATTAGTATGCTTTGATTTCAAACAAACCATTTATAAATGGCTGTGAATTATGGGTGTAAACAACTTATCCAGAAATAGGATTACTTCCCGATACAAAACTGACTAAAAATATTACCTAATAGTTCATCATTGGTTATCTCACCGGTAATGCTGCCTAAAGCCTCGGCAGTCGCTCGTATATCTATCGCTAGAAACTCACTGCTTACTTCTTGTACCATACCTTGTTGCACTTCAAGTAATGAAGCATAGGCTCGTTGTAAAGCATCATAATGGCGTGCATTACTTACCACGGTGCTGTCTTGTGACAAGGCACCACTATTAAAACTGTCCACCAGTGCTTTCTTAAGATCATCAACACCAGAACCTGATTGAGCACTCAAACTAATTAAATGAACATCGGGTTGTTTTGATTTTATTTGCTTGCTTATTTCAGCGTGCTCTAGACCAGTAATTTGATCTAGTTTATTTAAGATTACGATTAAGGGTTTGTCAGGAAACTTTTCACGCATGATGTGAATACGCATTAAACAATGTAATATGCGTGGTTGCGTATTTAATTGAGTAGCGTCTAGCAAGTACAATACAAGCTTTGATTGCTCTGCTTTTGAATAAGAACGCTCAATTCCTATACTTTCAACTTTGTCCTTAGTTTCTCTAATTCCTGCAGTGTCGATTAGTCTAAATCTGATTCCGTCAATATTGATTTCATCTTCAATAGCATCTCTGGTAGTACCTGCAATATCGCTTACGATGGCTTTTTCCTCATTAAGTAAAGCATTAAGTAGGGTAGACTTACCTACATTAGGTTCACCTACAATTGCAATAGGAATTCCGGTTTTAATTACATTTCCTAAAGCAAACGAATCTATAAGTTTACGTAATTTCAGTTGGCTATCTTGTAAAAGAGATTTTAACTCGTCTCTATTTGCAAAAGCTACGTCTTCTTCACTAAAATCTAATTCTAGTTCAATTAGGCTAGCAAAGTTCAGCAGTTTTTTACGCAAGACTTGTAGTTCATTGGAAAACCCACCTCTCATTTGCTGTATAGCAATTTGATGAGCAGTAGCACTTTCACTAGAGATTAAGTCTGCAACAGCTTCTGCTTGTGAAAGATCCATTTTTCCATTAAGAAAAGCTTGTAGAGTGAACTCTCCAGCCTCGGCAATGCGTGCGCCATTTTTTAAACACACATTGATTATTTCTTGTTGGATATATATAGATCCGTGACATGAGATTTCTACTACGTGTTCACCAGTATAAGATCTTGGTGCTACAAATTTAGATAGTAGTACTTCATCAATCATTCTATCGCCATCGTAAATATGACCTAGAGTGATGGTGTTAGACTTAATTTGATCGTATTGATCAGGATTTATCGTGGATTCCGCTTTCGCGAAAGCGGGCTTAAAAATAGAGCGTATTATTGAATGTGAATCTGGTCCAGAAAGACGTACCACTGCTATGGCACCAGTTCCAGATGGTGTGGCTAAAGCAACTATAGTATCATTTACATGCATGTTGCAAAGATATATAACAAATAGTAGCTGCCCTTTTCAAATACGTGAACGATGCGTTAAAAAGATACAATCCTTAAAAGTCACGTACTATCTTTAGGCCACTAACTTTAAAAAATACTTACGATGAAACACATCTGGATAGGTGTGATTGCCCTATTAACCTTAATTAAAGGGTATTCACAAGAAAAATTAACTTACCAGCAACCACCTGAGGAAATTATGAAATTGGTGGATTATGATCGTCCACCTACTGTACTTATGGATGATGAAGCAAAGTACATGGTGCTTATTAATCGTGATACCTACAAATCCATTGAAGATTTATCTGAAAAGGAAATGCGACTTGCAGGTTTACGTATCAACCCTAAAACCAATATAGGAAGTAGAACTACCTTTTATAATCAAGTTATGGTTCAAAAAGTAGGTGGTAATGAAGCAAAGACTGTTACTGGATTGCCAGCAAAACCGAAACTTGCAAACATCGCCTGGTCGCCTGATCAATCGATGATCGCAATGACAAATACTGTTGAAAATGGGACTGAAGTATGGGTACTTGATATTAAAAAAGCTGCTGCTCGTAAAATAACTGACGCTACAGTAAACGCGAATATGGGTAATCCTATAAGCTGGTTTAAAGATGGAAAATCCTTACTCGTAAAGATGTTAGGTAACAACCGTAAACCTTTAATTGATACCAGTGAAAAAGTTCCTACTGGTCCTACCATATCTACTAGTGATGGTTCCAAAGCTCAAAACCGTACTTATCAAGACCTTCTTAAAAACCCAAACGACGAACACAATTTTGAACAATTGGCTTTGAGTAAAATTGTACAAGTGAATCTTGATGGAACTCAAAAAGATTTTTTACCAGATGCTATGTATCGTGGTATTTCATTCTCACCAGATGGATCACACGTTATGGTAACAAAACTTCAAAAACCATTTAGCTACATTGTTACTTATGGAAGGTTTCCACAAGTAAGTCACATTTACACCAAGAATGGAAACATGGTTGCCAAGGTGAATGACGTTCCTCTAATAGAAGAAATGCCTAAAGGTTTTATGGCTACAAGAACAGGTAAACGTAGTTTGGGCTGGCGTGCAGATCGTCCACATACTCTTCATTACGTGACGGCACTTGATGGTGGTGATCCAGCTGTTGAGGTTAGTCATAGGGATGTCCTTTACTCTTGGGAAGCGCCATTTAAAGAAGGAACAGCTAGCGAGATGATGAGAACCATTAATAGATTTGCAGGTGTTCAATACGGTGATAAGAACACTGCTATAGCCTATGACCGATGGTGGAACACGCGTAATCGTAAGGTGTATAAATTTAATCCGAGTGATAAAAATCAAGATGCTCAGGTATTATTTGACTTAAATTATCAAGACGTTTATGCTGATCCTGGAAGGTTTGTAACTACTCGCAATCAATACAATCGTAGTGTGCTACTTTTAGATAAGAATCAAGCTTACCTTATGGGAGCTGGATACACTCCAGAAGGGCAGTTTCCTTTTATCGATAAGATTAATTTGAACAGTAGTAAAAAACAACGTCTTTACCAGTCAAAGTATACTGATAAAAAAGAAAGTCTTCTTGATGTGGTCGATATGAAAGCCGGTAAGGTGCTAGTACGTATTGAATCTGCGACTGATTTCCCTAATTACTATATGCGAGATATTACAAAAGGAAATGATGTAACACAGCTTACTTACTTTGAAAACCCGTTTGAAGGTCTTCAAAATGTGGAAAAAGAAGTAATTACCTATAAACGCGATGATGGTCTGGAGCTTAGTGCAACCATGTACTTACCACCAGGCTATGATAAATCAAAGAAAGAAAAACTGCCTATGCTAGTTTGGGCTTATCCTAGAGAATACAAGGATAAAGCAAGTGCTAGCCGTAACACTCAAAACCCAAATGAATTTACCTATCCTTATTATGGAAGTTTTGTTTATTGGGTAATGAAAGGATATATCGTTTTGGACGATGCAGCATTTCCTATAGTAGGAGAAGGTGATGAGGAACCTAATGATACCTTTATCAAACAATTAGTAGCAAATGGTAAAGCTGCAATAGATGCTGTTGATAAGTTAGGATATGTCGATCGTAATAGAGTAGGAGTTGGTGGTCATAGTTATGGAGCCTTCATGACTGCAAACTTACTGGCGCATTCTGATTTATTTGCTGCAGGAATAGCACGATCTGGTGCCTATAATAGGACCTTGACACCATTTGGTTTTCAAAGTGAAGAACGCAGTTACTGGGAAGCACCCGAAATTTACAACACGATGTCACCTTTTATGAATGCTGAAAAAGTTGATGAACCAATTCTTTTAATACATGGACAAGCTGATAATAATAGTGGAACTTATCCATTACAAAGTGAGCGTTATTTCAATGCTCTTAAAGGATTAGGAGCTCAAGCTAGGCTTGTCATGTTGCCTAAAGAAAGTCACGGTTATGTTGCCAAGGAATCTATTCTACATGTATTATGGGAACAAGATCAATGGTTAGAAAAGCATGTAAAAAATAAAAATACTGCAGAGTAGTAGCTATTTGAACTACTCACAAATCATAAAGCTGTTTAATAAAACTAGATGTTTATTAAGCAGCTTTTTTAATTAACTCAATACCTTTAAACGTACCTTTGCCATATGTATTCGCGAGAAGAGGCTAAACAAATACGACAACAATTTTGGACCATGTTTGGTAAACGATACGATCGTAAATGGTTGTTGTACAATACAAAGATTAAGGACTTTGCTTTAAAATTTTCATTTGAGCATAAAAAAGCATTAGTTAGTATAGATATTACCCATGACGATGAATTGTTACGAGCATATTATTACGACAAACTCCTCAGTCTTAAAAGCATACTTAAAGATGAGGTAAGTCAAGACCTCATATTTGAGGAAAATTACTACCTAGAATCTGGAAAGGAGATATCAAGAGTTTATATACAATTGGATAAAGTGAAAATACAGAAACAAACAGATTGGCCAGCGGTCTATGAATTCTTCTATGAGAATATGGATAAATTAGAGCGTTTCTTTTTAGACTATAAAGATTTTATTAAAGACTAGCGTGATGATCTAGAGTAAGTTTGACCTGATTTAATCCTTCTTGATAATTCTGATTAAATTGATCAAATAGTTGGTGCACATCTTCTAGGTCTTCGTTGTTTTTAGCCTTATTCTCAATTTCTTGTAGCAAGAATGTTTCTGTTTCCATATCCAATGTACGATAGCTACTTTTAACTTTATGAGCTAGTAGTCCAGCAGCTTCATAATTTTTATTTTCTACGGCTTGCTTTAAATTATCATAATCGGTAGGTACCTCTTGTAAAAACATATCTAATATGGATACGATAATTTCATTATCATCGCCAAAATTTTCTTTTAATCCTTGTAATTCTAGAATTGTGCTTTGCCCCATGCTTTCAAAACTAAACAATTATTCATTTATTCAAAATACTCTTACTGTAAAAATCAAAGGTTTTAACCTAGCCATCCATCACGATCTAGGCTTCTGTACTGTATAGCTTCGGCAATATGCGTACCGTTGATAGATTTACTTCCTTCGAGATCGGCAATAGTTCGAGAAACTTTAAGAATACGGTCATAAGCTCGAGCACTCAAGTTTAAACGTTCCATAGCATTTTTAAGTAGTTCCTTACTTGCCTCATCAAGAACACAATGTTGTCGTATGTCTTTAGTATTCATTTGAGCGTTGTAGTGGGTTTTTTCGCTTTCGCGAAAGCGTTCAGTTTGAATATCTCTTGCGGCTGTAACTCGTTTTCTAATTTCAGCTGACTTTTCTGCTTGCCTTTCTTCAGTAAGTTTTTCAAAAGGAACAGGAGTCACTTCAATATGAATGTCAATACGATCTAGTAGTGGACCAGAAATTTTACTTAAGTAGCGCTGCATCTCTGCCGGGCTTGATTGTACTGGAGCATTTGGATCGTTAAAGTAGCCACCTGGACTAGGATTCATGCTTGCTACAAGCATAAAACTTGATGGATAGGTAACGGTAAACTTTGCTCTTGAAATGGTAACTTCACGATCTTCAAGAGGTTGTCTCATCACCTCTAGAACTTCGCGTTTAAATTCTGGTAACTCATCAAGAAATAGGATTCCGTTGTGACTTAATGATATTTCACCAGGTTGTGGATAGCTACCACCACCTACCAGCGCTACATTTGAAATAGTGTGGTGTGGACTCCTAAACGGTCGTTGTGCCATGAGTCCATTTTGATTACTCGTTCTTCCAGCTACACTGTGAATTTTAGTCGTTTCAAGAGCTTCATGTAAAGTCATAGGTGGCAATATAGATGGTAGCCTTTTGGCGAGCATCGTTTTTCCTGCTCCTGGTGGACCAATGAGAATAATATTATGGCCACCTGCTGCTGCAATTTCCATACAGCGTTTTATGCTTTCTTGACCTTTTACATCGGCAAAATCAAATTCTGGATGTTCAAGAGCTTGGTAAAAGGTTTCACGAGTATCTATAATTGTAGGTTCTAATTCTTTTTCTCCTTTGAAAAATTGAATAACATCCAATATGTTATCAACTCCGTATACATCTAGATTATCTACTATAGCAGCTTCGGCGGCATTTTGTTTGGGTAGAATAAAACCTTTAAATCCTTCCTGTCTTGCTTTTATGGCAATTGGTAAGGCTCCTTTAATGGGTTGTAGTTGACCATCGAGCGATACTTCACCCATAATGATATAATCTCCCAGTTGATCGCTATCTATTTGCTTACTAGAATTGAGAATACCTAGAGCAATGGGTAGGTCATAAGCACTACCTTCTTTACGTAAATCGGCTGGTGAAAGATTGATTATCATCTTCTTACCAGGCATTTTATAACCTACGTTTGATAAAGCAGCTGTGATTCTAAAACTACTTTCACTTATAGCCTTGTCAGGCAAACCTACTAGGTGATATCCTATTCCTGTTGCAGCATTTACTTCAACAGTTATAGTTTGTGCCTCGACTCCAAAGACGGCACTTCCATAAACTTTTGTGAGCATGTGGTTTGATTAGGCTTTAAATATAGTAAGAATTTAAAGACGTTATCGTTATGCTTTTCCTTTTATTCAAATAGCAATTGATCTGAAATTTCAAGAAATAATTAATGCATTCTATCGCCTCTTACTTCTAGGTGAGGAATAAAACTAGCTTCATAATCTAACCAGTACTGCCATCTTTCTTTCACTATTTCTTCCTTAAAATACGTTCTCGCAAGTTTAAGGAAAAGCTTGTAGTGTTGCGCCTCAGCAACCATAAAGGTATAATAGAAATCTTGTAAATCGGCATCGTTTAAATTTTGCCACAATTGTTTAAAACGTTCACAGCTGCGAGCTTCTATCAAGGCGCATATTAATAATTGATCTAAAAACAGTTGATCACGACCTTGTCCTTTGGGCTTGCCTTTCATTAGTTTTTTTACATACTCGTCAGGTCGCTGGATTCCTAATTTTAAACCACGTTCTTTTAATTTACTAAGAACCATCCTAAAATGTCCCCATTCCTCACTTACCACAGGTGATAAGGCTTCAACAATTTCCTCTTTATCACTGTGCATTTGAATGATAGAAATAATCGTGCTGGCAGCCTTTTGCTCACAAAAAGCGTGATCAGTAAGAATATCTTGTAAACTAAATTTAGCCAAGTTGGTCCATCTAGGATCAGTAGGTAACTGTAAACCTAAGGTTGTTTTATCTTTAGAAACATGCATAATACAAAGTTGCTAGTTTTACTCGATTTATTCAAGAAGATCTTACATATTTAGAATATAAGTTCTTCACGGATTGATTGTTGATAGTACGCTTTCGCGAAAGCATAATAACTTACTAAAAAATCATAATTAAATCATAACTATTTGATAACTAATGATCATTGTTTTACCTATTGGTTTTAATTATCTTTAAACCTAAACAAAAACCAATAACATTATGACAACTAAACAAGTGGCTGATCAATTAGTCGAATGGTGCCGAAATGGTGAGGAAACAAAATGCTATGAAAATTTGTATAGTCCTGAAATTACAAGCGTCGAAATGGCAGAACCTATGAAAGAAGTTCATGGTTTTGAAGGATTATCTAAGAAAGGAGAGTGGTGGCGTGAAAATTTTGAAGTCCATGGGAATAAGGTAAGTGATCCTATTGTTGCCGACAATCATTTTGCGGTTACCTTTTGGATGGATACTACACACAAGCCTAGCGGACAAAGATCTCAAATGACGGAGATTGGAGTTTATCAAGTGAAGGATGGAAAAATATGGCGTGAGCAATTTTTTTACAACACCGAAGAGTAATAAAAAAGAGATCTAGAATCCTAGGTCTCTTTCTATTTCTTCCATTTCTATGATGTCCTGCGCTTCTTGAAGGGTAGGGACAACCATAAGTTCTTCAGGAATTTGATCTGTAGAAAGTGCTTTGTTGATAATAACAAAAGACTGTTTTGTAGCACGGTGTTTATTACTTAATTCTAAAAAATGTAGAAGCTGGTTTAATGTAGCTTGATCATATTCGGATAAATCAACTATGACATTTTTATTTGAAAATTGTTGCCAGATTGTAGGTAAAAATTCTGCAAATTCAACAATATCATTATGTTCATCCTTTAAAAGGACAAATTTGTCGTGCGATGAGCTTTTCATTTAATTTCTCTTTATTTTGCTTGCTACTAAGTATAAAACGGCCATTCTTACTGCAACACCATTTTCTACTTGATTTAGAATAATAGCTTGATCACTATCTGCCACTTCACTAGTAATTTCAACACCTCGATTAATCGGTCCAGGGTGCATGATTGTTATTTCTTTGTCTAACGATTGAAGCAATTCCATATTTACACCGTATTGTTGGGTGTATTCTCTCACGCTAGGAAAGTAGGAAATGTCCATGCGCTCATTTTGAACTCTCAACATGTTTGCCACATCACACCATTGAAGTGCTTTACGTAAATCTAGCTCTACCATAACACCTAGTTTTTCTATATGCTTTGGTATAAGCGTTGCAGGGCCACAAACCATGACCTCGGCACCTAATTTTTGTAGGCAAAAAATGTTAGATAAGGCTACACGACTGTGTAAAATATCACCAACAATGACTACTTTCTTACCTGATATATCACCTAATTTCTCTCTAATAGAATAACTGTCTAATAAGGCTTGTGTAGGATGCTCATGCGCACCATCTCCAGCATTTACTATTCTGGCATTTATATGATTTGATAGGAACACACCGGCGCCTGGATTTGGATGACGCATTACTACAACGTCCACCTTCATAGCGAGAATGTTGTTGACGGTGTCTATTAAAGTTTCCCCTTTTTTTACAGAACTTTGGGCAGCACTGAAGTTAATTACGTCGGCGCTTAATCGTTTTTCGGCAAGTTCAAAAGAAAGTTTTGTTCTGGTTGAATTTTCAAAGAAAAGATTGGCAACTGTAATATCTCTAAGTGATGGAACCTTTTTAATAGGTCTATTTATTACTTCTTTAAACTGATCGGCAGTTTGATGAATTAATTGAATATCTTGCGGTGTAAGATATTTGATACCCAAAACGTGATCTACACTTAATTCACTCATTAATTTTCTTTGTTTTTAAGTAAGTAAACGGCGTCTTCACCAGCATTTTCCTTCCAATGTACTTTTACTTTTTGATTGTCAATAGCATCAACTTGTCTGCCTTTATAGTCAGGTTGTATAGGTAGATGCCTAGAGAACCTACGATCTATCAATGTTAACAATTCAATATGTTCGGGTCTTCCAAAGGATTGAAGAGCGGTAAGTGCTGATCGTATGCTGCGTCCTGTATAAAGTACGTCATCAATAAGCACCACCTTTTTATCTTCTATTAGAAAATTTATTTCGGTGGAGTTTGCTTTAAGTGGTTCATTACTTCTTCTAAAATCATCTCTATAGAATGTGATGTCTAATTTACCCGATAATAAATCGGATATTTCATAATGATCTCGAAGTAATTGTGTCAATCGATTTAATAAAAATGTTCCTCGAGGTTGAATGCCAATAAGAACAGTTTGTTTAAAATCTCCGTGATTTTCAATTAATTGACAGGCTAACCTATGTAAGGTGATATTTAATGCCGTCGCGTCTAGAAGTAATTTTTGACTCATTGAGGTTACTTGCTAGTGACAAAGATAAGTATTTTAATAATGTAGAAACGTAAGAATGAAACTTAAAAGCGCTTGTTTAGTAGTAGAACGTATGATGTGTCCACTAGTATAATGTAATTTTTAAATAAATAAAAAACCCTTACTTAATTTAAGTAAGGGTTTTCTAAACTATTTAGAATAGAGAAGGCTTAAGATTTACCTTCCATTCTGTCTTTAAGAGCTTGTAGTTTAGCATTTGCATCACCTAAAGTAGGTTTGTTTTCCTCTTGAGATTTAGCAGCAGCTTGTTTAACTATTTTAGCTTCTTCTTCTTTATGGATTACCATGTGAGATCCAACTACACGCTTGAATTCTTTGTTGAATTCTATGATTTGGATATCAGCAGTTTCACCTTTCTTAAGACGACTTCCATCTTCTTTTTCTAGGTGACGAGAAGGAATAAATACGCTGATGTCATCATTTACATTTACAACAGCTCCTTTATCTAATACTTCGTCAATAGTTAATTCATGAGTAGTTCCTACTGCAAATTCAGTAGCATATTTATCCCATGGATTATCTTTAGTTTGCTTGTGTCCTAATGAAAGTTTACGTCCATCAACATCAAGTTCTAATACTACAACATCTAGTTTATCACCAACTGAACAGAATTCACTTGGGTGTTTGATTTTCTTAGTCCAAGAAAGGTCAGAGATGTAAATTAATCCATCAACACCTTCTTCAAGTTCTACAAATACACCAAAGTTTGTAAAGTTTCTTACAGTTCCAGTGTGACGTGAACCTACTGGGTATTTAGAAGTAATATCAGTCCATGGATCTTGAGAAAGTTGCTTCATTCCTAGAGACATCTTACGATCTTCTCTATCAATTGTAAGAACTTCTGCTTCGATTTCATCACCTACTTTAACAAAGTCGTTAGCACTTCTTAAGTGAGTAGACCATGACATTTCAGATACGTGTACAAGACCTTCAACACCTTCTTCAATCTCTACAAAAGCACCGTAATCAGCGATTACTACAACTTTACCTTTTACTTTATCACCTGGCTTGATTTTCTCAGAAAGAGCATCCCATGGATGAGCTTCAAGTTGCTTAAGACCTAATTGGATTCTTGACTTATCTTCATCAAAGTCTAAGATTACAACATTTAAAGTTTGATCTAATTCAACAACCTCTTGTGGGTGATTAATTCTTGACCAAGAAAGGTCAGTGATGTGAATTAATCCATCAACACCACCTAGGTCAACAAATACACCATAAGAAGTAATGTTTTTCACAACACCTTCTAATACTTGACCTTTTTCTAGGCGAGAAATAATTTCTTTCTTCTGCTCTTCGATATCAGCTTCGATAAGAGCTTTGTGAGAAACTACTACGTTTTTGAATTCATGGTTGATTTTAACCACTTTGAATTCCATAGTTTTATCTACATACTGGTCATAATCACGGATAGGTTTAACATCGATTTGAGATCCAGGAAGGAAAGCTTCAATACCGAATACGTCTACAATCATACCACCTTTAGTACGACACTTAACATAACCATTTACGATTTCACCAGTATCATGAGCTGCATTTACACGTTCCCATGCCTTGATTAATCTTGCTTTACGGTGAGATAATACTAACTGTCCAGTAGCATCTTCTCTTACGTCTACAAGTACTTCTACTTTATCACCTTCTTTTAGGTGTGGATTATAACGGAATTCGTTTAAAGAGATAGCACCTTCAGACTTTGCATTGATATCGATGATAGCGTCACGATCAGTAATTTTGATTACAGTTCCTTCGATAACATCATTATCAATAGTATCCACAAAGTTTTCAGCTACAAGCTTTTCGAACTTTTTAAGTTGCTCTTCATCAACTTTTTCAATTCCTTCACTGTAACGTTCCCAGTCAAAGTTATCTAGGAAATCTTGTGGGTTTTCTTGTTGTGGAGAAGTAGTTACTTTTTCCACACGTTCTTGAACCTGTGTATCCGTTACACCGTCTTTTGCAGCTTCAAGCTCTTGTTTTGTTGTTTCTTCAGCCATATTTGCTGATTAAAAATTTGTATTCTAGACTTGCTGGAAACATTATAGAAACAATTTCTAGAAGGGTTGTTTTTAAATTATTGATTTCCAAGCGGTTTCCATAATCTCGCTTTGGGAGTGCAAAAATACTTCTTTTTTATTAATATACCTACTATTCAAGGAAATACAAAAATAAAATTAGTAGTTATATTTAACTAATGCTATATTTGACTGCTAAACCAATTGAAAATGAAATTTATTGTATGCCTTGTGGCACTACTACTAGGGATGAATTCGGTAGTATCACAAGAAGAATGCAAAATTGATCGTCCCGTCGAATTGTTTACTAGTAAACAATTTCTTGATTTCTTAGATATTAAGAATTACCATGTGTCAGAAATTCAGGCGCACATGTTTTGTTTGACTCAAACTGAAACCACTTTTAATTTTAATAATTATCATCTAGAAGCAAATTCAGATAATTTTTATAAAACTGATGTTTTTATTATACAGCCACAGCGTTATTTAAACTACATAACTACTGATGATAATAATTTTTCTAAATACGTTGAAAAATTTAGTCTTTTTGGAGGTGATAGATTAAAAAAGGTGGTCGATAGTACAGTAAGTTTTCCTAATACCAAAGAAAAAATTGTCGCCTTGCCATATTACTATACTTACAAATGTGATTTAGGGACCGCCGTTCTTAAATTTGGTAAAGTGTATGATAAAGGGAAAGTTGTACGCTACCTTATTAATATAACCGCAATTGAGCCAGAGAAGTTTTAAGTCCTTCTACAAGTTGTAAGTTACTTCAAATTACCAGTATCTTTGCCCGTGTAAAAAAAGAAGTATGTTCAATAAAAATATAAAGCTTGTTCTAGCTGCTGCTGTTGTAGCTTGGGCGGTTTATCTCTTTACAAGAAATGAAATTCTTTCTGGTATTAGTCTTCTATTACTTGCCGGAATGTTTGTTTTACTTTATTTCAAAAATGAAATAATTGTACTTGCTTTTCTTAGATTAAGAAAACAAGACTTTGAAGGGGCGCAAAAATGGTTGGATAAAATTAAAAGCCCAGAAGCAGCACTAGTCACTAAACAACAAGGTTATTATAACTATTTGAATGGATTAATGATTTCTCAAACCAATATGACCAAGGCAGAGAAGTATTTCAAAAAAGCCATTAAACTAGGGTTGAGCATGGATCAAGATCTTGCCATGGCAAAACTTAACCTTGCTGGTATAGCAATGAGTAAGAGACGTAAAAGAGAAGCTCAAATGCTGTTGACTGAAGCTAAAAAATTAGACAAACATAATATGTTGACTGATCAGATAAGAATGATGAAGCAACAAATGAAACGTATCTAACTTGATACTTAAACTAAAAAAAGCCTGCTATTTATAGCAGGCTTTTTTATGAAATACTTTTATGCATTATTATCGAACGATAATTTTCTTAGTTAAAGATTTATCGTTTTGCTTAATCTGTATTAAATACAGTCCTGGATTTTCAATTGTGAAATTGTTTTCTTTTCCATTTAAAACGATGCGACCAGTCATATCAAAAACAACATAGTTCATATCTGATTTAAAGTTATCAATAGTAAATGTACCATTTGTTGAAGGATTAGGATATAGTATTACATCACCTATTTCTGAAGCAATTATTGACAACGTTACTGCATCATGCATTCCTAGATCATTAGTATCATCCGTAGGAAAAACATCCCAATCACGATTTTTATTAAAAGGAATCAAAGGTGCTTGAACATTAGATTTACGAACCAGAGTTTCATCTTTGGCAAAATCATTACTTCCAGATCCAAATGTTCCTACAATATCAATAAGATTGCCATTTAAAAACAGTCCTACAGGATCGTTACCATTAAAGTCTAGAGCACTACCGCTACTAACCAGTTGATCTGCAGCATTGACAATCGTACTGGAAGCATTACCACGAGCAATTACCCAAACATCTTGATCAGCAACAGTTCCTGATAGTGTTACCGTACCAGACCAGTTACCACCGCCATTCGCATCACGAGCAAGTGTATACCCGTTTAAATCAACAGGAGCACCAGTCCAATTAGATAATTCAATTGCTTTATTGTTCCCAGATCCTTCAATGTATTCACTGATAAATAATGTATTAAATACCACTCCTGTTGAAGTACATACTGTCGTTCTATTACGATCATCGGGTAAATTATCTCCATCAGTATCAATATTAGCAAAATTATCTGGATCATCACTTAATTTGGATAATCCTCCATTTGTCCCAGTCGAATTGAAATCTGCAGTGGTTGTAAGATAATTTTCAAGTTCGCAATTTGGAGAAGAATTGATTAGATTGTTCGTTAGAACTAACACAAGTTTTCCAAACGGGTTAGTAATCGATTGCCCAGGATTTAAACTAGATACTGGCGTAACTGTGTTTTCAAAAGTCCCAACAATAGGGGTAGAGCTTAGGTTATATAAAATCGATTGGCCTATATTGTTATAAGTGTAGTCATATTCTATGCGATCACCAGCATCGATTGTAGCGTTGTTATTCGTGTCTAAATAAGTATCTTCAAGAGTAACAAATAACCTTCCAGATGGAGCGTTGCTTGATGTCCAAATATCTGTTACCCACGATGGATTGTCGATATAGGGATTTCGATTATTTTGATGTAAATAAACATCGTTATTACGATCTATTTCCTTTTGACTTACTGGATCGGCATTATGCCAGTCTAAAAGTAAATCTACAAACCACTGTTCAAAATATTGATTTTGAGAACCATCTCTAGGGTCATTTGTAGCATTTGGACTATCCCAACTCGTATCGTTGTATTGAGCTTCATAACGAGTGGCAAAATAAAATAAAGAGCGAGCAATATCACCCTTAAATTCATCAATCGGTTCAAACACTGTTCCAGTGAATCCTGATGTAGCACTAGGGCCTTTACGAGAACCATTTCTGTAGGTAGTAACGCCGCCACTAGAGCTGTCAACCTCTCCAAAGGGTAAGCTGCCACGACCTCCATTTACAAAACCGTCAGTCGGTATTACATGGTGAGCATCACTGCGCATGGGCTCTCTTTGGTTGAAAAATCCTTGAGGAAACAGGTGCTCGCGATTGTAACAGTCTCCTTCCTGACTGTAATTACCACATCGCTCATTTGTATTTCCATTAAAATTGTATGGATCTGCACCGGTAGGGTTTTCAGAATACATATCTAATATGGTACCGGTTTGCGTCCCGTTATCGTAGTATTCATCATTGTCAGATGTAAGATATAAAGTATGTAATGCGCCATATCCTTGGTTATTATAACCATTGGAAATAATGTTGCTCAATTCGGTTTTTAACGCATATCCTGTGAGCCCATTGGCACTGTTGTAGTAGTTTGCTGGTGGTTGCGCTTTCGCGAAAGCGAAACATCCAATAACTATATAGAATAAAATTGTTCTCATATTATTTTTTACTAAGTCTTGCCATGTAAAATCCGTCAAAACCATCAAGGTGTGCGAATAGGCTTTTTTCTTCTTCAAGTTCAAATTCTTTACCAATTTCTGATTCTAGAAATGTTTTTACTTGATCCTGATTTTCTGAAGGTAAAATGGAGCAAGTTGCGTAAACTAGCTTTCCACCTGATTTAAGCACTTTAGAGTAAGATTGTAAAATTTCTTGTTGAGTATTTTGAATCGTTTCTAAAAATTGAGGTTCAAGTTTCCATTTTGCATCTGGATTACGACGTAAAACACCTAATCCACTACATGGAGCATCAATAAGTATACGATCCATTTTTCCGTGAAGTTTTTTTATCACTTTAGTCGTATCGATTAATCGGGTCTCTATGTTATGTGCTCCAGCTCTACGTGCTCTGCGTTTCAATTCTTTTAACTTACTAGAATAAATATCAGTCGCAATTATTTGACCTTTATTTTGTGTAAGCGCAGCAAGATGTAATGTTTTTCCACCAGCACCAGCGCAAGCATCTAGAATTCTCATGCCTGGTTCTACCTGTAAAAATGGTGCTATTTTTTGACTACCTGCATCTTGGACCTCAAATAGGCCATCTTGAAATTCTGGAAGACTAAAAACATTAGCTCTTTCCCTTAAAACTAAAGCATTAGGGAATTCAGGTGAAATATCAGTAGCGATGTCGTGAGCAACTAATTTTTCTTTTAAGGTGTTGATATCAGTCTTTAACTCATTGACTCTTAATACTACGTTTGCTTGTTCATTAAGCGCGTGCAGTTCTTTTTCCCAAAAGGACTCTTCTAATTGATTAAGAGCAAGCTCATCCATCCAGTTGGGAATAGATTCACGCATCACTCTTTTTTTTCTTAATTCATCAAAACGACCTTTTATTCTTCTTACGGGTGTATTATAGTATTCTTCCCAAGCAGGTAAATCATGTCCCTTTAAAATAATCCAAACACTTGTAAGTCTCCATAAATCTTGAGGCTTAAAAGGTTCTTGAACGTCTGCTATAGCACTATATAATCGTTTGTATCGTACTATGTCATATGTAGTTTCTGCTATGAATGCACGATCCCTGGAACCCCATCGAGTATCTTTCTTTAAAATCTTTTGTATGGCTTGATCTGCATACTTGCCATCATTAAAAATATTATGTAACGCTTGAGTAGTTGCAACTACTAGGTTGTGGTGAAATCTCATTTTGCAAAATTACTATTATCCTTATTCAAATTAGCTTGTCTTAACTTATTTTTACTCACACAACCTATTATATCAATAAAATGAAATATTTTTCAACCATCATCGCCTTAATTTTTATTGTGTCGCTGTTAGGCTGCAAACAGAATATGAAAGATGAGAACTCTATTACAAGCGAGAATTCAATTGAAGCTGTCACAACCATCGAAATTAATAACTTGGTAACAGATTCTATAAGCATAAGGGCACTAGAATACGGTGATGGTAAGTACTGGTATGGTGGAAGTAAAGGTAACTACGGTTCCATAGATCCTAAAGACTTAAGCATCGATAAAGGTATAATCAAGGTCAATGATTCGTTAGATGTTCAATTTAGATCTATAGCTGTTACTAATCAATATACCTACATTTTAAGTGCTGGTAGTCCAGCGTTGTTATATAGAATAACACATGCAAATGATAATATTGAACTTCTTCTATCACAATCTGGTGACGATGTTTTTTATGATAGTATGAAGTTTTGGGATGATGAAGAAGGTATAATAATGGGTGATCCTCAAGGTGAGGATGAGTTTGATCGTTGTATAGCTATTCTTAAAACGGAAAATGGTGGTAAAGAGTTCGGACAGTTGGATTGCTTTAAATTACCAGATTATATAGATGGCGAGGCAGGTTTTGCAGCGAGTAATTCAAATATGAAAATTTTAAATGACCATGTTTGGATTGCTACTGGTGGCAAAGCAGCAAGAGTGTTGTATAGTTATGACAGAGGAGTTAATTGGGAAGAATATCAAACACCAATTATTGCCGGAAGTCAGATGACCGGAATATTTGCAATGGATTTTTATGATGAAAAAACCGGTGTGATTATAGGTGGAGATTGGGAAAACCCTGAAGATAACAAATACAATAAGGCTATAACTAAAAACGGTGGTCGCAGCTGGAAACTTCTTTCCTCTGGTGATGGACCAGGATATTGTAGTGACATACAGTTTGTTCCAAATACGCAAGGAAATGAACTACTAGCCACGGGCTCACAAGGTATTTGGTGGAGTGGAGATCAAGGAACTACTTGGAGAAAACTTACTAATGATGGTTATTACACGGCAAGTATGATTAATCAAAATGAGGGAATGCTAGCTGGTAATGGGAAAATATCTAGTTTTAAGCTTGAAAGAGAATAGATGGATTAATCTTCCATCTCTTGTTCATACTTTGGAAGGTCTTTGATAAGCTCTTCCAATTTTACTTCTTTATCAATAATTCCTACTGCTGTAAATTCTTCTAATATGGTATCTACGGTAGTATCCCATAGTTGATCGTCACTATATTCGGTACGTAGCATCCACTGTTGAACATCTCCTACTTGTAAATCGTAATGAGCAGCAATAGTACGATCTATACTTGGAATCAATTTAAAGTCGGCAGTGTATGTGTTTATCACGTAAAGCATTTTGCTTAACGCTTCCTCTTTTTCTTTGATACTTTCTTCTCTTGCTGCAATAACAAAACTAGGCCATGGAGTTGCTATGGTTTCCAACCTTTTAAAAACGCCTCTATCTACTAATGGTTGGGTCATATATCGCTCCCATAAAAATAATTGAGCTTTATTGTTAGATAGTGCTTCAACAGCGCCGTCCAAGGTATTAACAAGTTCAAAGTCTAACTCAGTAGTATCCCATCCGTGTTTTTTGGCCATGAGATAGCTCATAAGGTGTGAGCCACTGCCGTAACGACTTATCGCTATTTTACCATCTTCCAACTGTCTAGTGTTATTCGCTTCTATGGTACCAGGAGCATGAACACCCCATAATAATGGAGTTTGGACATAAACTTGAAGAATTTTTGAAGGGTTTCCAGCGATTATGTCCTTTACAATACCATCGGTGAGTATACATGCCACGTCTAGTTCATTGTCTCGCAACATTTTACTCATTCTTCCCGTTCCTTCAGGAATATCTTGCCATTGTAAATCCAAGCCTACTTTTTCAAAGGCTTTGTCTTCTATTGCTAAGTGCCAAGGTAAATTAAAATGTTCTGGTACTCCGCCTATTCGTATAGTAGTCTTCTTCATAGAAGAAACAAATATACTTTAGAAAAATTAGGAATGAAGTTTTTTTAAGTATTCTCTTATTTCTGTTTGAGAATTTACAACAACTTGTTTTTCAGACTTTCTGAAATTGTTAGATTCACTTTGATCGTGAATTCTAGCCTTATCTGTGTCATTTAATTGAAGGGTTAAAATTGTGTTTAATTCTTCATAAATTCTCTCGTCATAAATAGGAACAAGAACTTCTATTCTACGATCTAAATTACGCGTCATCCAATCGGCGCTACCAATAAATAGTTTGGGATTTCCAGCATTATTAAATTTATAAATACGACCGTGTTCCAAATAGGTATCAACAATGGAATAACAAGTAATATTTCCACTTAAGTTTTTGAGACCTGGGATTAAACAACTAAAACCTCTAACTAATAAAGTAATAGTAACTCCTGCTTGACTTGCTTTATACAGTAATTCTATGATTCTAGGATCTTCTAATTGATTCATCTTTGCCCAAATAGCAGCTGGTTTACCTAATTGCGCTTCATCAATTTCAGCTCTTATGAGATCTTCAAATGTTTGTCTAGTATTGTAAGGGCTTACTAATAGGTGTTTAGGTTTGGGAATAATTAAATCACCTTCCAATACTTTAAATACCTGATATAAATCTTTTGTTATAGGTTTATGAGAAGTAAAAAGTCCGTGGTCGCAGTAAACCTTAGCTGTTTTAGAATTAAAATTACCGGTTCCTATGTAAGCATATCTCTTCTTTTCACCATCAATGCGTTTTTGAATAAGTAAAGCTTTACTGTGAACTTTAATATTAGGAAAACTCCATATGACACGAGCTCCTTTTTCTTCTAATATTTGGCCCCATTTAATATTGTTTTTTTCATCAAACCTAGCTTTTGCTTCAACAAAAACTACGACCTCTATTTCGTTCTCAACAGCTTTTAAAAGAGCTTGCACTAATTTTGAATCGTCGGCAACTCGATAAAGAGATATTTTAATAAACTCTGTTGTGTTATCATTTGCAGCTTGCTTGACTAGATTAGAGACATAGTCAAAGCTCATGAATGGAGTGTGAATGAGTTGGTCCTGTTTATCGATTAAAGCAAAATAGTCCTCGTTGCTTTCAAATTCTTTGTGTTCTATTTCCTTTTTAGGTTCGAGATAAAGATCTGGATTATCGAATGGTTTTGGGAAACCAAAGAAGTCATCAAAGTTATGATAAGTACCACCTTTAACTAGATCAATTTTACTCAATTCAAGACTTTTGCGCACATTCTTAATTACTTTGTCAGGAATGCTATCATCATAAAGTAGGCGAGTAGGCTCTCCAATATTACGTTGTTCTAGACTCTTGTAGATTTTTTCTGCTAGAGTTCCTTCGGCAAAATCTTCTACATAAAGCTCGGCATCACGACTTAGTTTAATACTGTAATAACCAGTTATTTCGTTTGAAAAAAAACGATCTAATTGAAGTTTAATAATATCGTCTATAAACGCAATGTGTGCGTGATGATTATCTTTAACTAGGGTTATAAATCGACCAGAATCTTTAGGTATTTTTACAAGGCCATACTTATCTTTATCATTAAATGTAACTAATAAGTATAATCTTTGATTTTCTAGAAAAATGTTACTTTGTGTTCCTGCGTTGATGTAACTGATATCTAGATTATCCTCGTAATGTTCTTTAAACCACTTGTCTGCCAGTAACTTGTGATCGTTTTTTAAACTAATTTCATCGTGTAGAAAAATACCATAATCCTCTAATTCTGGCTTAATACTTTCGTGGAATATAGTCCCTAAAAAATGCTGTTGCTCTTGGACTTTGGCCAATATTTCTTTTACCAGTTTGGTTGGTTTGGTCTCTAATTTTTTTCGGTACTTTTTTCTTACCTTTTTAAGTTGTCGTAATTGTGAAATACGTACTCTAAAGAACTCATCCAGATTTGATGAGAAAATGGCCATGAATTTAATACGCTCATAGACAGGTAAGTGATCATTGGCTGCTTCTTGGAGCACTCTGTGATTAAAACTTAACCAATTAAGATCTCTATGTCGGTAAGGAAAATCGTATTTCATACAGCTCGTAAATTTAAAAACGAGCTGTGTTTAATTCTGTTATTGTTAGGTTAACTTAACTTAAACAATTAAGTGTAAAGCTAATAAGTTTTTCAACGGTCGCAGCTGGTTGTTCAGAAAAAGAACCTGTAGCTCGATTAGCAAGTATAGCATTTAATGAAACTGCTCTATGACCTAGTAGATTTGCCATGGCATATATTCCAGCGGTCTCCATTTCTAGATTTGTAATGCGCTGGTTGTCATGGTTAAATCCTGCTAATTGATCGTTGAGTTCCTCAAAAGCTGGTTTCAATCGTATAGTTCTACTTTGTGGACCATAAAATCCTACATTGGTTACCGTATTACCATTGATCATTTCTACAGTTTGAAATTTTCTCGCTAGATCTGGATTACAATGTATTACATAAGGATTGCTGTGATTGTCGTTGCGCGGTATTTGTTGAGAAATCGCTTTCGCGAAAGCGGAATCACCACCATCATTTTGATACCAATGGTACAGACTGTCAAAACCTATTCCTCGTTGAGAAAGTACAAATGAGTCAACAGGAATATCAGGTTGTATGGCACCTGAAGTTCCCACACGAATAATGTCCAAGGAAGTAAGTTTCTCTTTTATTTTACGCGTTTTAAAATCAACATTTACTAAGGCATCCAATTCATTAAAAACGATGTCTATGTTATCCGTTCCAATTCCTGTACTTATAACGCTTATGCGTTTGTTGCGGTATAAACCTGTATGAGTATGAAATTCTCTTTTTGCTACTCTAGTGTCTATTACATCAAAATGTTTGGAAACTTCACTTACACGTTCTGGATCACCAACAGTAATTATGGTAGAAGCTAGTTGTTCTGGCAATAAATTGAGGTGGTAAATACTACCATCATCATTTAGAATAAGTTCTGAGGATTCTAACATGGGATTAAGGCATTTTCTTAGCGATAAATGAAATTTCTACGTTTACGTATTTAGGAAGGTTAGCTACTTCTACTGTTTCTCTGGCAGGAGCTGTTTTATCATCAAAATACGATCCGTACACTTCGTTTACAGTAGCAAAATTTTTCATATCACTCAAAAAAATAGTTGCTTTAATAACATCTTCAAAATTCATATCTGCCTGCTCTAATAAGCTTTCTAGATGTTTCATTACAAGATGTGTTTCTTCTTTTAGATCATCTATTTTAAGTTCGCCGCTTTCTGGATCCATCGCAATTTGACCACTCGTATATAAAGTGTTTTCAAAAGCGTTTACGTAGTGTACAGCTTGATTATATGGACCAATTGGAGCAGGAGCATTTTTAGTATAAATAATTCTTTTCATAGCAGGTTATTAGAATTGACGTAAAGATACTATCAACAGTCTGATAATAAAAAAAACGACCGCTTTTAAGCAGTCGTTTTCATTTATTAATTCTAAGAGGGATTCTATTGAACGGCTTGTAAGGCGTCAATATTACCGTAACCATAACTAGAATTGCGGTTAGGGTAGAAGTGAGCACTTTGTTTGAGTTTGTTGAGCACTTGAGTTTTTGTCCATGATGGGTTTTTACTCCAAACTAGTGCTGCAATTCCTGCTGTAGTAGCTGTCGCTACACTTGAACCGCCTACGTATTTTTGTTGACCTGTATTAAAGCCTAAAACAGGAACAGTTCTATTGCTATTACTAGCACGCTGCATGGTTACTGTAAAATCAATTTTAGAACCACTGTGGCATACATCACAACGGTTGTAGCCGTTATCTTTTATACCAGTTACTGCAACTGTCTCACTCATAGAAGCAGGAAAAATTACCCCATACCAATTGGTAAAAGATGTTGAAGTTCCACCTGCAGCAAAAATTAATTTCCCACGACTATTAGCATAACGTACTGCATCTTTAATATTACCGATACTCCAAACATAACCTATACTCATAGATATGATTTTAACATCACTACGGTTACCTAGAGTTCTTAACGCCTCACTTACACCTTTGCGCTCGTGGTAGTCATTAAGTACTACGTCTTCTGTACTGCGGTAAACGACAAGATTAGAATTATAAGCCACTCCTACTGGTAACTTATCATTATTTCTAGGAGCAGCGGCAACGCTAGCCATTTGAGATCCATGTCCACAACGATCATTTGGCCCGTCTACATTATTACTCCACCACCAGGAAGAGTCTATGAAGTTACCGTATCGTTGTACATTTCTACCAGTCGAAGCTCCATCATTAAATCCAGCGTTCATTAAATAGTTATTTGGAGTAAGACCTGTGTCAATCACAGCCAGAGTTACACCAGATCCTGTGCTGTAGTTCCAAGCATCGTCAATGTTGTGAATATTGAAATTCCATGGCATTCTTGCTCCTGGACTTATGTTTGTATAATCAGCGGTATTGATGTTGTCAGGACTTTGGTTGCATCCGCTATTCGATTTTTGTTCTCCTGCCATTTCATAGGAGTAACCTATAGGATCTATATATCTAATGCCTTGTAAATTTTGAAGCGCTTGAATGGTTTCAATTCTAGTAATGGATACTTCCAATTGATAGAAAAAATCGTGATCATCAATAAGTACTTCCTTTTCAGTTAAGGATTCTTTATCTGCAACTATTTCTAGGATTTGATTTTTAAGGTCGTTAATTTCATTGCTTTTGGTTTCAGCAAAGTAATCATCATCGGTTCCATACCCTATATTAAGCATCATGTCTCCATTCACAGCTGCACTCCATAGAATTTGGGCAGGAGCGTTTGTCCAATCCACATCACCTGTTTCTTGAAGTTGTTGATCTACGTATTTGTTGATTTGTTCAGGAGAAAGCAATTCCTTTTGTTGGGAGCTGTCGCTATTATTACCTTCGGTTAAATCATCACTACAAGAGTAGAGAATAAATACAGCTATCGCTGCGGTTAAGAGTTTTTTCATGGTTAAAATTTTAAGGGTGATTAAAAATAGGAAGGTTTTATCTATAAATCACGCTTGCTTTTCAAATAATTAGATGTAGTTATTTAATAATTGTTAACATGTTCATAATTGTCAATAAAAACAATCAACAAATCACATATGTTAAAAAATTAACATTTCGATCTCTTTATGTTAGATAATCCTTGAACGTACCTCTTGTTCGCTTTAAAGATTGTGCTTATTGTTAGAAGGTTAGTTTTACATTTTGTTAATTAAACGGTATAAAAAAAGCCACCTGGAAAGGTGGCTTTTAATTGTTAATAGTTTTCTATTATTATTCGACTGGCAGCAGCTCTAATTCGAAAATCAAATCTGAATTAGCAGGAATTGGACCACGGGCTTGATCACCATAAGCCAATTCTGAAGGAATGAAGGCTACAATTTTTTCCCCGTAACTCATACTAGCTATGGCATTTCTAAAACCAGAAACCAATTGCATTTTTTGAGGATCAAATGCCATTTGAATAGGCTTGTAAAAACCACCACGATCTTTACCTGGATTGTAAGCATTAAACTTTAAGGCATACTCTTTATCACTACTGTCAAACATTCTTCCGTTTGTTAGAAAGCCTGAATATGGAATTAAAACAGGTGTTCCTACTTCAGGTTTTGTTCCATTACCTTCTTTAACCACGTAAACTTTTACGTCGCTATTAGGTAATTTTTTTGCCTTCTTTTTAAGAGCTGTAAATTCTTTTTCTTTTTCTTCAATTAATTTAGGAGCGTTTTTAGCAAGTTCTGCTATTCTTTCTTGCTCTTTACGAGCTTCCTACATACGTTGCTGCTCTTTGTCTTTTGAAGTTTGGATATAATCGGCAATAATTTTTGAAGCATCAAATTTTTTAGCCTCTTTACCTTTTCTTATGATTTTAACAGAGTTGATTACCATATCAGTATTCGGTTTGTCACGGAACCCAGTTGGAGTGGTAGCAATAGAATCTACGACTTCTAATCCTTTGACAACCTTTCCAAATACGTTGTAGTTACCATCTAAACTAGGAGTAGGTTTGTGCATGATGAAAAATTGACTTCCATTAGTATTAGGTCCTGCATTTGCCATTGACATAATTCCTTTGGCATCATGTTTAAGTGTATCTACAATTTCCTGATCAAATTTATATCCTACGCTACCACTTCCAGTTCCGGTAGGATCACCTCCTTGGATCATGAAGTTTTCAATAACTCTATGAAAGATTAGACCATTGTAAAAAGGTTTACCTTTAAGTGAGTCTATTACTGCCGGATGATCACCTTCGGCAAGAGCGACAAAGTTTGCTACTGTTGCAGGAGTAGCGTCATGATAAAGCTTTGCAAACATGGTACCTTTAGTGGTGTTTATTTCTGCATATATTCCATCTTCTACTTCTGGATAATCATCATCACACGATGCTGCCATTAATATTAATGATAAAGCAACTAATACTACTTTTAATTTTTTCATTTACTGTTTAATTATTTAATTGTTGGGTATTTGAAATTCAATTTTGTTGTTAGAATCGTTTACGTCAATAAGTTTGATATGACTTTTAAAAGGAATATTTGTTCCTATTTTATTCTCATCACCATAATAACCATAGGCTGTGTAAGATGGGAAATAAGCAATCATAGAATCTCCTTTTTGCATTAATTTTAAAGCTTCTCTCATTCCCGTAAAAACACCATACTCTTGTTCCAGAGATTTAGTGATTGGTGATAATTCTTGAGTAGAGTAGATGGTATCGCCATTAAGAGCCAAGACATTATACTCAAAAGTGACCTTATCACCGAATTTAGGTGTAGGAGCATTGTTTTCACTTTTCTTAAACAAGCGGTAGTAAAAACCATTTTGAGAACGTAACATTGAATCGGCATTGTTTTTAATGGCCTTTTCAATAAGCATTTCTTCTTGCTCTGCTAGTTCTTTATTTCTTTCAATCGAAGATTTTAAATAAGAACTGCTTGATTTTGTTTTTGCTTTACGAGGTATCGTCTCGTTGAAACAGCTGCTTAATGTTAGACTAATTAAACTAAATAGCAGTATGTACCAGTTCTTCTTCATATTGTGGCAAGATACTAATTAATTTATCGACTGTAGCCTTCATATCTAGATCTGATTTTCCTCCAGCGGCATTTAAATGTCCACCGCCATTCCAGTGTTTTCGCGCAAGCGTATTAACATCAAAATTTCCCTTGGAACGCAATGAAGTTTTAATAATACCTTCATCAGCTTTTTGTATAAATATTTGAGCAAAAACTACATCCTTTAAACTTAATGCATAGTTTACAAATCCTTCAGTATCACCTTTCTTAAATCCATTGTCATCTAGTTCCTGTTGAGTAAGAGTAATAAAGGCTGTACGATAATTACTCAAAACGGTCATGTTATTGAGTGCAACACCTAATAATTTAAGCCTGCTTACCGAGTTTGCATCGTAAATATTGCGATTAATAGATTCAGCATCGGCACCTTTATCAACGAGTGCTGCCGCTACTCTAAGTGTAGTTGATGTTGTCGATCTATACTTAAAACTTCCTGTGTCAGTCAAAATGCCTGTATACATACTAGCAGCCATTGATGGCGTTATATACTCTACATGATCCATCATTTCAAAAAAGTGAAACATCATCTGGCAGGTACTGCTCATGCCAGTATCACTATACATATAGGTAGCATATGGATCAGGTTGCTGGTGATGATCAATCATGACAAAGCTAGCTGTTGATTCTTCAAGAATTGTTTGCATTTCACCAGTTCGATGTAGGGCATTATGATCCAAGCTAAAAATGAGATCGGCTTCCTTTATTATGGAATCGGCAAGTTTAGAATCTTTTTCATAATTAATGATCTGTTCTGTATGTGCCATCCATTTTAGAAAATCTGGAAAGTCATTGGGTGAAATCATATGGACTTGATGATTCAACTGTATCAAGTATTCATATAGCGAGGTTATCGAACCTATTGCGTCGCCGTCAGGTCCTTTATGAGGTACTATGACAATCTTTTTGGGATGTGATAACTC
Source organism: Nonlabens sp. MIC269 (assembly GCF_001430865.1). Taxonomy (GTDB): domain Bacteria; phylum Bacteroidota; class Bacteroidia; order Flavobacteriales; family Flavobacteriaceae; genus Nonlabens; species Nonlabens tegetincola. Next base: position 445,865 of record NZ_CP011373.1, on the reverse strand, counting down.
TTTCTTAAGCGCTGTAATTTGTTGCTCGTTCATAGCGCAAATATAAACAGTGTTGCTAGATGAGCGTAAATGACGGTCACATTAGTTTTTGTCTCAATTATTAGGGTATACGTTTAAAAATGCACTACTTTTGCAGCGCATTTAAAAAAGCAAAAATGGCAACAAATAGAACATTTACCATGATTAAGCCAGATGCCGTAGAAGATGGGCATATAGGCGCTATACTTGAAAAAATTACAGCAAGCGGTTTTAGAATCGTAGCTATGAAACTTACTCAAATGACTAAAGCAGATGCTGAGGAGTTTTATGCAATCCACAGTGAGCGTCCATTCTTTGGAGAGCTTGTTGAATTTATGACGCGCGGTCCTATCGTGGCTGCTGTTCTTGAAAAGGATAATGCTGTTGCTGATTTCCGTACGTTAATTGGTGCTACTAATCCTGCTGAAGCTGCAGATGGAACCATTAGAAAAATGTTTGCTAAAAGTGTAGGTGAAAACGCTGTACATGGATCTGATAGCGATGAGAATGCTGCTATTGAAAGCGCTTTCCATTTCTCAGGTCGTGAGATGTTTTAATTAACATTGAACACATATAATAAAATCCACTTTGTAAAAAGTGGATTTTTTTTGTTTTTAAGAGTACGCTTTCGCGAAAGCGTAATTACGAACCAACGTATTTTAAAATAGCGGTTCCTCTTTTTGGGCAGTTATAAGTGCGGCTACACGATTAATCTTGATGCGCATGCGCTCAAAGAATTGTGCTCTATCTTTTTCTCCAGAATGTACCAGTAGTTTTGAACTTTTCATTTGTTGTTCAAAGAAATTAGCTAGTCGGTCACAGGTAGGTTTGTGTTCTACCTTGAGATAGGTAAGAACGGTAAAAGGTGTAAAGAATACGCGTTCATTTTTGGTTTGAACCATAATCGTATTACTCATGGTAAGTAAATCGCTGGTATATAATTGATAACTTGCGGTAGAGTCGTTATTATCGATGGCTTGAGAAATACATTGCTTTTCAACATGGTCAATAATACCGTGTAAATCCTTGCAAATTAATAAAGCATGTTTTTCGTCTAGTCTACCAGTTTCAAAATAATACAATATTTGCTGTAGAGAGCCATTTATAGTATTATCATTCCAAAATTCTGTAATATTTATGTAATCGTAGGTACTGCCTAACTCATGGGCAGCCTTAAATAAACTACTAGGACAACGATCTAGAAACTCTGTAAAGGTCAACTTTGCCATAGAACCATTCTCGTTCAAAAATTTTAACCATACATAACACTTGTACTTTGTGATATAGGAATCTTTTAATGTGTAAAATAAAGGAATATCCTTAGCAGAATAGGTAATACTAGCGCTTTTGAGTTTTACAAGCTCCTGAATATTAGATAAGGAAATCTTAAAGTAGCTTTCTAGATCTTCAATGGTAGCTATGTGAGGAGAAACTTGCGTAAGAATACTATTTTGTTCACCGACCTCAAATAGTTTATTTAAGGATAAACGGTAATGTTTTGCTAGTGTAACAGCCTCGTTCAGGCTTAATTTGCTCATTCCATTAACACGCCTGTATGCTGCATCATAATTAATATCAAGAATACCTGATATTTCATCCATGAGATTTTTGTGTTCAGGAATTAACTGCTTGATTTTTCTAAAAAGTTGTTCTTGCATGGTTTAAAAGTACATCTTAGAACTAAATCCTATTTGTATTTTTTACAAAAAGCGTAAATCTTTATTTGCGTTTTGTGAATAATCTAGATAGTACTAATTGAATATCTAACCTTTTTAAGAATCTTTCTTTTTAGAAAAGTAGTTATCGTAATAATATTTAATCAACTCACTAACAATTAAAATTATAAGGAAGAACAGTACTTCAGTTACCCAATTTTCAAAGACAAAACGCTCTATTTGAAAATTAATGTCTGCTCCATAGAATAAACTCCCGAAGATAAGTGCTAAAAGAAAAGATATAGTTAACACTACTCTATTCATTATCTGTTTTTCAAATATTCATAAACTTTAGGTAAAGGTAGTCCCATGACATTATAATAACAACCTTCTAACTTTTCAATCCCTGTGTATCCTATCCAATCTTGAATTCCATAAGATCCAGCCCGATCGTAAGGTTTGTAAGTATGAACATAGTATTCAATTTCTTCTTTACTTAATTTTTTAAAATAAACACTAGTGCAGTCGTAGATAGTATCTTGCCTTTGAGTACTCGTAAAACATACTGAAGTAAAAACCTTGTGTTTTTTGCCACTCATTGCAGTGAGCATTTCAATGGCATGTTCAGTAGTTCTAGGTTTACCTAATGCTTGGTTGTCTAACCATACAATAGTATCACTCGTGATCAATAAATCCTTTTCTTGTAAAATTCCGTTAAATGCCGAAGCCTTTAATTGCGCGAGGAAATTTGTGATTTGTTCCTCTTTCAAAGCTTTGTCGTAGATCTCTTCTACAGGTCTAGTTTGTATGACAAAATCAAGGTCTAGTCCTTTAAGTAGCTCTTGTCTTCTAGGTGATTGAGAGGCAAGAATGATATTGGTGTCTAGGTATTTTTCTTTAAGCATTTTTTACAAATTGTAATTAAGATATACAGCTATTAGACCGATTACAAGAACTACTTTCATGATAGTGCTTAGGGTAGTCAACTCTTTTCTGGCTGTTGTTGACCACAATCTAATTGATACATACATAAGTGGTCCCATAAGACCAAAAACGATCAAGTAAATCATGCACTCTTGATTTATGAAAACAGTAACTACCGAGGTTCCTAATCCTAAAACCACAAGTAAGCTAATTGCAGCGGCAATTTTAGAAGCCCTAGATCTTCCTAAAAGAATGGGTAAACTATTGCGACCAGCTACTTTATCGCCACTCACATCCACACAATCTTTAATCATTTCCCTAATTAAATTTAGTACAAAAGCTATACTTGCTATCCATACTAATTGCTGCATGACCGCAACAAATAGTGCACGATTCTCTTCATTGATTACAGGAAACAGATCAAAAATTCCTGTTATCACAACAACTAATCCCACCATAAAGGATATTAGAATATTACCAACCAGCACCATTTTTTTTACCTGATTGGCATACGAGTATAATAGAAATGCAACAATTATGAATATAGAAGCTAGTATAGGTTTACCAATTCTATTGGCAAGTATAAAACCGCTTATTACTGCTATAACCGTGAGAATTACATAAAATGAAAAGGCATTTTTTTCATTGATATGTTTTTTGACAATTATTTTGTTCGGTTTATTAATCTTGTCGGTAGTCACATCCATAATATCATTGATTACGTTACCACCAGCAACTAGCATCGCAGTTGAAACAATTAGAAGAATAGCATTTGTTAAATCAAGAGCGGTACCAGTCACCATCGTGTCGATAACACCATAAATAATAATACATTGACATAATATTGTAATGACTACATTAAGAGGTCTGGTAAGTAGAAAGTAATATTTCAAAATAGCTTATAACAATGATATTATGAAGATACAGCTTGAACAGCTTGTGTAGCATTCCATTTTCCTTGAACCTTCATTACTTGTTCAATGACATCACGCACACAGCTGTCACCGCCGTTACGATGTGATATGTAGTTGCAAATTGATTTAACTTCTTGAATGGCATCTTGTGGACAAGTAGCCACGCCTGCGTATTCAAGTGCTGGCAGATCTGGCATGTCATCACCCATATAAAGTATCTCTTCTGGTGTTAAATTATGTTTTGCAACATATTCTCGCATTTGCACCATTTTATCACTGGCGTTTAGAAAAACATCTTCAACGCCTAATCCCATTAATCTGGATTTAACACCATCATTGCGACCACCAGTAATAATACAAACCTTATAACCGTTATTGAGAGCAGTTTTAATAGCATATCCGTCTCGTGCATTCATGGTTCTTAATAACTCACCACTTTCAGAAATAAGCAGTCTTCCGTCCGTAAGTACACCATCAACATCTAGGATAAAGGTTGTTACATCGTTCAATAATTCTTTATAATTCTTCATACATTTTTTTAATAGATTCTGTAATGGCTAGATACATTTTATGATCCTTTTCTGCCAGTAATTTTAAATGTGTTTCAACTGTTTCTTTATCTCCACGTTTAGCAGGTCCAGTTTGTAAATCTTTCGCCGGTTGATCAATTGTTTTTAAATAAGTTTCTTGACGCAACGCGTTGAGTAGGTCACTGGGAATATCATATTTATTCATGATTTCTTCTGCCTTAGCATAGCAATGGTTTACAAAGTTGTTAGTGTATACAGCTGCTACATGTAAATATTTACGTTGGTCCGAATTTAAGTAATTACGCTTTCGCGAAAGCGTGCTAGCCACCGTTTCTAGTATTTCCTTACTTTCATCATTGTTGTATTCCAAGCAAATGGGTATTTCATTGAAATTAACATCTCGTTGTTTAGAAAAACTTTGCGGCATATAAAAAACCCCATAGTTACTGTGTTTCTTGAGTACATTCATAGAGACACTGCCTGAAGTGTGTGCAATGGTAGCGTGACTACTAAGCATGCGTGACACGTTTTTTATAGTATCATCTGGAGTAGCAATAAATAGGATATCACACTCTGGTATTGTGTGTAAATCTGTATATAATTTAGAACTTAAATGAGGTTCTTTTTTTCCAGTACGATTGTAATAACCTACAAGTTTAACTGTTTGTTTTTGAGTGTTTAAAGCGTTTTGTTCAAGTGCTTTACACAAGTGCAATCCTAAGTTTCCAGTTCCTATTACAAAAACACGTATCATAAGCGTAAAAATAAGCACTCTTCATCGACTCACAAACTATGGCAGGTCGGCTTTTGTGAAGTATCTTTGCGGCCGGTAAAATATTCCTGATTTTACCCTTAAAAATTGACTATGAAAGACAAATTGATAGCTTTTTTCTTCAGTACCCGTACTATGGCAGTTCTTATGATAGGATTTGCAGCTGCGATGGCTTTTGGAACCTTTATTGAAAACAGTTACGATACACCTACATCAAAGATTTGGGTCTATAATACTTGGTGGTTTTCCTTGATAATGTTGTGGTTGATGGCAAACTTTATTTATAATATTAAGCGCTATCAATTGCTACAATGGAAAAAATGGGCTGTGTTATTACTTCATATCTCTTGGGTACTCATAATAATAGGGGCAGGAATTACCAGATATATTTCTTATGAAGGTATGATGTTGATTCGTGAAGGAGAAACCGAAAAATTCTTTTTCAGCGAGAGTACTTACTTCAGTGCTATTATCCAAGGAAAAAGTCCAGATGGTCAAGATATCCAACGTACTGTAGATGAAAAGGTCCTCATATCACCTTATGATTATGATATAGAAACCTCGTTTGAATACTTTAATGATAAAGTTACGGTGACTATCGATAGTTTACTATACGATGCTGTTGAAGGACTGGTGCCAGTTGAAGAAGGTACTGGTGATAGATACTTAACTGTAGTAGAAGCAGGTAGTGGTTCTCGTCACGATCATCTAATCAAGGATGGTGAGAAAAGTAGTATACACGGTGTACTTTTTGGTGTTAATATAGATCCCGAAATTGCTGCTAAAGAGAAAATTATAAACATCACTGAAAACTGGAATGGTTATACAATTCAAACTCCTTATGAAGGTGAATTTTTAAGAATGGCAGACCAAATGAAAGGAACTGTTATTCAAGATAGTATTCAACCATTACAATTAAGATCTTTATATACCACAGCTGGTTTGCAATTTGTGATACCTAATGGAATTACTGAAGGTAGACCAGGAATTGTTCAAGCAAGTCCACCTACTAAAGCAAAAGCCTACGGCTTGTTTGTAACTGTATCGGATGGTATTGAAAGTAAGAAAATGGAATTGCTAGGAGGAAAAGGTATGATATCAGATTATGAAAATATTCAATTAGGCGATAAAAATGTGTACCTTAAGTATGGCTCAAAGCAACTTGAATTACCTTTTAGTGTAACTCTGGATGATTTTGTGGCTAACAAGTACCCAGGAACTGAAAACGGATATTCTTCTTTTGAATCTTACGTGACAGTAAACGATGAATCTGGTGCAGTAAAAGAACATATCTATATGAATAACGTTTTAGATAAAGAAGGATATAGATTTTTCCAAGCAGGCTTTGATCCAGACGAATTAGGAACACATTTAAGTGTAAACCATGATTGGTGGGGAACAAATATTACTTATTTGGGGTACTACCTTTTATATATTGGTTTATTAGGATTATTGTTTTCAAAACATACTCGCTTTGCAGAGTTAGGTAGATTGGTGAATAGAGTAGTAAAGCGTAAGGCCAAAATGGCTACTACTATCGTTGTTATTTTGTTTTCTATCTCTGGTGCTATAGCACAAGATAATCATGCCGGTCATGTACATGAAACAAATTCGGTAGCTTCGGATTCATTAGCCTCAGTTACGCAAGAGGCACCGCCTATTGAAGAAGTAAAGATGCCTGTGATACCAAAACAAAAATTAGACAGTATCATAGTTGCTAATATGGTTCCAGAGAAGCAAGCAGAAATGTTTGGTAGATTGGTAGCTCAAGATGATGGTAGAATGAAACCTATCTCTACTTTATCAAGTGAAATTTTAAGAAGACTATCAGAAAAGGAATACTACGAGGCTGAAGTAGGAGACAGCATTGTCAAATTGACACCAGAGCAAACTCTTTTGAGTATGATGCAACTGGGACAATTGTGGTTTGAAGTACCTATCATTAAATTAAAAAGAGGTAACGATTCTATTCGTGACTTATTAGGAATTGATCGTAGTAGAAAGTATGCTAGTGGAACAGATTTCTTCAGACGACCAGATGATACCTTTGGAAGTTACAAATTAAGCAGGTTAGTTGATGAGGCAAACGCTGCTGATATAAAGACTGCGCAGCAGAATAGCATATTAGATCTCAATTTTTCGACGGGTATTTTAAACGAAACACTTTCAGGAAATATCCTTAAAATTTTTCCAGGACAAAATACAGAGAATAACAAATGGTATTCCCCAATCGAAACTGAAAAGGCTAACTATCAGGCAGAACCAGAAAAGGAGTTTGCAAAAAATTTCATTCCTGCATATTTGACATTGCTTAATCAAGGTAAACAAACAGGGAATTATCTAGCAGCAAATGCTGCTCTCAATGGAATGTTTGAATTTCAAAAGCAATTTGGTGGTGATTTGTTGCCAAGTCAGGATAAGATTGAGGCTGAGATTTTTTACAATAAACACGATATTTTCAAAAATCTGTACAAGTGGTATGGTTGGTTTGGATTGTTAATGTTGCTTCTATTGGTGGCAGAGATATTAAAACCAATGAAACAAATCAGATGGAGTATAAATTTTCATCATATAGTTATTATTGGATTATTTCTTGCTCACACAGCTGGATTAGTAGTTAGATGGTATTTAAGTGGTCATGCCCCATGGTCCGATGCTTATGAATCATTGATTTATGTAGCTTGGGCTACAATGGGTATGGGATTGTTATTAAGCCGTAAAAGCCAATTAATTGTTGCAGGAGCAGCTTTTGTAGTTGCTATAATTCTTTGGGTAGCTCAGTTAAATTGGTTAGATCCATCTATTTCCAATTTACAACCGGTATTAGATTCGTATTGGTTAATGATACACGTTGCTGTGATTGTAGGTAGTTACGGCCCATTTGCATTGGGTATGATACTAGGATTGATAGCCTTGATTCTAATGATTGTAACTACTGAAAAGAATAAAAAACGTATTGATTTAAATATTAAAGAGCTTACCTACCTTAACGAAGTAGTTTTGACTATAGGTATAATTATGCTTACAATAGGTAACTTTTTAGGAGGTATGTGGGCAAATGAAAGTTGGGGTAGATACTGGGGTTGGGACCCTAAAGAAACCTGGGCTTTAATTTCTATTTTTATTTATGCCTTTGTTTTACACTTAAGACTCATTCCTGGTCTCAAAGGAAGATGGACTTATAACCTGTGGTCGGTATTGGCCTTCGGTTCCATATTGTTTACATACTTTGGTGTTAACTTCTATTTATCAGGTCTTCATAGTTATGCTAGCGGTGATCAAATCTTATCTTATAAATTTATAGTTACCACACTGGCTGTTGTTTTAGCTATTGGATTTTTAGCAAGGTGGAAAGAAATGAAGCATTTCAAGCGTAAACAACGTGAAATGGAATAATCCCATTTGTACCTCAATTATTATCATGAAAAAACTAAATGCTGCATTTTATCAACAAGATGATGTGGTAGCACTAGCGAGGTACCTAATAGGGACCGAATTAGTTACTGAAATTGATGGCTTAAAAACTTCGGGAATTATAACTGAAACCGAAGCTTATAGAGGCTACGATGATAAGGCTTGTCATGCACATTTGGGTAGATTCACTGAAAGAACCAAAGTAATGTATGAAACAGGTGGCGTTGCCTATGTTTACTTATGTTATGGTATTCATTACCTGTTCAATATTATTACTAATAAAAAACATAACGCCGACGCCATTTTAATAAGAGCCATACAACCTACTTCTGGTCTAGACCACATGCTTAAAAGAAGAAATAAAAGCAAAGTAGAAGCTAGCTTAACAAGTGGACCTGGTAATGTTTCAAAAGCTCTCGGAATATCAAAGTCTCATTACGGTGAGGATCTTCAAGGTTCTCAAATTTACATACTTGATAAAACCAAAACTCTTCCTGTAATACAAAGTGTTAGAATAGGTATAGACTATGCCGGTGAGGACGCACAATTGCCCTGGCGATTTTACTCGGCCGATAATCCCTATGTAAGTAAAAAATTAAAAGCTGATACGCTGTGTCACGAATGATTCTATTAGACTATTGAGAATATCGCAGCACCGTACAGTGCAAACCTCAAAAATCGCAGCAATCCAATGAGTACCCAATTCTTGAATGGGTATTTAAGCATTCCAGCAACTAGGCTAGCCATAGAAAAAGGAAGCGGTAAAAGAGCGCCTACTCCAATTAAAATTCCACCCCATTTGCGTGCCATTAGTAACTGTTTAGCCATTTTCACTTCTAAATATTGATGTACAGATGGAATTTTAAGAGCACGTCTTCCTATAAAATAAGAAGTCATTCCACCCAAGTACGAAAAAAGAGCTAGTAAAAACAAGTTTAATACAGGTGAGCTAGTTTCACCAGCCCAAGCTATGAATAATTCTGGCGGAACTAATCCAAGAATAGTTTCAGAGGCATAAAAGAAAGCAAGAACTCCATAATCAGGTAAATTTTCTACAGCATATTTCAATGCTACAGGAATTTCCATTACAAAAAAGTGAACCAGCAACAAGATAATCACAATAGCGATCACTGGCGGCATTGATTTTTTAATGCTGTCGATCACAAACTCGTAAAATCCAGTGATTTTATAGTACCGGTGAGCACGTTTTGGTTCAAATTTTCTTTTCTTTTTATCTAGCACTTGTTCCATTTTTGATGGCAGGAAAATAAGCCTACAAAAATACGGTGTCTCATTCTATTAATTGTTAAAGAAGACTGAATTAAAAAGAAACTAAAATTCCATCATCATCAAGCTAGATAAACCTTTTAAATGCCCTATTTTTGCAAATCTCAAAAAAATAGCATTGTATGAATTCCCCAGAAAATAGCACTGAAATTAAATCCCTTTACGATTATCAAGAACGTGATTTAGCGGCTATTTTTGATAGAATAAACAATAAACCAGATGACTATAACATGGTTTATCAGCTACCTACTGGTGGTGGTAAAACGGTGGTCTTTTCTGAAATCGTACGTCGATATCTAGAGCAAAAAAATAAGAAAGTTGTGATCCTTACACACCGTATAGAATTGTGTAAGCAAACAAGCAAGATGTTAAAAGGTTTTGGCGTAAGAAATAAAGTGATCAACTCAAAAGTCAAGGATCTTAATGATCAAAAAGACTACGATTGCTTTGTAGCGATGGTAGAAACTTTAAATAACAGAATTCAAGATGATAAACTTCTCCTTGAAGATATTGGGCTGGTCATCATTGACGAGGCGCATTACAATAGTTTCCGTAAGTTGTTTAAGTACTTTGAACATTGTTTTATGCTAGGTGTTACGGCAACTCCTTTAAGCTCTAACTTCAAATTGCCAATGAAGGATAATTACAAGGAGCTTATTGTTGGTGATAGTATTTCAACGCTAGTAGAAAAAGGCTTTTTAGCACAAGCTGTGACTCATACATATGATGTCGGATTGAGTGGATTAACTATTGGTATGAATGGAGATTATACGGTTAAATCCAGTGAGGCTCTTTATACTAATGCAACCATGCAGGATAAGTTGTTAACCTCGTATAATGAAATTTGTAAAGGAAAGAAAACACTAATCTTTAATAATGGTATACGTACCAGTCTAGAAGTTGAAGATACTTTTAGAAGAGCTGGTATTGAGATCAGACATTTAGATAATACTAATACAAAAGAGGAGCGACGTGAGATATTAAAATGGTTTAAAGAAAAACCAGATGCCGTCCTTACTTCAGTTAGTATTTTAACTACAGGTTTTGATGAACCTTCTGTAGAATGTATTGTTCTTAATCGTGCTACAAAATCTCTAACTCTATATTTTCAAATGATAGGTCGTGGATCTAGAATATTTGAGAACAAAAAGGAATTTCACATCATCGACTTAGGAAACAACGTCGCCAGATTTGGATTATGGAATGAGCCTATCGACTGGCAACAAATTTTCAGAACACCAGACTTCTACGTTGAAAACATAGTGTCTGATGAGGAAATAGAGCGCAATTTTGTATATAAAATGCCAGATAATGTAAGAGCCGAATTTCCTAATACAACAGACTTTACCTTTGATATAAAAGGAGCTTATAAACGAATCACAAAAGATGGACGTAAGTCCAAAGAGGTACTAGACGAATCTATAGCTCAACACGTACAATGGTGCGTAGAAAATAGTGAAGATGTATTCGACGCACGTATTTTAGCTAGGTTGTTAAAGGATGATATTAAGGATAGAGTAAAACGTTATGCTTACTGTATTATCAATAATACCAACAATTACAAGGAATGGTTAGAAGAGGATTACTACCGTCGTCTGCGTATGGGAATCCAACAAGCCTTTGCCGGTATAGAGGCTTAAAATAGTATAGGTGATTAGGTTGTGAATTACGCTTTCGCGAAAGCGTACTCTCTACAAGCACCACTAGATAGGTAAGTATTTTTATGGAATAATTAGGAGCAATGCACCGCTATAGGTTGTAATTTACCCATTATGAAAATGAAAATATACAATCTTGTTGCAATAGCTATTTTTTCTGGTTTAATGATTTCATGTGTTTCATCACGAGGAATTAATTTTAAAAAACAAGCTAGAACAAGTAATAGTTCAGTACCACTAGTTAACGAGATAAATCACCAACAATGGGATGATTTAATAAAAAAACATGTTCGTGAAGAAGGACTGGTGGATTATAAAGGATTTCAAAAAGATAGTGCTTTATTGTCCGAGTATTTAACATACCTATCAGAAAATGAGCCTTCTGAAAAATGGAGTTACGAGGAACAACTAGCGTATTTCATAAATCTTTATAATGCGAGCACGGTACACCTGATAGTAAAAAATTACCCTATTAAAAGTATTAAAGATGTAGAGGCTACCATATCTCCGTTTTTGAAAAAATTTATTCAAATAGGTGATGAAAAACTGTCTCTAGCCGATGTAGAAAAGGGAATCCTGCAGAAAATGAATGAGCCTAGAATTCATTTTGCTATCAACTGTGCATCTTATTCTTGCCCCAAGTTAATGAGAGAAGCTTATACAGCAAAGAACGTGGGTTCTTTAATGGAGCAGGCGACAACGGAGTTTATTAACTCTGATAAAAACGAGATAACAAGTGATAGAGCAAGAATCTCTGAAATATTTAAATGGTATAAGAAGGATTTTTTAAAACAAGCTAATTCTATAGACGAATACATTAATCAATACTCTAAAGTTAAAATTCAACCGACTACCGAGATTAATTATTTAGAATATGATTGGAGACTTAATGAAGTAGGTGTCAATTAACAAATATTACTCAATAATTACACGACCAGTATACAATTCTTCTACGTTTAAAACAGGTGGCTCTTCGGTTAGAATTAAATTTCCTGTACTCAGTAAGGAGCCTGTCACTTGTTGTTTTGCTTGAAGAAATATATCGTTAGTACCTCTATGGTAGACCTGAGCTGTTTGCACCTCTAGGTTTCTACCTTCAAACCTCGAGTCTCCTAAAAGAAATTTTAGATCGAGTTCATTCACAGTCCCATTTAAAAAGAAATTACTCAGACCATTTGTTTCTATAGAAAGCTTATCTACATTAATATCGAGATCAAAGTCGCCGCTAATATGAAAAGCATCCTCTTCTTCGGTATCCTCACATAGCAAGGTAAGTTCGTTCAAATTAAGAGTGCCTGAACTTTTCACAGCAAGGCCAGAACTGTTTCTTAAAACTTGAAGATCAGGTAAGGTTACGTATACTTTAGTTACTCCATATTCCCGTGCCAGGTTACAACTATTATTGTTTTTGATGGATAGGGTAGCATCGGCTACTGTAATATCAATATCATTTACAAGATTTTCACCAGTTTCTAGTATTACTTCATAAGGTCCTTGTGATACAATAAGCTGGCTACGTTCATAAACTATAATTTTATTGAAACCTGTAACATCATAATCAATTTGTACTAGGTCACCCGATGTTTGCACACAGTCATTAGCATTCTCTGAATCACAAGAGAAAAGAATCACGACAAAAAGGAAAAAGAATGCTTTTTTCATAGTTATAATCTAATACCAATTCCAAATTCAACAGCTTCAGCTTTGGCGCCATGTGAATGCACATTTACCACTCCAAAAAATTTATCACCAAAGTATCTTTTAAGTCCTAATCTATTATAAACTCGATTTTCAAATTCTACCGGCCAGTAAACATAGTAGCCTAAGTGTGTGATAAAAGCAATTTTATTAAAACGTAATTCGTGACCTATAAAAACACCAACTCTCTTAAAATCCGTGTCGGCGCTTATATTATTCTCAGGAAACGCAATAAATTGATGTTTGATATATTCCTTTAAAAAATAAGAAACAAATAATTCTGATCCTGCTAACAACGTGCTTTTACGGTTAATTTTTTTATCTATAAAACCGGTAAAAACATAAAAGGGGAATTGACCACTTGCATTGATATCACTTTCATTTATACCACTCCTAAGTACGAAATTGTATTTAAAAGGTTCTGTGTATTTTTTACTTTCAGTATTAGGAAGATAATCTGGGAATTGGTCGTGGTTAAATTGATAGCTTAAACCTGCCGTAAGTGCAAAGGTGTTTGTACTATTATTAGGAGCTTTAATGTTTGCATTAGAATAATGAATGATGGTAAAACCAGCGTGAATACCTAATCCTTTAATTAGATTTTCTTTTACATATCCAAATTTTAGGTAAGTCGAGCTCAGTAACCTAGTGCCGTAAGCGTTGTTTATATAATTAGTATTGCGATCATAAGGACTACTAGTATAGGCGATACCTTGACCAATTCTCAAAGTCAAACTTCGTTTCAAAAAGTAGAAATTAAAATGCCCGTATAGGCCAATATTTTCTCCTAAATATTGGTTTTTCATATCTTGATAGGATAGAGAAAAACCCCAGTCAGGATAGTTGAATCGTCTTTCCCATTGGTTGTAACCGTATGTTTTCTTGTTATAACTTACGATAAAACCTGTAGGATGATCAGTGATTAAATGAGCTATATCAGGATTGTGTTCTAGAATGGTACCATAAAATGGATTGAAGTCTAATGAAAAAGATTTTATCTCATTATCCTGGGAATGAGCATGGTAACAACTAGAAAAAAGAAGTATATAAAAAAAGTATTTATATTTTGTCAAAGGTTGGTTTTAGGGTTCTCTCAAAAGTAAGAAACAACTTAGAAAAACGCCCATCCCAAGGAATAATTTATAAGCTCTATTTTAATAGACTCCAATTAATTACATTTCAATTTTACTCAATTCCTTATAGTTTCTTTTCAATCTTTTGAGTAAAATTCCATAAACTAAGCTGTAAATCCCGTAAATCACAAGACACATTACCAATAAGTAAATAAAGGTAAACCCTAAAAACATCAATTTAATTTTTAATTCATGTCCTGCGTTTGAAGGAGCATGAACCATATTGTAAATTCTAGGGTCATTTTCTAACATTAGGACACTAAAAATCACACCGTATACAAAGACAAAGGCTAGGTTAAACCAGATATAAGCCCTCATTGTTTTACGAGTAATGATTATGTTACGCAACAATTCCTTTACAGGTTGAACTGCTGATATGCGACGGTAGTTACGGTAAAATAAATACACAAAAATTATGAGCGCGATGTAACTAAATACATACGTCCCATAATGAAAACTCTCGCCTGTGATTTCAATAGCTTCATCTCTAGCATCAGTCATAAACGGAAGAAAACTTACCAAGGTGAGTAGTGCAAATTCAATTAACGCAATGTAGAGTAACCATTTTACGATGTTACTACTTTTTTTGTGAAGCATACTGCTCAATGCAGTTGTAGAAAATTTAGGTAAACCTTTTTCCTGTTGCTTCCAGTTTTCTTTTAAAATATCTAATTGATCCATAGTTTATGGATTTACAAGTTTAGCAAGTTTTGTTTTTATTCTATTCATCTTTACTCGGGCATTTACTTCGCTTATACCCAAAGTGTATGAGATCTCCTTATAATTTTTATCCTCCAGATATAAAAAAACAAGAGCTTTGTCTATATCATTAAGTTGTTTAATAGCACTGTACAATAAAGTAAGTTGTTCGTTTGAATCATCTTCCTCTTTATAGTCTTCAATTTTAAATTGTACGCTATCGTATTCTTGAGTCTTAACTCTACGTTTGTTTTTACGATACAATGTAATTGCCGTATTCAGTGCTACACGATACATCCAGGTTGAAAACTTGCTATCACCTCTAAATTTGGGATAGGCTTTCCACAGTTGTATCGTAACTTCTTGAAACAAATCATTATGTGCATCTTGATCATTGGTATACAACCGGCATATTTTGTGCACGATATTCTGATGTTTATCAAGTAGCTCTACAAATTGTTTTTCTTGGTCTGGTTTCACAAAATCAGATTATGCTTATAAGTAGTTTAGGTTTACTTTTTGTTACAACACAAATGATAAATTTAAAAAAGTAGGTAGTGAGTACGCTTTCGCGAAAGCGTATAATCACATTCTATCATATAACAGTCCAGAATGTATGAAAAAAAAAGCCTATTTCTTATCTTTGTTATTCATTACAAATATGAAATAAAGACCTCTTTTATGAGTAAATACGATGTAGCCGTTATAGGCTCGGGACCTGGTGGATATGTTGCAGCAATACGATGTGCACAACTAGGTATGAAAACTGCCATTATAGAAAAATACAATACATTGGGTGGAACCTGTTTGAATGTGGGTTGTATTCCATCAAAAGCACTTTTAGACTCTTCTCATCATTATGATGATGCGATGAGACATTTTGACGAGCACGGTATCGATATTCCAGGTGATATTAAGGTCAATTTTGAAAAAATGATCGCTCGTAAACAGAAAGTAGTTGATCAAACTTGTGATGGTGTAGCATTTCTTATGAAAAAGAACAACATCGATGTTTTTACTGGAATGGGGTCCTTTGTCGATGCTACTCACATTAAAATAGAAGGTGAAGAAACACAAACTATCGAGGCAGCAAAAACTATAATTGCAACAGGTTCAAAACCTGCTACACTGCCATTTATAGAACTAGATAAGGAGCGTATAATTACATCTACCGAAGCATTATCGCTTAAAGAAATACCTAAACACATGATCGTAATAGGTGGTGGAGTAATAGGGCTAGAGCTAGGTCAGGTTTATCGTCGTCTAGGAGCCGATGTTACCGTGATTGAATACATGGATCGCATTACTCCTGGAATGGATAAGGTTTTATCTAAAGAGCTTACCAAGGTTCTTAAAAAGCAAGGAGTAAAATTCCAGTTATCTCATGCGGTTAATAAAGTGGAACGCAATGGTGATGAAGTAACGGTAACGGCAAAAAATAAAAAGGGAGAAGAAGTAAGTTTTACTGGTGATTACGTTTTAGTAAGTGTAGGTCGTCGCCCTTATACAGATAAATTAAATGCTACCGCGGCAGGTGTAAAGGTAAATGAGCGTGGTCAAATAGAGGTAAATGAACATTTACAAACCAATGTCTCAAACATTTATGCGATAGGAGATGTAGTACGTGGCGCTATGCTAGCTCACAAGGCAGAAGAAGAAGGTGTATTTGTAGCCGAAACTATTGCAGGTCAAAAGCCACATATTAATTACAACCTTATTCCTAATGTAATTTACACTTGGCCAGAAGTAGCAAGTGTAGGTCAAACGGAAGAACAACTTAAGGAAGCTGGGGCAAATTACAAAGTAGGTCAATTCCCTATGAGAGCTTTAGGACGATCTAGAGCAAGTGGTGACATTGATGGATTAATAAAGATTATTGCCGACAAAGCAACCGACGAGGTTCTAGGTGTACACATGATAGGTGCTCGAGTAGCCGACCTAATTTCAGAAGCTGTTACAGCAATGGAATTTAGAGCTAGCGCCGAGGATATTGCTAGAATGTCACACGCACATCCTACCTATGCCGAGGCTGTTAAAGAAGCGGCTCTTGCTGCAACTGATGATCGTGCTCTACATGTATAATATTGTATAAGTAATGAATTTATAAAGTGCGAGTTTTAATTTACTCGCACTTTTTGTTTCTAAATTAGAAGTGAACAAACGACAAACATATTCTATCCAAAAGGATGCTGCGGCATTTAAAACTGCCTTAATACATTTTTTTAAAAAGGAATCTTTTTTCTTTTTATTAGACAGCAACCATCATCAGGATCAATATGCTAATTATGATTGGTTAGTGGCAGTAGGTGCTCTAGAAAAGTTAATTCCCCAATCAGGTGAAGCTTTTAATAGTTTGAGATCCTTTAGAGAAGAATTCCCAGATTGGTGTTTTGGATGGTTAACCTACGACTTAAAAAATGAGGTAGAAGAACTTGAGTCATTGAATGTAGATGGGATGAAAATACCGGTAATGCAATTTGTAGTACCTCAATATGTATTTAGTTGTAAAAAGGGACAGGTAGAATTATATGCCTATGTAAACGATTCGAGAGTTGTTACAGACTTAATTAATCAGATAGTTCAGGATCCAATAACTCATCACGCAACAGTAGTTAAATCTCAGTTCATTGAGGCTCGAGATGAAGAAGATACGTACATAAAAAAGGCCCATCGATTTTTAAACCATATTAAGCGAGGTGATATTTATGAAGCAAACTTTTGCACAGAATTTTTTGCTCATAATGCCTATTTTGATAGTATAAAGGCTTATAATGATTTAAATAAAATAAGTGAACCTCCATTTGCAGCTTATGTAAGAAGTAATGAGTTCTCACTAATATCGGCTAGTCCAGAAAGATATTTACAAAAAAAAGGAAGCAAGATCATATCACAACCGATTAAAGGAACAGCTGCAAGATCTGGACATTTTGTGGTGGATGAATCTTTAAAAGAAAAATTACAAAACGATCCTAAAGAACGTTCTGAAAACGTGATGATCGTTGATCTGGTACGCAATGATTTATCAAGAGTAGCGCAAAAAGGAAGCGTGCAAGTAGAAGAACTTTTTGGTGTTTATACCTTTAAACAAGTACATCAAATGATAAGTACTATTACTTGTGAACTTAGGGAAGAAATAAGCGCTGTTGATGCGATTGAAAATTCCTTTCCTATGGGCAGCATGACAGGCGCTCCTAAAATAAGTGCCATGAAAATTATAGAAGAGCAAGAAAGCTTTAAACGCGGTTTGTACAGCGGTTCAGTAGGGTATTTTACTCCAAATGATGATTTTGATTTCAATGTGGTTATCAGATCTATATTGTATAACTCAAATTTAAAATACCTGTCTTTTTCAGTAGGTAGTGCCTTAACCGTTGCAGCACAACCTGAAAAAGAATATCAAGAATGTATGCTTAAGGCCAGAGCTATGAAGAATGTTTTAGCTTTACAAGGCTTTGAATCACGATAAGTATGTTACAAGAT
The DNA here is from genome assembly GCF_001430865.1 of Nonlabens sp. MIC269. GTDB lineage: Bacteria > Bacteroidota > Bacteroidia > Flavobacteriales > Flavobacteriaceae > Nonlabens > Nonlabens tegetincola. The sequence goes on along the minus strand of NZ_CP011373.1, from coordinate 427,683 downwards.
TTTAAACAACATATTCAAACCGCATTTCCAGAACTTTTAAACGCATCCCTGTTAATTGCAGTAAGCGGCGGTTGTGATAGTATGGTATTGTGGGATTTAATTCATCGCTCTGGTTTGAACTATGCCGTGACTCATTGTAACTTCCTTCTTAGAGATAATGAAAGTGATAAAGATCAAGAGCTAGTTGTTAATAAAGCGCAAGAACTAGGCGTTGTTTGTCATACAACTAGTTTTAACACTCAAGAGTTTATGAAACAGCACAACATGGCTGTTCAAGAAGCTGCTAGAAAATTAAGATACGATTATTTCTATGCTATGTGCAGGGAATTTAATTATGATTACATTCTCACTGCTCACCATTTAGATGATCAAATTGAAACATTCTTTATGCATCTTAACCGTGGTGCAGGATTAAATGGTCTTACAGGTATACCTGACCGCAATAATAAAATCCGAAGACCATTATTGATTTTCTCTAGAGAGAGAATTGAAAACTATGCAACAAATAATGAGGTAGAGTATAGAGAGGACGAAAGCAATAATCAAAATAACTATTTACGCAACCAATTGCGTAATCTCGTGCTTCCTCAATTGTATAAAGCTTTACCACAATTAAGGGAAAATCTTCCTAAAGTGTTGGTTAATTTAAAAGCTAGTAAACAATTACAAGATGATGCGGTATCACGCTTTCGCGAAAGCGTAATCACACAGGTTCAGGATGAAATACATTTCTCGGTCAAAGCATTAACATCTTACCATCAAGCTGGTTTGTATTTATATGAAGTTGTCAATCAATTTACAGCCGTTAATTACGATGAATTAATGCAATTTATGAATTCACCAAGTGGTAAGAGATTAGAATTAGGTACTTATCAATTATGGCGAGATAGAGAATATTTTAAGTTAATTCCCGTACCGAAAAAGCTTGAATTTGATGTAAGTATGCCTATAGGAAATTCTAAAGTGGAAACTGAGATAGGAACTTTTGAACTTGAAATACGATCGGTAAATAATCCATTAGAGCTTGTAAAAAATGAAGCAAGCAAGAATAATTTGTTTCTTGATGCTGAATTAATAGTCGCTCCTCTAAAAATAACAAATTGGAAAGCAGGAGATAAATTACAGCCATTTGGTATGAATGGGAAAAGTCAATTAGTAAGTGATATACTTACAAATTATAAGGTTTCTACCTTTGAAAAGCCCAATGTTCCAGTATTGCGTTATCTTGGTCATTTATTATGGGTGATAGGGTATAGAAACAGCATTCATTTTCCAGTTACATCATCTACTAAAAAACTATTAAAAATAACTTTTCATTCATGAGAAACTACCTAAGCATTTTATTGTGCTTTTTGAGCTTTTATGCTTTTGCACAGTTTGGTGACCAAGATCCTACCAATTGGAATACAACCGTTGAAAAAATAGCTGAAAACGAATATGTTTTCAAAACTCAAGTAACTCTAGAACCTGGATGGCATTTATATTCTCAAACAGGTGAAAAGGGTAGAGGACCTATTCCAACTACATTTAGTTATTACGGAGTTGAAGATAAAATTGAACTTATCGGCGTAAATAAGGAGGAAGGATCTTTTGCAGAGTTTTCTTCCGTTTGGGATTTCAATGTGTATCAATTTTCTGATAAAGGTAGTTTTGAACAACGGGTGAAAATACTAGATGAATCTCTAGAATACATCGTTGGAGAAATAGGTTATCAGGTATGTGATGATGAAAAGTGTTTAAGACCAACTTCTTTTTCATACGTGTATAAACTCAATCCTAATGTTGTAGTTCCTGATGACGCCACTGATATCATTGATCTTTATTATGATGAAGAAAAGGAACCTTTACTTTCGCAAGGACCTGAAGCTAGTTCCATTCCACTAATGGAAAGTCATGACTTAGAATCTAAATCAGAATCTGATGTACAAGCATCTAAAAGTGATACGAGTAATAAACAAAATGATAAAATTGAAAATGACACTGAAGAAAAGAGTTTATGGGGTATTTTCTTGGTTTCCTTTTTAGCCGGTTTTGCAGCCTTATTAACACCTTGTGTATTTCCAATGATACCGCTTACGGTGAGTTTCTTTACTAAACAAAGTAGTAATCGAGCTAAAGGGATATCAAACGCTATTTTATATGGCTTTTTTATCATATTAATCTATGTGTTGTTAGGTAGTGTAGTGGTGGCTATTTTTGGTGACCGTATCCTAAATGCCATGTCTACTAATGCTTATGTCAATTTAGGTTTTTTCATCATTCTTATAATTTTTGCCGCTTCGTTCCTTGGAGCGTTTGAAATTACCTTACCGCAATCTTGGGCAAATAAAGTCGACGAAAAATCCAATAAAGGTGGATTTATAGGTATATTTTTTATGGCTTTGGCTTTAGCTATAATTTCATTTTCTTGTACGGGACCTATTGTTGGATCATTGATTGTTGAAGCAGCCAGTAAAGGTGGAGTAGCACCTATTGTTGGTATGCTAGGATTCTCGACTGCTCTTGCTCTTCCCTTTACTTTGTTTGCCATCTTTCCTGGCTGGATGAATTCGTTACCAAAATCGGGTGGATGGTTGAATACAGTTAAAGTTGTTTTGGGTTTTTTAGAGTTAGCGTTAGCATTCAAATTTTTATCCAACGCAGATTTAGTATATCAATTCATGCTGTTACCACGTGAGGTGTTCCTAGCCTTTTGGATAGCCATATTTGGTTCACTAGCCTTGTATCTATTTGGTAGAATTAAAATGCCACACGATGGACCGGAGTCAACTATTTCAGTAGGTAGAGCCTTGTTAGGTGTGGTTGTTTTATCCTTTACTATATACATGATTCCTGGTATGTGGGGTGCACCACTAAAAATTATATCAGGTTTTCCACCGCCATTAAATTATGCGGAGTCACCTTATGGAGTAGGTTACAAAAAGCTTACTGAAGTGACAGAAATTCCTGAACATGCTCATTTAGGTGTTCACGATATAATTACCTTTGATGATTATGATGAAGGATTGGCTTATGCTAAACAAGTCAATAAACCCGTGTTAGTAGATTTCACTGGTTATGCTTGTGTGAATTGCCGTAAAATGGAAGAACGTGTTTGGTCAGATTCTAGAATTTTGCCCATATTAAAGAATGACTTTGTGATGATTTCTTTATACGTAGATGATCAAAACAAACTACCCAAAGAAGAGCAATATGAAAGTGAAGTTTTAGGAGGAAAAGTAAGAACGATAGGAGATAAGTGGTACGAGTTACAAAAGAAGCAATTTAAGAATGCAGCACAACCTTATTACGTAAAACTTAATGCGGATGGAACTCAAAAAGGAATGCCTGATCCAGTAGGTTACACTCCGGACATAAATGAATATAGAGATTGGTTAAAAGAAGGTATCGAATAAATTATTCGATACCTTACAATAAATTACATAACCCGTTTGAAGCTTCAAACGGGTTTTTTATTGCTAGCTTATCTCAATCTACTTAACAGTTTTATATTCTTCCTATGCATTTCATAGGTTTAAGGACCTTATTCTTTATCGATGATTTGGTCAAATCGGAATCGAGTTTGGGAAGTGTAAACTACTGTATTAATAATGTATATAGAGGAGTTTCTTTTTGAAAAAGAATAGAAATATATCTATAACAATGCGTGAACTATTAGACTATTTTGGATACAGATTATGCTTCTTATGTCTGTCTTGAGATCGCTTATAATCTCATAAGCTTAAGTACCTGTATTAGATGAATTCTTAATCTACGCATCATATGGGTTGCTAAAAGACTTTTCAGCTTAGTTTAAGTGTTGATGTAATATGTCTTTTTTCTTAGAATATGTTCAAAACTATATCCACATTTGATATTCATAAATTAGAGGAATAAAAAAAAGCTGCCCGATTGGGCAGCTTTATATTAACAGAAAGAACAGTTAGATTAGTTTACTCTAAAAGTAACTCTTCTTACCATTTGTCTAGCTTGTGCGCTATTTTTATCTACTGATGCATCTTCACCGTCACCGTTAACAGTTAACCTTGAAGCATCAATACCAGCTGCAACCATTACATCATTTACCATCTTAGCACGACGCTCAGACAATTGTTTGTTGTATTCTGGGCTTCCGATTTCATCAGCATATCCAGTTAAAGTAGCAGTTGCAGAAGGGTGATCCTTCATGTACTGTACGATAGTGTTAAGAGCTCCTAAACTATAAGTAGTAGGCTTAGTGCTGTTAAACTGGAAATATACATTTACGTAACCTTCGTTGATTAATTTTTTAACTAGATCAGAGTCAGCAGCTCCAGCTTGATTCATCATGTTTTCAGCATCGGTCTTAGTTACATAAGTATTAGCTAAAGAACTTTCCATATCATCTGGGATACCGTTTTTGTTCATGTCGATTGCTCGACCTTTACTATCAACTCTTACACCACTTTCAGTAGTATTATCACGGTCTAAATAGTTAGGAACACCATCTTGATCATCATCTGCTTGCTCGCGAGCCATTTTATCAACAGCTGCTGCCATTTCAGCAATTTTCGCATCGTACATATCTGGAGCCCAGTCTGCATGAATGTCATTACTACCTAGGTAAATATTTAAACCTGCAGAAGCATTCACAACAAATCCATTAAATCCTCTAGTTCCTGTTCTTCCTAGACCGTCAAAAGTATAGTCTTGTCTTACATGTCCTAGTATAGATAAATCTCCGAATAAAGCTACTCGATTTGATAATCTCACTTGTGGAGTAACACCAAGTTGAAAATTAAGCATATAGTCTTCATCTAATTCAACAGGTTCAACTGGCTTAAGAGTAGATACACCCATACCACCGTGAACTAAAAGACCTAATCGATCGTCTAATTGATTCAGTCCAATAATATGACCTGCGTTAAGCACACCTTCAAGTGTTGCTCTTACATACCTGCTTTCAAAATCACGGCTTTCTTCATCTGCATTGAAGCTATTATATCCTAAATCAAGATTAAAACCAAATTTATTGTTCACCATGTAACGAATACCTAAATCTGCCTGCCACAAGGATGGTGTGTTAGTAAAGGCTCCTGATGATACTGGTCTTACAGGTTTTGTTACACCAGCACCAACATCGATCGACCACTTGTTAAAGTCATTTACTTTAACATCTGATTCCATTTCGTCATTTTGCGCAACAGCTACACTAGCTACTAAAGCCATTGCCAAAAAAATACTTTTTTTCATGAAGTTTGTTTTTTTGCTTTCTATTAAGCGACAAAGATACTTGTTTTTAAGAGATAGGCTAATCTTTTCTTACTTTTTAGTCTTAAAATTTAATTAAACGTTTTAGTGACTAATCGCTACCTTTGCCTTCTTGTTATTAAATATATGGTAAAAAATATCTGTTGTATTGGAGCAGGATATGTTGGTGGTCCTACAATGACTGTGATAGCAGCTAAATGTCCTCATATTAAGGTTAATGTAGTTGATATTAATACGAAAAGAATTGAAGCTTGGAATCATTCTGATGTTTCCAAAATTCCTATTTACGAACCAGGTCTATCTGACCTAGTACAACAAGCTAGAGGAAGAAATCTATTTTTCTCGACAGAAGTCGATCAAGCGATCAAAGAAGCTGATATGATCTTTATTTCCGTAAATACTCCTACAAAAACCTATGGAGTAGGAAAAGGAATGGCAGCCGATTTAAAATACATTGAATTATGCGCTAGACAGATTGCCGATGTTGCAGAGGATGACAAAATAATAGTTGAAAAAAGTACACTACCTGTTCGTACAGCCGAAGCACTCAAAAATATTCTTGACAATACTTCTAAGGATGTAAAGTTTCAAATTTTATCCAATCCAGAATTTCTTGCAGAAGGAACTGCTGTTCAAGATTTGTTAAATCCAGACCGAGTACTTATTGGTGGTGAACAAACTGAGGAAGGACGTAAGGCCCAAAAGGCTTTAGTAGATGTTTATGCTAATTGGGTGCCTTCTGATAGAATTTTGACGACCAACGTTTGGTCTTCAGAGCTTTCTAAACTTACTGCCAATGCGTTTCTCGCACAACGAGTTAGTAGTATAAACGCACTCAGTGAGCTTTGTGAAAAAACTGAAGCTGATGTCAATGAGGTAGCTAGAGCAATAGGAACTGATTCTAGGATAGGATCTAAATTTTTGAAAGCATCCGTTGGTTTTGGAGGTAGTTGTTTTCAAAAGGACATTTTAAATCTTGTATACATTTCTAGGTCTTATGGTTTACAAGAGGTAGCTGACTATTGGGAGCAAGTAATCATAATGAATGATCATCAAAAAAGGCGATTTGCATCTAATATTGTAAAAACGCTTTATAATACTGTTTCAGGCAAGAAAATAGCAATGCTTGGTTGGGCATTTAAAAAAGATACGAATGACACCCGAGAATCTGCAAGTATATATGTAGCAGATGACCTACTTAATGAACAGGCAGAAATTGTGGTTTACGATCCTAAAGTAACTGCTGAACAGATTTATGCCGATTTAGATTATTTAAATACTCGAAGTAGCGAAGAAAATAGAAAAGGAGTTACTGTTGTTAACGATCCTATGGAGTGTTTCGATCAGGCTCATGCAATTGCTATTATGACAGAGTGGGATGAGTTTAAAGATTACGATTGGGAATCTATTTATAACAAAATGTTGAAACCTGCGTTCCTATTCGATGGTCGTATGATTTTGGATTATGATAATATGGAAGATATAGGATTCAAAATGTATACTATAGGTAAAGGTTAGAAGTATTTCGCTTTCGCGAAAGCGTAATTACAACATCAATGAGAAAAACAATTGTTATAACAGGAGGAGCTGGATTTATAGGTTCGGAAGTGGTGCGCTTATTTGTTACCGAGTATCCAGATGCTCACATTATTAATCTTGATGCGCTTACCTATGCAGGAAATTTAGAGAACCTTAAAACTATCGAGCACAAAGAGAATTATATATTCTATCGGGTAAATATCAATGATGCTCAGGCTGTAGAAACTGTATTTAAAAATCATCAAATTGATGTGGTTATACATCTAGCTGCAGAATCTCATGTTGATCGATCCATAAGTGATCCACTAGCCTTTGCTCGTACTAATGTTTTAGGTACTCTTAATCTTTTAGAAGTTTGTAGATCAACTTGGAATAAGGATTTTACTAATAAGTTGTTTTATCATATAAGTACTGATGAGGTTTATGGTGCTTTAGGTGAGAAAGGTCTTTTTACTGAAGAATCACCTTACAGTCCTAATTCGCCTTACTCGGCCAGTAAAGCTAGTAGTGATCATTTTGTGCGCGCTTATTATGAAACTTATGGTTTGCCTATTGTTATAAGTAATTGTTCAAATAACTATGGACCTTATCAATTTCCTGAGAAATTAATACCGTTGTTTATTAATAATATTAAACATGGAAAACCATTACCTGTTTATGGAGATGGTAATTACACACGGGATTGGTTGTATGTAAAAGATCATGCCTTGGCAATTAAAACTATAATGGAGCAAGGGCAATTAGGTGAGACCTATAACATTGGTGGTCATAATGAATGGAAAAATATTGATCTTGTACAGTTATTGTGTGATGAAATGGATGTGATGTTGGATAATGATGCAGGAACGAGTAGGTCTTTAATTACTTTTGTAAACGATAGACCGGGACATGATTTTAGATATGCCATTGATGCGTCCAAAATGTCAAACGAATTAGGATGGATGCCATCAGTAACTTTTGAACAAGGTTTAAAAGAAACAATCTCATGGTACCTAGAAAATCCTTTATGGTTACAACGGGTAACTTCTGGTGCTTACAAAGAATATTATAACCAACAGTATAAATAAATGAAAGGTATTGTATTAGCAGGTGGCTCGGGAACTAGATTGCATCCATTAACCATAGCAGTGAGTAAGCAATTGCTACCTGTTTATGACAAACCTATGATTTATTACCCTTTATCTGTACTCATGCTGGCAGGTATAAGAGAGATTTTAATTATTTCAACTCCGCATGATTTACCAAATTTTAAAAAACTTTTAGGCAATGGTTCAGATTACGGGATACGTCTACAATATAAAGAGCAACCATCACCTGATGGTTTAGCACAGGCTTTCATAATAGGTGAGGATTTCATAGGAGATGATGATGTAGCTATGGTGTTAGGAGATAATATCTTTTATGGAGCAGGATTCTCTCAAGTACTACAAAGTGCTGTACATACTGTAACCAATGAAAAGCGAGCAGTGGTGTTTGGTAATTATGTTAAAGACCCAGAACGTTATGGAGTTGCTTCTTTTGATAAAGAAGGTCAATTAATCAGCATTGAAGAAAAACCTAAACAACCTAAAAGTAATTTTGCTGTAGTTGGTTTGTATTTCTATCCAAATTCTGTTATTGATGTCGCTAAAAGATTGAAACCTAGTGATCGAGGAGAGTTGGAAATCACTAGTTTGAATCAATATTATTTAGAGAAAAGGGAACTGAGCTTAGAAATTTTGAGTAGAGGTTTTGCCTGGTTGGACACAGGTACTCACGAGGCACTTTCTGAGGCAACGGAATTTGTAAAAGCCATAGAGAATAGGGCTGGATTAAAAATTTCATGTTTAGAAGAAATTGCTATTAAAATGGGTTGGGTTGATAAAAACGAAGTTGCAGAAAGAGTTAAAACTTTAAAAGGTTCTTATTTCGAATACTTAAAAAGGATAACCTTCTCTTAACTCTTATGCAGTGAGTTATTTTTGTACTTTCGCAAATTCAAATATTTAAGGTGAAATCAATCAAAGTTTTAGTTACAGGTGCTGCTGGTTTTATAGGTAGCAATCTTTGCGAGTTCTTATTGAATAATAATTATAATGTTATAGGACTGGATAATTTTTCTAATGGTCACCGTTTTAATATTGAGCCTTTTATTCAACATCCTAATTTCACTTTTATAGAAGGGGATATTAGGGATTTAGATACTTGTCATAGTGCCGTAGCTGGTTGTGATTACGTTCTTCATCAAGCTGCTTTGGGTAGTGTTCCTAGATCAATAAAAGACCCGATAACTTCAAACGATGTTAATGTAAGCGGTTTTCTGAATATGCTAGTAGCATGTAAAGATGCAGGAGTAAAGAAAATGGTATATGCGGCTAGTAGTTCTACTTATGGAGACTCTGAATCGTTGCCAAAGGTGGAAGACAAAATAGGTCGTCCTTTATCTCCGTACGCTATTACAAAGTTTGTTAATGAGCTGTATGCGGATGTGTTCTACAATACCTATGGGCTTAACACTATCGGTCTTAGGTACTTTAATGTTTTTGGCCGTAAACAAGATCCAAACGGAGCTTATGCAGCTGTGATTCCAAAATTTACTTCTAGCCTAATGAAGAAAGAATCACCTGTTATAAACGGTGACGGTACCTACAGTCGTGATTTTACTTACATCGATAATGTGATTCAAGCTAACGTAAAGGCGATGTTGGTTGATTCTCCAGAAAGTGAAAATCAGGTATTTAATGTGGCCTACGGTGATCGAACTACATTAATTGAACTAATTGAGTATTTGAAAAAGCACTTAAGTAAATTTGATTCTGATATTCGAGATGTGGTAATTAAGCACGGGCCTAATCGTGCAGGTGATATCCCTCATTCACTAGCTTCTATTGAAAAAGCTAAACGACTCCTTGGGTATGAGCCTAAGTTTAATATTGATCAAGGTCTCAAAGAGGCTGTAGAATGGTATTGGAATAATTTATAATTAGTTAATCTACGCTTTCGCGAAAGCGATAAAAACAAACGAGGAATGAATAAGAAAATTTGTGTTATTGGTTTGGGTTATGTAGGACTTCCTTTAGCTAGGCTCTTTGCTACCCAATACGATGTGGTTGGCTTTGATATTAATCAAGCTAGGGTAGATGAACTTAATAAGGGTGAAGATAGCACACTTGAAGTAGATGAAGAAACACTTCAGAAAGTGCTTAAAAATGAGTCAAATGATTCTTATGGCTTGTATTGTACTACTCAATTAGAAGATATTGCAGACGCTCAAATATACATTATCACGGTTCCTACACCAGTTGATAAAAATAATCGACCCGTATTAATACCTCTTCAAAAAGCTAGTGAAACGGTTGGGCAGGTACTTAAAAAAGGAGATATTGTTATCTATGAATCTACGGTTTACCCAGGAGCGACTGAAGAGGAGTGTATACCAGTATTGGAACAAGTTAGTGGTCTTAAGTTTAATACTGACTTTTATGCGGGCTATTCACCAGAACGTATTAATCCAGGAGATAAGTTACATACCGTTGATAAAATTCTGAAAGTTACTTCAGGAAGTACTCCAGAAATAGGTCAGGAAATTGATGAGCTTTATAAGTCAGTTATTACCGCAGGTACACATTTAGCACCAACTATAAAAGTTGCTGAGGCAGCAAAAGTTATTGAAAACTCGCAAAGAGATATCAATATTGCCTTTGTTAATGAATTAGCTAAAATTTTTAATCTGTTAGAAATAGACACACATGCAGTTCTTGAAGCAGCCGGCACCAAATGGAATTTTTTACCATTCAAACCAGGTTTAGTAGGAGGACATTGTATAGGAGTAGATCCGTATTATTTAGCACAAAAAGCTCAAGAAGTAGGCTATCATCCTGAGATTATTTTGGCTGGGAGACGTATGAATGATAGCATGGGTGCTTATGTAGCAGGGCAATTTGTTAAACTCATGTTAGCTGAAAATATTTCGGTAAAAGATGCCAAGGTGTTAGTTCTAGGAATAACATTTAAAGAAAATTGTCCAGATATAAGAAATACTAAAGTTGTAGACGTTATTCAAAATTTGAAAGAATACGGGATAGATGTAAGTGTTCATGATCCTATGGCAAACCCAGATGAAGTATTTGAAGAGTACGGTTACTACTCACACAAAGAATTTAAGAAAGAACGTTATTCAGGAATATTACTAGCGGTTGCACATGAGGAGTATCTTGATATTGATTTAAATAAGTATTTAGAAAAAGAAAGTATTATTTACGACGTAAAAAATGTTTTAGGTACAAAATCAAATGGCAAGCTATAATAGTTTGATACTTTATAATAATAGAGAAAATAAACCTACTTTTGCAACTTTAAAAAGGGGAAATGTCTAAAATGATTAAATGCTTGGTGGTTTTTGGTACCAGACCAGAAGCTATTAAAATGGCACCGCTCGTTAAGGAAATGCGACATACGGAAGGCATTTCTTGCAAAGTTTGTGTGACGGCTCAACACCGGGAGATGTTAGATCAGGTTCTGGAATTTTTTGAAATAAAGCCAGACTATGATTTGAACTTGATGAAGCCTAATCAAAATCTTTATAGATTGACTGCCGATATAATTTGTGAGCTTAAATCAGTTTTAGAAGATTTTAATCCAGATTTTGTATTTGTTCATGGTGATACTACTACTACCATGGCGACGAGTATTGCTTCTTTTTATAATCAATCTAAAGTTTGTCATGTAGAAGCTGGTTTGAGAACTTTTAATAAGTGGTCACCGTTTCCAGAAGAAATGAACCGACAAATTGCAGGGCGCATATCAGATTTACATTTTGCACCTACACAAACAAGTGCTAGTAATCTTTTGAGTGAAAATGTTGATTCTTCAAAGATTATTATTACTGGTAATACGGTTATTGACGCCTTAATCGGTAGCGTTGACAAAGTGAATGAGAAACCGTCAGAGCTCATTCAACAATTAGATGAAAAACTTAATGATCGAGATCTTATTCTGGTAACTGGACATAGAAGAGAAAATCACGGGCAGGGATTTATAAATATTTGTGAAGCACTTAAAAATATTGCACTAGCCAAACCAGAAATAGAAATAGTTTATCCCGTTCATCTAAATCCTAAGGTACAAGAGCCCGTTAATAGAATTTTAAGTGACATAAATAACATTACCTTAATTGATCCGTTAGCCTATCAAGACTTTATATGGATGATGAATCGAAGTAAGATCATCATTACAGATAGCGGAGGAGTACAAGAAGAAGCTCCAAGTTTAGGTAAACCTGTTTTGGTCATGAGGGACACTACAGAGCGTCCTGAGGCTGTTGAAGCAGGCACAGTTATTTTAGTAGGTACAGATCCAGAATTAATTTATTCAGAGGCAATCGATCTATTAAATAACAAAGAAAGATTTGACAAGATGAGTGCTTTGCATAATCCTTATGGAGATGGTAAAGCATGTAAACGAATTGTAGATACCATAATTAATTATGACAAGTAATCAACCAGAAGTAGTAATGATTGGTTTGGGGTATATTGGTTTGCCTACCGCAGCCCTTATAGCTTCTAATCAAGTACACGTACATGGAGTAGATATTAACCCACATGTTGTTGAAACGATAAATAGGGGTGAAATACACATAGTAGAGCCAGACTTGGACTCTGCGGTGGCCAAAGCTGTAAAGGATGGGTTTTTAAAAGCTTCTACAAAAGCAGTAGAAGCTAATAATTATTTGATAGTGGTTCCCACGCCTTTTAAAGATAAGAACGAACCAGATATTTCATTTGTAGAATCGGCCACTAGAGGAATTATTCCATTACTTAAAAAAGGCGATTTATATATCATAGAATCGACTTCGCCTGTAGGTACTACCGAAAAAATGGCTGAACTCATTTATTCTGAACGCCCAGAATTAAAAGGAGAAATTTATATAGCTTATTGTCCAGAACGTGTGTTACCAGGTAATGTGATGCATGAACTGGTGCATAATGATAGAGTGATAGGAGGAATTAATGAGCAGAGCACACAAAAAGCTCTAAATTTTTACAGTGCTTATGTAAAAGGCGATTTACATCCTACCAATGCAAGAACTGCCGAGATGTGTAAATTGGTTGAAAATTCTTCTAGAGACGTTCAAATTGCATTTGCAAACGAATTAAGTTTGATTTGTGATAAAGCAGGAATTAATGTTTGGGAGTTGATTAATTTAGCAAACAAGCATCCTCGCGTAACTATACTCCAACCAGGATGCGGTGTAGGTGGACATTGTATAGCAGTAGATCCCTATTTTATTACAGCAGACTTTCCTATGGAGTCACAAATTATAGGTAAGGCTAGAGAGATTAATAATTATAAAAGCTTCTGGTGTGCTGAAAAAATTAAAAGTGCTAAGTTAGAATTCCAATTGAAACATGGTAGAAAACCTGCTATTGCTATAATGGGCCTAGCCTTTAAGCCAAATATTGACGATTTAAGAGAATCGCCTGCGAAATATATCGCTCAAAAGGTCTTGCAAGATGCCAACGACGAAAACTATTTTATCGTAGAACCTAATATTAGTGATCATAAAGTATTTAAACTTACGGATTATGAAGATGCTTATAACAAAGCAGATATTATAGCCTATCTAGTGGCGCACGATGAATTTAAAACATTACCTAATCAATCTGATAAAATCATCTTAGATTTTTGTGGAGTTAATATTTAATAGAAAATGAATCTAGACAATAAATCAATTTTAATAACAGGTGGAACAGGATCCTTTGGTAAAATGTTTACTAAACTTATTTTGGAACGATGTCCAAAAGTAAAACGTTTAGTGATTTTATCGAGAGATGAACAAAAACACTTTCAAATGGCTCAAGAATTTTGTGAGTCGGAGTATCCTCAAATCAGATATTTTATTGGAGATGTAAGGGATAAAAATAGACTTAAAAAAGCATTTGAAGGAATAGATATTGTTATTCATGCTGCTGCAATGAAACACGTACATCTTGCAGAGTATAATCCCATGGAGTGTGTTAAAACAAATATTAACGGTGCAGAAAATGTAATTGACGCAGCTCTAGAATCAAATGTTCAAAATGTAGTAGCACTTTCTACCGATAAGGCAGCAGCACCTATTAATCTATATGGTGCGACAAAATTGGCTTCAGATAAGTTGTTTATTGCTGCAAACAACATCAAAGGAAATAGAGATATTAAATTTTCTGTGGTTCGTTATGGTAATGTTATGGGGTCTAACGGTTCTGTTATGCCATTCTTTTTAAAGAAGAAGAAGGACGGAGAGTCTTTTCTACCAATTACAGATAACAGGATGACAAGGTTTAACATTTCGCTTGAGGATGGATGTGAAATGGTTTTCTATGCTATTGAAAACGCTTGGGGTGGAGAAGTATTTGTTCCTAAAATACCGTCTTATCGAATTCCTGATGTTGCAACTGCGATTGCTCCAAACTTGGAACAAAAAGAAGTCGGTGTAAGACCTGGTGAGAAACTTCATGAAGAAATGATTACAGCATCTGATTCATTCAATACTGTTGATATAGGTAAATATTATGTTATTTTACCACAACCTTCTCCCTATTCAAGATATACCAAAGAGGAGTATAAAAAGGCATTTAATGGAGTTGATGTTGAAGATGGATTTGCCTATGATTCTGGTACTAATACAGAATGGGAGTCAATTGAAAGTTTGAGAGCGTTAGTTAAAAAGCATGTAGATCCTAATTTCTCAGTGTAATATGTCAGTAAGTATTCCATATGGTAGACAAAATATTCAGCAATCAGATATTGATGCTGTAGTAGAAGCTTTACAAGCAGACTATTTGACTCAAGGTCCTAGGATAAATAAATTTGAAGAAGAATTTGCTAATTACGTTGGGGCTAGATTTGCTGTGGCGGTATCTAACGGTACGGCTGCACTTCATTTAAATGCTCTTGCATTAGGGGTTTCCCCAGGTGACAAGGTAATTACTACTCCTATTACCTTTGCCGCTAGTGCAAACTGTATAAGATATTGCGGTGGTGAAGTAGTTTTTGCAGATATCGATCCCCAAACCTATTTACTTGATATAAACAAAGTTCGTGAGTTATTAGAAGCATCTCCTAAAGGTACGTATAAAGGTATCATTCCAGTAGATTTTGCTGGTAGAGCGGTCGATTTAGAAGCATTTAGAGCTTTAGCCGATGAATATGGTCTTTGGATTATTGAAGATAGTTGTCATTCTCCAGGAGGTTATTTTATAGATAGTTCTGGAAATAAACAACATTGTGGTAACGGACAGTTTGCAGACCTAGCAATCTTTTCATTTCATCCAGTTAAACATATTGCTTGTGGAGAAGGAGGAATGATAACAACTAATGATGAAAGGTTATATAAAAAATTACTCAGTCTAAGAACACACGGTATTGTAAAGGACGATTCATTATATATTAATAGTAAGGAGTTCGCTTCCGCGAAAGCGGAAACACAAGAATACCCAGGATGGTATATGGAAATGCAGGATTTAGGATATAATTATAGAATTACTGATTTTCAAGCTGCGCTAGGAAGTAGTCAATTAAAAAGAGCTGATCAAGGAATACAAAGAAGAATTCAAATCGCAAGAACTTATAATGAGGCTTTTATCAATAAATCGTTTATCCATGGTCAATCAGGTTTTATAGAAGGTCATGCTTATCACCTTTACGTTATAGAGGTTGACGATAGATTAGAGTTATATAACTATTTAAGGCAAAATGGAATTTTTGCTCAAATTCATTATATACCTTGTCATTTAATGCCTTATTATAGAGAGTTTGGCTGGAAAGAAGGTGATTTACCTTATGCAGAGAGTTACTATTCTAAATGTATTAGCTTACCGATGTTCCCAACACTTTCAGATGATGAGCAGTCAAAAGTGATTGAGCTCATATCAAAATTTTATGAGTAAGCGATCAAAAATAGCTTTAGGTACTGTACAGTTTGGACTGGATTATGGTATTTCAAATAAAGAAGGGAAACCTAATCAGAAATCGGTTCAGGAAATTATCACCTTTGCTAAAAATACTGGTATAGAATTAATAGACACTGCAAGTGCTTATGGAAATGCCGAGGCTGTTTTAGGCAATGAGGACTTGAGTTCTTTTAAGATAGTTTCAAAGTTTTTACCAGAAAATGGTATGAACAATATACCTGATAGTTTGCGTAAATCTTTAAGTCAATTGAAAGTTAATCGATTATACGGCTATTTAGCACATAGGGCAAATTCAGTATCATTAAACGATTGGGAAATCTTAAAGGCATACAAAAATGATGGTAAAATTGAAAAAATAGGATTTTCATATCAGTCAGTAGATGAGGTTGAACGTACCTTGAAATCGGGTTTTATTCCTGATCTTGTTCAAATTCCTTTCAATTATTTTGACAATAGGTTTGAAGCCATTTGCCTTAAACTTAAAGAGTATAATGTTGAAATCCACTCACGATCTACTTTTCTACAAGGACTTTTTTTTATGAGTATTACCGAACTAACTAATTCATTTCAAGAGGTGCAAGATCTAATATTAGAATTACAGAAACGTTTTAGAGATCAATTGGCTGGTCAATTACTTAACTATGTTGTAAATCAGGAATTTATTGATTATGTGGTCATTGGCGTACAAAATAAATCTCAATTGGAAACTAACTTACAATCGTTAAATCAAGCTTTAAAACTGTCAAAGTTAGATCGAAATATTTCAGGTAATGTTTTAAATCCAGCTTTATGGAATTAAGTAAAATAAAAGCTATAGAATTAAAAGGTAAGAATATCATTTTAACTGGTGGTTACGGTTATTTAGGTAGAGAAATAGCACTGAGCTTATGTGCTCATGGCGCAAAGGTTATAGTTGCTGCAAGGACTGAAGATAAATTTCATTCTACCTTTTCAGGAACGGATGATAAAATCGTATTTGAATATTTAGATATCTCTGATGAAAATTCGATTATAGCTTGTTTCCAAGAAGTTTATTCTAAATACGGAAATATTGATGGTCTTATAAATAATGCTTTCTATCTCACTGGAAATTCTCCTGAAAATATGACTTTAGATGATTTCACTAATGGTCTTGAAGGAACGTTGACATCTGTATACGCTTGTATTAAACATATTATTCCATATTTTAAGAAGTCTAACGGTGGTAAAATAGTGAATGTTTCATCAATGTATGGTATACAATCACCTGAATTTGAGGTGTATAATGATTCACCAGCTTTTTTAAATCCACCTCATTACGGCGCTGCCAAAGCAGGTGTTGCCCAATTATCTAGATATTATGCGAGTTATTTAGGGCAGCATAATGTTTTAGTAAATACAGTGGTGCCAGGAGCTTTCCCATCGCAAACCGTTCAGGAAGATAAGAAGTTCATAGAAAATTTATCTAATAAAACAGCTTTAGGTCGAATCGGTATGCCAGAAGAACTAGCAGGGATTTTTACATTTCTAATGTCAGAGGCTGCTTCATATATCACTGGACAAAATTTCATTGTAGATGGTGGATGGACAATTAAATAAAACTGGCGTTATCATTCAAGCTCGGATGGGTTCCAGCAGACTTCCTGGTAAAGTCTTAATGCCATTTCCTTTTGGTACAGGAACACCATTACTAGAATTAATCGTAAAAAAAATAGGAAGAATTTTTGATTCAGAACAGATATACGTCGCCACATCTGCACATCAAAGAGATGACGCAATTGCAACTCTTTGTTCACACTTAAACATTAACTGTTTTAGAGGTAGTGAAGATGATGTTTTAAGTAGGTTCACGGCTATCGCCGAAAAGCATCCAGAATGGAATCATATAATGAGATTTACAGCGGATAATCCATTAATATCTATACCTGAATTAAGACTTTTTTTAGGTGAATTTTTTGTTTCTGATAAACAATACTGTTACACAAATGGATTGCCATTAGGGATGAATTTTGAAATAGTTCATAAAGATTTATTACTGTCTTTAAAAAAGGAAACATTAAAGGAATCTGATAGAGAACATGTCACCAGTTTTATTAGAAATAGTTTACCTAATAAATGCATGAAATTTTCTTTTGATATAAAAGCTACTTTAAGATGTACCATTGATTATCCTGAGGATTTTCTTGTACTGTCGGCAATACAAACTGTTATAGAGCATAATAATGATCGTTCTGATTTAGAAGTTGTGTTGGAGCATTATGAAAAGAATAAATGGTTGTTTTCAATAAATGAAAATCTAAAACAGCTAAGTTGATGAATAATTATAAGGTTTTACATAATCAGATATTCTCATATGGTTGTTATCAATTAGTTCCTATACGTTATGAGGATCGGTATGATATCATGAAGTGGCGAAATGAACAGATTTTCCATCTCAGACAATCAGAACCCTTAACTAAAGAATCACAAGACTCATATTTTAATGAAGTAGTTTCAAAGCTTTTTATTCAAGATAATCCGAATCAAATATTATTTTCTTTTTTAAAGGAGGATAAATGTATTGGTTATGGCGGTTTAGTACATATTAACTGGATTGATAAAAATGCTGAAATATCCTTTATTATGGATACTAAATTAGAAAAAGAAAATTTTATTAGTCTGTGGAAGGAATATTTGAGATTGATAAAGCTTGTTGCATTCAAAGAATTGAGTCTTCATAAGATTTACACTTATGCTTTCGACATTAGGCCTCAATTGTATGTAGCATTGGAATTGGCTGGGTTTACTCAAGATGCTATCTTAAAGGACCACTGTTACATTTCACAAAATTTTGAAGACGTAATAATCCATAGTTCATGGAACGGAGCATTTAATCTTAAAGAGGCGACTCCAGAAGAAAAGGATAAAGCATTTTATTGGGTTAATCATGAAAAGGTTCGTGAATTTTCCTTTAATAAAAATGAGGTATTATATGAGGACCATCTTGATTGGTATCAAAGAAAATTGAATGATAGTAATTGTATTTATTTGATGGCCTTTGATAACGATAAGGTGATTGGCTCAATTCGTTTTGACATAGAAGATAAAATCGCAAACTTAAGTTATTTAGTAGACCCAAACTGTTTTGGAAGAGGTTATGGTACTAGAATACTGAAGGAAGGAATTGAAAAATTACAAAGAATCAATAGCAATGTAAGAGTTGTAACTGGTTCGGTAATGAAGAAAAATTCTGCCTCACTCCATATTTTCAGAAAATTAGACTTTACTGAATACCTTCAAAATAGTGACTATTTATTTAAATTAGAACTTTAAATATTATGAATTCTACGTATATCATTGCTGAATTATCAGCAAATCACGGTGGAAGTTTAGAAATCGCTCTGGAAACCGTACGTGCTGCTAAAAGAGCTGGAGCAGATGCTATAAAATTACAAACCTATACCGCAGATACAATAACAATCGATAGCAAATTGCCAGATTTTAAGATCAATCAGGGAACAAGCTGGGATGGAAGATATTTATATGATTTGTATAAAGAGGCTTCCTTGCCATGGGAATGGCATAAGCCTATAATGGAGTTATCTAATGAATTAGGTATAGATTGTTTTTCATCTCCATTTGATTTTTCTGCAGTTGATTTTCTAGAAGAATTAAATGTACCTGCATATAAAATTGCTTCATTTGAAATAACAGACATACCGCTTATTAAGTACGCAGCCTCTAAAGGGAAACCTATGATTATATCTACAGGGATTGCAGATATACAAGATATAGAATTAGCGATAAGTGCCTGTCGTGAAGTGGGTAACCACGATATTACAATATTAAAATGTACTAGTGCTTATCCAGCAATGCCAGAAGATGCAGATTTAATTATGATAAAGGATATAAGGCAGCGTTTTAATGTTAAAGCTGGCTTATCTGATCATACCACAGGAATAGTAGTTCCTGTTGTTTCAGTAGCTATGGGTGCAACAGTTATTGAAAAACATTTTATCCTAAATAAGGATATAGGTGGTCCTGATTCTCATTTTTCTTTAGATGAGAGAGAGTTTAAAGAAATGGTAGAAGCTGTGCGCATTGCTGAAAAATCGATAGGTGAAGTAGATTATTCAATAGATGATAAAAAAAGACAAAGTCGGGAATTTTCAAGATCACTATATGTCGTTCAAGATATCAAAAAAGGAGAAATACTAACAAGTGATAATGTTAAATCAATAAGGCCTGGTTTTGGTTTGCACCCAAAATACTACTATAATATATTGGGTAAAAAAGTAACTAATAGTCTAAGCAAAGGTACGGCGTTGTCTTGGGAATATTTTGAATAGCAATACAATTGAACTAATCTCATTTTAATGAATTTAAAGGATTACAATAGGCTTGACGATAAGCTACTTCTTATCAATTGTTCTTATGATGGTATTGATATCAAATACATCATTAGGAATCACATCGTTTATTTAATAAGAAAAAAGCAAAATTCGGGTAATTTTGAAATAGCTTTAAATAAAAAAATTATAATTCGCCTATTAAAGAATGCTTTAAAGTATAGTTTAAATGTATTTAGGCGAAAAAACATTTGGGTGTTTTCAAATGCTGAAAGAAGAAAAAAGATAGGTGATATTTACTATGATAGGGTAGCATCAATAGTTAGTGAAGAAAATGACGATGTTCTTTTTATAGAGAATCCTGTGCTTGTTGATCACAAATCGCCAACGAAAGATAGTGTTTTATCCGATTCTTTATTTTATTTTTTCTCTTACTTAATAGGTTTTCTATTATTTAGAAAAAATAAATTGCAGATTAATTCCAAACTTTATGAGTTGGAAAAATATTATGGAGTAGAATTTGATTTTGTTCCTTTGATTAAAAGATTCATAGGGCAGTATTATGTAATGAGTTTTTTTCTTAAATTTATTTATAAACCTCAACTAGTTTATTTGGTTTATCCAAATGGTTATTATGGTTACACTTATGCTTTTAAACAATATAAAATAAAGACTATAGAACTGCAACATGGTATAATTTATCCATCTCATCCCTCATATAATAGTTCTTTAAAAACTTCATCTTCTATTTTCAAGCCAGATTATGTATTTACCTATGGTTTGAATGACAAGAATTGTCTTAGCCATTTAAATTATATCAAGAGAGAGCATATTATACCTGTTGGATCTTATTCATTATGGAAATTAAAACATAAGTCAAACATTTATAAGTCTAAATATCTAAAAAAGGTCATAGAAGAATGTAAAATAAAGATACTTTTTATTGCAACCACAAATGATTCTCATGAACTATATGCATTGGCTTTAGAATTAGAGCAATTAAGTAGTGATATTCAAGTTCTTTTTTTACCTAGACATCCTGTTCCTGATTTAGTTAGTACGAAAAATGTTCAAATCATAGATATTGATAAGGCTAATATATTTGAATTGTACGTAGCGACAGATGCTATATTAACGATGGTTTCCACTAGTGCCTTGGAAGCATTATTCCTAAATAAGCCTACCTATATATATGAAAAAGATAAAGATTCATTCTTCCGAAAAAATTATCCCAATTTAAAATCTTTGAATTACATAAAATCAGCAGAGAATTTATATGATACTCATTTGAATAATAAATTTATAACCCCTTCTACGAATGAAATTGAAGGAATATTCTCTGTGGACGTGATGGAGAATTTTAAATTAGCAGTATCTAGAATAGAGTATTGATGAACTTAAAGCTTGTTTTTAACAATAAATTACTTAGAGAAACAATAATCTATGGTATCACTAATCTATTCTATTCCGGACTTCCTCTCATCCTTTTACCTTTTTTAGTAGATAATCTAAATTCATCTGAATACGGAAAGATTGATTTGTTCAGGAGTTTTTCAATGGTTGCTATTCCATTATTAGGACTTAGTACAATCCAATCCATTGCAAGGTTTTATTATGATCTTGATAAACGAAGATTTAAATCTTTTGTCATTTCTATACAAGTATTTATTACTTGTACATCATTAGCTTCTATAATCGTAATACTACTTATTTCAAGTTTTATTTCAAGTTTTTACTTGAATATGTTGATTTTAGTTATTGTCAATTTTTTATTTTCTCAGTACAGAGAAAGTTTACTTGTAATATTTAGACTAAAAAACAAGCCTTTTCATTATCTCGCTGTAAGATTACTTAATATTTTAATCGAGTTAATAGTACTTTATTTGCTCTATAAATTTTTAAATCTCTTAGACTGGAGAATGAGAGTATATCCAATAGTATTTTCAAGTATCATTTGTTCTTTTTTAGTGATATACATTTTTTATAAGTTGAAATATAGATTCATTTATGACTCGACTTTAATTAAATCCGCTTTAATTTATAGTCTTCCACTAGTTTTACATATGCTTTCTGGTTATATTTTAAACATAGGAGATCGTTTTTTTATAAGTTATTACCTTGATGATTCTGAGTTAGGTAATTATGCAGTAGCCTATCAAATAGGAATGACAATTAGCTTTTTCTACACGAGCTTTAATTTAGCATGGGTAACTACTTATTTTAAATGGATGAAAGAAGGTAAACTACTTTTAATCAATAAGGTAAGAATTGCAATTTATGTCGCAATCCCTTTTATCGCAATATGTTTGGGAGTAGGGTGGTTAGTTGTTAAAGACTATATTTTGGACAATAAATCCTATGAAATTGCTAACGAATTGATATTCATCATTCTTTTGTCAAACGTAT
The DNA here is from genome assembly GCF_001430865.1 of Nonlabens sp. MIC269. Classification (GTDB taxonomy): domain Bacteria; phylum Bacteroidota; class Bacteroidia; order Flavobacteriales; family Flavobacteriaceae; genus Nonlabens; species Nonlabens tegetincola. The sequence goes on along the minus strand of NZ_CP011373.1, from coordinate 405,269 downwards.
TCTTATCTTTGTACAAATTTGAGTCAAATTATTTTTTATTTATCAAACGTACCAAATTATTAAGTCTTTATACACTTATTTCCGCAGTCATAACGGTATTACTAAACATTTTTCTCGTACCTCTCATTGGTATTTTAGGTGCAGGTATAGCCACTTTGGTGTCGTTTATCTTGATTTTTATTTTAGTTAAATTAAAACCCAATCAGTATCATGAAAAAGCTACTTAAAAGCTTAAAATCTAAATTTCTACTTAAATTTTATGGTTTTACTCAAAATAATAAACTACTAAATTCTGATTGCTATATAAATGGAATATGTAAATTCAATGGTAAAGAAGTATTTGGAGAAAATGTTAATTTCAATGGTTGTAAAATCTACGGTCAAGGCGAAGTTATTTTTGGTGATAACTTCCATTCTGGAAAAAGATTAATCATTCTTACATCAAATCATGATTATCAAGGAGATTCAATTCCTTATAATAAAAATTTAATCCATAAGAATGTGATTATTGAAGATAACGTATGGATTGGTATGAACGTAATTATACTTGGTGGAGTAACACTTGGAGAGGGCTGCATTATTCAAGCTGGAAGCGTGGTGTCTTCTAGCGTTCCAGAATTAGCTATAGTTGGAGGTAATCCCGCTAGAAAATTCAAAGAGCGAGATAAAAACCACTATAAAGAATTAAAAGACAATAGGAGTTTTTTTTAATCATCCATGTTAAGTAAAATAGTTTCATATACAAATAAGGAGATATGGATATCATTCATTTTGATATTATCATATCTCAACGCAACATTAAAATATGGAGTAGAAGGAAATTTAACTGCATTTAGACTTTTCTTACCATTTGTTATTATTCAAATGTTAAATGATGATAAGGTAAGGATGATTAAATTTATTTTTTTCGGTTTATTTGTTGTTCTCTATTCTTACATAGTTAGCCTACAATTTAGTCCATATAATAGTTTTAATTTTGCTTTTTCATTACATTATGTTTTGGTTCCATTTTGTTTTTACCTTATGGATTATTTTGTGAAACAGGTAGGCGTAGTTTTTTTGTATCGTTTTTTTGAACGGTTTTATTACGTGATGATTGTTCTATGTTTCATTCAATTATTTTTTGGTGGACTTTATCCCAATATACAAGACCGCTCTCCAATGGTATCTATATTTTTTTGGAATGAAAACGAACTTACTACCGTATTTGCTGTCTTCATACCTATTTATTTTTTAATTGAAAAGAATATAATAAAAAAAATAATTTGGATTTTATTAGGTCTTTTTTTTATTGTTTATAGCGATGCAAGATTACTGATTATAGGGTTATTTATTTTTTTTACAGCATATTTTTTAGTGAATAATAGTTTTTATAGATATAGATTTTTGTGGATTGTAATAATAGTACCATTGATTTTAATTTTATTAGTAAAATTTATTGACGTTCCACTTTTTGATGAAATTACTATTAGAGACTTATTGGTCGATTCTACAACTAGAATTATCACTTTACAGGAATATGACCGCATAGGTTCGTTTACAACACGTATTAATAGTTACATATGGGGATTTATCGATTTAAGAGAAAGTTATTTTATGGGTATAGGTCCTGCTAATTCATTTCAATTAATGTTAGATAAGATTGTAATAGGGCAAGAAGATTTTTCTGCAAAAAGTTTTCATAATATTTTACTACAAATGATTGTAGAGTTAGGAATACTTGGTATTTGGTTGTTTTGGCGACTTATAGTATTTATAAAAACAGCTACCGTTAATTCAAAAGGTTTTAAACCTGTGTTAGTTTTATCATTTTACATAGCAGCACTTATTTTTTCAACAATACTATCAGGAGCATTCTCCAATTATCCTTTTATTTTTATTATTGCCTTTTCCTATTATTTGTTTCAAACTGAAAATGTTAGAAATAGAATTTTAATAAAACAGTAATGCGCATACTACTCATACATCAATATTTTCTAGAAAAAAACGATGGTGGTGGCTCTCGTTTTAATGAAATGACCAAATCTTGGGCAGCCCAAGGACATCAAGTTACGGTTCTTGCAGGTATGGTTCACTATGCCACGGGAAAAAAAGAAGAACGATACAAGGGTAAGTTCGTTTTTAAGGATGAAAATTTCTACGAGAATGTGGATGTAATTCGTTGTCATGTTTCAGAAAGTTATAATTCTAGTTTCTTAGGACGATTATGGGCTTATTTTTCTTTTGTCTTCAGCAGTATTTATGCAGGATTATTCAAAGTAAAAGCTAAGCATGATGTTATCTTAGTAACTTCACCACCATTATTTGTTGGGATTACGGCTTATGTGTTGTCCCTGTTGAAAAGATTACCTTTTGTGTTTGAAGTACGAGATTTATGGCCAGAAAGCGCCATAGATACAGGTGTTTTAAAGAATAAGCTAATCATAAAATTTGCTTATTGGTTTGAGGATTTTATATACAAGAAAGCAAAACTTATAAATGTATTGACACCAGCATTCCGTACTAAACTTATAGAAAAAGGTGTTCCAGGCGATAAAATCATTTTTATACCTAATGCAGCAGATTTTTCTTTGGCAGAGACCGTCCAAGCAGATTTTGATGCATTGGCATTTAAGAAAGGTTTAGGCTTAGAGGACAAATTCGTGATAACATATGTAGGGGCTCATGGTGTTGCAAATCATCTCATTCAATTACTAGATGCAGCAGAATTGTTAAAGGACACCAAAATTGTTTTTCAACTTATAGGTTCTGGTATGCGTAAGGATCAATTAATTGAAGAAAAAAACAACCGTAGTTTAGATAATGTTATATTTAGAGAACCCGTTGCCAAAGCCGAAGTGTTTAAATACATTTTGTCTTCAGATATGGGAGCATCTGTACTTAAAAAAGTGGATACCTTTAAAACCATTTATAGTAATAAAACATTTGACTACATGTCTTGCAAGAAACCTACGCTGTTAGCGATTGATGGTGTAAGTAGAGAGCTTATCGAAGAGGCAGATTGTGGCATCTACGTAGAACCAGAAAATGCTAGTGCTATTGCTCAAGGAATTAGACAGATAATGGCTAACGAGAAACGTCTCCTAGAAATGGGAATTAACGGCTATCACCACGCCAAAATTAACTTTGACAGAACAGTTTTAGCTACTAGGTATTTAGAGTACATCAAAACGATTATGAAATAATGTACAAGAACTTTTTAAAACCTGCTTCAGACATTTTTTTTGCAGCATTAGCACTAATAATTTTGTTACCAATATTTATAGCTGTTCTAGTTTTACTGACTATAGCAAACTCAGGCTCACCATTCTTCATACAAACAAGACCTGGGAAAAACGGTAATTATTTTAATATTATCAAGTTCAAAACCATGAATGATAAAACAGACGAAAATGGCGAGCTTTATCCAGATAATATTAGGTTAACCACAATAGGTAAAATCGTAAGAAAAACTTCATTGGATGAATTACCACAACTGTTAAACGTAATTAAGGGAGATATGAGTTTTGTAGGTCCTAGGCCTCTATTACCAGAGTACCTTCCTCTATACTCTAAAGAGCAGGCCCGAAGGCATGAAGTTAAGCCTGGAATTACTGGCTGGGCACAAGTTAATGGACGCAATGCGATAAGCTGGCAAGAAAAGTTTAAATTAGACGTTTGGTATGTAGATCATCAATCCTTTATTTTAGATTTAAAAATTTTTTTTAAAACAGTTAAAAAAGTATTTATTTCAGAAGGTATATCTGCGGAAGGACAGGCAACAACTACAAGATTTAAAGGAAATTAATCTATGTATATTTACGGAGCTAGCGGTCACGGCAAGGTGATTTTAGATATTCTCAGACTCAATGAAATATGCGTGAGCGGATTTATAGATGACAATAGTAACATAAATACTTTTTGCGATCACCCAGTTCAACAAAACAGTTCGGTTGATAAGTTAATCATTGCAATAGGAGATAATCGGGTAAGAAAATTTATAAGTACTAAATATCTAGATAATAATTTTATAAAGTTATTTCATCCTAGATCAATTATAGCAAATGATAGTACTATAAATATAGGTAGTGTTACAATGGCAGGTGCTGTTGTAAATAGTGCAGTTACGATTGGTAAACATGTTATTATTAATTCTAATGCTACGGTTGAACATGATTGTGAAATTAAAGATTTTGCTCACATTTCACCTGGATCAACATTGTGTGGTAACGTTTCCATAGGCGAAGGAACCCACATTGGTGCAAATGCAGTTGTGATTCCAGGAATAAAAATAGGTAAATGGTGTAGGGTAGGAGCTGGAGCTGTAGTCATATCGGATTTACCAGATTATTGTACGGTAGTCGGTAATCCTGCACGAATTATAAAAATGGGCAATGAAGCGTAGTTTTGACGTTGTACTATCGTTTTTGTTATTACTACTTTTATTACCACCGCTACTTTTTGTAGTTATATTTTCATCACGTTTAATTTTTACTCAATATCGAATTGGTAAACAAGGCGAACCTTTTCTAATTTACAAGTTAAAAACCATGCAGAATGGAAAAGTAACCCGAATCGGAAAGTGCTTAAGAAAGTATAAAATTGATGAACTTCCTCAATTATGGAACATCCTTAAAGGTGAAATGAGTTTTGTAGGTCCTAGGCCAGATATCCCTGGCTACTACGATAATCTTAAAGGAGAACAGCGCAAAGTGTTACTTTTGAAACCTGGATTAACCAGCCTTGCCGCTATCAAATATAGAAATGAAGAGCTATTACTTTCTCAACAAGTAAATCCACTCGAATATAACGATACTGTCATATTTCCAGATAAGGTAAGAATGAATTTAGAATATTTGGAGAAACGCTCGTTTTTCTATGATTTAAAAATCATAATCCTAACTATAAAATCTCTTTTTAACTAGGCTATCTTTGCCACAAATAAATTTCTATGTCACAGGATAAAATTTGGTTGTCTTCTCCACACATGGGAGGAACTGAACGAGACTTTGTAAAAGAAGCTTTTGATACAAACTGGGTAGCACCATTAGGTCCTAATGTTAATGGATTTGAAGAAGATTTGAAAAATTACCAAGGAGAAAATGTTCACGTTGCAGCCTTAAGTAGTGGTACTGCGGCCATACATTTAGCCTTGATTCAGGCTGGCGTAGGACCAGGAGACGAGGTGCTTTGCCAAAGTTTTACTTTTTGTGGTACCACAAACCCTATATTGTATTTAGGAGCTATACCTGTTATGGTGGATAGCGAACCAGAGACATGGAATATTTGTCCTGAATCATTAAAGCAAGCTTACGAGGACCGAGTTAAAAAGGGAAAAACCCCTAAAGCCTTGCTTTCTGTTCACTTGTATGGAATGCCTTATAAAATAGATGAGATTCACGCTTTCGCGAAAGCGAAACAACTCACAGTCATTGAGGATAGTGCCGAGGCTCTAGGAAGCACCTACAAGGGTAGAAAGTGCGGAACTTTTGGAGACTATGGGATTTTGAGTTTCAATGGAAACAAAATTATTACTACTAGTGGTGGTGGTGCGATGGTAGTACCTTCGAAAGACAGAAAGGAAAAAACAGTTTTTCTAGCCACGCAAGCTAGAGACAATGCACCGCATTATCAACATAGTGAAGTTGGATATAATTATCGAATGAGTAATATCAGTGCAGGAATAGGACGTGGTCAAATGCAGGTCTTGGACAAGCATATTTCCCTTCGTAGGGAAATGCATCAATTCTATAGCAAATTATTTAATCAAATACCTGGGGTTACACTTTTAAGTGAACCAAATTCTGATTTTTACAGTAATCATTGGTTAAGTGCTATTTTAATTGATCCTATAAAATCAGGTGGTATTACAAGAGAGGATTTACGTCTTGGGTTTGAGGAAGAGAATATAGAATCTCGACCTTTATGGAAACCTATGCACCTGCAACCTTTGTATCAAGAATACCCATTTTATGGAACTGGAGTTTGTGAAAGGCTATTTGAAAATGGATTGTGTTTACCTTCGGGATCTAACTTAACCGATTCAGATAGAAGTCGAATAGAGGAAGTGGTTCGTAAGCTTTTTAAGTAACAAAATTCGTTACTGCAAATAAAAATTCTTATACTACAACATTACGTAGTGCCTTGTTTTAATTGGTTTCAAACAATCAAAAAAGTCAGTATACATAGTGATAGTGATTTCATTTTAATAAAGGATAGTGACTTTTAATGTTTCGAATACTAGATGATTCTAGTACATTATTCTAAATCTGATTTTTTTAAATTGGTTCTAAGCAGATTTATATTTTGGTTAGTTAATACAAATGTTATCTCATTTAAAACTAATAGTTTATAATTTTTACCTAAGGAATCAAAGCAGGTAACTAATACGAAGTCCCGTTTTGTGATTTCAAAACTTATTCGATAAGTGGTTGTTTGTTCTTTGCAATTTATCCGAATTATCCGACAAACTGATCGGTTTTTTCTATTAACAACCTGAGGTGTCTTATTTAATATAACCTTAATATTCAGAGCATAAATAAGAGTTAAAAACAGACTATTTTTGAGATCTAATTAACTATTAATCAACGTATGAAAAGAATTTTACTATTAGTTGTCTTATTTACTAGTTTGTATTCTAACTCTCAAACGGTCTTCTACACTCAAGATTTTGAAGTTTCTCAAACAGGATATACCAATACACCAAATCAAACGCCAGATGCTGATCCTGGTGATCAGTATTTTAGCAATGCCGTAGCTACTAATACATCAATATATGAGAGTGGTTCACAGTTATATACGAATGTTACCAACAGCTCACTTTTTGTTGGAAGTGCTCCCAATGTAATTAATTCAGGAAATCCAGGAATTTTGTTATTAGATCCTATTTCACTTTCAAATGCAACAGATGTTGAGATCTTAGCTGATTTTGGTGCAGTTCCTAATGACTGGGACGATGTTGATGGGCTTTTTGTGGAATATAATTTTGATGGAGGTCCGTGGCAACCTTTACTTGAATTTAGTCATTCAAATGGTACAAACGATCCACTGGTACTACAAGTTAATAATGGTGTAGGCACAACTGATTCGGCTACTGGATTGGTTTTAACTTTTAACCTACAGACAGTTAAAGCTACCTTGGGATCGACGGGAAGTATTTTAAATGTTAGAATAATATGTGATTCAGGTAATAATTACGAGGCATTTGGAGTTGATAATATAATTGTAAGAGGTACTCCAGTCGGAGGTAACCCAGCTCCTGGTATAGCTAATGTATCCGTTTCTCCAAGCACGCCAACATCAAGTGATAATGTTACCATTAGTGCTGATGTTACTGATGACGATGGAATAGCGAGCGTTTTATTAAATTGGGGTACTTCGAGTGGAAATTTGGGGAACTCCATCGCCATGACTGTTGTGTCAGGTGATACTTATACTGCTGATATTCCAGCTCAAGCTAATGGTACTCAAGTGTTTTTTGAAATCGTAGCTACTGACGACAATGCTAGTCCAGAGATTACTACTACTATCGAAGCTTCTTATCAAGTCTTTGATCCAGAACCTCAAGGTTTTGGTGTTCCAAATACAGATGTTAGATATACGATTGATTTTGGTAACACCGTAGCAAATGTTAATAACGGTAGTTTTGATGGATCCGGTTTAGCTCAACTTCCATCAACAGGTCAATTAGATTCAAATACTTTCTCCTTTGACGGATTTAGTGATGGAGATACAGATTTTGATGCTGACTACACTTCAGGTGATTATGCCAGAGGTCAAACTACAGGTGGCGTGAGTAGTGGTGGTTTGTATGCCTTTGATCTAGGTGCAGGAAATACAGCACTTGGAATTCAACCTACAGGCTCAGATTTTACTCCAGGTACCGTTTATTTTAAATTTAGAAACGATACAGGTGAAACCGTAACTGATATTTCAATTGCTTACGATGCATACTTCTTAAACAATGAAAATAGAACAAACAGTTTAGTACTTGCTCACGGTCCATCAAAAACGAATCTTACTTCAGTTACTGATTCTTTTATAGAAACGGGAATTGGACAAGATGCCGTAGAAGAGTGGGAACGTAACTTTGTGACAGCCGATATCACAGGTCTTTCCATTTTAGATGGTGAAACCTATCTTATCGCTTGGGAGTCAAATGATAGTGGTAGTAATAGTTCCGATGAATTAGCTATTGATAATATCCAACTTGTAGTTAACCCAACTTCAGAAAGCCCAAGACTTTTTGGAGACGTTAATTCTTTAACTGTATTGGGAGATGTAATTGTTAGTTCAAGCAGTAGCGTAAAGGAATTTGTTAATCTAGTAGATGGTGTGGTATCCACCAATGATAACTTAAGTCTATCAAGCTCAGATGGAACAAGCGCTTATGTTGCAGAGGTTACAAATGGCTCATTGAACGGTGATTTAATAGTGGAGCAATTTTTTCCAGCTAGACGGGTATTTAGATTCGTTTCTTCACCAGTAAACATGACATCTTCGGTTTTTGATCAATGGCAACAATCGGGTCTTAATCCAGGAGATGCTGGTTATCAGGATAATGTAGGAACACAAATTACAGGTGGAATGGTTTCCAACGGTTTTGATCAGTCACCAACAAACAATCCATCCATTTTTAACTTTGACAACTTGCCATCCCAAACATGGAATGCAGAAGCAGCAACAAATAATTTAAATTTAAGTGCCGGTGCCCCTTTAAGATTATTTATTCGTGGTGACAGATCTGTAGATTTAACATCGGCCACTCAAACCGCAACGAACACTAAATTAATAACTAAAGGAAGTTTACAAACAGGAGATGTGGTAAAATCTTTTTCAAATACCTTATCTAACGGAGAGTTCTTATTTGTTGGAAATCCATATCCTTCACAGGTTGATTTCGATTTGGTTTTACAAGATAGTGGAACAACTGATATTAATGCAGCTAATTACTACGCTTGGGATCCAACTGTTCAAACTAATGGAGCTTACGTATCCTATGACTTTGGTTTAGGAATAAATACGGTGGCAGGTTCACAAGTTGATGAAAATTTACAGCCTACTCAGGCAGTATTTGTTGAGGTAAGCGATGATAGTACAGCTCCTTTTGATCCACAAATAACATTTAAAGAGACTCACAAGATTGCTAGTAATCAAACTAATGCTGTTTATAGATCTAGTAGTATGGATTACTTTAGAGTTAATTTGAGTCCAATAACTAACGGAACAACTATCGCCGCCGTAGATGGGACTATTGCTAAATTTTCTAATCCTACTTCTTCTACTATGACCAAGTTCATGAATCTTAATGAAAGCATTTGGATTGAAGATAATAATGAAAATTACGCGATAAACTCCTATGGTTTGCCATTTGATGGGATGGAAATTCCGTTGAATTTATCTGGATTAATAAATGCTCAATATGAGCTCTCACTTGACCTACAGCTTACAGGTACTAATCTACAAGTAGTTTTAGAAGATGCTTATACTAATACTGAAAAGGTATTAACTGCTTCAGATAATACGTACGTGTTTACCCAAGATCCTGCTACTACCTCTAGTTTCACAAACAGGTTTACCATCAAGTTTACTACTGTGACATTAGGACAAGGTGATATCGCTTTCGCGAAAGCAGTAACCATGTATCCAAATCCTATTAGTAACGGTGAGGTATTAAAAATGAATGGTTTAAATCCATCATCATCATACTCTTGGAGTGTAACCGATCTAAGAGGAAGAGTTTTAACTACTAATATCCAAAAAGGTAGCGAGATTATGAATGATGGATTGTTAATTACGAATTTGAAGTCGGGTGTTTATCTGGTGCAATTGGAATCCAATGGTGCCCTAGCAACTCAAAAAATTGTGGTTGAGTAATCTTACAAAATTTGAGAATAATTAGGAAAGGTAATCCGTACGGATTACCTTTTTCTTTATTTTTGCGGCATGAAGTGGAATTACTTTAAAAAACGATCAGCCAATGTTTTGTGGGGTGAGAAAAGCTCTTTGAGTTTTAAAAATTTGAATTACCTACCTAGATGGGTGATCCTTACCATAGATCTCACTATAGTTCTTATCTCTTTTTTATTGAGTTTTGCGATCATTAACCGCATTACCCCTAATTTTTATCATGTACTTACTCTAGAGCAACAAGGCTTAACTGTTGGTCTAAGTTATTTGATGTTCTTTTTTATTTTCAGCACCTATTCTGGTTTAATTCGTCACAGTACGTTTGTAGATTTATTTAAAGTAGCGGTTGCTTGTAGTTCGAGCATTCTTTTACTTTTAATAATTAATTATCTGTATTACTTCACTTTTCATTCAAAGATTTATTTAGTTCCTTTTTTACTAGTAGATCTTATGGTGACTTTTACCTTATTATTTGCTTTTCGATTTACCGTAAAAGGTTTCTATAAGCTATTTTCTACTATCAATACGGAGTCCATTAATGTCCTAATTTGGGGCGTAAATGATAATTCTATTGCTTTGGCTGAGGCAATTTCCATATCGGATAATGCAAAATACAACTTAAAAGGATTCATAAGCTCCTCTAAAAGGATGGGCCGAATTAAGATTCAAGGTAAGAGTGTTTTTAAAAACGATGATGAATTATTTGAGAATATCGCTCCCTTGAAAATAGGCGGAGTTATTATCGCTGATAATACGATTTCTCGCAAGGAAAAGAATAAAATTGTCGATAGTCTACTAGCCAAAGGACTTAAAGTGTTCAATGCTCCTAAAATTGATGAGCTAGACGGATCCTCTAATGTCAATGAAAGTATTAAGAAAATACAAATTGAAGATCTTCTAGAGCGTAATCCGATAAGATTATCTGATGATAAAATTAATGAATATTTAAGAGGTAAAACAATCCTCGTTACTGGAGGAGCAGGATCTATTGGAAGTGAGATTGTCAGACAAATTTCAAATTACAAGCCTAAGAAAATTTTGGTATTAGATCAGGCTGAATCACCACTATATCATGTTGAAATAGAGGTGAAAAAAGCATTTCCTGAGCAAGAATACGATTTTCTTTTGGCCGATGTCAGAGAGCATCACCGATTAGAGTCTATTTTTCAGAAAAATGATATTTCAGTAGTTTTTCACGCGGCTGCCTACAAACATGTTCCTTTAATTGAACACAATCCTAAGGAAGCTATCAATGTAAACGTTTTGGGAACCACACATCTGGCAAATTTAGCAGTTAAGTATGAAGTGTCTAAATTTGTGATGGTAAGTACAGATAAGGCTGTTAATCCAACTAATGTGATGGGTGCGAGTAAACGTTGTGCCGAAATGTATGTACAGTCCCTACAAAAAGAAAAACACAAAACTACTTTTATAACTACCAGATTCGGTAATGTGCTTGGTTCTAATGGATCGGTGATACCTTTCTTTAAAAAGCAAATTGAAGAAGGTGGACCTGTAACAGTTACTCATAAAGATATTATACGTTTTTTTATGACTATTCCAGAAGCCTGTCAATTGGTTCTCCAAGCTGGGACTATGGGTAAAGGAGGTGAGATTTTTGTGTTTGATATGGGTAAACCAGTGAAAATTATGAATCTGGCAGAGCGTATGATAAGGCTTTCTGGATTTGAACCGAATGTTGATATAGAAATAAACGTCATAGGTTTAAGACCTGGTGAAAAACTTTACGAAGAATTGTTAACTGATGAATCGACTACTTTACCTACGCACCATGAAAAAATCATGGTAGCAACGGTGGACTCATACCCATATACCGACATACAGAATAATATCAAGGACTTAAAACAGCTTACCTTAGGTTGCAATGATGAAAGTATTGTTTCCAAATTGAAGGAAATTGTACCTGAATTCAAGAGCAATAACAGTATCTTTGAGGCCTTAGACAAAAATTAAATTACATGAAAATTGCTAAGCTTAAAAGCTTAATACTATTACTTGTCCTTTCAGCTCTTTCTTTTTCGTGCACGACAAGAAAGCAGATTGTATATGTTCAGGATATTAACGAAAATCTTCCTGTCGAAAATAACAATTATGAGGTAACGATTAAACCCGATGATTTACTACGTATTACTGTGACAACAGATGATATGACCACGGCTCAACAATATAATAAGTTTGTTCCAGCGATTAATCAAAACACTACCCAAATTGTTAGTCAACAAATGCTAGACGGTTATTTAGTAAAACCTGATGGAACAATCACATTTCCAGAGTTAGGGGAAATCTTGGTTAAAGGCAAAACCTTGATGGAAGTTTCGGAATTACTAACCTCCAAGCTCTCCAAATACCTTAAACAACCTGATGTCGAAGTCAGATTACTGAATTTTAAATTTACTGTAGTAGGAGAAGTAAATCGTCCAGGTACTTATGATTTTAAGGATAACCGAATTTCGCTTATACAAGCATTGGGTTATGCTGGTGATTTGACTATTGATGGAAAAAGGGATGAAATTTTGATTATTCGTGACAACGAAGGAAATCAAGAAACCTTAAAAGTTGATTTAACCAGTTCGGCTTTTATAGATAGCGAAGCTTACTATTTAGAACAAAATGATACGGTTATAGTACAGCCAAACGGTGCTAAGGCTAGTTCTGGAGGTTATACGAGGTATGCAGGTGTATTCGTGAGTATAGCGAGTTTAGTGTTATCAGTAATTATTTTAATTACACGTAATAATTAAAGATATATATGGATTCAAATAATCGAACAAACCAGAATAATCTTAATTTAGCTGATCAACTAAAACCTTATTTAAAGGCCAGCCCTTTTATTATAATTTCAATATTGCTCTGTACAGTTTTAGCATTTATATATTTACGCTATGCTGTGAACGAATATTCAGCGGATACCTCAGTAATCATTAAGGATACTCAAATGGGAGGCGGAATATCCGAACAATTGGCTTTAGGGGATATTGATGCTTTTGGAGCTTCTTACAATTCTTTAGAAAATGAAATGGAAATTTTAAAGTCTAAAAGATTGATAGAAGATGTAATTAATAAACTCGATTTAGCCACTAGTTATCAAGTCCTAGGGAATATAAAAGATTCATATGTTTACAAACAATCTCCTATTTTAATTAAACGATTGACCGATAGTCTGCATTATAAAATAGATAAGCCAATCCATATTTTTTTAAAAAATCCTACTGATGAGGCCGTAAACTATAAATTGTCAGATAAGGGTAGTTGGAAAAGTATCAAGTTTGGATCACCTTTATTAATAGGAGATCGGTTTGAGATCATCTTGTTACCTAATTTATCAAATAAAAATAATCAAGAAAGTTTAGAAAATTTATCTGAAAAAGAGTTTCAGTTTACTTTAATGCCTATCAGTAAAACTATTCTCTCTTATCAATCTAATTTAAAACTTAGTAAACCTGATAAAAGAAGTAGTGCATTGATATTATCTATTACCAATCCAAATAAGGAAAAGGCAATAGATTTTTTAAATACCTTGGTAGATGTATATAATCAGGACGCTATTCAGGATAAAAATATAGTAGCCTTAAACACAATTGATTTTATAGATGAACGTTTAAAAGAAGTTCAAAGAGATCTGGATAGTGTTGAAACTACCCAACAGTCCTTTAAAGATTCTAGAGGTATCACAGATTTATCTGTTGAAGCTGGTTTGGATTTACAGCAGTCAAATCAACTGCAAGCCCAAATAACTGCCGTACAATCTCAGATTGAAATGGCGAAATCTGTCAAAAGATATATGAATACAGATTCTAATACCACACTGCCTACTGGTATTGGGCTGGAAAATCTAACTATTGCGGGATTATCGGAAAAATATAATACACTTGTTTTAGAATACAATAAGCGACTAGAATCTGCAACAGAAGAAAATCCTGTAGTTCTTAATCTAGCGAGTCAGATTGATGCTGTAAAAACATCCATTGAAAGTTCAATTGATTCTTATATTAAAAACTTAGAAATAAATTTGAATAACTTAAGAAATCAAAAGGCAAGGATAGCAGGACAAATTGCAGCTGTCCCAGATAAAGCAAGATACAGTAGAAGTATAGAGCGTAACCGTTCGGTTATCGAAGCTATTTATTTATTATTAAAAGAGAAAAGAGAAACTACAGCTATTTCTGTTGCTTCAGCTACTCCTAAAGCAAAAATTGTAGATAGAGCATGGGCTAATGAACAACCTGTGTCACCAAAACCAAAAATTATTTATTTATCAGCCTTAATAATTGGTTTATTAATTCCTATAGCAATTGTTTATCTTAAAACACTTTTTAATAATAAAATAGAAAGTCGTAAAGATCTCGAAAAGTCGTTACCTGAGACAGCAATTCTAGGCGAAATCCCAAAACTTGCTAAAGATGATAAGGATCGTATACAGACGAATGATAGATCTGTGCTTGCTGAGGCTTTCCGAATTCTTAGAACGAATTTAGCTTACAAGCTAAATGCCTTACCTGAAGAACAACGTGCTCAAAAGGTTCTAGTAACATCAACGGTAAAAGGAGAAGGGAAAACTTTTGTAGCCTTTAACTTAGCACTTACTAATGCTTACTCAGGAAAAAAAGTATTATTAATTGGAGGTGATATTAGAAATCCACAATTACACAGGTTTTACAACAAACAATTTAAACGTAAGCGTGGTGTAACAGAATTTTTGACTAATGATTCAATCAAAATCAAAGATCTTGTTATTACCGATCCAGATAATTCGAATCTAGATATTGTACTGTCCGGAGCCATACCGCCGAATCCAGCGGAGCTTTGGATGCAAAAAAGAACACAAGACTTATTTAATGAAGCTGAACACGATTATGATTTGATCATCATCGATTCGGCACCAACTATTTTAGTAACCGACACCTTGTTGATTAACAAATACGCCGATGTTACAGTGTATGTAACTCGTGCCGATTATACAGAGTTTTCACTATTAGAGTATATTTCAGATACTCTGAAATCTGAGAAGATTAAGAATGCTGCATTAGTGATTAACGATGTTAAGATGGCCAACTTTGGTTATGGTAATAAGTATGGTTACTCTTACGGAGCAGAAAAACAAAGTTTTTGGACCTCTTTGAAGGACAAATTTAAAAGATAATAGACCAGACCATTTTACTAGGAATTAAAAATAAGCTGGTGGTTCTCCATCAGCTTTTTTGTCGCAGGTACCCACTTGCTCTTAATTTGAATGTTTTTCAATTTTTCCAAGTGTTCTGGCTTGTGAGCATCGGTTCCTATGTAGCTGTAGTATCCTTGAAGTAAGTATTTTTCCGCTTTCGCGAAAGCATCCTTACCATAATGATCACTTAACGATAATAAATTAAGTTGTAACTCAAAACCTCTTTCTATCAAACTCTCCATTTTTGAACTTCCAAAATACCGATAACGTTCTGGATGAGCGAGTATCGGAATTAAGTCCATAGAACACATTTTAAATACTAGATCGTTTAAATTTTGTGGTGGTTGAAAGTAACTTAACTCGGTAAGGATATAAGAATCCTTGATACATAAATATTTATCTTGATCGAGAAGGGATTCAAAACTACTATCCATCATATATTCAGATGCGGCATGAACAATAAAGTCACGAGCATGTGTTCCTTCTAATTCTTGTTTTGTATTAAGAAAATGGTTTGTGATTTTTATATCATCATTGCCGTAATAATCCTCCATAGTGTGTGGAGTAGCTATAGCGTTTTTAAATCCGCACGACTTCATTCCTTCTACCATTTTTAATGTCATGTCTAAATCCTTAGAGCCATCATCAATATTGGGTAAAATATGATTGTGAATGTCGGTTAATCCGTCAATCAAATCAACAAGGAAATGCTTTTTTGAAAAAAAGAACATATAATTATAATCCTGTTATTAACTGTTGTATTTCATCGGACTTATACACCTTGGGGAAAAGTAATTCAAAAGCAATGATTTGTTCAGGTTCAGCCTTTAAACAATTTTGCAAATAATACTTTCCCTTGAAAGGTTTTCCGGTAAGGTAGTAAACTCCGCTCAATCTACATTCCAAGTCTGGATTATTAGGATAAAACTCAAGACCATGTTCCAAGGTAATAATGGCAGCTCGCCATTCTCCAAGTTGAATTAGAATATCTGCACGCTCTATCCATGTGTCAAATTCATAATTTCCTAATTCGATAGCTTTTCTATAACCGTATTCAGCCTCTTCAAAAAAGTTGAGTTTGTTATTTAACACTGCAAATCGAATCCAGTATAAAGCGTTATCGCCATCTATTTCTATTGCCTTGTCTAAATAGTTGAGCGCTCGTTGATAATTTAATCTCTCTGTATAAAAATCCACAATGGCTATCCAACCTTTGTCTAAGAGTGGATCTTCTTTTACGGTACGTTTTAAATATTTAATCGCCTCTTCTTCATTCCCTAATTTAAGATGACACTTTCCTAATCTCAGGTAGGCAAAAGAAGTTGGATCGTCTAGCCCTAGGGTAAGCTCATAATTAAAAATGGCTTCGTTGTATCGCCCGAGTTTTTCAAGGACTTTACCTTTTTCTAAATAAGCACCGACAAAGGTATCATCAGATATTATAGCAAAGTCAAATGCAGAAAGTGACTTCTCATACTCTTTAAGATCAAAATATTGCTTTCCTACTTGATGCCAAGCTACCTCACTATAAGGATTGGAGTCCAAATACTTATTTAAATAGTCTATCGCCTGCTGATTTTCTTTTAAAAAATCAAAACAGTAAATGATGTTGTATAACGCAGCATAGTCTTGATCGTCTAACTCTAGACACTTCATAAAGTTCACCTTAGCATTAGAATAATCCTCCATAAAGAGAAATTCCATGCCTATCAAATTATACACATCAGCTTGATCCTCGGTAAGGTCCAAAGCTTCATTTAATAATTTTATTGCCTTGTCGTGATTCTCAGTCTTTGAGTAAATATTTGCCTTTTGAATAAAAAGTTCGGCATTATTGGGCTCCATTTCATATAGCTCATCTAAAAGCGCATGAGCCTCTTTAAAGTGATTATCAAATATGAGCATTTCTGCCTTGAACAAGCGTATAGTAACTGAACTAGGGTGTTGTGATAATGCTAGACTAATGGCTTTACGAGCTGTAACCATTTGCCCTACATTAAGATAGTGTTCTATGATTTGCTCAAATTCGTCACTATCGAAAAATCCTACTTCATTACTGCGTAGCATAAGTTCAAATTTCTCAATGCTGTGCTCGTGTTCATTATTATACTCAAAATGCATAGGCAGAATTTTAAAAATTCGCGTACTTAAAGTTGTAAATATTATTGGTTAGTCAGCGGTTGTGCTTCAAAGTGTTGTCAACAAATTATAAACAGGCTTATTTAACTGCTATAAAATTCATTAATAGTTTCTTTTAAAACCGCACAGGCATGATCAATTTCTTGATCAGTAACTGTATAAGGTGGACTTATACGTATTGCTCTTTTTTCAAACAACAATAGGAAAAAGATGACACCTTTCTCTCTACATCTATCCACAATTCGTGCCGTATATTGATCGTCAGGTAAAATAGCGGCAATCATTGCACCTTTTCCACGTATTTCCTTGATGTTATTGTGTTGTAAGCTTTCGCGAAAGCGTAATTCTATTTTCTTAACTCGTTCTGTATAACCTTCGTCCTCAATAGCTTGCAAGGTTGCCAGGGCAGCAGCGGCTATAACGGGATTTCCTCCAAAGGTAGTTATGTGACCCAGCATAGGAAACTCTTTAAACTGTGTCATGTGTGACTGTCTGGCAGTGAGAGCTCCTATCGGTAGTCCACCTGCTAGACCTTTTCCAGTGATAACCATATCTGGTATGATATTATGTTGTTGGAAATAGCAGAAACTTCCTGTGCGCCAAATCCCTGGTTGAATTTCGTCAACGATTAATAATGTCCCTGTTTGATTGCATCGCGTTCTGAGTTGTTGCAACCAGTGACTAGAAGGCACTTTAAAACCAGCACCACCTTGAATAGTTTCAATAATTACCGCAGCTGTATTTTTAGTAATTAATCTTAACTCTTGAACACAATTAAAGGTAATGTGGTGAACGTCTGGTAATAGTGGTCTGAAAGGCGCTTTACGCTCTTCATAATCCATTAATGCCAAAGAACCGGTTGTATTACCATGATACGCATTTTTCATAGCAATAATTTGTGATCGACCAGTGACTCTTCTAGCTAATTTTATGGAAGCTTCTGTAGCCTCTGTTCCACTATTTACCAGATAAGTAGTGTCTAATGGATCAGGCAGTAAGGATGCAATTTTTTTACATAATAGGGTAGCAGGTGACATGGCATATTCTCCATATACCATAACATGCATATACTTATCTAGTTGATCTTTGATAGCTTTTACAACAGCAGGATGTGAATGTCCTAACGGTAAAGCACTTACTCCAGCGACCATATCTAAATATTTATTTCCATGAGTATCAAAGAAATAGTTCCCATTTGCATGGCTTATTTCTAATCCTGGAGCAAATGGAGTGGTTTGTGCTTGATATTTAAAGAAATCTGATTTAATTCCCATTATTTTCTTCACCTGATGGTTGCTGTAATTCTTTGGACTGATTTTCTATACGATTTTCTAGTTCGCCATTTTGCAAGACCGAATTCTCATTAAGTTTTCCATCCTCTTCATCAAAAAAACCTTCATCCAGTTCAGGTAAAGGAATTCCTTTAATTTTTGTGAGTACAGGTGGTTTTTTGCCTTTGAATAAATCAGCTTTGGTAATTAATCGTTCATCACCTCTCCAGTTAAATCCTCGCAGAGTTCTAGCATTCTCTGGTAATTCTTTTGGTGGATAAAGTATGTCTTCAGAATTATCAGCAGGAGCAATGATGGATATTGCCTTGTCTTCAAATTCTATTTCCATGGTTCCACTTGTACCTTTATTAATTCCTATTAATTCCTGTTTGTCGTTACGGCTATAAATGAGGTTTTCTACATTTTTATTGAGAAAAACTTTATCTAATTCATTGTTCTTGAAAAAGCCAGTCAATTCCTTTCCTTTAATTTGGTTAAAGCCGCCACTTGAGTCTTGATCAATGATAAACGCGTTATAGAAAACTCTTAAACTATCTAATTTTTCGGTTTTGACATTACTTTGTAAGAAAATCGAATCACCCGTCATTTGACTTTTACCACTCCATAGTATTGGTTTCCTAATCATTTTAGTCAATCCAGTGCTTTGTCTTGTGGTTATAGAGTCACATTTACCGCTTAAGTCTGTTTTAAAAAGTCTTACATCATTATAACCTCTTACAAATCTATTGTCTTTGGGACCCGTAACAATTAGTTGGTTTGCAGTCATGTAAACACTGTCTTGCTGTTCTATCGTTATAGCTAGTGGACGTTTCGTAATCATAACCGAATCCTTATCTCTGTAAACTTCGGCGTAATGTCCTTTGATGATACTATTGTTGATCGTATCGGTCACAACTATATTGTTAGTTGCGCTTGCAAAATTTCTAGGCCTACTGAAATAAAGACTATCTCCTGTAATAGTTCTCGTGTTGTAGTCTATTCGGGAGTTTTTTACAAAATAACCTGTATCACCTCGTGTATCATAGAAACCTCGTTCACAATATACCTTACTGGTCTTACCTGTTATGGTACTAGGTCCATACATAAAGGCATGTCCATTTTCTTCGTAAAAATCTAGATGATTCGAGTTTATGGTATATTCAGGATTAGTTACTACTACATCGTCTATAAATCGGTACTTCTGCTCTTGTATGTAAAATCTTCCTACACGGCTTGTTAATGTGCTAGCACTATCTCTAACGGTACCACCAGATCTATAATAAGCTTGCTGTTTTATACGGTTGAAAAATAGAGTGTCGGTAGTTAATCGAGTATCTGGTGTAATCATATTTACCTTTTCACTCGCGAATGCTAATTGGGTATTACCATTATATTCGGCATAATTACATGTCATTGTGATACTATCACCTTGTTTCATGATAACGTTTCCCACTGCGCGTAAAAAGTTGTCTTTTTGATATAAAACAGCCCTATCGCAAGTCATTTCAATACCTCGATGATTCACTACAACCCTGCGAGCATTATCCTTAGAATAGATAACTGCATCGGGTAGGACAGCTTCATCGATAGTTTGATATCCTGCAGTTACCCTGATAAGGGAATCTACTGGCTGTTCTTGTGCTGTGAGCGCTTTCGCGAAAGCGAAACATAAAAAGACAATGAGATATTTCAATCTTTATTTATTTTATTTGAATCCAGTCTACAGGAGAATTGTTTACTGATGTTGATGTATAGGTAACGAGACTAGGCCTTGCGGTATTGTCTACTTTAACAACCTCTTGTACACTATAGGTGATTAAATTCCAACCTTTAAGTAGGTTGATGTCGTACTTGTATTTTGTTGTAAAAACACTAGTCGAATAATCTTCAACCAGATTGTCTTGCTGATACTCACCTTTAATTAAAACGGGATTATTAGTATAAATATAATATGAAAGCCATCCTGTTTGGGTTTGAGGTATTGCTTGAATCTCATTTTTAATGAATGCAGGACTACTTGCAGGAGCGATTAGAACTTGATCATCAACATTATCTTGTGCCACTTCAAAAGTATAGAATTTACCGGCAAGGCTTATTTGTGAGTCTAAGCCTTGAGTTTTTAAGCTATCATGAGGAAGAAATAATTCTGCAGCATTAGAAAGCTCTAATTCATATTCGGCAGAGTCGCTTTTGTTGTATTCTTCAAATTTATTTGAGGAAATTTTATTAAAATCAGGTGGTAACTGAAAGGTAAACTTTCCGCTGTCATCAACACTTCCTGTGTTTTCTGGTTGAACATAGAATCCCAAAATATTAATAGGACCTTTATCACCTTCATAATTAATTACGTTACCAGTTATCGTCGCTTGTTCAACAGGTTGTATTATAGACTCCTTAGATGTTGTTTGAGTTTCATCTGTAGCATCTGTAGCTTTATTTTGCTTACAAGATATTATGGAAATGATTAACAGTAGGTAGATAAATTTCATCTTGACTTTTTGGTTTTAAACATAGCATCTAATACGGTCATAATGCCACTAAAAATTAAAAATATGGCCAATATACTGAAGGCTATTCCTGGCATGAGAAAAATGATGGGATGGTCACTTCCTGCTCCCAAATAAATTAAAATAGGACCAGCAAATATAAATAGGACACTTAATGCTAGTCTTTTAAGTCCTTTTCCTAGTATTTCTTTATCTGTAGATGGCTGTTCCATAATTAACAAATACCATAATTATCCAGTGCAGCTCTTACGCTTCCATGTTCTAGCAATAAGTTTTGAGCCTTCTCATAACCTAGACCTGTATTTTCCATGATCATTCTTGTACCACGATCTACTAATTTATCATTGCTAAGTTGCATGTCTACCATTTTATTGCCTTTTACATGACCTAACTTGATCATAACACTGGTACTAATCATATTGAGTACCATTTTTTGAGCAGTACCAGCTTTCATACGACTACTTCCTGTTACGAATTCTGGTCCTACGATAGGAACTATGGAATCATCGGCTATTTGATCAAGTGGACTGTTAAGATTGCAGGTTATCGCTCCAGTATGTATACCTAATTGTTTACAAGCTTGTAAACCTCCAATTACGTAGGGCGTTGTTCCACTTGCAGCAATTCCTATGACTACATCTTGGGCATTTATATTGTATTTCTTTAAGTCTTTTATAGCTTGTTGATCGTTATCCTCTGCATTTTCAACAGCTTTTCTAATTGCCACGTCACCACCTGCGATTAATCCAATAACTTTGTCATAAGAAACACCAAATGTAGGTGGACATTCACTGGCATCCAATATGCCTAACCTTCCACTTGTACCAGCCCCAATGTAAAATAAACGACCACCAGAATTCATTTGAAGAACAATACGATCAACTAGTTTTTCAACAGCTGGCAATACTTTTTTAACAGCTACTGCAACCTTGTGATCTTCGGCATTGATGTTTTCAAGCAAAGTTGCCGTTGACATCGTCTCTAGATTTTGATAAAGTGAAGACTCTTCTGTTGTTTTTTTGAATTGCATAAAAGCTGAGTAGTTCTTTTGATTAGTAATCGGTAGTATTCACTACTTCTAGGCCATAACCAACCATTCCAATACGTTTACTTTGCTCAGAATTGGTCATTAAATCTAATTTACTAATGTTTAAATCATGTAAGATTTGCGCGCCAATTCCATAGTCACGATTGTCCAGTTGTTTACGCGGCGCTTTTACTTGTCCAGACTCCTGAATTTCCTTGAGCGTTTCAAGTCTAGCTAGCATATTTTCTGGTTCAAACTGTTGATTGATAAATACAATGGCTCCTGAACCGCGCTCATTGAGTTTATGAAACATCGCATCTAGTTTTCTGTCAGCTTCAGAGGTTAGAGTAGAGAATAAGTCGTTATTAACTTTGGTACTATTCATTCTTGTTAAGACTGTTTCATCGTCATCCCAACTTCCTAATGTTAAGGCCAAATGAATTTGCCCATTTGTAGTTTGTTGATAGGCTCTTAAACGATATTCACCAAATCTTGTAGTAAGCATGAAATCTTCTTTCTTGATAATCAAGCTGTCGTTTTTCATGCGGTAGGCAACAAGATCCTCAATAGAAACCAATTTTAGATCAAACTTTTTTGCCACTTCATAAAGTTGTGGAAGTCTAGCCATGGTTCCATCTTCATTCATGATTTCTACAATCACTCCAGCTGGTTCATGACCTGCTAGTCTTGCAAAATCAATGGCAGCTTCGGTATGACCAGTTCTTCTTAAAACTCCACCGTCTTTTGCTCTTAAAGGAAATATGTGACCTGGTTTACTAAAATCGTGAGGTCTAGTATCTGGATTAATTAAGGCTTGAATAGTTTTGGCTCTATCACTAGCACTTATTCCAGTAGTTACTCCATGACCTCTTAAATCTATTGAAACTGTAAATGCAGTTTCCATAGGATCGGAGTTATTAGTTACCATGGCTTGTAAATCTAATTCTTTACATCTTGAGTCTGTAATAGGAGCACAAATCAAACCACGACCATGAGTGGCCATAAAGTTGATCATTTCTGGTGTTACAGATGCTGCACTAGCCAAAAAATCACCTTCATTTTCACGATTTTCATCATCTACAACGATGATTACTTTACCTTTTTTAATGTCTTCTATTGCGTCTTCAATGCGATCCAGCTTAATTTCTGCAGGAGCAATCATATCTTTAATTTTTAAGGAGTAACAAAGATAAGGATAAGCGAGGTGCCTATGCCTTATTTGGCTTTTTTTTGAATATTCTAAACAGGCTATCCATCGCACCACCTACATCAAAAAAACCTTGATCTGAAGTCGCTCGATAGGTAAGAATAACCCCAATAGGAAATATAATCATGGTACCCAACCATGCACCTAACCATACAGGAATAGCACCTCGTGTGGCAGACTGTTCAGCCCCAATGTTAATAAAGTGATAGGTAAGGAAAAACACAACAGCAACTACAAGAGGCAGTCCTAATCCACCTTTTCTAATTATTGCTCCTAATGGAGCACCAATAAAGAACAGAATAATACAGGCTATACCTAGTACGTATTTTTTGTGTATTTCAATTTCGTGTTTCCACAACCGTTCATTTTCAGTTTTTTCAAAGGATATTCTACTTTGAATGGCAGATCGATCAGATTTAGATCTATTAATCGCATTTTCAATAGCCCTACGTTGATCAAAGATGCTCATCGTATCAAAGAAGTTTTCTTTGTAAACAATGGAATCAATTTCTTTAACTCTATTGTCTATATTTTCAGGAGTCCATTTAGTGTGTTGTGTTTGATGGTACACTTTCATATTTTGCTCAAAAGTGTTTACAAAAGTGTCTATACGTTCTTTCAACTCGTTTATTCGTAGCATCTTTTGATTGTCGGTGACAGTTTCCGTATCTAGATCTACCTCGTTAAGTTCAGAAACGTCAACATTCAATTCATATTCCTTAAACTCACCCTTGATAAATGGAAGACTTATACGTTGTTCAGCAGTTTTGGGAATCATTTCTTCGTAATAATTACCATCATAAAGTACTAGCTGGATTACGTCACTTTTTAAACTACTTTTAAGTTCACCTTTTTTACTTTTTATTACCGTAAAATTTCCGGTACGATTAGGTGTTTTTTTATGTATTATCACATCTTCTAGAAATCTACCATTATCACCAGATTTCTTGGTCACCTTAATATTATAGTCTCCTAATTGCTCAAAAGAACCTTCAACGATAGCCATGGCTGGCTTCATTCTTTTAATATTATTTATGAGGTTTTTTTGTTTCAAATTACCCCATGGTATCACTGTATTTGCAAAGAAAAATGATGTGACACCTATACTTAATATAATTATAGTAAGAGACCTCATAGCACGTTGCAATGAAATACCATTGGATTTCATGGCTGCAAATTCATAGTTTTCTGCCATCTCACCAAATACGAGTAAAGCAGCTAACAGCACACTCAAGGGTAATGATAAAGGAATCGTAAGTGGTATGTTGTAATACAGAAAGAGAAAAATAGTTTCTGCATCTAAATCTTTACCAGCTAGGGCCTTTATGTATAACCAAATAGCTTGTAAAACTAGAATAAACGTAAATACAATAAAGACGCTTAAAAACGTCTTTGTAAATTTAGTTAATATGTAGCGGTCTAGAATTTTCAAATTAGTCCAACTCTTCTATGTCGTAGCCGCTATATTCTTCTTTATTAAATACAAAAGAATTCTCAGGCAAGGGCTCATTTACCTTTAAAGATTTAATGGTAAAGGTTATAACTGTCCCGTTCTTTTCAGTAACAATAACTTCATTAATATGCTTTGTATTGGAGTCTATACCTATTAAAACACTTTTGTAATTGCTATCTGATTTAATTGGAGTAAGTTTTACAAATTGTATTTTACGTCCGCCTACATTTTTGACAATATCCATCTTTTTATTATAGCCTTTATTGTAAAAGGATAACATGTTTGATGGTGTTATAGATTGTGCATTGTCATCATCTAGGGTTGATACTGTAACCTGCTCATCCTCGCTATTAATGACATACTGTTTAGTACCGTCAAAAATTATGGTGGTTCCTAAATAACCTACGTTATATTTTTCGCCAGACATTCTTGCACTTCCTTGAATGTCCATATTAGTTTTACTTTTTGAGTTACGTAAATTCCCTTTGTACAAAAAGCTGATGTTTTCATAGGATTGGAATTTTGCTGTTACTTCATCAAGTAACTTTTCTGCTTTAGCATCTTGTGCTGTTACCGCTTTCGCGAAAGCAAAAATCATAAACACTGCTGTAATAATGTGATTCATTTTAGGAGTTCTTTTCTTCATTTAACAATTGTTCTAGAGAGTTTAAATCCGGTACTAGGACTTGTCTTGCTTTACTACCTTCAAAAGGACCTACAATTCCCGCAGCTTCTAATTGATCAATGATACGACCAGCTCGATTGTAACCTAATTTTAATTTACGTTGTAATAAAGAAGCGCTTCCTTGCTGTGCCGTAATAATTACCTCGGCTGCATCACGGAATTTACTATCTCTTTCTTCTATGCTTATATCAAGACTCGTGCCACCGTCTTCTCCTACATACTCCGGAAGTAAGTGAGCATCTGGATATGCTTTTTGCGAGCCTATAAAGTCGGTAATTTTCTCAACTTCTGGAGTGTCTACAAAGGCACACTGAATTCTGATTAATTCATTTCCAGCGGTGTACAACATATCTCCTCGGCCTATTAATTGATCGGCACCACCGCTATCAAGGATGGTACGGGAATCAACCTTTTGCATTACTCTAAATGAAATTCTGGCAGGGAAGTTTGCCTTTATCATACCAGTAATTACATTAACCGATGGTCGTTGAGTAGCAATAATCAAGTGAATACCAACCGCACGTGCAAGTTGTGCAAGACGAGCAATAGGTGTTTCTACCTCTTTTCCAGCAGTCATTATCAAATCGGCAAATTCATCTACAACCAAAACTATGTAGGGTAAAAATTTATGCCCATTTGCAGGATTAAGTTTACGTGATTTAAACTTGGCATTATACTCCTTAATATTACGACACATAGCATCTTTAAGAATGTCGTATCGTTGGTCCATTTCAATACACAAACTATTAAGCGTATTGATTACCTTAGAGTTATCGGTTATGATGGCATCCTCGCTATCTGGTAGTTTTGCCAGATAATGGCGTTCTATTTTATTAAAAAGAGTAAGCTCTACTTTCTTAGGGTCAACAAGAACAAATTTTACTTCGGCAGGATGCTTTGAATAAAGCAATGAAGTAAGTATACAGTTTAATCCTACCGATTTACCTTGACCGGTGGCTCCAGCCATTAATAAGTGAGGCATTTTTGCCAGGTCAACAACAAAGGTCTCGTTTGAAATATTTTTACCAAGTGCAATAGGTAATTGCATTTCGGCTTTTTGAAATTTAGGAGACGAGATCACCGATCGCATCGATACGATTGACGGCTTTTGGTTAGGAACTTCAATTCCTATTGTTCCTCGACCTGGAATAGGTGCTATAATTCGAATACCTAATGCACTTAACGATAATGCAATATCGTCTTCAAGATTTTTAATTTTAGAAATACGAATACCAGCTTCAGGTACAATTTCATAAAGAGTAACTGTAGGGCCTATGTTTGCAGTGATTTTTGCGATACCTATTTTGTAGTTCTTAAGGGTTTCTACAATACGATCTTTATTGGCTGCAAGTTCCTCTTCATTAATGGTGATGGTTTTACCTTGTGAGTAATCCTTTAATAAATCAATAGGAGGGAACTGGTAATTACCCAATTCAAGCGTAGGGTCAAACTCTCCAAAATCTTCTACCAGCTTTGAAGCTTTATTATCTATAAGTTGTTCTTCATCAATTACTTCACCTACTTCTAGATCGACTTCCTTTTCTGTGGTTTTTAAAGTAGGTTCAAGTTCTGGTGATAGTTCTTCCTCTTCTTCTTGAGCAATATTTATTTCCATATCACCACTTTTCATGGTGGTAGGCTGCTTTTTTATTTCGTTTTCTGTAGTTGGTTCACTTGTCGTAGTGGCAGTATGTGTAACAGATTCTTCCCAGTCTTTTTCTTCATCTGTAGATTCAATATGTGAGGAAACATCTTCTATCGAATTTTCCACAGTTTGTTTCGCTTTAGCAAAACGAGCAGCAATCTTCTCAGGAGTAAGTTTTAATCTTAGAGTTAAGTATACAATCGCAAAAAAGGTAAGAATAAGTATACTTCCTATTAGGCCTACATAATCTTGAAGTAGGTCATTAATTTCAAAACCTACAGTTCCTCCTAATAAAGCACTGTAATTATGGAAATATCCTAACACAACACTCAACCATATCATAAGTAATAATCCCCAAAACCATAGTTGCAGGATACGCTTTCGCGAAAGCGATAAAAAGTTCTTGCCTGCTGCAAATAAATAGACTCCTGTGAGTATAGTGAGTACAGCGATTGAAAATGCGGCTATTCCAAAACCTTTATAAACAAATATATCGCCTAACCAAGCACCTAGTTGGTTGAGCCAGTTTTTTGTCACAACTGCACGACTTCCTAGATCTACTAGTTCACTTTGATCTTCTCTCCAAGTAAATAGAAAGGACAAGAAGGAGAAGAAGAATATGGCACCTAGAGCCATAAGTCCAGATCCGAGAATAACCTCTTGTCTACGTGTAAGAGAAAAGTTTTTGATTTTAGAAATCAACGATGGTGGAGTAGATGTTTTCTTTTTGCGCGCCATGAATTATAATGAACGAACAAAAATAACAATATTGTACATTCCTTAAACATTTGAAACGTACAGATATCAACAGGATTTATTAACTAAATAGTTCTACGATATACGGTATGTAGATGATTAGACCTACAATACTTGCTGTTATTGCGGTTATAAAAACAGCTCCTGCTGCTATGTCCTTGATACGACCTATTTTTTCGTGGAATTCTGGATGAATAAAGTCGGCAATGCCTTCAATGGCAGTGTTTAAACCTTCTAAACTCATTATGCCTCCTATACACATGCATTGTATCATCCATTCTAACCTTGTGATATTAAATACAAAACCAGCAATTGTCATTATGATACCAATGATCGCCTGTACTTGTATACTAGGCTCTGATAAAATAAGGGCAAAGGCTCCTTTAAAAGCATAGCCCACGCCCTTTATTCTACCAATGATAAACTGTTTTAAATTCAATTATAAAAGTGATTTAAGTGCCGAAAGATAGTCAGGTTCATCAGCAATTTCACCAACTTGCTGATTATAGATTACTTTTCCTTCTTCGTCTAGAACTACAACGGCTCTTGAGTGAAACCCTGATAATGGACCACTTGTCATTTCTAATCCATAATTTTTACCAAATTCACCTGTAATAACATCGCTTAAGTTGGTAACGTTTTCTATATCCTCGTCGCTAGCAAATCTTTTTTGAGCAAACGGTGTATCTCGTGAAATACAAAGCACTGCTGTGTTATCAAGTTCAGTCGCTCTTTTATTAAAGTTTTTTACGCTTGTTGCACAAGTGTCGGTATCTATACTAGGAAAGATATTAAGCACAAGGCGTTTTCCCTTAAAATCGTTTAAAGTTTTAGTGTTAAGATCTGAATCTAACAATTGAAAGTCTGGTGCTTGTGATCCTACTTCAGGTAATGATCCTGATGTAGATATTTCATTGCCTCCTAAGGTTATTGTAGCCATAATTATTTTATTTTATGAAGTAAATCGTTTAATGCTTTTTTAATATCTGGATTGATTATACCCTTTTCAAGATCAAAGTTTTCATTGAATGAAGGTACGGATAAAGCTCCTATTACACTAGCGTCATTTCTAGGGAATCTATCTCTAGCTATTTCCAATACCGTAGATGCACCACGTGATCCTGGTGAAGTAGCTAGTAATAAGGTCTTGCAATTATGAAATCCTTTTGTATCTGGCACTCTAGATAACCAATCAAAGATATTTTTAAAAGCCGCTGTATAACTTCCATTATGTTCTGCAAGAGAAAAAATTAAAAAGTCGCTATTTTTTATTTTTTGGGATAGTTCCAGAATTTCACTGGGTATACCTTTTTCAATCTCTTTGTCAATACCGTAAATAGGAACCTCGTATTGATTGATGTCTATTAACTCTACATCTAAAGGAGCTAATAGAGTAGCAACATGAGTAAGCAGTTTCTTATTTATAGATTGCAAACTATTACTAGCCGCAATTGCAAGTATTTTCATTATTAATATTTAAAAGTAAAAATACCTTAGAATATAAATGTATGGAGTTGTGAAAATGTTAATGTGTTTATTTAGGAATTTCCACGTAAGCTAGTATAGCATCAATTTGCTCGTTTGATAATTGAGGGAATGCATTCATATTACTTTGATTCCATTCATTGTAAAGTTTTACCGCTGTTGGGTCACCACTTGCTATTAATGCACTGCTATTTTTGATCCATTTATATAACCATTCTTTATCTCTTCTTTCTGTGACACCATGAAGAGCAGGTCCGGTGGCCTTTTTGTAACGTTTATGGCAGCTAGCACAGTTTGTATTGAATAGTTCTTTTCCTTGTTTTTGGACGTCGGTAAGTTCTACAGCAGGTTTGCTTACAACTGCTACTTCTTGAATAGGAGCAGTGGTTTGGGATTGCGTCGAAACATAAAACGCAGTACCAAATATCACTAATACAATCATTAACAATAAAGTGAAAATAATACCAATCGCTTTGGATAAATCTTGAAACATGTTTTTTTGTTTTAGTCTAGTTTAGGCCGTTATAATTACAAATAACCCAACCTGATCATACTGATGGTTATTTGGTTTATAATTATTGAAAACCGCTATCATTTTAACAGTATAAAAGTAGTTGACAATTTGTTGACTGCTTTTTAATTGGGATTAATTTAGCATCGATAATATATATAATAAGCATTATTTTTGTAGAAAATATCTATCATGACAATAACCCAGTTAAAATACGTTCTTGCTGTTGCTCAATATCAAAATTTCACCAAAGCTGCAGAGAAAGTATTTGTGACCCAGCCTACTTTGAGTATGCAAATTCAAAAACTTGAAGAGGAGCTAGATGTCCAAATTTTTGATAGGTCCAAAAAGCCGATTGAACTTACTGAAACAGGGAAGAAAATTGTGAATCAAGCTCGCAATATTGTGAATGAAAGTGATCGTATTCAAGACATTGTAGATCAGGAAAAAGGCTTTATAGGTGGTGAATTCAAATTAGGCGTTATTCCTACTGTAATGCCTACTTTATTACCTATGTTCTTGACTAATTTCATTAATAAATATCCAAAGGTCAAATTAATTATTGAAGAACTCACCACCGATAGTATTATCGATAGTTTACAAGACGGAACAATTGATGCAGCTATAGCCGCTACACCTTTAAATCATGAGTTAATTAAAGAGCGAGTTTTATACTATGAACCTTTCGTTGTTTACGATCCAAGAAAAGCAGCTACCACAACAGGTAAGATTAAAGTTGACGATATTAATGTAGATGAGCTATTGTTGCTAGAAGATGGTCATTGTTTTAAAGACAGTGTCCTTAATCTATGTAAGGGAAGTAGAGATACAGATGACGATAGATTTATGCTCGAGAGTGGTAGTTTTGAAACGCTTACTAAATTAGCCGATGAAGGTTTAGGTATGACTTTGTTACCTTATTTAAACACGTTGGATTTAAACGAACGAAAACAAAACAATTTGATTCACTTTGAAGAACCTTCACCTGCAAGAGAAGTAAGTTTAATATATCATCGCAGTGAACTTAAATTACAAATCATAGAGGCCTTGCAAAAGGTAATAGCAGGAGTTATTAAGGGAGCTATAGCGTTTCAAAACGTTCAAATTATAAGTCCAAAAGCATAAGCTTTATAATATGGTATCAATATAAAAAGCGACCTACAAGAGGTCGCTTTTTTCGTTTTAAAAATTAATAGAAAGCTATTTTGGTAATAGCGGAATGCAAGTTTTAAGCTCTGGATTTGAAGCAAAAAGCTCATCTAACCAGATTTTGAGTTCAGTAAGTTCAAAAGGTAATAAGCGTTCTACGGCCTTTTCTAATTCCTTACAGAAAAGTGCTGGACTGAAAGAAACTTTCACTAGCACTGTTTTAGTGTACTCAAACATTGCTCTAGCCATATTAGATAGGGTTTTTAGGTTAAAGTAATATTTTTCTATAAGCTATTATTTAGTGTCTTTAAAAATAATAAAAAACTAAATGTAATAAAATAGTTTAGGTTAAAATTAAAGATCTTTATTAACAATGTGTGATTTTTATGAAATTAATGATCTTAATCTCAATAAATTATCAATATGTTAAATAAATCAAAAAACTAAAATCTGGCTTGTAAAGCTTAAAACGGAAATCAAGAAGGTAGAGAGTGCTACTTTTTTTAATTCTGGATCTAATGAAATAGGTTCCTCGGTATTGTGTACTCTTGTGATGTGTTTAATCAAAGGAATAACCCCAAAAAGAGGAATAAGTAGTAGGTAAGAAGAAATTTCATCAAAATAACCAAGTTGTGTAAACTGTAATAAAAGATGACAGACAAGCATTAATAAAGCAATAACTACAAGGAAGAGATGTAGTTTCTTAGCTCTCTTAAAACCAATTTTTACTACTAGTGTGTTCTTACCAACCTTGCTATCGCTTATCACATCCCTCATATTATTTAGATTGAGAACGGCAACACTCAATAAACCTATAAGTGTTGAAGGAATAATATTCATCATATATACTTCCTTGGTAATCAAATAATACATTCCCATAACGCTTACAGGTCCAAAGAAGATAAAAACAAATACATCGCCAAGTCCCTTGTAACCATAGGCATTGTCACCTACAGTATACTTTATAGCTGCCCAAATTGCAACGATGGCTAGAAACAGAAATATCGATGCAATTAAAACCTCGTCAAAACTAAGACTCATAGCTATTAATGCTATAGCGCTTATTAGAGATATGGTAGCCGTAAGAATAATCGCTATTTTCATTTGCTTTGCAGTGATTGCTCCGCTTTGTATGGCTCTTTCAGGACCTATTCGATCCTCATTATCAGTACCTTTAACACCATCTCCATAATCATTGGCAAAATTAGATAATACTTGAAAGCCTAAAGTTGTGATTATTCCAAGTAGGGTGATGAACCAAAATTGATTAGAAATACTGAAATCCATATCAGTAAATATGGTAGCACTTTCCTTATTTAAATTTATAGAGAATAGGGCGCAGGAGCAACCCATTAAAATACCACTTATGCTTAAAGGTAGGGTGCGCAACCTAGCTGCACTTATCCAAGATTTAATTTTACTCTTCTTACTCATCGTGACATAATATTTACAATAAGCTCCTTAAGAATATCATTTTGTGATAGTTGGTGACTGCCTACACCTTTAGATTGCATATCTGCTTTACGAATTAGTTTTATGGCTCTACTGCAGTATTTCATAGGGAAGTTACGAGCAGCTGTTATTATTTCATTTGCAAAATACGGATTAACACCAGCTGCTCGAGCAACATTTGCAGGATTTTTATCGGATAGCGCGTGTACTTTTAATAATTGAGCATAAAATGAATACAATTGACCTATGGTGAGTACGATAGGATGGTCTTTTGGGTTTTCACCGAAGTAATTAATTATGCGATGTACCTTTACGATATCGCGATTTCCTATAGCCTTTCGTAATTCAAAATTATTGTAATCCTTAGAGATTCCAATGTTGTCCTCAATGACCTGTGGTGTTATAGGTTGATCCTTGGGATGAACAATTTCTAATTTGCCTAATTCATTATTAATTTTACTTAAATCAGTTCCTAAATATTCCACAAGCATTTGTGTGGCTTTAGGATCTATACGATAACCTTTAGATTTTAGTATATCCGTTATAAAAGCAGGTACTTTATTTTCATATAGCGGTTTGCTTTCTAAATAAACGCTATGCTTTTTAAGCAATTTACCTGCTTTTGAGCGACCATCTGGAGTCTTATATTTATAGGCAAAACATAATATTGTAGTTTGCTGAGGTTGCTCTAGATAGCTCGTTAACTGATCAAGTTGTTTTGATAAATGCTGTGCTTCCTTCACTATGACCACTTGATAATCTGCCATCATCGGGAATCGTTTTGCATTTTCAAGGACCGCGGCCATATTTGTTTCCTTTCCGTAAAGAATAACTTGGTTAAAACCTTTCTCTGATTCATCCAGTACATTATTTTCTATATAATTAGAAACTAGATCTATAAAATAGGACTCCTCGCCACACAAAAAATAGACAGGTTGATATTTTTTCTGTTTAAGATCAGATAGGATTTTTAAGGCATCACTCATGTAATGGCACGTAGGGTTTTTGTATTATTGCTTTATGATTCCACTGCATTTACCAGCCGGAAAATTTAGAGTCAAAAGTACTGAAAAAGGGCGCTTGATTTTTGACCAGGTTAGAAAAAAATTTGTTGTACTCACTCCAGAGGAATGGGTAAGGCAACATGTGGTGGAGTTTTTGCTTTCGCGAAAGCGTATACCCTTAAATCTTCTTACAGTAGAAAAACAAATAAGTGTATCGGGTACAGTCAAGCGGTATGATATCGTTTCCTATAATAAGGATGGAAGCGTTCATCTAGTCGTAGAGTGTAAAGCACCTGATGTTAAAATTACCCAAGAAACCTTTGACCAAATCGCGAGATATAATAAAGAATTACAATCGGAGTATTTGATGGTTACAAATGGATTAGATCATTATTTTTGTACCATGGATTACGAAACAAGAGGTTATACATTTATCCCGGATATTCCAGAATATTCTTTATGAAAATTGCCATAGCTATACTTAATTGGAATGGTTTGTCTTTACTAAAGGAATACTTACCCGAGGTAGTAAAGTACAGCAATGAACATCCCATTTACATAATTGATAATGCATCCACTGATGATTCTGTTCAATGGATTAAAAGTCATTATGAAAATAAAGTTGAGATTATTATTCTGGATCAAAACTACGGTTATTCAGGTGGTTACAATCGTGGAATTGACAAAATAAAAGAAGAGTGGATTTGTTTACTAAATAGTGATGTCAGAGTCACTGAGAACTGGTTGGAATCTATCACAAATGCCATAGAGAGATATCCAAAACTTGCGGCCTGTCAACCGAAAATTTTAGATGATAAACAAAAGGAACTTTTTGAATATGCAGGAGCTGCAGGTGGATTCTTGGATCGTTTTGGTTATCCATATTGTCGCGGACGTGTTTTTGATACTATAGAGCAAGATTATGGACAATATGATACGGTAGTAGATATTGACTGGGCTAGTGGCGCTTGTTTATTTGTGAATAAAACGGTGTTTACTGCCGCTGGTAGATTAGATGAAGATTTCTTTGCCCATCAAGAAGAGATTGATTTGTGCTTGAGAATAAAACTTCTAGATAAAGAAATTAAGGTTATTCCATCAAGTCAGGTCTATCATAAAGGTGGTGCGACACTAAGCTATACCAATCCTAAAAAAACCTATTTGAACTTTAGGAACAGTTTGTTCGTTCAAGTAAAAAACAATCACCATTCATTATGGTTGCTACATTTATTTATAAGAATGGTACTAGATGGTCTAGCAGCTTTTAAATTATGGAGCGATTATGGATTTACTTTTTTTGTTGCTGTTTTAAAGGCTCATAAAGACTTCTATTTATCTCTCGGAAAGTTTGTACATAAACGTAAAGCGATTAAGAAACAATCGGTTGTTGAAAATGTGTCTTTAACTTCATTCTCTATAGTTTTCAAGTATTACTTCTGGAAGAAAACGCGTTATCAAGATTTATAGAAGATTTTTGATAATCTAGTGTTAATAGCGCATGATTGTGTTTTGACTTTTATATTTTTGATCAAAATTTATAATAAAGATGAAGAAAATAGCAGTATTATTATTAAGTGGGATTGTGCTTGCTAGTTGTGCTTCTAAAAAAGAATTGGAAGCCGCACTAGCTAAACAACAAGAGACTAAAGAATTACTAGATACAGCAACCGTGAAGCTCAATGCATGTGAATCGGATTTAAAAGCAGCAAAAGCTAGTATCGACTCTAAAAATGATCAAATTTCTACCTTAAAGAATACTAATGCAGCTCTTATGGATAATAACGGTGAATTAGTTACTCTTTCTACACAAGGTAGTCGTAACCTAGAGCGTAGCCTAGAAAGCATCCGTGAAAAAGATTTACAAATTAAATCTCTTAACGATGCTATTAATAAGAAAGACAGTGTAACTATTGCCTTAGTTACTAGTTTAAAGAGTTCATTAGGTAACTTAAACGACCAAGATATTGAGGTTAATGTAGAGAAAGGCGTAGTTTATATTTCAATCAGTGATAAACTCTTATTTAAGAGTGGTCAAGCACAAGTACAGCAAGAGGCAAAAAGAGTATTAGGTAAAGTGGCAACTGTTGTAAATGATAAACCTGAAATTGACATAATGATTGAAGGTCATACAGATAATAAGCCTATTGCAAGTGCCAATTTTAAAGACAATTGGGAGTTAAGTACTGCAAGAGCTCTTGCTGTAACTAGAGTATTACAAGAAGAGTTTAGTGTGGACCCTAAACGTATGACTGCGGCTGGTCGTAGTTATTACATGCCTGTTGCTTCAAATGATACGGCTGAAGGACGTGCCAAAAACAGAAGAACTAGAATAGTTGTATTACCTAAACTTGATCAATTCTTTAACATGATTGAAGAAGGTATGGAACAAGCTAAAATAGATGCGAAGAAGCAAAATTAATCCTGTTTATACAAAAATGAAAAGCTCCAATTAATTGGAGCTTTTTTTATTTGTTTACAATCTGCCGCATCAATACTTTATATTCTGAAAGCATCATGGCAGTTGCTCCCCAAACGATATTTCCTTGTAAGCGATAGCAGGGCACACTAACTTCTGTCATGTAACTAGTTGATAATACCACTCTATCCGAATCAGAAGTTTCTAGAAATTCACTCAAAGGGACCTCAATTATTGATTTAACTTCTTCAATTTGAGGTGTGAAGGATAAAAAATTATTTGTATCAAGTTCTTTTTTACGATTAAAATTTAGCTGTTTATGGGGATAGTACGCCAAATAATTATATACAAGATAATTACTAGGTGGAATATACAAGGGCGTGCCTTCGATGATTATTTCTTGAAATTCATAAGGAACCCCAACCTCTTCAAAGGTTTCTCTTAAAGCAGTATCTTCAAAACCGTTATCATCCGGTTCTGTTTTTCCACCAGGAAAGGCAATTTGTCCACTGTGTTTACCTTTGCTTTTTTGCCTTTCAATGAGAACAAAATGAGCCTCGTTGTTTTTAGGATATATATACATCATTACAGCAGCCTTTTTAGGTGTATTTTTTTCTAAGCTTACTGACTGTAATTCTTCTAATCTTTCCAATGCAGCCATTTTAAGCTGACTTTCTGCCCCTGGAGCTTCAAGATTTTTTAATTTTGGTACCCATTGCAAAAATTGCTCGTATGAAATCATTATACTGTATTTGTCTAATTGTCTTTTTTTATTCATGTAAAGATACACCTGTAACTCTTAATGAGGTTGATACTCCTAGTAAGGAATCAAATGCAGGAAAATGGATAACTAAGGAGGAAAAAGAAGAACGACGTTTAGAGAAAATTTATACACGTGCAGTAAGCACCAAAGGAGATACGCTTTTACATTACATACCTCAGGATAGTGTGCCATTATTTTTTAAGCGGTATGGAAAAAAGAATCCTGAAACTCGTGTTCTTCTCTCGACAAAATATGGTGATGTTACCTTTGAATTATTTAAAGAAACGGAACTTTATAGATCAAGTTTTATTTACTTGATCAAGAATGGGTACTTTAATCAAACAGTATTTCATCGAGTAGTAGATGATTTTATTGTACAAGGTGGTAATAGCGATGATTCATACCCATCATTGATGCGTAATAGTTCGGGAAATTACCAACTGCCACCTCATTTTTTAGACAACGTAAAACATGAACGTGGTACTTTGAGTATGGCAAAATCATGGGATAATAATCCAGACAACTGGCACAATGCTTTTGACTTCTTTATTACGTTGAAAAAGGCAGAACATTTAGATGGAGAGCACACCATTTTTGGTAGAGTAGTGGATGGTATGGAAGTATTGGAACGTATCTCTCAAATTCCTACAGACTCTAGAGACTGGCCTGAAGAAGATGTTTACATGACTTTTAAAGTTTTAAAAGAATAATTAAATCCAATAATTGAGATTTGCATCATTTTATATCAAAAAAAAAGCTGTCCAAACGGACAGCTTTTTTTTTGATATAATGAAAATTACTTTCTTTGAGCTTCTTTGATACGAGCTTTCTTTCCAGTAAGTTCTCTAAAGTAGAAGATACGTTTTCTACGTACTTTACCTCTTTTGTTGATTTCGATTTTCTGAATAGCTGGAAGGTTGATAGGGAAAATTCTTTCTACACCTATACCACCACTCATTTTTCTAATTGTAAAAGTTTTAGTAGCTCCAGTACCTCTTAATTGTAATACAACACCACGGAAAAACTGAGTACGGCTTTTTTCACCTTCTTTAATCTCATAATAAACTGTGATAGTATCACCAGCTGAGAATTTTGGTAAATCTTTTGTTGAAATAAATTCGTCTTGAACGAACTTTACTAAATCTGACATTTTTATAGACTTATTATATTTAATTAAAACAACATACACGAACCTCGTCAGAGGTTGATTTAACGAGCTGCAAAAATAAACACTTATTTAAAAGTGTACAATAAATAAAATAAAAAAAACTTTATTGAATGATAAGTTTCTTAACGTGACTATTTCCTTCCGTATTAACTCTAAGGAAATAAATACCAGCGCTTAATTTTGAAACATCAAAGGACATTACACCCGATTTGATTTTACTATTTGTTCGATAGACTTCTTTTCCTAGCGAATTAATAATACTTAATTGTAGGCTGCTGGAGTTAGTATTATTCAATGAGAACTTTAAAGTTCCGTTCTTGACTGGATTGGAAAGTAAAATTAGATTTTCGTTTCCTATCTGATTGTAAAAGTAAGTCGATACAGGAGAGGCAGGTACTATTACAGAAGCCTTCACTGTAAAGCACAAACCAAGTACTAGGGTAAAAGAGAGTAATAGTTTCTTCATTTTCTACAATTTCAAAATAAAGATACAATTATTTTGCCAAACTGTGACGTTAATTTAAGTTAATCGTCTTTTAATAAGTCAGGGCGACGTTCTTCCGTGCGTTTAAATGCTTGTTCTTCTCTCCATTTATCTATGGCTTGAAAATTTCCGCTTAGTAATATTTCAGGTACTTGTTGACCTTTATAATTCGCAGGACGCGTGTATACCGGTGGCGCAAGTAAGTCGTCTTGAAAACTATCGGTAAGTGCACTTGTTTCGTTTGATAGGACACCAGGAATTAAACGTATTACTGCATCACATAATACAGCAGCTCCTAATTCACCACCAGAGAGTACGTAATCACCTATGGAAATTTCTTTGGTAACAAACATATCTCTTACACGTTGATCGACACCTTTATAATGACCACATAAAATGATAATGTTTTCTTGAAGTGAAATAGTATTTGCTATTCCTTGATTCAAAGTCTCTCCATCTGGCGTCATGTAAATGATTTCATCATAATCACGTTCTTTTTTGAGGTCCGAAATTAAGTGATCTATAGGCTCGATCATCATCACCATACCAGCGCCACCACCATATTGATAATCATCAATTTGATTGTATCTATTAAGACCGTACTTTCTCAAATCGTGTAGATGTACCTCAACAAGACCTTTTTCCACAGCACGTTTTAAAATACTGGCTTCAAATGGACTAGTTATTAATTCTGGTAAAACGGTGATTATATCTATGCGCACTATTCTTATTTTCTTGCAAAAATACTAAGAATAAGCTGTTATAGGATTCTGCTTTTCAACTCATTCCTTTCAATTATCTTTGCAGCCTATTTAGGAAAAGGAATATGGAGGTAGCAACAGCTGCAAAATCAGTCGCATTTTACACATTAGGGTGTAAGCTTAATTTTAGTGAAACCAGTACCATTGCACGCAGTTTTAAAGACGAAGGCTTTGATAGAGTGGATTTCAATGAAAAAGCAGATATTTATGTAATCAATACATGTAGTGTTACAGAAAATGCCGATAAACGATTTAAGTCCATTGTAAGAAAAGCACAACAGCACAATGAAGATGCTTTTGTAATTGCGGTAGGTTGTTATGCACAATTAAAACCTGCAGAACTGGCAGCCGTTGATGGTGTAGACCTAGTTCTTGGAGCTACTGAAAAGTTTAAGGTAACAGATTATCTTAATCAACTGTCTAAAGAAGAACCAGCGCAAATTCATTCCTGTGAAATAGACGATGCCGATTTTTATGTAGGATCCTATTCTATAGGTGATCGCACGCGAGCTTTTCTCAAAGTACAGGACGGTTGTGATTATAAATGTACCTATTGTACTATACCACTGGCACGCGGTATTTCTAGAAGTGATACTCTTGAAAATGTAATGAATAACGCTAGAGAGATTAGCAATAAAGGTATCAAGGAAATTGTCCTCACCGGTGTAAATATAGGCGACTACGGAAAAGGTGAATTTGGTAATAAAAGACATGAGCATACTTTTCTAGACCTTGTACATGCTCTAGATACGGTGAACGGTATAGAAAGATTACGTATCTCTAGTATCGAACCTAATCTACTTAAAAATGAAACCATTGAGTTCGTTAGCCGTGCAAACGCCTTTGTGCCGCATTTTCACATTCCCTTACAATCGGGTAACAATGAATTGCTAGGTAAAATGCGTCGCCGTTATAATAGAGAATTATATGTTGATCGGGTTACTAAAATTAAAGAGGTAATGCCTGATTGCTGTATAGGTGTAGATGTTATAGTGGGATTTCCTGGAGAAACAGATGAACACTTTCTAGATACATATCAATTTTTATCAGAACTGGACATTTCTTACCTGCATGTTTTCACATACTCAGAAAGAGATAATACACTTGCCGCAACCATGGATAGTCCTGTACCAATGAATGTGCGTAAAAAACGTAGTAAAATGCTACGAGGTTTATCGGTTAAAAAACGCAGAGCCTTCTATGAAAGTCAATTAGGTAAAGAAAAAACGGTTCTTTGGGAAGCTGAAAATAAGGAAGGTTTCATACATGGTTTTACTGAAAATTACGTAAAAGTAAAAACCTTTTGGAACCCTAATCTAGTCAATCAACTAGAGTCTGTAAGTCTAGATTACATTGATGAAGATGGCCTGGTACGCATCAAATCATAGTTCTCTTAAAATTTTTTAAACTTGCATGCGTTATTGCTACATAATTTGAGACACTTAATGAGGTATTTTTTCTGTTTGATTTTTCTTTTTTCCGCTTTCGCGAAAGCGCAAATAGGAGGAACCTCAACGTATCAATTTCTTAATCTTGTATCAGGAACTAAGCAGGCTGCTTTGGGCGGTAGAGTGCTTACCAGTGTAGATTATGATCCCACTACGGCATTTTATAATCCAGCGACTATAAATCCCAAAATGGATAATCAATTACAAGTAAATTATGCTAATTGGTTAGGTGATATTAATTATGGAACAGCCAGTTATGCTTATACTTGGGACAGGCATGTGCAAACCTTTCATGTAGGTGTAACCTATGTGAATTATGGAACATTTGCCGGTTACAATGAACAAGGGATTTCAACGGGAGATTTTAGTGGTAATGAAACAGCAATTTCTGCAGGATACAGTTACAACATACCTTGGTCTGATTTTTATGTAGGCGCAAATGTTAAGTTCATTTCTTCAAAACTTGACATCTACACCTCACTAGGTGGTGCGCTTGATCTAGGGTTGCTTTATTACAATGAAGATAAAGCGATAAGAGCCGCGCTGGTAGTTAGAAATTTAGGTATACAGTTTACTCCATATAATGAATTACAAGAAGATTTACCGCTAGAGATTGCTGTAGGATTTTCAAATACAATGAAACAGTTACCGGTAAGACTTCATGTTACTTTGGAAAATTTGCAAAAATGGAACTTGGCCTTTTCAAATACCGCAAATGCTCAAACAGATCTCGATGGGAATGTGATAGAAGATGAACCTGGATTTTTTAATAATATGCTCAGGCATACCGTTTTAGGAGTAGAATTATTTCCTGAGCAAACTTTTGAAATAAGGTTGGGTTACAGTTTTAGACGCTCTGAAGAATTGCGTATTCAGGATACTCGAGCATTTAGTGGATTAAGCGCTGGGTTTAGTTTAAAAATGAATAAAATGCGATTCAGTTATTCGCATGCTCGCTATAGTCTGGCAGCGCACACCAGTTTTATAGGAGTTAATATAGATTTACAATAATGGGAAGAATTATAATTGCCATAGATGGGCATTCAAGCACTGGTAAAAGCACGGCTGCTAAACAACTTGCAGAACATTTAGATTATGTTTATGTTGATACAGGTGCTATGTATCGTGCTATTGCCTTTCATGCATTATCTTCAAATCTGGTTAAAAATGGTAGGCTAGATAAACAAGCCTTAATAGCTGCATTACCTGGTCTTGCCATATCATTTAAATTAAATCCAGACACTCATAAAGCAGATGTTTATTTAAATGGAACAAATATTGAAAAAGAAATACGTACACTCGAGGTAAGTAATATTGTAAGTCCAGTTGCCGAAATAAGTGAGGTAAGAGCTAAACTTGTAGAACAACAACAAGCCATGGGCCAGGAGCGAGGTATAGTTATGGATGGTAGAGATATAGGTACTGTTGTTTTTCCCAATGCCGAGCTGAAGGTATTTATGACTGCCGCTCCAGAGGTAAGAGCAAAACGCAGGTATGACGAGCTAGTGCAACGTGGCGATCAAGTAACCTATGAAGAAATTCATAAAAATGTTTTACAGCGAGATCATATTGATTCTACTCGTGAGGACAGTCCTTTAATCCAAGCAAAAGATGCTAGATTGTTAGATACTAGTGAAATGTCTAGAGAAGAGCAATTTGAATTACTTAAAAAATGGGCAATGGAGACTATTGAAGCTTCTTAATGTCTATTGTCACAACTTAAAATAATATTAGGATAGTTGCTTTCAAGGTAGTACAACTTTGGACAACCAAAAGATTCACTACTCAGGCCATAAATAAGTGGTGGTTCATTTTTGAATAGTTTCATTGCAAATTGTGAGGAACTTTCAAGATAATCTGTATTTAAAGGAATGAGACCAGTACTTTCTCCTTCTTGCTCAATAAATGAGTTGGTAATTTCACCATTTTCTTTTACTACAATCACATAACGGGTTAGTAAGTTATACTTGTTTACATGATCCAGAGAGTATATTGTATAGTTGTTATAGGAAGTGTAAAACAATTTAGTCTTAGGTTCATTTGAGAACTCTGATTTAAGATAAGGAAATCGTTTCGTATATAGATGTCTTAGACTTTCTGTTTCCTCATGGGGATACCATTTTAAGTATTTAAAATCTGTTGCAGTTTCAAATGGATTATCAATAGCTAGGGTAGCAAAATCAAAATCAGTATTTGTATTTTCTGGTAATTCTAGACAAGTTTCAAAATCGTAAACATTGTATTCACCGCTACCGCTGGCATAAACGTTCAAATTTGCGATAAGTTTTAAGTCTTTAATAGGATAACTTGCGACTTGACCAGTAGTAATTTTGGTTACGTGTAATTGATCATATTTAGTAATGCCACCTGCCTTTAAAAAGTTATCTCTATACGCCTTGTCCCATTCAAAGTACTCTTTTGAATACGTTTTATCTTCATCCAGAGCAGAATAAAAGTTCGAATTATAATTAGGGGCTTCACTTATATTTACATTGTCTTTGTAATTTTCATCTTTTCCATAGGGATCAATTGAAGTGACGTAATATACTTTTCTATCTGAATAAACGGGTGAATCAGATACAAAAGCATCAACAACATATACCGTGTCTTTTTGTTTTTTAATGCCTAGCCAAGTACCTTCATAGATTTGATCATCATCAGCTATCTCGTAATATTTATTGGTGTACTCAACCACTTCAATAGCTTCATTTAGAAAAAATTTCCCTAGTACTTTACCATCGGGCTTTTCTCTGTAATTAAGACCAGATTGGGCTGTGGCATATCTTATAACGGGTTTATTTTCAATAGAATCATTAGGTTCACTTATGGTTGTGCTGTTTACATTTACTTGTTTTATTGCTTCCTTTGATTCTCTAATTTCTATAGAATTGGATCGTTCTTTTTGATTACAGCCTACAGATGCTAAAAGAGAAAAAGTTATAAAAGTGACATACAAATTTTTCACCGATTATTTTTTTGCTAGATTTTCTTCATACACTTGAATCCATTTATCAACACTCATTTTGGATGCTAGTTCGGCTATTAGTTCAAACGGTATGGCATCTGGTTTTTTAAAACGCAC
The DNA here is from genome assembly GCF_001430865.1 of Nonlabens sp. MIC269. Lineage (GTDB taxonomy): Bacteria > Bacteroidota > Bacteroidia > Flavobacteriales > Flavobacteriaceae > Nonlabens > Nonlabens tegetincola. The sequence continues at coordinate 361,786 of NZ_CP011373.1, read as the reverse complement.
ACAGCTTTTTCCCATATCTAATTTATACTTAGAATGCTTGGGATATTCATCTACAAACCATTGATAGGTTGGTTGGTGTGCATACATTCCCATATGATATAGTGCGATGTAATTTTTTTGACTTGCTATATTGATAAAGGGTAGAGGAGTCACCTTTTTATTTGCCCTATACCCATGTGGGTAATCTTCTAATGAGATATAAAATCCAGGCATGTTATATAGCAAACCTTCTGTTAGTCCAGCCGGTAAATTACTTTTTAAAGTATCATATAATTTAGTAAAGGGCTCTTTACGTTCTTCTGGAATTTGGGTAATATAGTCCTGTATATTTTCAGCTTTAATGGTCATAATATCTATTTAAAAGGAATCATCTCTCATTTCTCCGTTGCTATATTCTGGTCCTATTGCGATTTTAAGACCTACATTGAATAAAATGTTTGAGAAATTGGTTAATTTACGATCAACAGTTCCATTTCCACTAAAATAGGCTATTGGTTCTCCTAGTGTACTCATATATTGTGGAGAAAAGAAAACTTGAACGCTTCTTCTAAAGTAATAATTAAAACGCAAACCTACCTGTAGCACGGCAGCGGTCGTATTAAAGTTTTCGCTATCGGTAGCGTAATTCGTTTCTATGAGGCTTGACGTGGCGCTACTTTCTTGCTTATCAATAAATTGAAATCCTATTCTTGTGAATGCGTCTAATTGAAAACGATTGTTAGTAAAGCTATATTGAGGTCCTATTGCTAGAGTAAAGGCGCTCCAGTTTTCTTCATTGTTAATAGTTGTTTGTGGAGTGCTTCCGATGGGTGAGAACTCATTATAAACATATCTAGTGCTGGCTGTAAGAGCCCAGTGCTTGTCCATGTAGAAATCATATCCTGCACCTATATTTAATCCAGATACAGCAACATCTTTATAGTCTCCTGTAGGTGATGAAAGTCCTAGATCAATCACTAGATTATGTTTAGGAACCTCTCTTAAATGTACTGCATCTTTAGGTATTGAGTCATTCTGTCCTTTAGCATAAAAGGAAATAGTCAATAAAAGAGTAAGAAATAATATTCTCATAAGGTTAGGGATGAATTATTATGATAGTTTTGTGTACGCTTTCGCGAAAGCGTGATTAAATTTAAACAAAATATACAGCTATGAACAAATTAACCGAGGCACAAATTGAAGAACATTTAAAAGAAGTTGAAGGATGGGATTATTATGACGATGCTATCCATACTACTTTTGAATTTGACAATTTTATGGATTGTTTTTCTGTGATGACGCGAATTGCTATGGAAGCAGAAAAAATGGAGCATCACCCAGAATGGTACAACGTTTATAACACACTGGAAATCACGTTGAATACACACGATGCTGGTGGTTTAACAGAAAAAGATTTTAAGCTCGCTAAAGCTATCGAGTACATTGTAGGTGATGAGTAATTAGAATCATTTATATTTAAGCCGCTTTTATGAAGCGGCTTTTTTTATGAGGGTTTTTATTTCATTATTATTTGTTTTTACCATTGCTACAACGACTGCTAGCGATAACCCACGTCAATATTTAAAGTTTATCGATGACCTTAATGAAGATGTTGTTGTTCAAACGTGGGAATACATGAATGCTTATACGAATGGTGGTAGTCTAATTGAACTAAAATCCAATAGGAAAAGATTAGAAAATTATTTACTGCGAGCATTAAAAAAAGTTCAAAAACGTCCTACCGCACATGAGGATTTTAAAAATCAAGCCAAAGCCTACTTTGAAGGTAACCTGGCAATCGTAAAAAAAGATTTATACGTTTTATTACGAAATAAGGAACTTAAAAAGGTTGAGGTAGATCCTTATGAATTACAATTAAATATACGTAGAGCTATTGTACAACTGCGCGTTGATTATGACAATGCCGTTCAAAACTTTGCTAGTGAACACAATTTACAATTAGAACTCAATAGGTCTGATGTGGCAATTGCGATGAATACTACAATGGCTGCCTATGATTACTATCATCATTACAACATCCAGATTAAAAAATTAATTAATCTTGAACAGCAATATTGGACCGATTTACATACTAAAAGTGGCAACCAACTTAACTCTATAGAAAATCAATTGTGCCAGGCAAGTCTTGATTTAATTGAAGTGCCCCAATTACTGAATAATGATTCATCCTTAGTTACAGCTGCACAAGAATATATGAGTTATATACAAACATTGTGTGGTCAGGAATTTCATGAAATTAAAAATTTCAAATTAATAGAAAGCACGGGCGATCGTAAAAAAATAGCTCAAGCAACTAGTGCTTATAATAAAGCTATCAAAGATGCCAATGATAAAAGAAGGAGTCAAATAACGCAATGGCAAAATAAAACAACAGCCTTTTTACAAAGACATGTAAAAATGTAAACCTATCCGCCTACTCGTTTAACCTTAAAGCCTTTGTCTTTAAGAATATCCATAATTCTATCTCTGTAATCACCTTGAATTATGATTTCATCATTTTTAAAACTACCGCCTACTCCTAGAGTTGTTTTAATTTCTTTGGCTAATATTTTGAAGTCACTAGTCGCACCATTGTAGCCTGAAATAATGGTGTTTACTTTTCCTTTTCTCTTCTCAAACTTGCAAAGTAATGGATCATCTTGTAGCCAAACATTGCTTTCTGGTGCTTTTTCTTCCTCTTTATAATCGTGATCAGGAAATAGATTTTTAAGTTGATCTTGTAAGTCCATAATTAAGTAGCTGTGGGATCGGTTTCGTTTGTTATATCAAAGATAGACTCTTTTCTTTGATGTAATATAGAAACGCCTTTTTGCAATAATAAGTTGTTGGGGTAAGTTATTTCCTCACCTTCACTAGTTTCTAGTAGAGTATAAAATCCTTTAATATCTTTAATGGTAGCGGTTACAGGTAGATCTTTATCATGAATACGCACTCTATCACCTATCTTATAGGGAAAAGTAAAGTAAAGTATGAAGCTAGCAGTAACATTGCTCAAAATACTCCAGTTTGCAAATAAAGCAACACCTACAACGGCAAATGCACTACCTAGTGCTACCCAAAAACCATCGTTATTAATACCCCAAACAAGTATTATACTTATCAAACACAAGGTCCAAAGTATATAACCAAAATACCTGCTTACGTATTGCTTGCGCAATTCTGATCTTGATACGCGTTCTGATATTTTTGAAGCACTCCATATAATCAATCTATGGGTAACAATCCCTAAGATAACAATGATTACAGTAATTATAAATTCCTCTTTTTTTAATAGTTCAATCATAGTTGCAAACTGTCCCTTAAGTGTGCGAATTTATTAGAGTTTTTATTCCAATAATCTGTTTTTATCGTTTTTTTAAGGCTGGCTGTACTTACCATAGGAATTTGATTATCCATGTAGCGTTCCATCCAGTTTAATATCCTGAACGGGAACTCTTTTTCAGTTTTATAAGCAATAGTTCTATTGATTTCAGGATAATTTACACTGTATAAATATCCATCTGGTAATTCTCTAAGTTTGGCTATCGCCTCCATTGGTTCGGCATCTATATGCTTAAGTCTCAAAAATTCAGCACTAGGCACGATATTAAGGGTGTCTACTGGCATTTTCAATGGCCCTAACCTCAATTGACTAGGAATTTGATTTTCAAGTAGTGCGCTCTCTATTTGGAAACTTTTATTGCCTTCACTTTGAAAATAAGAATGCAATTGAACATCATAAGAGGTATTGTTCTCATTGAATTGCATATAAGTATGACCGCACCATTCTTGAATTGAAGCTGCAACTTTGATAGCATTACCTTCAAAATCTAAAGGTAAAAATGTACTGCTCATCATTTTATAAGGATAAATACCAGTATTAAAATCCCTTGTTGCATTAAGTTTAAGGACTGAATAATTATCATCTTTAATACGATCAGCTTTAATTTGGTCCTTAGAATCAAACGGTTCAGTTACATAGATTAATACTGCTGTACCTTTTCTCATTTCTCCATAACGTGCTTGATTCAATTCATAACTAGAAATTTCTGCGGTACCATCAAACCAGTAAGATTTAAAATTTTCATCTAAAGAACGAGATTGTCTTTTTGATTTTGTCGAAGTACTTACTTCATCGGTTGTTGATGTTTCTTTCTCAGTTTGACAAGAAATAAGTGTTGCGACAAGTACATATAAATAAAAAAACTTCATAACCTTTTTTTCAAAGTTATGAAGTTTGCGATTAATAGGTGTTAAGCTTTCGCGAAAGCGTTAAAAGCCATAAGATCCAAAAGTCCAATTCATACCATCACTTATAACATAAATTGTTTTAGTATTAGAATTAGCGTTCATCGTGATGTTAAAACCAGCAGAAGAACTGGAATTACTAGCATAAAACTCTCCACCTGGATTAGGTGTGTAAATGACTGCATTTTCCGAATTTGAGATATTTCTTAAAATGTACATTCTTCCTGGAACAGTGGTAGGTTCCGGTAAAAGAAACTCTTGGTTTCCAGCTGTAGGGCTAAGGTTTAAGTAGGAACCATTATCTATAGGAGTGGCACTTCCTGAAGGTCCACCAGAATAAGAAGCGAGGTTGAGCGAGGTATTGGTAGCAATAGGATTACCCCAACTAGCGTTTCCGCTTCCATCTGTGGTCAGGACTTGACCTGCGCTACCATCTACAGTAGGTAATTCATATCCATCGGTATCAGCTTCATTCCTTATGGCAAATCTATCACCTGAAAAATACCCGGAATAGGCATTATTGGATCCATCATTAATTGCCTGAGAATATATCCCATATCTCACTCCTGTACTTGTTGAATTACCACTAACTGTTCTTATTCCATAAATAGTGCCCGCAGATGTGGATCCTGTATCGATATTGTTGTTAATACCATAACTAGTAGCACTGCTTGATGAATTTATCTCTGTAAGATTATTTAGTCCTATATGTGTACCATCTCCACTGCTGGATATTTCATTATTAATTCCTACTTTATTTCCTCTTGCAGAACTTGTGTTATTTACATTTATGGAAAACGTATTGGAAGAAAGGGCACTACTAGAATGTCTATTAGTTATGGATAATGTGGTTCGATCTTCAGAAGCTAGAGCACCTTGGTTTTCAATACTCACAACACTTGCAGGCACTCCATCGTTACCGAAGCGCGTTCTTCCTGATCTAAATATTTCTGAAGTTGTAGCGGTGGCATTAGTAGTAGTTCCACTGTCAAAAAATGCAGCAGTACCGCTGGATAAATCCGTTACGTTTTGGTAGGCACTACCATTACTAAAATAAAATCCTATTGGGTTTGAGCCGTCTACAGTGTCTAAGTAAATTATGGTACCAGCAGGAGCAGCTGGTGATGGTATATTACTTACTCTAGGGACCATAATTCCATTAAATTCTCCTGGCCCTAATGATGTACTTGCTTCAACTTGTAAGTCAGTTACTGGTGTTGCTGTTCCTATTCCTACTTGACCTGTTACCGAGTAGCTGATAGCTATTAAAAATATGAGTAAAAACTGTTTCATATCTGATTTATTAAGAGTCTTAAATTAATCAGTTTATTACTACTATATTTTTTAGATTGACTGCTTACAGACAAAAAATGCTTTACATCTTAAAAAATAGATGTAAGGTTTAAATAATCGTTAATATATAGCTATCAGTAAGTTAAGAACTTGCTTTTTCTTGATACATCTTAAGTTGGTCTCGTAATCTAGCTGCTTCCATGAAATCCAATTCTTTAGCAGCTTTCTCCATCGCCTTGCGTGTATCTCTTACTTTTTTGTCTAATTGCTCTTTTGATAGGTATTCAGCTTCCTCTTCAGCTGCTTGTTGAGTGAGCACTTCTTCAATGGCATAGCTAGCAGCATTTTTACGAGCAATAGTATTGTCCAATGATTTTTTGATTGCAGTTGGAGTTAGACCATTTTCTTCGTTATAGGCAATTTGCTTGCTACGTCTATATTCCGTTTCATCAATAGTTTTTTGCATGCTATCCGTGATTTTATCCGCATATAGGATGGCTAGACCATTTACATTACGAGCAGCACGACCAATAGTTTGTGTTAAAGATCGATTGTTTCTTAAAAACCCTTCTTTATCAGCATCAAGTATAGCAACTAATGATACTTCTGGTAAATCTAATCCTTCTCTTAATAGGTTTACACCAATCAACACATCAAATAGACCTCTTCTTAAATCGCTCATAATCTCTACACGTTCTAGCGTGTCGACATCACTGTGAATATAGCGACATCGCACACGTATACGAGTGAGATACTTTGTCAATTCTTCTGCCATTCGTTTTGTAAGAGTAGTAACCAATACACGTTCATCACGTTCTTCTCTCAGTCGAATTTCCTCGACAAGATCATCTATTTGATTTTGACTAGGACGCACTTCAATTATTGGATCTAATAGTCCCGTAGGTCTTATGATTTGCTCTACATAAATTCCTTCGGTTTTTTCAAGTTCATAATCAGCAGGTGTCGCACTTACATATAATACTTGATTTTGAAGAGCTTCAAACTCTTCAAATTTCAAAGGTCTGTTATCCATCGCCGCTGGTAGTCTAAAACCATAATCAACTAGGTTTTCTTTTCTAGACCTATCACCACCGTACATAGCACCTACTTGAGGAACACTTACATGGCTTTCATCAATAATCATCAAATAATCGTCTGGGAAATAATCTAGTAAACAAAAGGGTCTAGTTCCTGGTAATCGACCATCTAAATAACGACTGTAATTTTCGATACCCGAGCAATAACCTAATTCCCTGATCATTTCAAGGTCAAATTCTGTGCGTTCCTGTAAACGTTTAGCTTCTAGAGGCTTACCTATTTCTTTAAAATATTCAACTTGTTTAACTAAATCTTCTTGAATTTGATGAATAGCATTTTGTAGTACATCAGGTGATGTCACAAACATGTTAGCTGGGTAAATAGTTATCTGATTAAATTTCTCTAAAACATTTCCATTTACCGGATCAAATCTCTCGATTTCTTCAATTTCATCTCCAAAAAAATGAATTCTAAACGCAGTGTCTGCATAACTAGGGAATACATCTAGCGTATCACCTTTTACCCTGAAATTCCCACGATTAAAATCGGCAGTAGTACGAGAGTATAAACTTTGTACCAGCATTTGTAATAGCTTGGTTCTAGGAATTTCTTGATCTTGTTTTAATCTGATTACATTTTTTTGGAATTCTACCGGATTACCTATACCGTACAAACAAGATACCGATGCTACAACAATTATATCTCTCCTTCCTGATAGTAAAGATGAGGTAGTGCTCAATCGCATTTTTTCAATTTCCTCGTTGATAGATAAGTCCTTCTCAATATAAGTACCACTCGTAGGTATAAAAGCCTCAGGCTGGTAATAATCATAATAGGAAACAAAGTATTCTACAGCATTGTCAGGAAAAAAAGCTTTGAATTCTGAGTATAATTGAGCAGCGAGTGTTTTATTATGACACAAAACTAGGGTAGGGCGTTGAGTTTTTTCAACCACGTTTGCAGCAGTAAATGTTTTTCCACTTCCGGTAACACCTAGTAGGGTTTGATATCGTTCTCCTGAATTAATTCCGTCGGCCAATTTTTTAATGGCTTGTGGTTGATCTCCAGTTGGCGAAAAGTCTGATACTATTTTGAAGTCCATAATGTAAAACTAAGATTTTTATGAGTACGCTTTCGCGAAAGCGTAATTAAAATAATCCTAACAAAAATGTAATTATCTGATGAGTGAAAAATGACCTTTAAAGGAGCGTCCGTCTGCCAGTTCAACTAAGTACCAATAATCTGTACTAGGCATAGGATTGTTATTATAAGTGCCGTCCCATCCTACACCTAGTGGATCCAATTGTTTGAGCAGTTTACCAAACCGGTCAAAGATGTAAATACTTGCATCTGGCTCCGTTTCAATCGCGGTTACTTGCCAATAGTCGTGAAAACCATCTTCATTTGGAGTGAAGTAAGGTGGAGCAGCTACAATGGTTGCAGGAACTGTTAATGTATTACAGTTAGTTTGAGAGCGTACTGTAATCGTATAAAATCCAGGTAACAAATTCGTAAAAACTGGACTGTCCTGAAATATAAAATTATCTATACTGTATTGCCACGGTCCATCTCCTGTTACATCAATCCTGATGCTATTGGAACGTATTGTGAATTGCTCAATTTCTATGGATTCTAGTTGGGTAAGATCGTAATGATTTATACTGGTTGAGATACGATCGGTACATCCATTATTATCAATTCCTGTTACCGAATATATTCCTGGTAGAGTAGTGGTTATACTGCGAGTGGTTTCACCATTACTCCATAAATAGGAATCAAAATTGTTGCTGGCTGTTAAGGTTACTTCATCGTCTGGACAGGTTACAACTGGATCTGTTACTGTAATAACGGGTTTTTCGTTTACGACAATAGTAAATGGTTGTGTATCTATACAGGTTATTGGACCGTTGTTTGCTAATCGTATATAAATTTGTTCAATTGCTTGTGTGTTTTGATAGTTATCTGGTAACGCGTTACTATTACTTACAGCGCTAGCTTGGTCAGGATGAAAACTTACATCCCAGTTAGAAGTAGTACTACTTAAAATTTGATCACGAATAGTAGTTAAATCAAAAATTTCAATTCCATCTCTAGAGTCATCATCACAAACCTCGAAATCATTTATAAATGGTATTTGTGGTTCTTCAATTAGCTCGAAGTCAAAGGATATAATTTCAAAGCAAGAAGTGAAATCGCTATTTTCTATGCGAGCATAGAAAGGTGAGTTTGTTGCATTAAGTATATGAAAATAAGGAAGCTCATTAATTCTATTTTGAGCATCATTATTTGATGAGTAAAAACTGACATCAAAATCTATAGGATTTTGGGATCCTAATATCTCACTAGCGGCTTGAGTGAAATCTATTGTCTCGATTCCATCATTTCCTATATCACATGTGTATTGTGTTTGAATAGGATTTGCAATTGGCGAATTAACTACATTGAATTCAAAACTTGTTACATCATAACAGCCGTTAGAGTTTAAGTTGTCTAATCGTACATAATAGATGCCTGCGGTTAATTCAGTATTAGGCGCAATAGAGTTAAAATCTTGCTGAGCTTCAGTTAGATTGTAGTGTAAAGAGATTTCAAGATTATTGGATGTATTATTTTGAAGCACTTGTTGTGACACCAAGGAGAAGTCTATTGTAGCTAAACCATCATTTGAGAGGTCATCGCACACAATTATATCATTAATTGTACCTGCATTAGGTTGGTTCACTACAGTAATGGTATCAATTATTGTAAAAGTTTCAAGAGGAGTGGTTATTGTTAAACTTACTTGGTAATCGCCTGGGTTAACATATGTATGGGACGGATTTATTACAATACTAGTATTAGTACTGCTAGTTGTATCACCAAAATCCCACAGCAATGTAGTGTTTGGACAAGTTGCCAAAGCATCTGCTGTGAATTGGGTAGGATTGCCACTACAGCCCTCTACAAAGGAAAAACGCGGTGTAAAAAAAGCGTTATAAAAGGGTGGTAATCCTTCATTTACATTGGTGCCAGGAGCTAGGCTGACTCCATTTAGAATAAATGCAGCACTTGCTCCTATGTTGTTAGGTTGATCAATTACGCTTAAATAGTTTTTTAAATCATTTGAATAGTAAATTTTACCATCTGGACCAATTTGCAAAGCACCTCTAGAAACATCATCGGTTGAGTCCAAAGGATCTGTTTGATATATAGTAATAGGATTTGATTGGTAATTAGGTGAAGTTGTATCGTATTGAAGTAGCGTGCGTTCACCAAACACACCATTTTGAGCTGTATTCAAATCCAAATAGAATAACCTAGAGTCTAAGCTAAATTCACCACCATAAGCTAATAGATTAGAAGGAAAACTAAGTTCGGTGGGATTTGTAACACTACCGTTAGTAGTGTCAAAGTCAAAAATAAAGGCACCTGTCCCCAGATTGTTGGCAGGTGTTCCATTAGGTAAAAATTGATTCATTAAGGCTATTTTACTGCCATCAGGAGCAATTTTTAAATATCCACGTCTATCTTCAACTCTTGTAGAAGGACTGTTACTTACAATCACATTGTTATCTAATCCTTGCGGAGTTAACTTAAAAGCATAAAATGAATCAAAAATACCGGTATTAAAATTTGATTCGGCATAGGAAATTATCCACGCATCTCGACCATTACTGTGGACACTTGCTGTAACTTTTTCAGAAGAATCAGGTAACAAATTGATGTTTTTTTGAGATGGAATAACAGCTCCTAATCCATTATCTAATAGCATATCTACAACACTATAATTTAAACCTGTAACAGGATTAAAATCACCAACAGTAAAGATGTAATAGAGGTTTTCATTCTCGGGCATTGGAATAATTATTCCAGATTGTGTACTGCTGGGGTCACCTAGTAGTCCAGAACCATTGAGCATGACTTGATGATTACGATTCCAGATCGTTATTCCGTCTGTGTAGAATAATAAATTTCCACAAGCGTCACTTATGGTTGCGCAACCTTCCGTAGTATCCAATTGCCCTAGGTCATTTGCAACAGGAGAACCACTATTGAAATCTAAACCAGCATTGGAACCAAAAAACCACCAATTAGCTTGATTTTGTGCATTAATTAAGCAAGCAAAAAAAAGTATCAAAAAAAGTAGCTTTTTCATACTTTAAAAATACGCTAATAAAAAATGCCTTCAAATTATTGAAGGCATTACATGTGTATAAGGTAAAAAGCACTTTTAAATTTTAACTCTCCACCCGTGTTTATCTTCTGTACGATTGTATTGAATATCCATCAATGCGGCTTTAATATTAGTCGCATAATCGTTTTCAATTACAGGTAATTCATATTTAAAATCTTCGTGTTTGAAACCTTTAATAGGTACAATTACTGCAGCCGTACCACTTCCAAAAATTTCCTTTAATTCACCGTTTTGCGCAGCTTCTTTAATTTCTGAAACTCGTATTCTTCTTTCTTCTACTTCTATACCGTGATCTTTGGCCATTTGAATAACACTTCTTCTTGTTACTCCATTCAATATTCTATCATTATTAGGAGCAGTCAAAAGTTTATCGCCTATGCGCACAAAGATGTTCATTGTTCCTGCTTCTTCAATGTATTCGTGCGAGGCAGCATCAGTCCAAATTATTTGTTGATAACCTTCTTCCATCGCCAGGTTATTTGGGTAAAAACTGGCAGCATAATTACCTGCAGCTTTTGCATATCCTACACCACCATCTGCTGCACGTGAAAATTGATTGGCTATAATAACTCTTACTTCACCACGGTAATACGCAAAAGCAGGAGACATAACGATCATAAATTTGTACTCGGTAGAAGGAGCTGCCGCTACTCCATTTTCACTAGCTATCATAAATGGTCTTAAATACAAAGAAAGTCCTTCTCCATATTTTACCCATTCTTTATCTAAATTTACTAATGTTTTTAATCCTTCTACAAATACCTCATAAGGTACTTCAGGCATTGCAAGTCTTTTGGCACTTTCATTAAAACGTTTCCAGTTGTCTTCTGGTCTAAAAAGGAAAACATCACCAGCTTCATCTTTGTAGGCTTTCATACCTTCAAAAATGGCCTGTCCATAATGAAATACTTTACAACTAGGTTCTACTTGAATTGGTCCGTATGGTTTAATATGTGTTGTTTCCCATTTTCCATCGCGCCAGTTGCATTCAAGCATGTGGTCTGTAAAAGTTTTTCCGAAAACTAGATCATCAAAATTCGTTGATGCTAATCTAGATTCCGAAACTCTATCTATAACGATTTCGTTGGTATCGGTCATGGGTTATTTTTATTAATTTTTTGCAAAGATAACGGATAGTATCATTGAATAAATCCCAACGAATTACTAATTTTGTGGAAAATATAAACAAATGAAAACCTATTTACCTTTATTTTTTGTCATTTTCTCAATAATTGGGTGTAAAGAAACTCAAAAAGAAACTGACATGCCTGCAGTAAATGATGAACAAGTTGAAGAAATGGCCTATATGAGCTATGGATCAAAAATAACTGCAGAAAATGCTATTTCAACAGCAGAATTATTCGAGAAATATCAAACTTTAACCGACTCAGACACAATCCAAGTAAAGGTGAAAAGTGAGATTCTTGATGTATGTCCAAAAAAAGGATGTTGGGTCAAAATGGCAGTTGGTAGCGATACAACACGTGTGATGTTTAAGGACTATGGATTTTTTCTACCTAAAAACGGTAAAGGAAAGGAAGTGGTATTTGAAGGTAAAGTATATAAATCAATCACTGACGTAGAAACTCTTCGTCACTATGCAGAAGATGCTGGAAAATCTCAAGAGGAAATAGAAAAGATCAATGAACCTGAAACAAGCTATACTTTTATAGCTGATGGTGCTCTTGTGGAAGAATTTGAAAACCCAGATGTTGAAATGCCTGCAGAAGAAAGCGCAAGCGAATAATGAAAAGAGAAATCATGATCACTGGCGATGGTTCCAAAACCATTCACATGCCAGATCTTAACGAGCAATATCATTCTAAACATGGCGCCTTGCAAGAGGCGCTTCATGTTTTTATAAAGATGGGTTTACAGCCTTTACAAGAGTCATTACAACCTGATAATGCCAGTCTTAATATTCTAGAATATGGTTTTGGTACTGGTCTTAATGCTATTTTAACCAAGCAACATGCGAGTACTACTAGAATTCATTATACCGCAATGGAAGCATACCCAGTAAGTGCCGATGAGGTCCTAGCTATGGATTATGGAAGCTTACTTAAAGATCAAATCTTTTATGAAGCATTGCATGAGATGGATTGGGAAATTGACAAGCAGTTAACCTCTACATTTAGTATAATTAAAAAGCAAATGAAGTTTGAAGAGGTCAAATTTGACAACCAGTTTGATCTTATATATTTTGATGCTTTTGGACCTAGAACACAACCAGAACTTTGGACCATACCCATTTTTCAAAAAGCGTTTGATAGCCTAAAAAATGGTGGTGTACTCACTACTTATTGCGCTCAAGGTCAGGCTAGACGCAATATGCAAGAGGTTGGTTTTAAAGTAGAACGTCTTCCTGGTCCACCAGGTAAAAGAGAAATGTTGCGCGCAACAAAATTATAGGTAATTTAAAAGACTAGCCTGTCTAGTCACTATTAAAAAGATATGAGTAACGAAGTAAGAAATCAAGAACCTAAATCACTTTGGAATCACTTTGCTGATTTGAACGCAGTTCCTAGACCTTCTAAAAAAGAGGAACGTGTAAGAGCCTTTATGGTGAAATTCGGTAATGAATTAAATCTACAAGTTATAGAGGACGCTGTAGGTAATGTAATTATAAAAAAGCCTGCAACTGCAGGAATGGAGAACCGTAAAAGTGTGATTTTACAATCTCATCTAGATATGGTACACCAAAAAAACAACGACACTCAATTTGATTTTGATACCCAAGGTATTGAAATGATTGTCGATGGTGATATTATTAAGGCAAATGGAACAACTCTAGGTGCCGACAATGGAATAGGCGTAGCTGCAATCATGGCTGTTTTATCCTCAACTGATATTGAGCATCCAGCGATTGAAGCTTTGTTTACAATTGATGAGGAAACAGGTATGACCGGTGCCAAAGAATTGGATAAAAATATTCTTAAATCAACTATACTTCTAAACCTAGATACTGAAGAAGATGATGAAATTGATATAGGATGTGCTGGTGGAGTAGATATCACTGGTAAAAAACAATACGATACTAGTAATCGAGAAGATACTTATTCTACGGTCACGATTACTGTGAAAGGTCTTAACGGTGGCCACAGCGGTATGGATATCATTAAAGGTTTAGGTAACGCAAATAAAATGGCTGCCAGACTATTGGATGCGTTACAAAAGAAATCAGATATTCATATTATATCTATTCAAGGTGGTAGTTTGAGAAATGCTATTCCACGTGAGGCTGTTGTAGAATTACGCTTTCGCGAAAGCGAGCTACAGCACATGCAATCTACCTTTGAGAAATGCAAGCAAGCCATAATAAATGAGTATAAATCCCTAGAGGAAAATTTAAATATTTCGTGGGAATTGACGAATTCTAGTTTAGGTCATCTTGATGCTTCTAACAGTCGTGAGGTAATACACGTTTTACTAGGAATTCATAATGGTGTTTACAGAATGAGTCCAGATATTGAAGGTCTTGTAGAAACTTCAAACAACTTGGCTCGAGTAAAATTACATGATGGACAATTGGAGGTAGCTTGTTTAACTAGATCATCTGTTGAAAGTTCCAAAACAGATCTAGCATCGTCAATAAGTGCTGTAATGCAGTTAGCTGGAATCAGTGTTGAATTATCTGGTGACTATCCTGGTTGGGAACCAAATCGCGATAGCGCAATTTTAGAAATTGCTGAAAATAAGTATAAGGAACTATTCAATGAATCTCCTAGAGTAGTCGCTTGTCATGCAGGATTAGAATGTGGAATTTTAGGTGAACGTTATCCAGGTTTGGACATGATATCTTTTGGTCCAAATATTAGAGGCGCTCACAGTCCAGATGAACACGTTGAGATTTCTAGCGTTCAAAAATTTTGGGATTTTTACTTAGAAATCCTCAAAAATGTTCCAATGAAATAAAAGAGCACCTACAGCTAGATGAATACTTTAAGTAGGTTTTAAGAAGTATTATTAATGCCAGGTTTTATTTTGCTTGGCATTAATAATTACTTACATGAAAATCAGTACTAAAATTCTTTCTATTTTTTTGGTTTTAGGAATTGTTGCTTGTTCTGCACCAAAAAAAGTGAGTTCCAAAGCAACAAAATCCGAAGCATCAAATAAAACCAGCTCAAAGTTTAAACCTTATAGCAAACTTATAACGGGTAAAACTAAGACAGATGACGGTCTTTTTAAAGTTCATCAAAATGAAGATGAATATCTTTATGAGTTGCCAGATTCCCTATTAGGTAAAGATATGTTATGGGTTACCCGTATTGCACAAATACCTGCAAATTTGGGTGGTGGATATTTAAATGCTGGTAGTAAAACCAACCAACAATTAGTTTCATGGGAGCGATTTAAGGATAAAATATTACTTAAAGTCAAATCTTATGATGCCGTTACATTAGACTCTACAGCGGCTATATCCAATAGTGTTAAGGTTAATAATTATGAACCTATTATGTACGCTTTTGATATAGAAGCTATTAATACCGATTCTACGGGCGTAGTAATTGATGTCACCAAATTTTTAAGCAACGATATACCTGCAATAAGTGGTTTGAATTCCAGACTACGCAAACAGTATAAAGTAAGAAGTCTGGATAAATCACGCAGTTTCATTAATCGTGTGTCTTCTTATCCTTTGAATGTTGAGGTTGTGCAAGATATGACTTATACGGCTAGTGACGCACCTTCAAATTCATCTGTAGGTTCCATAAGTTTACAGATGAATCAATCTATGATATTGTTACCTGAAAAACCTATGACACCTAGATTGTATGATCCTAGAGTTGGTTTCTTCACGGTTAATCAAATTGATTATAGCTCTCCTAAATTAAAAGCCGATGAAAAAACATATATAAGAAGATGGAGGCTAGAGCCTAAAGATCCTGAAGCATATGCAAGAGGTGAATTGGTAGAACCTGTAAAACCAATTGTTTACTACCTTGATCCTGGTACCCCAGAATCTTTGAAGAAATACATAAAACAAGGTATTGAAGACTGGCAGAAACCGTTTGAAACTGCAGGGTTTAAAAATGCTATCATAGCAAAGGAGGCTCCTAGCATAGAAGAAGATCCTGAGTTTAGTCCAGAAGATATAAGATATTCTGTGGTTAGATACGTGGCAAGTACTACTCGTAATGCTGTAGGTCCAAGTGTGAGCGATCCTCGTAGTGGTGAAATAATTGAAAGTGATATTATCTGGTATCATAACCATTTAAGATCTTATAGAAACCGTTATTTACTGGAAACAGGTGCGGCAAATCCTAGTGCAAGAACATTAGATACACCAGCTGAAGAAATAGGTGAGATGATGAGACAAGTAATTGCCCATGAGGTAGGTCATGCGTTAGGATTTCCACACAATATGGCGGCGAGTTACGCCTATGATGTAGAAAGTTATAGAGACGGAGACTTTACACAAGCAAATGGAATTGCAGCAAGTCTTATGGATTATGCCCGTTATAATTACATTGCTCAACCTGGAGACAAAAACATAAGATTTGTACGCCAAATGGGTCCTTACGATCATTATGCTGTCAATTGGGGTTATAGAGTAATCCCTAACTCCAATACTCCAGAAGATGAAAAAGAGGTACTGAATCAATGGATTTTAGAAAAAGCAAATGA
Source organism: Nonlabens sp. MIC269 (assembly GCF_001430865.1). Taxonomy (GTDB): domain Bacteria; phylum Bacteroidota; class Bacteroidia; order Flavobacteriales; family Flavobacteriaceae; genus Nonlabens; species Nonlabens tegetincola. The sequence goes on along the minus strand of NZ_CP011373.1, from coordinate 345,423 downwards.
TCCTAAATATAAATTCGGAAGACAAAGCAGTCGTTTTGATCCTCAATCTCAAACTGAAGCTATTGGTAATAACCCTGTAAAGGCAAGTAGTTATGGAGTTGAAAACTTAAAAATTGTTGCTAAAAACTTACCACAGTGGACTTCCAATGACACTAATAATTACGACGATTTAGATGAATTGTATAGAGAACTTTTAGGTGTGTTTTCTAGATATGTAGGTCACGTTGTTACAAATGTTGGTGGCGTTTATGAAAATCTAAAAACTCCTTCTCAAGATGGTACTGTTTATGAACCTGTAGATTCAAAAACACAAGAACAGTCAGTACAGTGGTTAATTAAAAATCTGTTTGAAACACCAGAGTGGTTAGTTCGACCTGAGATTCTTAAAAATATAAATGAATCAGGATATACAGATAGAGTGAGATCATTACAGTCTAGATATCTGTCAAGCCTACTGTCTTACGATCGCTTGGGTAGAATGATTGATACAAAAGCAATGGATGATAGTGCCTACTCTGTAGTGGAGTTGATGCAAGATTTGAACAACGGGATATTTAAAAATATACAACCAGATGTATATGAACGTAACTTGCAAAAAGCCTATGTAGACCGGTTAATTGAGCTTATGACAAATGAAAAACCTCGTGCTAGCTTTAATGTTACTCAAAGCGATGTACCTTCAATTGTAAGAGGTCAACTTAATGAAATTAAAAAGATCGCAAGAAGGAATATTGCGCGCACTTCAAATAAGGTGGTAAGTTTTCACTATGAAGATTTAATTGCAAGAATTGAGAGAACGCTCGATCCAAAGTAAGAATAATAGAACAGCAATAGTAAGAACCTACCTGATGGTGCTCATCAGGTAGGTTTATTTTTTTTACGGTACATCGTCTCCTAAAGAAGCAACGTAAATTTTAAACCACTGCTCTAGAGATAATTTAACATTTTTACATTCTACCGCACTTTGTAAACGTTCGTATTTACCAGTTCCTATAACTGGGATAATTTGAGAAGGATGTGCTAGAATCCATGCAAAAATAACTTGATCAAAGGGTATGTTTCCTAGCTCTGTACTTACTTCTTGAATGGCATTAAGAACTCGTTTTCCTTTATCAGTTTCAGGATGTAGTAAAGATCCACCAGCTAATGGAGACCATGCCATAGGACGTATTCCAGCACTGGTCAAATAATCAATATTCTCATTTTCAAAATGCTCGAGCGCATAGGGAGATATTTCAATTTGATTTGTAATTAAGGGTTCTTCACAATGTTCTTGTAAGCTTTTAAACTGATTAAGTGTAAAATTAGAAACCCCAAAGTACTTTACTTTACCTTCTTTTTTTAATTGGCTAAATGTTTCTGCAACTTCAGCATGATCAAAAAAGGGAGATGGCCTGTGTAATAAAAGAGCATCGATATAATCGGTATTCAAATTTTTCAAGGAAGTCTCTACTTGATTGATAATATACTTTTTTGAATAGTCGTAATACTTCATTTGACGATCAGGAAATTTATCGGACCTAAGTTTTATACCACATTTAGTCACAAGCTGCATTTTGTGCCTTATTGATGGGTCTAGAGATATTGCTCGGGCAAATATTTCTTCACATTCATAATTACCATAAATATCAGCATGGTCCATGGTGGTAACACCTAGGTCAATTGCTTGCTTAATATAGGTAAGCAGTTCCTGATTAGGTAAATTCCAGTCGCCTAATCTCCACATTCCCAAAGCAAATTGGGACAATGGGTAATATGATTTATTCTGACTCAATGACATATTCTAGTTTTTGCAAAGATGACTATTGTAAGTAAATAAATTCATTAATAAAATTTATACTATGTATTAAAAACATAAATAAAAATATATGAAAACTATTTGCAACCTTTGTACAAACAAAAATTTATGAAAACAATTTCAATAGCAAAAGGTGATGGAATAGGTCCAGAAATTATGAATGCTACATTGGCTATCATAAAGGCATCTGGTGCCGCAGTTAATTTTGAAGAAGTACAATTAGGTAAAGAAGTATACCTATCAGGTAACACATCTGGAATTACTCCTGAAGCTTGGGAAAGTATACGACGTAACAAGGTCTTACTTAAAGCACCTATTACTACACCTCAAGGTGGTGGTTACAAAAGTTTGAACGTAACTATGAGAAAAACTTTGGGACTTTATGCAAATGTAAGACCGTGTGCCAGCCTACATCCATATGTTACAACAAAACATCCTGATATGGATGTAGTTATTGTAAGAGAAAATGAAGAAGATTTATACGCAGGGATTGAACACCAACAAACTCCAGATGTTGTTCAATGTCTTAAATTAATAAGTCGACCAGGTTGTGAAAAAATCATAAGGTACGCATTTGAGTATGCGAGATACAACAACCGTAAAAAGGTAACTTGTTTTTCAAAAGACAATATTATGAAACAAACTGATGGTTTGTTCCATAAAATATATAATGAAGTAGCACAGGAGTACCCAGATATTGAAAAAGAACATTGGATCGTTGATATAGGTGCAGCTAAGGTTGCTGATTCACCAGAGCATTTTGACGTAATAGTGATGCCTAATTTATACGGTGATATCATAAGTGATATTGCAGCACAAATTACAGGTTCTGTAGGAATGGCAGGTAGTGCCAACATAGGTGAAAGCGTAGCTATGTTTGAGGCCATTCACGGTAGTGCTCCAGATATTGCAGGGCAAAAAATTGCAAATCCTTCTGGTTTGTTGCGTGGAGCAATCATGATGCTTAATCATATAGGAGAGAATGAAGCAGCACAATCTATTCATAACGCGTGGTTACTTACCTTAGAACAAGGTATTCATACTGCAGATATATTTAAAGAGGATACAAGTAGTAGAAAAGTCAATACAGAAGAGTTTGCTCACGCAGTAATTGCTAATATGGGAAAGGAACCACAACAATTAACTAAAGTGAGGTATAATGCAAAAGAGCCGTTTAAGCTGCCACATGTAAAGGAGCGTGCAGCTCAAAAGAAAGAGTTACTAGGTGTTGACCTATTTGTAGATTGTGAAAATAAAAACCCTAATTTCGTAGGAGAGCTCTTGCGTAGTATTGAAAAGGAAGATGTCAAATTACAAATGATTACAAATCGTGGAGTCAAAGTATGGCCCAATGGATTTGATGAAACATTTTGTACACAACACTGGCGATGTAGATTTATGCCCGATGGTGGTAGAGCCATGACAAATCAAGAAATTGTTTCATTGCTTAATGAAGCAATTGACAAAAAGGTAGATGTAATTAAAACAGAAAATCTATACTCATTTGATGGAGAACGAGCTTTTTCTCTAGGACAAGGACAGTAATTTAATATAGATTATACAACTTAATGCCAACAGTACTTTACATTTACTGTTGGCATTTTATATGTAAAATTATGAACGAAATTATAAAAACGAGACGCAGTATTTTCCCTGCGCAATATATTGAAGGTGCTATAAAGAAACAGGATCTCCTTTCAATTTTAGATGCAGCCAGATGGGCTCCTAACCATCGTAAAACTGAACCATGGAGATATAAGGTTCTTACCGGTAAAGCGCTAGATAGGCTAGGTACGTACCTTGGAAATGCCTATGAAGAAACTCCAGGCCACAAGAAAATCAAGCTTAAAAAGTTAAGGGAAAATCCTAGTAAAGCTGCAGCGGTCATTTTAATTTTCATGCACAGGGATGAAAAAGAATCAGTTCCAGAGTGGGAAGAAATAGCAGCAACTTCCATGAGTGTACAAAATATGTGGTTAATGACACATGAATTGGGTTATGGTGCCTACTGGAGTAGTCCTAAATCCTTTGTTGATATAAAGAATTTTGAAGGAATAACAACACATGAGAACGAACGATTTTTAGGTTTCTTCTACATTGGAAATTATGATAAAAAGGGGTTTGATTATAATGCAACAAGAAAAACTATAGAAGAAATAGCCACTTTTATCGATATGTAAATTTATTGAAATTCAAGTATTTAGTTCATTGTTTGAATTATTTAAACTAACAATTTAGTTTTATAACTATAAAAATAGTTTGAAAACTAAAAAAATAGTTATACGTTTGTAATGCGTTAAGGATAGAGTGGTGTTACCATGTAACAACGATAGCCTGACCTCGAGTGATCACTCGAGGTAACGCCCTTAAAACATCATAAATGGAAAAACTAACAGCTAAAGAAGAAGAAATTATGCAGGTTTTATGGAAGCTAGAGAAGGCTTTTGTAAAAGAAGTGGTACCACACCTGTCTGGAACCAATCATTATAATACCGTATCTACCATTGTGCGTAAACTAGAGGATAAGGGATTTGTATCTCACGAGGCCTTTGGTAAAACACACAGGTACTTCCCAATAGTTCAAAAGGAAGACTATCGCAATAAATACGTGACTACAGCGATTACCGATTATTTCAATAATTCATATAAGAATGTGGTTTCTTTCTTTGCCGATGAGAAGAAAATATCGGCCAACGAATTAAGAGAAATATTAAATATGATTGAATCTAAAGACAAATAGCATGGAAACACTTGTAGAATACCTTTGGAAAAGTACAGCAGTTCTAGCTGTATTCGTTTTGGGATATCACTTCATATTAAGAAAGTTAACTTTTTTTCAGGCCAATAGAGTTTTTTTACTTGTTGGAATAGTTGCTAGCATCGTTCTACCTTTTGTTGAGTTTACAGAGGTTGTATACATGGAACAATTACCCGTCACTACTACAAATAATGTGATCTATTTTTCTGATGCAGCAATGATGAATACGGTTACTCCAGAAGTTACTACTTATAACTGGATGGAACTTTTTATTTATGCTTATCTAGCTGTCGTATTATTCTTTTTGGGTAAATTAAGTATAGAAATTATGAGCGTTCAACGACTTTTAAACGGTGGTACGAGTAGAAAGGAAGATGGAGTAGTGTTAGTATCGCTTTCGCGAAAGCTTACTGCATTCAGCTTTTTTAATAAAATAGGATTTCATAATGGTGACGAGAAGTCTGAACAGTTTGCACATATTCTGAGACACGAAAAAGTACACGCTAAGGAATGGCATAGTATAGATGTGATTATAACACATATATATTGCGCTTTATTTTGGATCAATCCATTATCGTGGTTTTTGAAAAAACAAGTGGCTCAAAATTTAGAATTCATCGCCGATGCCAAAGCGGCTGCTGTACAAGAAGGTAATATGAGCTATGCTAGAACATTAGTTAATGCAGTAGTATTACAACAACAACCAGCGCTTGCAAATAATTTTGTAACACCTTTTATTAAACAACGAATCATAATGTTACAAAAAGAAGCTTCAAAGAAATGGAGTGCCTATAAGTATGCTCTTATATTACCGGTAATCATTCTTTTCCTTTACAGTTTCAATACGGTTACTAAAGTTGAGTATTTAAATAGTCCAGTTGAAAAAATGATTCCAACTGAAAAGGCAACAAAAAATTATGAACCTTTAACTGCACCAGGTAATTCTAATTTACAAACAGCACAGCCTGTTACAGAGGCTATAGATACAGTTTTCAGGTTAAAGGAACGAGTTAATTTAAGGATTGTGAGTTCCAGTACTCGAGAATCTCTTGAAAAACAAGCTGAAAATCTTAAAGAGAAGTATAATGTAGATCTTAAAATTAAAAAGTTCAAAAAGAAGGATGGGAAAATTATAAAACTGGCACTTTCTATTGATAACAACAAGGGTTCTGTTATTGAACAGCAATATGAAAGCACCAATGGACTAGACGATATCTGTATAGATGGCGTTTTTGATGACACAACAAGTGATTGGTCAATAGGTAAATGTGATGCACGAGTTTCACAAAGAATAATACAATCAGGTCCTGGGAATAAGTTTTACGCATTCAGTACTGATAGTGTAATGAAGCCTTATATCTTCAATGGAACTTTTAAAGATTCTCTATTATTGAACGCTTTGTCTAATGTAAAAACGGTGAATCTTGATTCAATTTTTGCTCAGATTGAAATGGGAGAAAATTCGATAAAATTAGATTCTTTAATGGCAAAAATGAATATCCAATTTAAAGATTTAGACAGTCTAGTAAATATGGGGAACAGCTTTCATCATGCACAACCTATAATTATTGAAGAGCTCGATATTGATATGGATACATTAAGAGTTAATGCATCCCAACCTATGACGTATAGTAGTTCATACAGATGGAATAGTGATGCTAAACCACTTTTTATTTTAAACGGTAAAGAGGTGGAAGAAGCTAAAGTATTACGATTACATCCTAATGCAATACAGACCGTTACAGTTCTTAAAGATGGTAATGCAACAAGTAGATATGGAGATAAAGGTGCAAATGGAGTAGTTGTTGTGGTTAGTAAACCAGAAGATCTAGAAACTCTTGTAGAAGAGGAAATTATAATTGATAATGATTCTACTAGATATAAAGTAAGACGTAAGGCTATAGAAAAGCGTGAGGAGTATATGCGTGAAAGAGAGCAATTAATGGAGGAAAAGCGAGCTGAATACGAGGAGCGACGAGAATTATTACGTGAAAAATCCGAAGCTAAACGAGAAGAACTAGAAAAACGCAGAGAAATTATGCGTGAAAAAGCTGTGGAGAAAAGAAAAGAAGTGGAATTGTTAAGAGAAGCGAAAAGATCAGAACTTGAGGCAAGAAGACAAATCTTATTAGCCAAGAGAGATTCACTAAAGGCTGGATCACGTTATTATGAAATTGAAGAAGTGATTGATGAGAATGTTGAAAATATTTATCAAGTCAATGATCCTGAGAATAAAGATTCCCTTATCAAATTAGGAGAGATACTATCTGAACAAGGTCATGTTTTAAATATTAAAACACATCGAGTAAGAGGTGGTATTTTACGTAAATTAAAATTTGAAATTGATGGTAATCAATACACATCACAATCAGATGCTGGAATAAAACAAGTTATATTTAAAGAGGTAAGCGGTCAACTTAGAGTCAGTATTATTCAAAATTGATAGGTTATCAGTAAAATATAAAAGCCTGCAATAACAAGCAGGCTTTTTTTATGATAGTGTTTTAAATTAATATTTTACAATCTTGACTTATTAAGAGTAAACTTAGCCACCATTTAATAGCGATATACAATAGCGTTAATATTCATTCCGGCACCTACACTGGCAAACATGACCACGTCACCTTTTTCAACTTTATGTTCTGGCATTTTATCATGTACAACAAGATCCATGACAGTAGGTACGGTAGCGACTGAGCTATTTCCAAGCTTGTGAATAATCATAGGCATGATGTCTTTAGGAACTTCCATATCATAAAGTTTGTAAAAACGCTGCACAATAGCTTCATCCATTTTTTCATTAGCTTGGTGAATGAAAATTTTCTTTAAATCTTTAATATCAACATCAGCTTGATCCATCGCGGCTTTCATTCCATTTGGCACTTTTGAAAGAGCAAAATTATAGATGCGTCTTCCATACATTTTTATGTATTGTGTTTTGTCTTCTAATTCTTTATTGTAAGAAGTTTCATTAAAAATGAAATAAGTTTCTTCTTCCGTATAAGTAGCGGTAGCCTGACCTAATATACCGTGTTCATCCATGCTAGGTTCTACAATAGCGGCACCAGCACCATCAGAATAAATCATAGAATCTCTATCATGTGGATCAACTACCCTTGAAAGTGCTTCGGCACCGATAACAAGTACACGTTTAGCTAGTCCAGATTTTATAAAACTATCTGCTTGGCTTAAACCTAATACCCAACCAGGACACCCAAAGAGTACATCATAAGCGACACATTGCGGATTTTTTATTCCTAGCTTGTTTTTTATACGGCTAGCCAGACTAGGAACCATATCGCTGGAACCGCCATCTGGTTTAACATCTCCGTAATTATGAGCTACGATAATAAAATCAATTTCTTCTTGGTTACAATTAGCGTCTACAATAGCATTTCTAGCAGCAATAGCGCCTATATCACTTGTAAGTTGTTCAGGTGCAAGGTAGCGTCGTTCTTCAATACCAGTAATCGCTACAAATTTCTCAATAATTACTTCATTGTCACTACCAAATGAGCTACCGTCATTATTTAAGAATTCATGATTTAAAAAGTCCTCATTTTTAGTTACTACTTCCGGAATGTAACTTCCTACTCCTGTTATTTTTGCTCTCATAAAGGCATTAATATCTTCAATTCATCGTAAAAAAAGTCATTAAACTTGTGTTTTCCTAATGTATCACTCTTAAATTTTTAAGTCTTTCTTAACTATTGAGAATATTTAAGATAATTGTAGATTATTCTATGAATAATACAATGCAATGAATAATAATAACACTTGAAAAGGCATTTTTATGAGATTTTATACCTTCAGGATGTTCTATTAGTTAATCAACTTTAATTCAAAATTATCTTGAAATTTATCGCCTATTTTATACTTCCCATTTAAATTTGCAGCAAACATCGATCTTGAAAAATCTTATCGTTTTTTCTTTGTTATTTGCTCTTGCGGTAAGGCCTGTTTTCTACTTAGGTCAATGGACGTATTACGCAACTAATTTAGATAAGATTATAGACGAATATTGTGTTAATAAAGATCGCCCTCAACTACAGTGTGATGGAAAATGTTATCTAGCACAGCAAATGATGCTGGCAGAGGCTAACTATGAAAAGGAACAATTACAAGTAGGTGCATTAGTGGCTTTTTATCCCGTGTATTATCAACAGAACAATATTGATTTTAATTTTTCTAAAGCATTTCATTACAAGCAAGAATTGATTGTAAGTAAAGAACAGCTTTTACTATCCAGTTATAAACACGACCTGTTCAAACCACCAATCGTTTAACAGCTCTTCGTAAAAAAGCTTATGCTATTATTATTCTATTAGCATTGGCTTTATCAATTCATATAAAATCATAATTATCCGTGATCTCATTATTAATCGAGATGATGGATCACAACTAGGTTGGATATTTTGAATTATTCAATATAATCCAACGCACCATTATACTATTAAATAAAATGAAACTAAATCATATATTTTCAACAATCGCTCTTACATTAATTCTAACCTCATGCTCTACTGATGATGATTCTACCGGTGATCAACTAGAAGGCCAGCAAGGTGATATCACGATTAAATTTGACAATGCTGTGGGAAGCAATGACTTCCTATTTAATAATACTTACTCATTGTCAAATGGAGATACTTTTCAAGTTCAAACTCTTAAATACATCATTAGTAACATAGTGTTGTTAGATGAAAATGGAAACGAGAGTACTATTCCAGCAATAGATAATATTTTTATTGTAGATGAATCTCAAGCTAACAATGCAGGTGAATTCAACATTACACTTAATGATATTGATGCAGGAAATTACACTCAAATTAAATTTGGAATAGGTGTTGACCAAGATCGTTATACACTAGGTGCGGCAGGTCAAGGTAATTTTTTACAACAAGCAGATGACGCTGGAATGATGTGGAGTTGGGCAACTGGATATAAGTTTATTAGATTAGACGGAACTTATTCCGATTCTAGTGCAGCAGACCAAGCTCTTAATATTCACATGGGAAGTGTGGGAACCTCATTAGATAATTATAGAGAAATTACATTAGACTTACCAAATACATCACGAGTACGTGAAAATAGTATTGCCGAAATTCACGTGATTGCTGATATTATGAAAATTTTTGAAGGGTCTACCACAGTTTCTTTCGCCGATGGTTACAATCAAGTGCACACAAACGAAGTAGAGACACCTATTATAGCTCAAAATTTTTCTGAAAGCTTCAGTGTACATCACGTTCATAACAATTAATAGTTCTTATAATCACTGATACTGATATTCTTTCTTATAAATTGAATATTCTGTATCAGTGATTTGTTCAATTTTTTAAGTTATGTATAGACTTTTTACAATTACATGTATCTATTTATTGATACTAAGTTGTCAAAGTGAAGAGGACTTGGGATATGAACCTACTCCTGTAGATTTCAGTATTCCAAGTAATTTTCCTTCCATGGAATATGATTTGAATAACAATCCATTAACAGAACAAGGGATTGCGCTAGGCAAAAAGCTTTTTTTCGATGGTAGATTATCCTCTAACAACGCTATAGCTTGTGCTTTTTGTCATGAACAAGAGTTTGCTTTTACGCATCACGGTCATACACTTAGTCATGGTGTGAATGGTAACATAGGTTTTAGGAACACTCCACCATTACAAAACTTAGCTTTTCAAAAGGAGTTTGGCTGGGATGGTGCAGCAAGTCACTTAGATCTTCAACCTATTATTCCAATTACAAATCCTATTGAGATGGATGAAACTTTGGAAAATGTAATCGAAAAACTTAAAGCAGATTCTGACTATCCAAATCTCTTCAAACAATCCTTTGAAGATGGTGAAATAAATACAGCAAATATGTTGCAAGCGTTGTCGCAGTTCATGCTCACTATGGTATCGTCGAATTCAATATACGACCAAGTAAAACGAGGTGAAGGACCAGTATTTAACCCATTAGAGTCTCAAGGAGAGCAAGTGTTTAATCAAAAGTGCGCTAGTTGTCATTCAGGAACTTTATTTACTGATCAATCCTATCGTAATAATGGTTTAAGTATCAATAGTAGACTTGACGATAAAGGAAGATTTCTTGTATTAGAAAGGCAGGAAGATCTTTATAAGTTTAAAGTGCCCAGCTTGAGAAATGTAGAAGTCACAGCACCCTACATGCACGATGGTAGATTTTCAACTTTAAAGGCGGTTTTAGACTTTTATGACACAGGTATGGTTGATACAGGCACCATAGATTCATCACTAGTAAGACCAGATAATTCTTTAGGAATTGATCTTACAGAACAAGAAAAGGAAAGTTTAATCGCTTTCTTGAAAACATTAACCGATCCAACTTTTTTAAACGATGATCAATTTTCAGAATACTAGAACCTATCTAATTTGCTCAATTGCTTTTTTATTGTGGTCTTTCAGTTACAGTCAAAATTTAAATCAAAACGATATTGATTTTCAAGACAGCAAACCTATACTTAGTGATGTACAAGAGTCTTTTGAATCAGACCTTGAAGAATACCATTTAAATTCTTTTACTCGCACTGTAAAAATTGACTCACCTTCAAAACTGCTTTGTGACCTTTGTAGTTGTACAACCTCAAGTGGTAGTTCAGGATTTGGGACGTTACAAAATTTAAATTTTGTTGGCATTAGGTTCATTTACCAAAACTTTGAATCAAAAGATGGCATATTTAATAATTCTCCATCCAGTGAGGAGCAATTTTACACTTACCAAGCTTGGGCCAATATTCCCGTAAGTAAGAAAATCGCATTAAATGCTGTTATTCCGTATCAGGATTTAAGTAGAAAACGAGTTAATGGAAATGAAAATATCAATGGAGTAGGAGATATCACAATAATAGGATGGTATAAACATGTGCTTTATAAACGTCCAGAAGGATATAACGTAGTCTTTGAAAACAAAGATCCATCCGGTCATCAATTCCAGTATGGGCTGGGAATTAAATTACCTACTGGTAAATTTGAAGAACAGCTTGTAGATCGTGTAAATCCAGGTTTTCAAGTAGGTACAGGTAGCACCGATTTTTTAATCAGTATAATGCATAATTACTCTGCCAAAAAATGGGGCATAAAAACACAGGGAACCTATTATTTAAAGTCTGAAAATAAAAATGAGTATCGATTTGGAAATCAATTAAGTGCATCGAGCAGTGTTTTTTATAATATCGCTTTCGCGAAAGCGTCATTAAATCCATACCTAGGTATTTCTACAGATTTATATGGTAGTATTAGACAATTTGATGAAGAGATTAAGGATACTAACGGTTATGTATTCAATGCAACTCTGGGAGCTGAGTTTAATTTTGATCGATTCAACTTGGGAGCGAGTTATACCTTGCCTGTGGCTCAAGAATTGTTTGCAGGAAAGGTTGAATCTCAACAAAGGGTAAGTATTTATTTAAATGTTTTGTGGCAATAAAGCTGAATTTTCGCAAAACAAAAAACCGAATCAATTAGAATTGATTCGGTTTTTTAATGATTGATTTTAAAAGTTTACAAGTACTCTTCCATAGGAGCACATGTACACATTAAATTTCTGTCACCATAAGCATCATCCGCGCGACGTACAGTAGGCCAGAATTTGTTGTCACTTACCCATTCCAGTGGATAAGCAGCTTTTTTCCTAGTGTAAGGAAAATTCCAGTCATCACTTGTTATCATTTGTAAGGTATGGGGCGCATTTTTAAGAACATTATTAGGCTCTTCCTTAGTAGCCTCTTCAATTTCCTTTCTTATGGAAATCATCGCATCGCAAAAACGATCAATCTCTTCCTTACTTTCCGATTCTGTTGGTTCGATCATCATGGTTCCATTTACCGGGAATGACACCGTAGGAGCGTGGAAACCATAATCCATCAAACGTTTGGCGATATCAGTTACTTCTATTCCATTTTCTTTAAATGGTCTACAGTCAATGATCATTTCGTGAGCGGCACGACCTCTTTCACCTACATATAAACATTCAAAACTCCCGTTTAAACGTTCTTTGATATAATTAGCATTAACTATAGCATATTCAGTAGATCGCTTTAAACCAGCAGCACCTAGCATGCATATATAACCATAAGAAATTACACAGGCTAGCGCACTTCCATATGGCGCAGCACTAATAGGAGTAATCGCTTGATCGCCTCCTGTAGGTACTACAGGATTTGTAGGTAAGAATGGTACTAGTTGCTTTGCAACACAAATAGGGCCTACACCAGGTCCACCACCACCGTGAGGTATGGCAAATGTTTTGTGTAGGTTGAGGTGACAAACATCAGCGCCTATATTTCCTGGGTTAGTAAGACCTACTTGAGCATTCATGTTTGCACCATCCATATATACTTGACCACCATTTTCATGAATGATTCCAGTTATCTCCTTAATCGCACTCTCATAAACACCGTGAGTCGATGGATAAGTAACCATAAGAGCAGACAGGTTGTCTTTATATTCAATCGCCTTGGCTCTTAAATCATCAACATCTATGTTACCATTTTCTAGTGCTTTTGTAACAACTACTTTCATTCCTGCCATAACAGCACTTGCAGGATTGGTTCCATGTGCGCTAGATGGAATTAAACAAATATTACGGTGGCTATCACCACGAGACTCATGATAGGCTCTAATAGCCATAAGTCCTGCAAATTCTCCTTGCGCACCAGAATTAGGTTGTAAAGAGGTACCTGCAAATCCAGTAACTTCATTCAATTGTTCCTCAAGCTTTGCCAACATTTCTAGATATCCTTGAGCCTGATCTGCAGGAACAAATGGGTGAATATTACCCCATTGAGGATCTGAAAGTGGTAACATTTCGGCTGCTGCGTTCAATTTCATCGTACAAGATCCTAAAGAAATCATCGAGTGATTTAATGCCAGATCTTTACGCTCTAATTTTTTAATATAACGCATCAATTCTGTTTCACTGTGATAACTATTGAATACATCATAGGTCATGAATTCACTTTCACGTTTTACACCTACATTGTTTTGATCCAATAGATTAGTGATTACCGTTGCTTCTTTTGAGTACGCTTTCGCGAAAGCGGAAACAATATCGTTAAGATCTTTTATAGAAGTAGTCTCGTTTATAGAAACTTGAACTGTTTCTTCATCTGGATAATAGAAGTTAATTTCTAATGCTAAAGCTTGTTCGCGCACCTTGGCTGCATCAGCTTTAAAAGATAGAGTATCAAAATATTGTTCGTTTTCTTGATAAATACCTAGTTTTTCAACAGCATCGGCTAGGGTAGCAGCTGTGTAATGTACTTTACTAGCAATGTATTTTAATCCCTTAGGACCGTGATAAACACCGTACATTCCAGCCATTACTGCAAGTAGAACCTGAGCAGTACAAATATTAGAAGTTGCTTTGTCTCTTTTAATATGCTGCTCACGAGTTTGTAAAGCCATACGCAATGCACGCTTACCATCCATGTCGCGAGTTACACCTATAATTCTACCAGGTATTTGACGTTTATACGTTTCCTTAGTTGCAAAATAGGCAGCATGTGGGCCACCATATCCTAATGGAATTCCAAAACGTTGTGTAGTACCTACAACAACATCGGCACCCCAATTACCAGGAGCTTCTAACATTACTAGTGAAAGTATGTCTGCAGCTACTGCTATTTTTATGTCATTTTCTTTACAAGCTTGGGCAAATTGAGTATAATCAACCACTTTACCACTTGCACCAGGATACTGAAGTAGTACGGCATAATAACCGTTGGACATATCCATCTCCTTAGGGTTACCTTCAACAAGCTCAATTCCTAAAGGAATAGCACGTGTTTTTAATAATTCTTTGGTTTGTGGCAAGGTGTCCTCGTCAACAAAGAATTTCACCACTCCTTCTTTTTTCTGTGCGCGTTCACGAACTGCAAAAAGTAAGGTCATCGCCTCGGCAGCAGCGGTAGATTCATCTAATAATGAGGCATTTGCCAATTCCATACCAGTGAGATCGGTGATCATAGTCTGGTAATTGAGCAATGCCTCTAGACGACCTTGTGCAATTTCTGCTTGGTAAGGTGTGTAAGCTGTATACCAACCTGGATTTTCAAGTATATTACGTTGAATTACGGCTGGTGTAATAGCGGCGTTGTATCCTAAACCGATGTAGGACTTAAATTGTTTGTTTTTATTACCTAATTCTTGGATGTGATTAAGGTATTCGTACTCGCTCATCGCTGGATCTAATTCCAGTTCTTTTTTCAATTTAATTCCATCTGGAACGGTTTGATAAATGAGCTCGTCGATTGAGGAAACACCAATGGTATCTAGCATGGTGTTAAGATCTTTCTTGCGTGGCCCAATGTGTCTAAGGGCAAAACGATCTGTATTCATAGTGCTTATGTGGTCTATGTTATTAAATAGCAACTTGTTTTTAAGGGTAGCCGCTTTATTTTCATGCAAAAGTAGTCGATTAAGTAGTTTAAACTAACAGAGGTTAGTTAATTATTACCTCTTTTTATTCACGCTTTTTAATAGGTTATTAACCACTGCTATTACCTTTGTTCTATGATGCTAATAAAAAAAGGGCTGGAGTTCTACATAAGAACGAGTTTACATGTGGCAATTTGCTTTGTTTCCTTGTCTATGGTTATCACATTACCTTATCTAGAGCCTTTTGTCGATTGGCCGTTTTACATTATGCAATTTTGTCTAGTTGTCGTTAGTTATAACCTGACTAAATATTACCCATTAATATTAGCCAGAAAACCATTTAAATATCGAGGCTTT
Organism: Nonlabens sp. MIC269; assembly: GCF_001430865.1. Lineage (GTDB taxonomy): Bacteria > Bacteroidota > Bacteroidia > Flavobacteriales > Flavobacteriaceae > Nonlabens > Nonlabens tegetincola. Next base: position 330,107 of record NZ_CP011373.1, on the reverse strand, counting down.
ATATTAATCATGAGCTCCTTATTGACATTAATTGCTCTTAGTTTATTAGCCTTTGAAACAACGGAGTATTGGCTAATTGTGGCTTTGCTAGTACTGTTAAACTTAGTATATGCGTTTCCTTTGCTATTCAATAAGAAAATCAGAGAGTTTGTTTATTTAAAAACGCCTGTTGTAGCAATAAGCTGGGTGTTATTGTTGTTGAGTTTTTTTTGGAGCGCGCACGGATTTGCAAACACTGTTCAGGGTTTAAATTACATTGATTTTGAAGATCATATGTATCTTGGGATAACTCTTCTTTGCTTTATGATAGCTTACTGTATACCTTTTGAAATTAGAGATATTGAAGATGATAAAACACACCTAATCACATTACCTCAAAAAATAGGAGTTGGTTACACTAAAATTATCGGGTATCTAAGTGCCTTTTTCTTTTTTGTCTTGCAATTAATGTATCAACCCATTATTGATTCAAATACGTCTGAAACAGTAATTATTACGGTTTTATTATTGCTTTTTATTTACTTATCAGACAAAATAAAAAGCTCCTATTTTGTGAGCTTTGCCGTTGAGGGATTACCAATTATTTGGCTACTTTTAAAAGTTTGCTGTTAAAGTTTCCTTTCAATCGCATCCTTAATGCGAGAACGAATTTTAGCCTTTTCGGCTGCGGTTAATTTAATCCAGTTCAAACCGTTTAACGTTCTAGTAAACTTGCAGTTTTTTTTATTAAAGGATCTACATCTCCAGCAATGGGAGTGATGCATTTTAAGTTTAAAACGCTCTTTACTATTGAGATCATTGTATTGCTCTCGTGTACTCAACACTTCGGCATCGTTACAATTTATAAATACTCTACCCATGATAGTTTAATCGATCTTGTACCATTTTTTATTCAAACATTCCATTAATTGGACTCTGGCTCTATGAATAATCACCCATAGATTGGACGCCGTGATATCATGCTCCTTACAAATGGTTTCTGTATCCATGCGATCGATGGTTTTTTGCACAAAGATGATGGCATATCGTTCAGGCAAAGCTGCAATACATTCTTGTAACGCTTCACCTAATTCTTTTTGTTCTATATCATCTTCTACAGTAGGATTGCGTAAATCTTTTACTCGTTCTTCTAGCCAATCTCCTGTTTCATCATTGTTATCTAAATAACTCATTCTAACCTCGGCTTTACCTTTATTAGAATTGATTTTGCGATAATAATCAATGATTTTACGTTTAAGAATTGATACAAGCCAAGTGCGCTCAGTGGATTTTCCCTTGAATCTGTGCGCACTTTTAAGACCAGCCAGAAAAGTTTCGGCAACTAGATCTTGTGCCATAACAGCATCATTAACTCTTGTTATGGTGTAATTAAATAAATAGTCGCTATAACGATCTACCCACTTTTTTGGATCTAATTCTACTTCTGGCATTTAGTTTTTTATGTTTTTATAAGTCCTGCTCGTTTTAAAAGAGCGTCTGTTTTTGGTTTGCTTCCGCGAAATCGAACATATAATTCCATAGGGTCTTCTGTTCCTCCCATGGAAAGTACATTGTCTTTAAAAAGATCTGCAACCTCTCTATTGAAAATTCCCTTTTGTTTGAAAAATTCAAAAGCATCGGCATCTAAAACCTCAGCCCATTTGTAACTGTAATATCCAGCACTATATCCTCCTTGAAAAATGTGGCTGAATGCTGTGCTCATGCAACTGCTAGGTACGTCGGGATATAAATCTGTTTTCTCAAAAGTGGTGCGCTCATGAACCTTAACATCTTCTATCTGCGATGGATCAATACCGTGCCAACTCATATCTAACAATCCAAAACTGAGTTGTCGCATGGTTTGCATACCTTCTAAAAAGGTAGCTGCAGCTTTGATTTTTTCAATATACTCTTGTGGTATGACCTCGTTAGTTTCATAGTGCCTTGCAAATAGTTCTAGTGCTTCTTTTTCATAACACCAGTTTTCAAGAACTTGACTAGGTAATTCTACAAAATCCCAATGCACCGATGTTCCTGAAAGGCTACGGTATGTAGTGTTTGCAAGCATACCGTGTAGGGCATGACCAAACTCATGAAATAAAGTTGTTACCTCATTAAAAGTAAGTAAAGATGGTTTTGTACTAGTAGGTTTTGTGAAATTACACACAATCGAAACATGTGGTCTGCTATCATGTCCATTTTCTTTCCATTGACTTTTGAAACTAGTCATCCACGCTCCATTACGCTTTCCTTTTCTTGGAAAAAAGTCTGCATAGAATATGGAGTTCAATGATTTGTCTTCATTATAAACTTCATAAATCATTACATCTTTATGATAGCTGTCAATTTCTGTATTTTTCTTGAAAGTCAGTCCAAACAATTTGTTGGCAATCTTAAAAGCACCGTTTATTACATTTTCTAATTTAAAATAGGGTTTAAGCAACTCATCATCAAGTTCAAATCGTTGTTGCTTTAACTTTTCACTGTAGTAAGCGCTATCCCATTTTTGCAATTGATCAATCGGCAAATCCTTATGATTTTGGGCAAACCTCTGTAATTCATCAAACTCACTTTGAGCGGCAGGTTGTGCTTTTTCCAGTAATTCATTCAAAAAGTCGTTAACCTGCTCCGGCGATCCAGCCATACGTTCCTCTAGAATAAAATGAGCATGACTATCGTATCCTAATAATTGTGCTCTTTCAAACCTTAGTTGCGCAATTTGCAGTACATTTTCTTGATTATCATGATCATCCTTGTAAGCTCTAGACCCAAAAGCAAGTGACATTTCTTTGCGTAAATCCCTATCGTTTGCATAGGTCATTAATGGGATATAACTAGGATAGTCTAGTGTGAAAATATAACCTTCTTTATCACGACTGTTAGCTGTTTCTTTGGCAGCTTCTAGAGCGCTTTCTGGTAGGCCAGATAATTTTGATTCATCTTTAATATGCATTTCAAATGCATTTGTTGCTGCAAGCACATTTTCACCAAATTGTAGACTTAACTGTGCTAGCTGTGTGTCAATTTCTCGTAATCGTTCTTTCTGTTTATCATTAAGCAAGGCGCCATTACGTGAAAATCGTTTATACTTTTTATCAAGAAGAGTAAGTTGTTCTGGATTTAAATCAAGCTGATCACGTTTATTATACACATGCTTTACACGTTCAAATAGATCTAAATTTAAGGTAACATCATTGCTAAATTTACTTAACTGTGGACTTACCTCACGAGCGATTCTTTGAATTTCATCGTTGGTTTCGGCACTATTAAGATTAAAGAAGATACTTGATATTCTTCCTAATTTTTCGCCAGCCTTATCTAGAGCTTCAATCGTATTTTCAAATGAAGGCTCATCTTTATTACTCGTAATAAGAGTAATTTCTTCTTGTGCTATTTTTATCGCTTTCGCGAAAGCGTCCTCATACAAATCCTCTGTGATAATTGAAAAAGGAGCTGTATTGAATGGTGTATTAAATTCTTGTAATAACGGATTATCACTTGTTTTCATATTGTAAAATTACTTATCAATAGTCCAAAATTGGACTATAATATTGTTAAACTTTTGATTAATATAGTTAAACAAAAAAATATCCCCAACCCATTAAAACTACCATTAGAGTTCCATGAATGATCCCCAAATAGTTGTATTCCCAGTTGTGATACTGTCGATTTATTATAAATGACATGATGAAATGAATTCCACCAGCGGTCATTAATTCCCATTTAATCCATTTTGGTTGAAATCCAGCATAGACTAACCAAATAAGGGTTATAGAGATGATTAAAATGGAAATTACTTTGTAAGTTTTAGTCATATTTCATCTCACTAGCAGCACGATGAACTTTTTCTTTAAGACCTTCTTTGTAGGTTATAATTCGGTCTCTAACATCGTTTTGTGTTGCACCTATTATTTGAGCTGCAAGAATTCCAGCATTTTTTGCGCCATTCAATGCTACGGTAGCTACAGGAACACCACCTGGCATTTGTAAAATAGATAAAACACTATCCCATCCATCAATAGAATTACTTGATTTCACAGGAACACCAATAACTGGTAAAGGAGACAGACTGGCTACCATGCCCGGTAAATGAGCAGCACCACCAGCGCCAGCAATTATAACTGCTATGCCATTCTCGTGTGCAGTGGTTCCAAATTGGAACATTTTTTCAGGCGTGCGGTGAGCGCTCACAACATCTACTTCAATTTCAATATTAAGTTCTTTAAGAACATCTATGGCGTCTTGCATCACAGGTAAATCACTTGTAGATCCCATGATAATAGCTACTTTTTTATTCATGCTATAAAGGTACAAAACACCCTATAAAAAGAGAGAGACAACTGCTAGACATTTTTGCAATGATATCGTGATACTTTCGACATAATACTTAACAGTCTTGCAACATATTCTGGCATGTTATTGGTATAATTTTGAATTATAAATAAATAGTAATGATTAAGAGAATAGTTATTTTAGTTACCGTACTAGGTTTTTTGTCTTGTAAAAATGAAGAAGCAAAAGTGGCAATGAATGATACTACTGCTTCCACAACCGAACAAGAAACAACCTATAAAGTTTCTAAGACTAATGAAGAATGGAAAGAAATCCTATCACCACAAGAGTACAACGTGTTACGCGAGGCTGGTACCGAAAGACCTTTTACCAGTCCTTTAAATAAACAATATAAACCAGGAACCTTAATTTGCGCAGCATGTTACGCACCTGTTTATAATAATGAGCACAAATTTGATTCTGGTACAGGATGGCCTAGTTATGATAGAGCTATTGATGGTCAGGTTAAAAGGGATACTGATTATAAAATTGGGTATGCAAGAACCGAGTTAAAATGTGCAACTTGCGGCAGTCATCTAGGTCATGAGTTTAATGACGGCCCTAGAAGAACAACTGGAAAAAGACATTGTATTAATGGTGTGGCATTGAATTTTATTCCTGAAGGTGAATCCTTACCAGAACTACGTAAATAATTGTTTATGAAAAAGACCGAAGCAGAGTGGAAAGAAGAGCTTACACCAGAGCAGTATTACATTCTACGAGAAAAAGGTACTGAAAGGCCCTTTAGTGGTGAATATAATACGCATTTTGAAAAAGGAATGTATGTATGCGCGGCTTGCAACAATCCTTTGTTTAAATCAGAGACAAAATTTGATTCTGGTTGTGGTTGGCCTTCTTTTGATGGAGAAATTCCTGGTGCAATTGAACGTAAATTAGATAAATCACATGGGATGATACGTACGGAAATCCTTTGCTCTAATTGCGGTGGGCATTTGGGTCATGTATTCAATGATGGGCCTACAGCTAGTGGTATAAGACATTGTGTAAACAGTATTTCAATTGATTTTAAATCAAGTCAATAACCTGTTAAATTGCGAGTGATGCTCATAATAAGTATCGGCATTTTATGACAGCTACCGAGTTTTAAGTATATTTACTTAGACTCAATTTACTTTTTATGACATCTTTACTACTGCTGGCTATTTTTGTATTTGTTGTTTGTATGTATTTGTTTTGGCTTACAACTCACAAGCATTTCATAAAAATGTATGGAGAAACTTATTTCAAGCAAACCACCTCAAAGTTATATTATTGGCAAGGAGCCATATTTTTTGGTATAGGAGGCGCATTACTTGTTGTCTATGTAGTAAAGTATTTTAACTGGATGAATTAGTGATAAAGCTATTCTATAAATTTTTCATTTCGCTTTTTTTATTAATAACACTTTTCTGTAGCTTGTCTTTTATTTCCATTATTGATAATATTTCAACACCATGAAGTAATGAAAGTTCGTTTGAAATTGATATACGTTTGCCTTTTACCTATTATCATGAATTTTTAGATGGTCAGGCTAACCTTCATCATTCTTGGTCACTGGATTTCTTATTTATTGATTTATTACTATGTACACTTCTAATATCCTTATACATTTTAGTTAAGCATAAGCTAAATCAAAAATTAAAGGCTCATAAATCGAATTAAAAATTCAGAATGTTCTTATCACCATTTATAGGAAACTCCATTTTCATCAAAATTGAGTTTGCTTGAAGGAAACATCTTATTTAATAAATTACTCGATAGCAATTCTTGTCTTGTATGTTTGACAATCGAACCCTTATGTATAGTTACCAATTCATTTGCTAGATGAAGTGCCATTTCTAATTCATGAGTACAAAAAATTATACCTTTTTTATTAGTAAGACAAACTTCTTTAAGTTGGTGCAACAAATCAATTTTAAAGTTAAGATCTAGATGACTAGTAGGCTCGTCCATCAGAATAAAATCAGTATCCTGTACTAGTGCTCTCGCAATTAGAACTCGCTGTAATTGCCCGTCACTTATACTGTGTAATCTACGACCCAATAAAGTTGAAATTTGAAAATCAGTACTAATTTTTTGTATAATTTCATTATCTGCTTCACTTATATTGGCCATAAAATTACTGTAGGGTATTCTACTAAGCTCCAGAAGTTCTTTTACTGTAAGATGGTGACTAAATTCTCTTTGTGTAAGTACAACAGCTACTTTTCTAGACCATTCAACGTCGCTGTAATTTTGTCTTAATTTATTGTCTAAAATTACGTTCCCTGAAATCTTATGGTTACCATACGCCAAAGCTCGTAAAAACGTTGATTTCCCCATCCCGTTACCACCTATGATTGCTGTTAGATTCGCTTTCGCGAAAGCGAAATCACCAACCGTGCGAGCAACTTCACAAGAACCGTATCCTATATGTAAATCCTGTGCTACTAACATTAAAAGTGAAGTTTACGTTTTCTTACAATTAACCAAATTACAACAGGAGCGCCGATAAGTGATGTGACGGCATTTATGGGTAAGGATTTACTACTGAAAGGCAATTGAGCTATTATATCACAAAATAGAAGTAGGGCAGATCCTAATAAAACAGCTGTAGGAAATAAGGATTTATGATTAACACTGGGTAACATCATCCTAGTAAGATGCGGAACAGCAAGCCCTATGAAGGCGATGGGTCCGGCATAGGCTGTAATGGATCCAGCTAAAACACTTGTGAGTATGATAATGATCCACTTAGTCAATTTGATATTAACTCCTAAACTTAGAGCGTATTGTTCACCTAGTAATAGTGCATTAAGTGGTTTAATGAGGTATGTGATTACCACCATACCTATGAGTAGTATACTTGCCAGTATAAGTATTGAAAACCATGATACGTTACTCAAACTACCTAGAGACCAAAAAACATACCTCTGTAATTCTGTACTGGCGCTGAAGTAACTCAGGATTCCAACTATAGCACTACTTAAGCTACCCACCATAAGTCCAATTATGAGTAGGCCCATGGTGTCCCTTAATCTAAATGAAATAAGAAGTATCAATACTAAAACAACCACGCTACCTAAGATACTTGATAAAACTAAACTACTTTGACTTGCTGCTTGAAAACCCAGCCAACTAGCGCCCAGTACCGTAAAAGCAACACCTAATCCTGCACCACTTGAGATACCCAAAACAAAGGGACCTGCTAATGGATTCCTGAATAAAGTTTGCATTAATATGCCTGATATTGCTAGGAATGCACCGGCAATTATTGCCATAACAGCTCGTGGTGCTCGTATGTTAGTAACTATGTAGGTAATGGTAGGTTGGTCTTGAAGTGCCTTTTCACTAAAAAAGGAGTCCCATACTTGATGAGGTTTGATGAAAACAGTGCCCAAACAAACATCAAGTACAAATAGAAATACTATTCCTATTAATAATGATATGATAAGCGTGTTAACTTTCATTTAGAACCTATGGTAAAAGTGTACTAAAAAAATAAGGCTGATAGTCTTTAAGCAAGTCACGGTCGTGAGTGAGATAAATAATGTCTTTAAGCACTAAATCTGGTCGCATACTAGCTTCTTCATAATAAATAAATCCGCCTGTAGAGCCTCTCTTCAATGCAAAGGTATATAGTTTTTTTTGCTGAAAGGCCTTAAACTGTCCATAGGCTTGGTTATCTGCAAGCATGTTTGAATAAGTCGTATAACTTCCAGGAGCGATCCAATAATCTGCCTTTTGAGCATCTTTAAGTACTTGTTCAATATTATAGGCTAGTGATCCTTTGCCAGATGTGTTTTCATAAATGTAATTACAGCCGGCATCAGCTAGAATTAATCCTTGCCAGGAATCACCATAGGGTAAATACCACACATCTTTCCAGGTTGCACCTGCAATTACAGTAGGTTTTGGCAGGTCAACTACTAACTCTTTTGCTTGTAAATAGTCATTCTTAATTTTATTAAATATGGAGTCAGCTTGTTTTTGTTTACTAAATAGCAGTCCGTACAGCTTAATCCACTCGGCTCTTCCCAATGGATGCTTCTCAACCCAAGCACCACTAAATAATACTGGAATACCAGCTTTTTGAATGTTGTTGTATGTTGGATTTTCTCCTTCAACACCATACCCTATGACCACATCCGGTTGCGTGAGTATGACACTTTCCACATCTAGTCTTTCGTTGATTCCAACATCTTGTATATTTCCTGTTTCTATTAAATTTCTTATTGTACTATTACTTATGTAATCAGTTTCAGGAAATCCAACTAAACTTTTTTCCACACCTAACAGGTCTAAGGGTGGTAAGTGAGTAGTAGATGTTGCAATTATTCGTTTTACAGGTACTTGTATGATAGTGCCAGCATCAGGTTCAGGAATTAATTCTCTTTTCTGGCTAGAAGCAGGAATAAGTTTATAAGTGTAATCCTTTGTTGCATCTGGCCAAGGTTTTTTTACAGTAACGTAAATTCCAGTTTCTGTATTTTGAACAGTAAGTCCGGTTGCATAATCAAACGATATATCACTTTTAGCTTCTGGAGTTTCAACCAATGTTTGATCTCTATTTTGCTTACAACTACCTAGTAAAATCGCTATAAACCCTATGTATAAAAACTGTTTCATCATTGTGAGTGTAAAAATAACTTTATTAGATTACTTTTGCCGTGTATTGAAGGTTTCATTAATTAATGATTATTATGCTTTCCTCGCATTTGCCTTTATGGCAAGCTTCGGTCGCGAAAACGTAATAACCATATACTAATGAATTAAAAGGGAATCTAGTGTAATTCTAGAACTGTTCCCGCAACTGTAAACAACATTACTCGCAAGAGATGTTTCGATTATAGCCACTGGTTTATCTGGGAAGGCAGAAACATGTTGAAGTCAGGAGACCTGCCTCTAATACCAAATAATGTTAACCTTCGGGATAAAGGTGGCAGGTATCTCATCAAATGCTTTTGTGCATTTGTGATCTCTGTGCTTTTACCTGAAAACTAAAAGTAATGCACAAAGCACTGAGAATACTAGTATTCATTTGTTTTACCTGGACGATCTACGGTCAACAACAGCCTGCGGAACTTGATACTATTGTATTAAATGCAGACAGGCTACTAGTGCCTTTTTCCAAGACCCAAACAACAACCACTCTTACAGATAGTATAAGCAAGAGACAGTCTGCTCTATTAACTGATTTATTAAGGTTTAATTCAACCATTTTCTTCAAAGAAAATAGTCGTGGCGGCGTTTCGTCTCCTTCTTTTAGAGGAACAACAGCGCAGCAAACAGCAGTAATATGGAACGGAATAAATATTAACTCACAGCTTAATGGTCAAACTGATTTTAATACTTTAAATACAAGAAACTTTGAAGAAATTACGGTTAGGTATGGTGGCGGAAGCGTAATTTATGGAAGCGGCGCAATAGGAGGAACCATTCACTTGAATGATAAAATTGAATTTAAAAATCAGTTTTCAAACGAGCTTTTTGGTAATATAGGAAGTTTTAATACACAGGATTATGGTTATAAAACTTCTTTTGCTAATTCCAAACTTTATGCTGGTATAGCTGTTTCACGTCAAAGTTCAGACAATGATTACACCTATGATTTCAGAGGTCAGGAACGAACTAATTTGAATGGGCAGTTCTACAACTTTTCCGTAAATTCTCAATTGGGATATAAGCTCAATAATTATCACACCTTTAAGTATTACAATTATTTTTTTGATGGTTCTAGGAATTTTTCTTTAATCAATCCTAGTGAAATTCCATCTAAGTATGAAGATTACAACACAAGAAACCTCCTTGAATGGGAATTTAAAAAGAAGGCTGTCACCTCAGTTTTAAGAGCAGCTTATTTAACTGAACGCTACAGGTTTTATGGAAATGTTGATCGGGATTCCTACAGCTCGGGTAATTCTCAATCATGGATAGGAAATTATCAGTTCAACCTAAAAATTAATACTAATACGCAAGCACGATTTGTAGCTGACTTGAATCATACCTCAGGAGCTGGTAGCAATCTTGAAAATAGAGATAGAACTATAGGTTCATTTAGTTTTCTTTTAAATCAAAGGCTCAATAAATGGTATTATGAAATAGGTAGTCGTTTAGAAACTACAAAGGATTATGATAGCCCTTTATTATTCAATGTAGGAATAAGTTATAGGTTATTTGATTTTTATACAATAAATATAAATGGTTCACGCAATTATAGAATACCTACGTTTAATGATTTGTATTGGATAGGAGCTGGGAATAGTGAATTAAATCCTGAACAATCTTATCAATTAGAAATGGGTCATTCTTTTGATTTTGAGAACAGTAATTTTAAAATCACCGGATTCTACTATGATATTAGTGATATGATTAGATGGGTACCCAATTCTAGCGCTATATGGAGACCTATTAATACAGATCAGGTAGTTTCCTATGGTCTAGAATTTCAGGCTAACTACATAACAAGATGGAATAACATTAATTTTAAATTAAACGGTAATTACGCTTACACTAACTCAACCAACCGACTTACTGACAAACAATTAATTTATGTGCCCTATCATAAAGCCACTAATTCTTTTTACATAAATTTCAAACCAAGTGCCAATAAACTACATGAAATAAACACCTATGTTCAAACGATGTACGTTGGTGAAGTATTCTTTCAGTCAGATAATAATCCTGAAGCTGTACTTGATTCTTATTTGATTTCAAATCTTGGTATGGAGTTTTTACCTAAGAAGAACTGGACTATAGGTTTACGAGTTCTCAATCTTTTTAATGTTAATTATCAATCGGTTAATAACAGGTTTATGCCTGGAATTAATTATAACTTTTATTTAAATCTAAATTTCTAAACATGAACAGAATTTTAAAATTTCCTCTTTACTTAATGGCTATTGCTATTTTATTCACATCTTGTAGTGAAGACGATGATGTAAACGGTACAGCACCTAGAGGAGAATACGATGGTGGTTATTTTATACTACATGAAGGTGGTGGACCATTAAGCCCTTTTACTTATGTAGATGATAATGGTACCGTAGATACAAATGCATTTGAAACTGCAAACCCTACTGAACTACCTTTCGGTGGATTCAATCAAGATATGTTTTTTAGCGATGATAGAGCGTTCGTTATTTCGGGTCAGTCTAGTAGTGTTACAGTTTTAGATAGATTCTCTTTATCCTTAATAAATACTGTAGACACGGATTTTGAAAATCCTAGATATGGTGTGGTAGTAGGTAATAAAGCTTTTGTTACAAATTCAGGCGATTTTATGTCAACTGCTGATGATTTTGTTACAGTTATTGACCTTAATGATTATAGCACCTCAACTATAGTAGTTGGAGACGTTGTCAATAGAATTTATGCTGCAAATAACAATGTTTATGTTTTGAATGGATCATTTGGAAGTGGTAATGCAATAACAGTTATCAATCCTGATTCTGAGTCAATTATCGGCACTATTGACCTTGGAGCTGGTAACTCGCCAGATACTGCAGTTTTAAACGCTAATTCTTTATACGTTCTTGCTAACAATGGTGGTGCAACAGGTAGTGTAATTGAAATAAATATAGGTACTAATGCTATCGTGAATACAGTAAGTTTACCAGCATCTTTAACAACGCCTAAGCACATTTCTATCGATGGAGCAACAACCTATTTTACAAACGGCACAGCGGTTTATGGCTACGCAACAAATAATCCTCAAATATCAACTACACCAGTTTTAGAGTATAATTCAAGTTCTTCATTTGGTGCCATGTATGGATTTACCGTGAAAGATGGTATTATTTACATTGCTGATGCAGGAGACTTTGTTTCCAATGGTCAGGCATTTGAATATGATTTAAATGGTAACCTTATGACAACCATTTCAACCGGTGTTGCACCCAATGGATTTTTCTTTAATGATTAATGTCAAAATAGTTTCAGTATTAAAAAAGGCTTTTCTTAATCGAAAAGCCTTTTTTAATTGATATTATTCCTTGAAAAGTCTAGCCTTCTGCATGACTGTAATAGGGTAGGCGCTTACCTCAAAACCTTCGGCTTCGCCTGCCAGCTCTTTACTCTCTAATGGACTAAAGCTTATAAGAAACTCAATGTACTCCTCATTAAAAATTAATGTTGATGTCAATAAATTACCAGCCACTTCATAGGTACTGAATAAGGTGTTTTCACTATAAGCTGTTGGTAAAATTATTCCATTATTTTCATCAAGCTCAAATAAATTAGGATTATTCGTTTTTAATAAGGAGTAAGGTCTTTCTGATCTTTCTTCTCCATAAAAAATTTTATAATCATATTTCAATGAATCTTGAGTAGCAAGAAGATGCAATTCCATAGGAATTGAATTTAACCCGTTACTTGTGGTAATATTCAATTTTCCTTTATAAATACCTGTATAATCTTCGGGAAATAGTAATAAATCTGAGTTCGTTTTAACATTTTGTTCAGCTTTTGAGGTGGTCAAAACGTCAGTTTCTCCATTATTGGTTTCATTTTTACAAGATATTAGAGTAAAAACAAGTAGTAAAATTGGAATATATTTCTTCATGATTTTAATAAATATAAGGACTTAATTATAGAATGGTCTAAAATTAGAAAATCCCGAGCAGAAGAATACTGCTCAGGACTTTCACTAACCAACCAAAAAACTTTATGAAAATTACTCTTAATAACCTTCGCCTATTTATATGCAACTGCTGTGCCAAACACAACCTTTCATCTAAAAAGGCGTGCAAAAATACAGCGAGTATCTGCTTCAAACAAAATGATAAATGTTAAAATTTTATCTAGTCAAATTTATAACCATTTTTTGAATTTAAAAAATACTATTAATCCTACAAACATTACCGCACAGATTATCCAAAAATACATGTATCCGTGTTCCCATGTAAGCTCGGGAATATGCTCAAAATTCATCCCGTAAATTCCTGCTAGAAAAGTCATTGGGATAAATATGCTACTTATTATAGTCAATACCTGCATGATTTGATTCATCTTATGACTTACGCTAGATAGATACATATCTTTTAATCCTGTATTTATTTCTCTGTAGGATTCAATTGTCTCAATAATTTGTATGCAATGATCGTAGGCATCTTGAAAATAAGCTTTTGTCTGTGGTTGTAAAAACCTAGATTCTTCTTTTAAAAGCCTGCTTATTGATTCTCTTAATGGATAAACCGAACGTCGTAAATTAATAAGTACACGTTTGTTATTTTGTACTTTATTTAGAGATTCTTTTTCTGGGTCATTGAATATTTCATCCTCTAGAACGTCTAGATAATCTCCTATTTTTTCTATAGCAATAAAATAATGGTCCAGCACGCTGTCTATAAGTGCATAGAAAAGATAGTCACTGTCTGATGTTCTTATTCTGCCATGATTATTTTCTATCCTACTGCGCACACTCCCAAAAACATCACCAGTTTGTTCTTGAAAAGTTACAACCTCATGTTCATTTAAGATTATACTTACTTGTTCTTGTTCAATATCATGATCTTTTTCATCATAAGAAATCATTTTAATACATTGAAATACGTAATTGGGATAGAACTCTGTTTTAGGGCGTTGTGTAGTATTAGCTACATCTTCTAGTAATAAAGGATGAATATCAAATCGTTTCCCTATTTTTTTAAGTTTTTCTATATCGTGAATTCCGTCCAGATTGTACCATTTTACATAATCATTGGGTAAACTATACACAATTTTATCATGCTTTTCATAATGCTCTGGACCGTAAGCTATAGTTTCAGTTATTACTTCACCTTCACGATGAACTCCTACGTAAGATATAGTTCCTGGTGGTGTGAATACTGTTTGTGAAGTTTTAGGCGCTGCCTTTCTTTTAATTCTTAGTTTATTAATGATTTTTTTAGGCATAGCTATTTTATTATACTATTAAAGTTACTATTTATTATGCTTTCGCGAAAGCGCAATTATAACAACCTAACAAGTAGAATTACTTCAATTTTTGAGAAATATATGGTGCGGTATGACTTTCTTTTACCTGAGCAACTTCTTCTGGAGTACCAAATGCTACTAGATTACCTCCTTGTTTACCACCGTCGGGACCTAGATCAATAACATAATCGGCGCATTTTACTAAATCCATATTATGTTCAATTACGATAACAGAATGTCCTTTGTCAATAAGAGCATTAAAACTGTCCAATAATTTATTGATATCATGAAAATGAAGACCGGTAGTAGGTTCGTCAAAGATGAATAACGTTTTATCTGCAGTGGTTCCTTTAACGAGAAAACTCGCAAGTTTAATACGTTGTGCCTCACCACCAGATAGGGTAGAACTACTTTGTCCTAGGGTTACATATCCTAAACCTACATCTAACAGCGGTTGTAATTTTTTTGCAACCTTATCTTGTTTGTTAGTTTTGAAAAACGCAACGGCATCACTTATTGTCATATTAAGAATGTCGTGAATGTTTTTACCTTCAAATTCTACTTCTAGAATTTCTTTTTTAAACCGTTTACCATTGCATGTTTCACATTGTAAGGTGACATCGGCCATGAACTGCATTTCAATGGTTACTTCTCCTTCACCTTTACAAGTTTCACAACGACCACCTTCTACATTAAATGAAAAATGTTTGGGTTTGTAATTGCGAATTTTTGAAACCTTTTGAGTTGCAAATAAGTTTCTAATATCATCGTAGGCCTTTATGTAAGTAACAGGATTAGAGCGAGAGCTACGACCTATTGGGTTTTGATCAACAAATTCTACAGTTTTTACATTTTCAAATTTTCCTTCTATACTTGTGAAATGACCTGCCTTTTTACCATAACCACCTAATTTTTTGAGAATAGCTGGATATAATATTTGTTTTACTAAAGTAGATTTACCGCTACCGCTTACACCAGTAACCATGGTAAGAACTCCTAGTGGAAACTTAACATCAATGTTTTTAAGATTGTTTTGCCTAGCACCTTTTATATCTATGTAGTACTTGAAGTTTCTACGTTTGCTAGGTACAGGAATCTCTAGTGATTCATTTAGGTACTGTGCAGTTAGACTGTTTTGATTTAAAATTTCTTTTAGTGTTCCAGTAGCCACCACTTCACCACCGTAGGTTCCTGCCTCTGGACCTATATCGATAATTTCATCGGCTGCTTGCATGATTTCCTCATCATGTTCTACTACGATCACTGTATTTCCTAAGTCTCTTAGATTTTTGAGAACTTTAATTAATCTAGTGGTGTCTTTAGGGTGCAATCCTATACTGGGCTCATCTAGAATGTACATGCTACCAACTAAACTACTACCTAAGCTCGTAGCGAGATTAATGCGCTGGCTTTCTCCACCAGATAAAGAATTTGATTTACGATTCAAGGTAAGATAATCTAGACCTACATCACTCAAAAATTGTAAACGACTATTTATTTCTATAAGGAGTCTTTCGGCAATTTTAGCATCATGTTCCGAAAGTTGTAGTTGATCAAAAAACGGAATTAATTCCTTGATGGGTAACGTGACAAGATCTGTAATAGTTTTATCATCAATTTTAACGTAGTTAGCCTCTTTACGTAATCTCGTACCATGACATTGTGAGCATTTTGTTTTTCCACGATAGCGTGATAACATCACACGATTTTGAATTTTGTACGCTTTGGCTTCTAGCTCGCTAAAGAAGTCATTAATTCCTTCAAAGTACTTATTTCCTTCCCAAACTATATTTTTTTGCTTTTCTGTTAACTCAAACCAAGGGCGGTGAATTGGGAAATTGAATTTTGATGCATTTTTAATTAATTGATTTTTATAATAGGACATGCTTTCCCCTTTCCAAGGGAATACTGCTCCTTCATAAACAGATAGTGCTGTATTAGGAATAACAAGATCCTCATCAATACCTATTACATCACCATAGCCTTCACATTTTGGACAAGCTCCATAAGGATTATTAAAACTGAATAAATGTACATTAGGTTCTAGAAACTCCATGCCATCTAATTCAAAAGCATTACTAAACATGTGCTCTTTATCTTGTTTTACATGTTCTATATAAGCTGTTCCTTTTCCTTCGAAAAAGGCGGTTGAGACAGAATCGGCTAGTCTGTTATAAAAATCTTCATCATCCTTTTTAACAATTCTATCTACAACAATTCTCAAAGAATCCTTTTCTTTATAAGTAAGATCTTCATCGTCTATTCGATAAACGGTATCATTTATTTTTAATCTAGTATATCCTTGTTGCTGTAATACTTCTATTTGCTCTTTGACCGAGCGTTTACCTTTGACAATCAATGGTGTTGTGAGAAGCATTCTACTACCATTTTCTTGCTTTTTTACGTAATCGATTACATCGCTTACAGTGTCTTTTTTTACTTCATTCCCAGAAATAGGAGAGTAGGTGCGTCCTACGCGAGCATAAAGTAATTTTAAATAATCGTAGATTTCTGTGGTTGTCCCTACCGTACTTCTAGGATTTGTTGAATTTACTTTTTGTTCAATAGCTACTGCCGGAGCAATACCCTTGATATATTCGACTTTAGGCTTGTTTAGACGTCCTAAAAATTGTCTTGCGTATGAGGATAAACTTTCAACATACCTACGTTGTCCTTCTGCATATAATGTGTCAAATGCAAGAGAAGATTTACCACTACCTGATAAACCGGTAATTACTACCAGCTTATTACGTGGTATGACTACATTGATATTTTTTAAGTTGTGAAGTTGCGCTCCTTTAATTAAAATATTCTCCTTTGGATTAAGAGTATCTATTTCTTCAAAAAATTCAGTCTTTGACATATTACAAAAATACACCCTACTTAAACTAATATAAATTGTGACGCATCTATTAATTTGTTAAAAGTTGGTCTAAATTTTTGCATTTGTTTTATAAAAGTTTATATATTAGCCGAATACAATTGAACAACTGCCTATAGATACAATTTTACTTTAAATCACATTAACGATAAGAGTTATAACAAAATAACTCACATTAAAGTAGTTGTACTATGAGAATGGAAAATGTTCAGGATGCTGTTTTGGTTAGACAGTATATAGAAGGTAAGGAATACGCGCTAGAGGTTCTAATAAACCGACATAAACAAAAAATCTACAGTTTTATTTTTTCTAAAGTAATGGATAAAGACATTACTGAAGATGTTTTTCAAGATACTTTCATTAAAGTAATACGTACTTTAAAAAAGGGAAAGTATAACGAAGAAGGTAAGTTTTTACCATGGGTAATGCGTATAGCGCACAATTTAGTGATAGACCATTTCCGTAAAAACAAGCGTATGCCAAAATTTCAATCTAGAAATGATTTTGACATATTTGATGTAATCAGTAATGGCGCTGATTCTACAGAAACTGAGATGATACTCTCTCAAGTACATGCCGATGTAAAGCGATTAGTTGAAGAACTACCGGAAGATCAAAAACAAGTTCTTAAAATGCGTATCTACAAGGAAATGTCTTTCAAAGAAATCGCCGAACAAACTGAGGTAAGCATTAATACGGCTCTCGGTAGAATGAGGTATGCTCTTATCAACTTGAGAAAAATAATTGAACAGCACAATATTATACTAACAGATAATTAAGGTTACGTTAAAATGAAAAAAATACGGTACTGATTATAATATTGTGAAACTATGGGCGTTAAAAAAGAGAATAAACAAATTAACGCTCATGGCAAAACTTTACAATGAATCATTACCAGAACAAGTGAAACCTACTGGACCGAGCAAAGAAACGATTAAGTTTTTACTCAATTTTTCAAAATCGTTACACATTACTAAGTATAACAAAATGACATTTGAAGCATCAAAGAATTAAACTTTAAATTTTTGATTTCTAGAAGAAAACCCCATTCATAAAGCTACTATGAATGGGGTTTTTATTTGTTATTAGATATATTATTATCCTAATATTGCTTTAATTTGATCAGCAAGTTCAACTCCTATTCGGTCTTGAGCTTCATTAGTAGCAGCACCAATATGGGGACTTAATGATAGTTTACTATTCATAAGTAATTGCACCTCTGGTTTAGGTTCTTTTTCAAAAACATCTAATGCCGCAAAAGACAAGTGCTCGTTTTCTAAAGCTTCTACAAGAGCTACTTCATCTAAAACACCACCACGAGCAGCATTTACCACAGCCGCTCCTTTTTTCATCATTTGAAATTCTTTAGTTCCTAAAACATATTCCGATTGAGCTGGCACGTGAAGAGTTATAAAGTCCGCATTCTTAATAACATCTTCTTTCTCTAACAACGGAATTTCTACGGTAACAGATTGCCCATCAAAAAGGTCCCAGCTTACTTTTGGATTTGTTGTAGCATTATGATCATATCCTACAACATTCATTCCTATTCCTGCTGCAATTTTTGCAACTTCTTGACCTATACGACCTAAACCGATTATTCCAATCGTTTTTCCGCGTAATTCTACACCTTTGGCATATTGTTTTTTAAGCCCTTTGAAATTTTCATCACCTTCTAACGGCATGTTACGATTTGCATCATAAAGAAAACGTACACCACCGTATAAGTGTGCAAAAACAAGTTCGGCAACACTAGCGCTACTTGCAGCTGGTGTATTAATCACCTTAAGTCCTTTATCACGTGCATACTCCACATCGATATTATCCATTCCTACGCCACCACGGCCTATAATTTTAAGGCTTGGACAATTATCAATAATATCTTTACGTACTTTAGTCGCACTACGCACCAATATAACACTTACATCATTATTATTGATGTAGTTAACTAATTGGTCTTGAGCTACATTTGTTGTGATCACCTCATAGCCAGCTTTTTCTAATTCGTTAATTCCGCTTTGAGAGATACCGTCGTTAGCTAATACTTTTTTGCTCATTCTTAATTTATTTGTTCAATTATTGGGACTAATTATGCTTTACGTTCTAATTCTTTCATTACATCTACTAGAGTCTGAGCGCTCTCTAAAGTAAGAGCGTTATACATACTTGCTCTATAACCACCTACAGATCTGTGACCATTCAATCCATTTATCCCTGCTTCTTGCCACATTGTATTGAAGGTGTCTTTATGATCCTCGTTCACTAAGTTAAAGGTAAGATTCATCATAGATCTGTCTTCTTTATTTGCTACAAACCCTTCAAAAAGTTCATTGCGATCAATCTCATCATAAACTAATGCTGCTTTTTCATTATTAATTTTTTCAATCCATTCAATTCCTCCATTATCTTTTAACCATTCCATCGTCAACATACTCACATAGATAGGAAACACTGGTGGTGTGTTGAACATAGAGTCTTTACTTATATGGACTTGATAATCTAGCATGGAAGGAATGCTGCGTGACACCTTTCCTAATATGTCTTCTTTCACCACAATAAGAGTAGTACCAGCTGGACCCATATTTTTTTGTGCACCGGCATAAATAAGATCGTATTTAGAAAAATCTCGCTTACGTGAAAAAATATCACTACTCATATCACATACCATAGGAACACTTACAGTTGGGTCGTCCTTTAACTGAGTTCCAAAAATGGTATTGTTAGTTTGAAAATGAAAGTAATCAACATCACTAGGTACTGTGTATCCTTTTGGTATATAATTGAAATTTTGATCCTTAGAAGAAGCAACTTCAATCACATCACCAAATAATTTTGCTTCCTTAATCGCCTTAGTAGACCATGTACCAGTGTTTAAATAAGCAGCTTTACTTTCAAGTAAGTTATAGGCAACCATTAAAAACTGCATACTTGCGCCACCACCTAAAAAGAGTGCTTTATAACCTTTATCGGTAAGATCTAGGTGTTCTAGTGCTAAATTTTGAGCCTTTTCCATCACCTCAACAAAATCCTTGCTACGGTGAGAAATTTCTAGAATACTTAAATCGTTAAAATTAAGAACAGCTGCAGCTGCTTTTTTGAAAACTTCTTGAGGTAAAATACAAGGTCCTGCGCTAAAATTGTGCTTAAGCATAATGGTGTTTTTGAATGTACCACACAAAAATGCAAAACAAAGCGTTTAAACTTGTTATAATTCCAATAAGATTTTAAGATAATGTCAACAAAAACGATATAGTGTCTACACCATCAGCGTAATCATTTAAAGTAGGACACTGGGTTTGACCAAAATTAACGAATTGTGGTGCCGCTAGATCTTTAAAATTAGGAGCTAGTTTTTCACGATCTACATCATTAATAACCACACATTGCAAACTTTCTGCTTTCTGACTAATTTCTTTGGCAACCTGTTCAAGATTATCGTAATAGCTGTACCCTAAAGAAGCAATAGGCGATGAGAAACTTTTATTCTCTTCCTTAATTAATAGAAACTCATTATCAAGTAAATCAAATTCACTCATTAAGTAAACAGCCTTGTTGTAATCATAATTATTCGTGTACTTTTCAAACTTGATTAAATTACGCTGTTTATACATGCCATTAAAAAACAAATCAAAGTTGTAACCTCTAGGAACTTTAAGATGGCTTACGCTACGACAACCTAGGCCGAAGTATCTGAAGACATCTTCACTCAGCGCTTCCATATCCTCTAAAGTTTCTTTTCCTGTTATTACCGCTATACTATTACGGTTTTTTCTTATGATGTGCGGTTTCCCTTTAAAATAATATTCAAAATACCTCGATGTATTATTGCTTCCTGTCGCAATAACAGCATCGTATTCTGGTAATTGTCCTTTTACAAAACTATACGAGCTAACTAAGTCTTCCTTATATGTAGATGCCATATCCAATATTAAAGGTATAAGCACATCATCATTACTGCTATTTTTAATGATAGCATGATGACCACTTATTATTACAGATAAAACATCGTGAAATCCAACAAGTGGAATATTACCGGCTGTTATAATGGCTACTCTTTTACCGTTAACCTTTTTTAAATCGTATCCATTGGTCCATTTTTCAAGATTTTCAGGTAATAGAGCTTGTGACCATTGGGTAATAGCATGAATTAAGTTTTCTCTTGTGAACCAGCTGTTTTTTCTTTCAGCCTGCTGCAAACTTTCTTCTATGCGTTGATTCCAAGAATTTGAGGATTCAATGTTTGGATCGGGTTGTAAAAAAGAGGATAGTAGTTGTCCCGCTTTCGCGAAAGCGGAAATTCTATCATTTAACGTGGTATTAATTGCCAGTGATTTCAATGGGCATTATTTTTGTGCAAAAGTAAAGAAAAGCTATGGCAATCATAATTACTGACGAATGTATTAATTGCGGCGCTTGTGAACCGGAATGTCCAAATACAGCTATTTACGAGGCTGCAGATGACTGGCGCTATGCTGATGGTACCGACCTGGATGGGCAAATTGTTTTACCTAACGGTAAAGAAGTAGATGCAAATGAAACTCAAGAGCCTGTGAGCGATGAGTTCTATTATATTGTTCCTGATAAGTGTACAGAGTGTGTAGGTTTTCATGAAGAACCTCAATGTGCTGCAGTTTGTCCTGTGGATTGTTGTGTTCCAGATGAGGACATTGTAGAAACTGAAGAGGAATTAAAAGCTAAACAAGCTTTTATGCACAAGGAATAACCTGATTATTAGATAAGACAAAAGCCGATACTTTTTAAAGTATCGGCTTTTTTTATTTATTATGAGTCTCACTTATTATTGGCCTAAAAAATTTAGAAGCAGCTTATTAAGTTCTTCTTTATGGGTCACATACAAACCATGTGGCGCGTTTTCTATAATTTCTAATTTTGAGTCCTTAACTAAAGAATGTCCTTGTTTTGAACTAGGCTCGATAGGAACGATTTCATCTGCGCCTCCGTGAATGAATAGGGTAGGAACATCAACTTTTTTGAGTGCCTCACGTAAATCAGTACGTCCAAAAGCACCTATACAATCTAGCGTTCCCTTAGGACTTGCTTGAGATGCTATTTGGAAATTATAATTAAGTTGACCTTCAGAAACGCGATCCTTGTTGTCCTTATAGTTCACAAATCCTTTACCAAATTCTTTTAAGAAACCTAATCGATCTTGTTTCACATTTTGCTCCATACCTTTAAAAACATCATCTGGAGCACCAGTTGGATTATCATCTGTTTGAAGTAGGAACGGTGCTATACTGGCAACAAAAATTAGTTTATTGATTTTATCGGTTCCATAATCGGCAACGTATTGTGCTAGCTCACCACCACCCATTGAAAAACCAACTAGGGTGACTTTTTCAAGTTCAAGTTGATCAATTAGATCATGTAAATCGCTAGCCATCGTTTTGTAATCGTAACCTTTATAAGGCCTAGAACTGCGGCCAAAACCACGACGATCATAAGTTATCACTCTATAGCCGGCTTCTATTAAATCAGGAACTTGGTATTCCCACATTGCACCGCTCAATGGCCAGCCGTGTATAAGTATAATAGGATCTCCATCTCCTTGATCTTCAAAATAAATACTAGCATCTAGATCTTTTTGATCGGTAAGTTTTTCTAAGTAAGGCATAAAATTTTTGATTTCAAGTTAAAAAGACTAAGGTAAACTGTATTTTATAGAATTGTTAATTTGTTAGATAATCGGGTAAATAAGATAATCCCTTTAATTCCTTATTGGATTTTATCTCTTTAAGGTGTCGATTATTCAGGTAAAATAGACGATCAGAAACTTTGAGGACGTCTTCATATCGATGATCAGAAAGTATAAAACCTTTGCGTGCTTTCATTTCATTGATGGAAAGGCATATTTCATCAATAACCAAGGGACTAAGTCCATTAAAGGGCTCGTCTAGAATGGTAAACGCTTTAGGTTGGTATAAAGTTATTAAAACCTCAATAAGTCTTAATTGTCCACCAGAGAGATCTTTTGGTTTGTTATTTAAAAAAGGTTGAATCAACTTATGATTAAACAACCTATTACAATTAACCAATTTTAAAATGGTTTTTACTCTTATTTGATTGGGTAAAAAATGATGTTGCGGCAAGTAATTAATGAATTTAGAGATAGTAGAGCTACTATTTATGGGGCGATCATTTATGGAAACAAATGGATGAACTGATTTTTCTAATCCAGTAATAATTTTAAATAATGTTGATTTACCTGAGCCATTACGTCCAATTACCGCGACGACTTGGCCAGTTTTACAACCTAAATAGATGTCGGATAATAATTTTTGATCACCAAAAGATTTTTCAACACTATCTACCTGTAGTATATTATCCATACTAGTACATTCAACAAAACAATAACTAAATAAAATAGGATTGTAGATAACCACAATCTTTTACGCGACCATCCTAGATTAAAATAAAAAGCATATTCTTCTGGTTTTCTATATTCATATTGAACATAGTGAGTAGAAACTCCTACTAAGGTCGCGATTTGACCAAAACTATTCCAACTACCTACTAATAAAGTAATACATACAGATAAGAATAAGCTTAACGGTATCAATTTATAATGAAAGAGTAGTAAAGGTTTTAGATTCATTAGTTTAATTGGAAACTAAAAGTTTTTTCGCAGTTTTAAAACTGCACTTTTGATATTTTTTATAAGATTCAGCAGCTCGATTTGTTATTTCATCGTTTGATTCTGAATTTAAATAACCTTTAATGGCAGAGTCTAGAATATATGATTCTGGCGCCATTAACCCAGTCGTCCAAATCAAATTATTAACCTTGCAATCTTTAAGAGCTGGTTCAAAATAATATTTACTATAGCATGCAAGAATAATAATGTCACGATTTTTTCCATCTAAAGTCTCATAATTTTTATCCAAATTAAAATCCATTAATCCATTATGACCTTGATACGTTATCAATTCTGAATTTCCTGCTATTCCTATAGTTTGATTATTGATAACAAGAGTATCTTTTATTTTTCCAGAAGCACTTCCTAGTAAGAATTCAGTAGCTTTTTTAATATGTCTACCGTTATAGGCATCGGCGATTAAATAACAATTTTTAGTCTTATGTTTAAAAATTAGTCTTTCTAATATAACGGAATCTATAAATTCGCTTCGTAGTAAATTCCACTCAAGGCTTTTCTTAAACGTGGTTTTTAATCCATAAGAAGCACCCCAATAGAGATTAGACTTTGTTTCTTGACCGTTACCTAAAAAAGAAGGAACAGGAGCAATACCTTGATATTTATTGTCACATAAGGCTACAACCGAATGTATAACCTTTGATTCGGAATCAAATTCAATTTCCCTTACCGTTTCAACATAAGCGGAAGTTGGTTGTTCAAGTTCTTCCTTTTTTGGATTTTCTTCCTTATTGTAATCATTGTTTTTGCATGATAACATAAAACTTAAGAGAATTATACATAAATAGGTACATCTATTTAGTATCATATATTATCCTCTTAAAATCTTTTCCATTTTACGCCCTTTAGCCAGCTCGTCTACTAATTTGTCTAAATATCTGGTTTGTTTTGTAAGTGGAGTTTGAATTTCCTCAATACGATATCCACAAATAACACCTTTAATCAACTCAGCATTAGGGTTGATGGTGGCTTTTTCAAAAAACTCTTTAAACGTAACTTTTTCTGCAATTTTATTTTCTATATCCTTTTCGCTATAGCCAGTAAGCCATTGAATTACTTCGTGCAATTCTTCTTTAGTCCTGCCTTTCTTTTCAACTTTAGTTACATAATGTGGATAAACAGAAGCAAAAATTAATTTGGCAATGCGTTCATCGTGTTCTGGTGTGGTAGACATAATCTCAAATTTATAACTAATCAAATTTAAACTTTATTACGCAAAAAAGCTTGATGCTTCAAATCAGTCTGCCGTGATTATCAAACAGTTTGCTATGTTGCATATTCTTTATCTTTAACAATTCAATATCAAAAACTAGCTTTGAAAAAACTTATAACCTTATTTGGCGTTGCTTTATTGTTTGTATGTTGTAAAGAAGACGCCACTTCAATTTCTGCTGCTTATCAATCTAAAGAGCTTACCTCACTTGTCAATCCGTTTATAGGAACTGGTGGTCATGGACATACTTATCCTGGTGCAACAATGCCGTTTGGGATGATGCAATTATCACCAGATACTCGTTTAGATGGATGGGATGGTTGTAGTGGATATCACTACAGCGATGATAAAATCTATGGTTTTTCTCATACTCATTTAAGCGGTACCGGCGTGAGCGACTATGGTGATATTTTATTGATGCCTACGCGTGAGCCTATACTCAACAATGAAACCGATGGTAAAGAAGGATACCGTTCTTCATTTTCTCACGACAATGAAAAAGCGAGTCCTGGTTATTATGAAGTACACCTGGACGACACAAATATTGATGTGCGATTAACTGTGACGGAACGTGCTGGAATACATGAATATCGCTTTCGCGAAAGCGAATCAAATCAACAACCCGATAACCATTATGTCATTCTAGATCTTTTACATCGCGATAAATTGCTAGAACACGACATTCAATTTCTTTCAAACACAGAAATACAAGGAAAACGATTTTCTAGTGCATGGGCGGCAAAACAAATGTTGTTTTTTTATATGAAAACGTCGCATCCTATTAAGAATTGGAATACTGATTATGAAGTAACGCCTAAGGTGATGGCTCTTGAATTCGACAATCCAAACAACGAACCCATCACTATCAAAATAGGAATTAGCCCAGTAGATGAAGCTGGAGCTAGACGTAATCTTGAAACCGAGATAGGCGATAAAAGCTTTGACGAAATAAGGCAATTGGCCAATGAAACATGGGAAAAAGTACTCTCAAAAATTGTGGTTGAAGATGACAATGAAGATAATCTAACCAATTTCTACACCTCATTGTATCATACAATGATTGCTCCTAATTTGTACCAAGATGTTGATGGTCGCTATCGCGGGATGGATTTAGAAATTCATCAATCAAATGAATTTAATTATTACACTGTTTTCTCTATGTGGGATACCTATCGCGCTGCTCATCCATTGTACACTATCATTGATGAAAAACGTACTAACGATTTTGTAAGTACCATGCTGGCAAAATATGACGAAGGCGGTATTCTTCCTATCTGGGATTTAAGCGGTAATTACACGGGTTGTATGATAGGATATCACGGTGTTCCTATCATAGCAGATGCTTACATGAAAGGGATTAAAGACTATGATGTGAATAAGGCCTATGAAGCCATGAGACACAGCGCTATGCAAGACAAGCTAGGCCTAAAACACTATAAATCTTTAGGCTATATACCAGTAGAACAAGAAAGTGAGAGTGTTTCTAAAACACTGGAATATGCCTACGATGACTGGACACTAGCCCAGGTTGCAAAAGATCTGGGAAAAACTGAGGACTATAAGTTATTTACACAACGCGCACAGAATTACAAAAACTTATACAATCCAGCTACGGGATTTTTCCAAGGTCGCCAGCGTAATACATGGTTCTCACCTTTTAAACCAGAAGAGGTAAATTTCAATTATACTGAGGCAAACGCATGGCAATACAGCTTGTACGCACCACAAGACATTTCGGGTCACATTGTATTAATGGGTGGCGAAGAGGCCTATGAAGAGCATCTGGATCAAATGTTCAGTGCGCCTATGGAAACAAGTGGTAGACATCAGGCTGATATTACTGGGCTTATAGGTCAATATGCTCATGGAAATGAACCATCTCATCACATGGCATATTTGTACAATTTTGTAGGTAAACCACATAAAACGCAAGAAAAGGTTCACGAAATTTTGACAACGCTTTATACAAACGAACCAGACGGTATTTCTGGAAATGAGGATTGTGGTCAAATGAGCGCGTGGTATGTATTGAGCAGCCTGGGCTTTTATCCAGTGACACCTGGAAGTAATGACTATATCATCGGGACACCTTTGTTTGATAAAGCTACCATTCATCTAGAAAATGGGAATAAATTGACGATTATTAAAAAGGGTAGTGGTAAGTATATAGCCAGTGTTGATTACGCTTTCGCGAAAGCGGAATTACAACCACACACTCAATCATTCATCACCCATGAACAAATAAACAGAGGTGGAACACTAGTATTTACCATGAGTAAAGAACCTACAGATTGGGCAGTAGAAAAATCTAACAGACCAAAATCTGCAATTGAGGAGTATCCCATAGTTACAGCACCCTTTTTAGAAAAGGGCTCCATCGCTTTTACCGATAGCACCGTGGTTCAATTAAACACTTTACAGTCCAATGCACAAATGTTTTATATGCTGGGCGATAGTAGCTGGAAAGAATATTCTAAACCCATCACCATTTATAATGCTGGAGACCTAACGGTTATTTCTAAAAAAGATGGTGCTAGCAGCCCAGCGGTAACTACCACATTTTATAAGTACGATAACGATATTAAAATCACACTTAATCACAGCTATGCCAATGAATACAGTGCTGGTGGAAATGATGCCTTGATTAATGGCATGCAAGGAACAGAGGATTTTCGCTCTGGAGCATGGCAAGGAACTCAAGGTGAAAATTTGGATGTTACCATTGATTTGGGTGAATCAAGATCTATAAATAGTATTTCACCAGGATTTTTAAAGGATCAACGCAGCTGGATTTTTTACCCAAAAGATGTGACTTTTGAATTCTATGATGAGAATAACAACTTACTAAAAAAGATTTTTAAAATGTTACCTGAAACAGGTAAAGAAGAAGAGTCTGCCGTTTATAGACCTAGATACGAAACTCCTGGTTTAAATAAAGTGAGGTATATAAAAATGAAAGCTACTACGTATGGTAAATTACCAGAATGGCATTTAGGATATCCGTATGATGGTGAGGCTTGGATTTTTACCGATGAAATAGTCATCAATTAAATAAAAGAAAGTTAATCACAATCAACCATTACTTTTATGCAACGAAGAAAATTTATAAAGCAAAGCGTCCAAGGTAGTATCGCTTTATCTCTAGGAGCAACTGTTCTTAGTTGTGTAGAACCCAAAAAAACAGCTACAATGAAAAACACGACAAAACCTGTATCAATATGCACTTGGGGATTTACCAAAGCCAATGAAACCGCTGGACTAGCTTTAGAGAATGGTTACAATGCACTCGATGCGGCTATAAAAGGTGTAGCAGTCGAAGAAGAGAACGTAAAAAATACAACAGTTGGTAAAGGTGGTGCACCAGACCGTGAAGGAAATGTCACACTAGACGCTTGCGTAATGAACAGCAATGGAGATGCAGGTGCAGTAGTTTGTGTGGAAAATATAACTAATGTTGCTGCACTAGCCAAAGTAGTTATGGAGGACACTCCACATGTAATGCTAGCAGCAAAAGGTGCCGAAGAATTAGCTTATGAAAAAGGGTTTGTCTCAGAAAATTTGCTTACGGAAAATTCAGAAAGAGCCTATAGAGAATGGCTGAAAACAAGTGAATACAAGCCTATCATTAACATTGAAAATCACGATACCATAGGAATGTTATGTATGGATACTAACGGTGATATTGCAGGTGCATGTACAACATCGGGATTATCTTATAAAATGCGAGGTAGAGTAGGAGATTCTCCTATAATAGGATCAGGGTTGTTTATTGACAATGAAATAGGTGGTGCAGCGGCTACAGGTATGGGCGAAGAAATCATGAAAACTGTAGGAAGTTTTCTTATCGTTGAATTAATGCGTCAAGGAAAATCACCTCAAGAAGCTTGTGAAGAAGCTGTACAAAGAGTAGTTTCTAAAAATTCCGGTTACAAAGAGTTTCAAGTTGCTTACATAGCCATGAATAAGAAAGGTGAAACAGGTAGTTACTGTATTCATCCAGGATTTGCTATGATGGAGTATAAAGATCAAAAGAATACAAGAATAGAGTCTGACTCGTATATCAAAAAGTCATAATATGGCACAAGATAAAAAATACACTAGTACCTTCGCCATTGTAACTACTCTGTTTTTTCTATGGGGTTTTATTACAGTTCTAGTAGATAGTTTGGTACCTAGATTAAAGGATGTTTTTGAGCTTAATTATTTTCAAGCTGGATTAGTTCAATTTGCCTTTTTTATAGCTTACTTCATTTTTTCTATTCCAGCTGGTTTTATGTTGGATAGGGTAGGATATAAAAAAGGAGTTATAATTGGCTTATCAACCATGGCTTTGGCTTGTTTGCTCTTTTATCCAGCAAGCGAATACAGACTTTTCGGCATATTCTTACTGGCCTATTTTATGCTAGCAGCAGGAATAACTTTTCTACAGGTAGCAGCAAATCCCTATGTAGCTGTTTTAGGTCCTGAAAAAGGTGCAAGTAGTAGACTTAATCTAGCACAAGCCTTTAATTCATTAGGTACTGCCATAGCACCTATTACAGGTGCTGCATTCTTATTAAGTGACACTATATTAAGCTCTAAAGAAATAGACGCCTTATCAAATGTAGCCAAAGAAGAATATTATCTAAGAGAAGCAACAGCCGTTCAAGGTCCATTTTTACTTGTAGCAGGCTTCATTTTTTTATTAGTAATAGGATTTATTTTTATAAAGCTACCAGCAGTAAATGAGGAGAAAAAAGGAACCTATTCACAATTATTATCTAAACCTATTATATGGCTAGGAGCAGTCGGAATTTTTGTGTATGTAGGTGCTGAGGTTGCTTTGGGTAGTTATATGGTTAATTATTTTATAGAAAATGATTTACCTGTACATATTCAAAAAAGCAGTTTTATGAAAACAATCGCTAGTACCATTTTAGGGAAAAATGATCTAGCACTTGTGGATGCAAAGGCTGTTGTAGGTGCCTTTGTTTTCTTTTATTGGACAGGTGCTATGATAGGGCGATTTATAGGTTCTTTTCTTACGCGTATCTGGCGACCTCATTATGTTTTAATAGGATTTGCAATTTCGGCAGTAATTATGATTTTACTTTCGATTGTTACCGATGGTTTGTGGTCTATGTGGACGATCTTATTAGTAGGTCTGTTTAATTCTATAATGTTTCCGACTATCTTTTCATTATCTCTTGAAGGATTAGGTGACTTAAAAGCCAAAGCATCAGGAATATTATGTACAGCTATTGCCGGTGGAGCTATAATACCGATTTGTTTTGGAGCTCTTATTGATTTTTCAGGATTTAATCTGGCCTTGTTATTACCAATTTGTTGTTACTTATATATAGTTGTTTTTGGTTTTATTCGTAAAACGACGTGACAGGTACATTCCAACCAATTTTAGCATAGATAAATAAAAAGCCGCTAGTAATAAAACTAGCGGCTTTTTAATATGGATAAGGTCATCTATCTGTGACCAACCATTTCTTCTGGTTTAACCCATTCATTAAACTCCTCTTCGGTCAAATAACCTAGGGATAAGGCAGCAGCTTTAAGTGTAGTGCCTTCTTCGTGTGCCTTGTTTGCTATTTCTGCAGCTTTATAATATCCTATTTTGGTATTAAGAGCTGTTACAAGCATTAACGAATTATCTAATAGATTTTTGATTCTATCATAATTAGGTTCAATACCGCTAGCACAATTTTCATCAAAACTTCTACAGGCATCACCGATTAAAGTTGCACTTTGTAAAACAGCAGCAGCCATAACAGGTTTAAAAACATTAAGTTCGTAATGACCTTGAGTTCCACCTACGGTAACCGTTACATCATTACCCATTACTTGTGCACAAACCATTGTTAAGGCCTCACATTGAGTAGGGTTTACTTTTCCTGGCATTATTGAACTTCCTGGTTCATTTGCAGGTATAATAATTTCACCTATTCCACTACGAGGACCAGATGCCATTAATCTTATGTCGTTTGCAATTTTATTCAATGAAACGGCAATTTGTTTTAAAGCACCATGTGTTTCAACAAGAGCATCGTGTGCTGCTAGAGCTTCAAATTTATTTTTTGCAGTTATGAACGGCAGTCCAGTAAATTCTGCAATGTACTCTGCTACCTTAACATCGTAACCTTTAGGAGTGTTTAAACCAGTACCTACAGCAGTTCCTCCTAAGGCAAGTTCACTTAAATGTTTTAAGGTGTTTTCAAGGGCGATTATTCCGTGATCAAGTTGACTTACGTAACCAGAAAATTCCTGACCTAATGTAAGAGGTGTAGCATCCATTAAATGGGTACGACCTATTTTTACTACATTATCAAATTCGATAGACTTATTATGCAGGGTATTGCGCAATTGTTTTATTCCTGGAATGGTGTTTTCAACTACCTTTTTGTAGCAAGCTATATGCATACCAGTAGGGAATGTATCGTTTGATGATTGAGATTTATTTACATCATCATTTGGTTGTAAAGTTTTTTCTCCTTCACCAATTGTTTTTCCAGCGAGTTGGTGAGCTCTATTTGCAACCACCTCGTTAACATTCATATTAGACTGAGTACCAGATCCAGTTTGCCAGATAACTAGCGGAAATTGATCATCATGTTTACCTTCTAGAATTTCATCACATACTTGACCTATTAAATCCCTTTTATCTTCGGCTAGTACACCTAGATCGCAGTTTGCATAAGCGGCAGCTTTTTTTAAGTAAGCAAATCCATATACAATTTCTAACGGCATGCTTCCTGCAGGACCTATTTTAAAATTCATTCTAGAGCGTTGGGTTTGTGCGCCCCATAATTTATCAGCTGGTACCTCAACAGGTCCCATAGTATCTTTTTCTATTCTGTATTCCATTGGGTTGAATTTTGCACAAATATAAAACTTGATTAGAGTTCTATTTATAAGGTAAGGTTAATGATTTCAGTAAAGTATAGGTTGGTAGTATTTACGCTTTCGCGAAAGCGGAATCAACACCAGGTTTATCAACAATAAAATGTTTATAAATCTTAAGTGTAGTTTTCTATTTTAAGACAAAGCCCTTATCTTTGCAGTAATAAACTAAAGAACATGTTTGAATTTGATCAATTTTTAGGTTTCGGTGCATTTTTCATCATACTTTCAATAGGATTCTGGTTGATGATTCTACTTACAGTAGTAATTATTCCTTACTGGATTTTTGGAAGTACAATGGAACGTATGAAGATGAAAAGAGAGGCTAAGAAAAAAAACTTAGAATCTTAATTTAGATTTACATACATATAAGGCACCGCTTCTTTATTGAGAAGCGGTTTTTTTATGCCTTTTAATTAGATTAAACCTAGTATAAATAAACTTTGCGTGTAAAACAGTAGTCCACTATTTTTACACCTATAATTTAAATAAATAATATGGGAAGAGCATTTGAATTTCGCAAGGCACGTAAAATGAAACGTTGGAGTGCTATGTCCAAAGCCTTTACAAAAATAGGAAAGGACATTGTAATAGCAGTTAAAGAAGGTGGACCCGATCCTGATAGTAATTCTAGATTAAGAGCGGTAATTCAAAATGCAAAATCGGTGAACATGCCTAAGGCAAACATCGAACGAGCAATTAAAAAAGCAACTGACAAGAATACAGCAAACTTTGATACGGTCCTATTTGAAGGATATGCACCGCATGGTATTGCTGTTCTAGTAGAAACATCTACAGACAATAATAATAGAACCGTTGCCAATGTGCGCAGTTATTTCAATAAATGTAATGGAAGTTTAGGCGTATCAGGAAGTGTTGAGTTTATGTTTGATCACAAATGTCATTTTAGAATTGCTGCTGCCGATTATGACCTAGAAGAATTGGAACTAGAGCTTATCGATTTTGGCGCCGAAGAGCTGTTCAAAGATGAAGCCGATGAAGAAGATGAAAACTCTCAAGATGGAATCATGATTTATGCAGAGTTTGCAAATTATGGTGCTATACAGAAAGCTCTAGAAGAAATGGGTGCAGAGATACTTAGCTCCGACTTTGAATACATCCCAACTGTTCAAAAAGATCTTACTGAAGAACAAAGGGAAGATGTAGACAAGTTATTAGAAAAGTTAGAAGAGGACGATGATGTGAACAATGTGTATCACACCATGAAAGAAGAGTAGTTAGTCGACAATTAAAGTTTCTTAGAAAACTTTTTTATGTCCGACTTTTTATTTTGTAACTTTCAATCTCTAATTTAAAAATGAATTTAAAATGGTAAAGCAAAAATATCAAAGCGTTCTAGATTTAGGTGAAAAACTAAATATCGAGAACGGCGACGTACAAGTGAACGGCGACAAATTAGAAGTAAGAGGTACTGCAAAAACTCAGTATGAAAAAAACTTACTTTGGGATGAGATTAAAAAAGTAGGTGGTGATTCACCATCTGATATAATGGCTGATATTAAAGTTGCAGATGAGTCTGTATATGCTTATCACACAGTAGAAAGTGGTGAGTCTTTAAGTAAGATTGCAAAACACTATTACGGTGACCCAATGAAATATCACCAAATTTTTGCTGCAAATGATGATGTTCTTAAAAATCCAGATGTGATTCATCCAGGTCAAGAATTGAAAATTCCTAATCTATAATTGTATTAGTTAGAATATAAATATTAAACCGCTCTTTAAGAGCGGTTTTTTGTTATCAATCCTTCTTGAATTTTCATTTGAGTGAAACTCTCTAATTCTTCCATAAAAGAAAAGAAATGAGATTTTAAAAGATCATAATGTTCCTCAAGTTCAACAGGAGCAAAGTTCATTTTACTTTTTCCTTTTGTGCGTTTATTCATTTGATAGAATATACTGGAAATACCATCTATTGTTGCGTACTGTAACAGCCAGTTGTGCTCCATCATAATAGGTAAAAATCGTTGAACTTTCGGTGGTAGCACTGGATAATATTCCTTAAGATCTCGATAAAACTCTAGACTAAACTGCTCTAAAGGTGTAGTGTGAAATTCTTCCCAATTTGCCGCTAAAAAATGATCATAATATAAATCAACAATTACACTGCTCCAAAGACCATACTGTTCTCTAATAAGTGATTTACTTTCCTTAACTATTGGGTGTGTATCGGTATACGTATCTATATGTCTATGTAGAATAATTCCAGCAGCAACCTCTTTTGGAAACATTTTAAAGTTTTTACCACGCACTGAATCTGCTATAAAATTCCCTATTCTTAGCTCAGTATTTTCGCCTGATAAATAAATATGTGCGAGATAATTCATGTTCAATTTTTGAAAGCGTATAGACTAGCTTTACTTTTGCAGTAAATGTAAGGCTTTAATATGACGTTAATAAAATCAATATCAGGAATCAGAGGAACAATCGGTGGTAAACCCGAAGATAATTTAACACCACTAGATGCGGTAAAATTTGCTAGCGCCTATGCTATGTGGTTAAAGGACTATTCAGGAATTGATGCACCTACAGTTGTTATAGGAAGAGATGCTAGATTAAGCGGTTCAATGATACAAGCCTTGGTGCAAAATACAATTATCGGTTGTGGTTGTAATGTTATAGATTTAGATTTAAGTACAACTCCTACGGTAGAAATTGCTGTACCACACTTTAATGCAAATGGTGGGATAATTCTAACAGCAAGTCACAACCCAAAACAATGGAATGCTCTTAAACTACTTAATAGCAAAGGAGAGTTCCTAGATGGAGTTGAAGGGCAAAAAATATTGGATATTGCTGCTGCCGATGATTTTGAATACGCACAAGTTGACGACCTAGGTACGGTAACACGCGTAGATAATTTCATTGATGTTCATGTAAAGGAAGTGATTAACATGCCAATAACTAAGGTTGATGCTATCGCTTCTAAAAAGTTTAAAGTAGTAGTAGATGCCGTAAACTCTACTGGCGGTATTGCAGTTCCTGCATTACTAAAGAAATTAGGAGTTGAGGTGATAGAAATGTACTGTGAACCTACAGGGCATTTCCCTCACAATCCAGAACCTCTTAAAGAACATTTGACAGAATTATGTGCTGCAGTAGTAGAACATAATGCAGACTTTGGTATCACCGTGGATCCAGATGTTGACCGATTAGCATTTGTGGATGAAAAAGGAGAAATGTTTGGTGAAGAATACACGCTTGTGGCATGTGCAGATTACATCTTAAGTGAGAAAAAGGGAGATACTGTTTCTAATCTTTCAAGTTCAAGAGCATTAAGAGATATAACTCAAAAACATGGTGGCACGTATCATGCAGCAGCAGTAGGTGAAGTAAATGTGGTAACTAAAATGAAAGAGGTTAACGCAGTAATAGGTGGTGAAGGAAACGGTGGAATTATTTATCCAGAATCTCATTATGGCCGTGATGCATTGGTAGGTATTGCTATGTTTTTATCCTTGTTATCAGGTAAAGAAAGCACTGTAAGTGAATTAAAAGCATCTTATCCAGCTTATTTTATGGCAAAAAAGAAAGTTGAACTGACTAAAGGAATGCCAGTAGATGCGATTTTACAAGAAATTCAAAGCAACTATCAAAACGAAAACATTACCTCTATTGATGGTGTAAAAATTGATTTTCCAGAAAATTGGGTACATATGAGAAAGTCAAACACTGAGCCTATTATACGTATTTATACAGAAGCACAATCACAGGAAGTTGCCGATAAGTTAGCCGATAGATTTATCTCTGAATTGAAGGAGATAGCTCAACGTCACGCTTAACATCTTGAAGGGATGTCTTCCATCTTTTATGCGACCAGAGGTAATACTCTGGTTGCATTTTTATTTGATCTTCTAGCAAAGAGAAAAACTTATCCGTTACCAACCACTCTGGTTCTTTGGAGGCGTCGTCCGTAATTTTATGAAATGTTGTTTCATAATAACCTCTTTTAATTTTTTTAATCGCAAGAAAAAAGACAGGAAGACCATGCTCGGCAGCAATGCGTTCTCCACCTCTGAAAACAGCGCTAGGCTTGTTGAAGAAATTGGTAAAGTATTGAGATCTTGCTCGTTTTGGAGCTTGGTCGGCTACCAGCGCAAATAAACAACGCTCGTTATCTGCCTTTTCAGACATTACTCGAGTAGCATGTCTCATTGGAACCATGGTAGACCCAAATTTCTTTCTTATGTCTGTAATCAGTTGATTAAATTTTTTATTCTTAATAGGCTTATAAATAGCATACACGTTAAAATTTAAAACCTCGTCCAGTACCATGGACCATTCATAGCTACCTGCATGACCAAATAAAGCTACAATTGATTTGTCCGCTTTCGCGAAAGCGTTAACCATCTCAGCATTTGTACAAGTAAATCTTTTATGCATCTCTTCCTTACTTATATGTAAGGATTTCATCATCTCAATAAAAATATCACAAAAGTGTCTAGTACTTGCTTTAGCGATTCTTGTAACTTCTTTTTCATCAAAGTGAGGAAAGGCCGTTCGTATGTTACTCTTTGTTACCTCTTTGCGATATCTTATAATGTAGTAAAGTATAAAATAAATGAAATCACTTAATCTATAAACCAGCCAAAATGGTAAGACAGATACCAATCTAATTAATGCATAAGCTATATAGAATAAGAGGTTTTGCATGTGCGTTATTTTTTAGCAAATATACTATCTTGTCCGTTCTCAAGATTTAATGAATTCTATGGATTTAGTCACTTTATTTGTTATTGGCGTTACATCATTGGTCAGCTTTAAGGCTTTTAATGATCGGTATTTCTTTGATCGCTTTAAATTTAATATTGCTGGAATAGAGCGTGGTGAACAATGGAGGTTTTTTACAAGTGGTGTTTTACATGCAGATTTACAGCATTTGTTTTTTAATATGTTTACCCTTTTCTTTTTTGCCGATGAAGTTATAGGTTCTTTTAATAGCGTTAAATTTTTAATTATCTATTTGGCTAGTATGTTAGGTGGTAGTTTTTTGAGCTATATCATTAATAGAAATAATTATGCCTATAGTGCTGTAGGGGCAAGCGGCGCAGTTTCTGGAATTATATACAGCGCTATATTGTTGGATCCATCAATGCGTATTTATTTTGGTATTCCAGGATGGATATTTGGAATAGGATACATGATTTATAGTATCATTGGAATGCAGCGCAAGGCCGATAACATTGGACACGATGCGCACATCGGTGGTGCCATTACAGGTTATCTTATTACTCTTCTATACGATTATAATATTATCCTCGATCGACCTTTTGTGGTAGGAGCGATGCTGTTACCCATTATTGCCGTAATAATTCTTATAAAAATGAATAAGGTTTAAGAGCCCAATAGCTCTTCTAGTTTATTGTGCAACTGTTGGCCACGTAAATCTTTAGCCACAATAACTCCATTTTCATCCAATAAGAAAGCTGCAGGAATAGCATTAACATTGTATTGTCTAGCAATAGGACCAAAGTATTGAAGTCTACTTATATGATCCCACGTTAGATTATCTTTTTCAATGGCTTGTTTCCACTGTTCTTCAGCTCCTGGTTTATCTAGAGAAACTCCTAGTATACCAAAACCTTTGTCCTTATATTTTTGGTAAGCATTTACGATGTTAGGATTTTCTCTACGACATGGTCCACACCAACTTGCCCAAAAATCGATAAGTGTAACCTTATTTTTTGCAATTACTTCTTCAAGTTTTATGACCTTACCGTCAGGATTCTTCCCTTCAAAGTTAGGTGCTTTTCTTCCAATTCCTACAGACTCTATTTTACGTAAATAATCATCAATCCTAATTGAAAGTTCTTCACGTTGAACATCTGCACTGAACTTATTGAATTCTTGTCTTGCATCAATAGGATCGATTAATTTTGAACTCATTAAGTCACCTAAAATTATAGGACCTAATAGAGTGTTTTTATTTTCTGAAATATATTTTTTAGCTTGAGAAACATAGAGTTTTTCTTCTTCCTTCCATTGTTGCATTAACGTGTTTAATTCTTCTAACTGACCAGATCTTTGAAAATTAGAACGCTGCTGACTAAAGGTTTTTGACTCTGCTCGGTATTCATCCTGTATTGCTTTATAGGTATTAAACTGATCATTAAGTTTACTTCCCTTAACAGTACTACTAAATATAGAGTCCTTATTCACTTTAACTTCTACCGGATTATTATCATGTAAATAAACAATACTTCCATTTGAACCATCTACATTTAAAAAACGAATTTCCGGTTTTTCCACTTCATCAACGGGATCAAAATGAAATTCTTCATTTATTACGACTGCTGTATCTATAAACTGTTGCTTTCCATTTTCACCTACTTTACCGTAATACACTCTCATACCATTTAACACACCTGGAGCATTTCCATTTATCATATGTTTATCGGTAGTTTCTTTGTTACAACTTACCAATACGGTTACAATCATTAAACTGTATAAAAACTTCATCTTTTTATTTTAAGTGGCACAATATACAGAGCAAAGTTAAAACATGGGTTAAACTTATCTAAAACATCATCCTATTCTCACAAGTTAGATTAGCAAAAAAGTTAACTTTGCAATAATGAAAGAGGAAAAGGAATTTTTTCAAATAAAACTTAATTTTAAGTCTTTGCTTGATACTTATGTAGAAAAACTGGAGTTAGAAACTTCTAATTTCAAAAGGCTGTATTTGTCCTCATTAATTCAATTTGTTGAGAAAAATGAAGCCCTTTATACTGAGGTACCTATTGATAAGATCGCCCATTATGAATCCGATATAGATACTGTTCTTACAGATCTTTTTCCTACCGCATTGACTTTAAATGAAATTAAAGCGGCAACCGTACCTTTTTCGGATCAGATTTTCAATTTGACTACAAGATTTAAAAATATTATCAGGGAAGCTGGTGATGATTTTAAATTTGATGTCATGGAATCATTTTCCCAGGATAAATACCGAATGGCTTGCGGTGCGATCCTTAAAATTTTCTACGGAAGATTTGTAAATTTTTCCAAACCCTTACAAGTAAGTATTAAAAATGCATCGGGAGCACTTAGAACTTATCGCATTACTTATAATGCCGATTTTGTTAGGATTAGTCTCAATGATGAGAAATACAGGTTGAGTGAAACACAAATAGCTCAATTATTAAGAGAACATGATAATATGGAACTTTGGAAAGAATATTTTCCGCCGCAAGCATATTCTTTTGAAGGTTTTGGAATCATTTCTCTTACCGATGTTACCATAGATAATGCAATTTCAGAATTAAAAACCATTTTCCTTAATGGTAAATCAATGGGTGATACCCAAAATGATAAAGTAGAATCAATTTTTCGAACTATGTTTGGAATTGAGGATTTAAGAGCTGGGTTTACAAGCTTTAATCACTACGCTAAATCATTTGAAACATTAATGTACGGTGATGTAGTAAGTTATTTATTGGGTCAAAGTCATGAGAAGAACTGTGAAAATGCCTTATGTAGAGGAGCTTATAAAAATTTAATCAACGATTTCACTCCATTAGTCATTTCTGATGTTGAAGAGTACTTGAACACAGTTCAAAATACTTTCCTTGCAGAAAACCTTATGAATAATGGCATTAAAAGTGCCACCTTTTATCCTGTTCATGAAAACGATCGCTTACTAGGTATTTTAGAGTTAGTTAGTGGTAAGGAATACGAACTCAACAACTTCAATGTAAGCTTGTTAGATGCCGTAGCTCCTTATCTTAAGGCGGTTTTATTAAACTCTGAACGCGAATACGAAAATAGTATTAATGCCATAATTCAAACAGAATGTACTTCCATTCATGACAGTGTAAAATGGAAATTTGAAAATGAAGCCAGGCGTATTCTTAAATCACGTAGCGATGGTGGATCTGCACAATTTGAAGATTTAAAGTTTGAAGATGTTTATCCTTTATATGGTCAAATTGACATTGTAGGTAGTAGTGACACGCGTAACAAAATGATCAAGGATGATCTTTTGAGTCAACTTGAAGAGGTTGAAGATATTTTCGCTTTCGCGAAAGCGCAGCAACCATTACCACTTTATGCACAACTTGAATACCGAGTACACAAATACGTCAAAGAGCTAAGAAAAAAAGAGCTAGATGCTAATACAGAAAGAAAGATCATAAAATTTCTAGCAGAAGAAATTCATCCTGTGTTTAATCACTTCAAACAAATAAATCAAGAGATAAAACAACAGATTGAAACTTATGAAAGTTTCTTGGATCCTAACGAAAATGTAAAACATAGTCGTAGAATTGATTATGATAAATCAGTTCAAATTATGAATGATGCAGTAGCTGGTGTTTTGGATAAAAGACAAGTAGAAGCACAACGCATCTATCCTCATTTCTTTGAACGTTTTAAGACTGATGGAGTAGAACATAATATTTACGTAGGTAATAGCATTACCACTGCAAACGACTTCAATCCAGTATATCTGTATAATTTAAGGCTATGGCAACTACAAGTTCTTGTGGAACTTGAAAACAAATTTTACGAGCTTCAAAAGGAATTACCTGTAAAAATTGAAGCAGCTTCCATGATACTGGCATTTGAGAATACCCTTACTATACGCTACCGAATAGATGAGAAAAGATTTGATGTTGATGGTTCATACAACGCTCGTTATGAAGTTGTGAAAAAACGAATAGACAAGGCTTTAATCAAAGGAACTAATGAGCGTATTACACAACGTGGTAAAATAGCTATTGTTTACGCGAGTAAGGATATGGAAAGAGAGTATTTACGTTACATAGATTTCCTTAAACACAACAACCTTATTGAAGATAAAGTAGAAAAGCTAGAGCTTGAAGATGTTCAAGGAGTTGCAGGATTAAAAGCATTACGGGTAAGTGTACTCTATAACTTTTCAGACAGTCAGACTACACTTACCTATAACGATCTCATTAAGGAATTGCAGTTCTAATTTGTTGAAAATCAGTAGTGTAAAAGGCAATCACAAATGATATTACGCTCACGATAATTCCAACCATGAAGATGGTATAGGTCCATCTTAATAAGGTATACTTTCTATTGAGAACGACACCTAGTAGCCATAAATCTTTAAGCAAGCTCTCATAGACCTCTTCCTTATTATCTAAAAGACCCATTAAGGCCTCTCTATATTTTTTAAAAGGGACCTTATGAAAATTACCAAAAAATAATAAATTCACTTCTCTATTACGTACTTGTTCGTCAGTAAACTCACCTGATGTAACATTAGGTCGCGTACTCATAATAGATAGTATAATACTCGCGACAGAGAATAGTATTAATATTAATGTAGGAAACAACAAGTGTCTATTTGTTGGTGCGTCTAGCTTCGGAATTATATTAGCCAGTGCAAGAGATATAATAATGGCATTGACTGATAATAGAATATTAGCTTTAGTATCTGCTATATCAGATAATTTGATATGATTACGTAACGTCGTTCTAAAAAGGGTTTGGATAGCTCTTTCTGGAGATTGATTTTTCAAATCCACCTTGAGCTGCTCCTTTTTAATTTTATTCTTACTCTTCTTTTTCTTTTTAAGTAGCCTAAGCAGGTTTTCATTCTTTGATTTATTCCAATTTTTAATAGCGTAATCACTATAATATCTATGAAACTGTGTAAAAAACTTAATGTTTTCTGCTCGCCACTCTTTATTTGTATATAATTGACCTCTTAATTCTAACTCCTTTTTTAATAACTCGCTCGTTTCTTTATAATAATCTTTGGCAAAATGCGAGCTGTCGGCATCTAGAATAATTTCTTCTAATTTATTTTGAGGTAATCTATCGCACTTTGTGACTTTTATAAGTGTCACAATTTGTTCAATAATAGCCTGATCAACGTTATGTTGTTTCAGGTAAGCCTCTGCCATTTCAGCACCAACTTCCTCATGATTTTCATCACTTTGAGTATAACCTATATCGTGAAGTAACGCTGCTAAAGTAAGTATCTGGGCTTCTTTAACATCTATTTCGGAATTGTCAATGATTTCCTTTATACTTTTAACTACGCGTTTAGTATGTGTATAGTTGTGATACACATACCTTTCGTCTAGGTTTTTCTTGAATAAATTCAATACGTAATCGTCAGTAATTTTAATCAGGTCATCCATAAAAAGTGTTTGCATAAAAATAGTAGTAATATTCACTGCATGAAAAAAAATAACATATTCTTAGGCCTTATAGCTTTAATACTTGCCTCATGTGCTAGTTTCAAAGCTCAATATAAGGAAGAAAATCAATCAGTTTTTCCTAACAATGAATCCATAGATAAAAGTTTTTATTTAATAGGTGATGTAGGACTATCTCCTATGAACGGTAAAAGTGATGGTTTATTAGCTTTGGAGTCTTATTTAAAAGATCAATCTATTTCAAAAGATGATCATTTAGTTTTTCTAGGTGATAACATTTATCCTACGGGAATGCCTAAAAAGGATGATGAATTTAGACCTTATGCCGAAAATCATTTGAATGCTCAAATAGAGGTAGCAAAACAATTCGGCGGTCAGGTATTGTTTATTCCCGGTAATCATGATTATTATAATGAGGGACTTGATAATGTTGAACGAGAGAAAGAGTATATTGTTGAGGCGATGGGTGATAAAGATGTATGGCAGCCCAAAGTAGGTTGTCCTATAGAACTAAGAGAAATAGAAGACGACGTTCTCATGCTTATCATCGATAGTCAATGGTATCTCGCAAAATGGGATAACTTACCTACTATCAATGATGACTGTGATCAAATTAAAACAAGAGAACAATTTTTCCTAGAAATAGAGAGCGAACTCAAAAAAGCTCAAGACAAAACAATTATAGTTACGTTACATCACCCGTTGTATACTAACGGTATACATGGTGGTCAATATGCAGCAATCAAGCACTTATATCCTTCTCAAAACAATATTCCGGTACCGGTTCTAGGCTCTTTAACATCACTTATAAGAACAAGTGGTGGAGTAAGTGCACAAGACAGACAAAATAAAAGGTATCAACAAATGGCCGACCGTATTGCAACACTTATACGTGCAAGTGCTGCAAATCGTGTAATTGTAGCAAGTGGTCATGAACACACTTTACAGTATATTGAAAATGATGGCGTACGACAGATTGTTTCAGGCTCTGGAAGTAAACAAGGATATGCCGCACTCAGTAACGATGGTTTGTTTTCTTATGGAGGTAAAGGTTTTGCTAGACTAGATGTAATGAAAGACGGTAGTTCCTACGTTAGGTTTTACAGTTTTGAAAATGGTACTTACAATTTGTTATACACCAAACAGGCAATTGAACCACAGGAAGATTTTGATTTAAAATCATTACCTGAAGATTATCCCGCTTTCGCGAAAGCGAGCATCTACACCAAAGAACAGGTTGATAAATCAGGATTACATGAATCTATATGGGGTAATAAGTACCGCGATCTTTACGGT
The DNA here is from genome assembly GCF_001430865.1 of Nonlabens sp. MIC269. GTDB lineage: Bacteria > Bacteroidota > Bacteroidia > Flavobacteriales > Flavobacteriaceae > Nonlabens > Nonlabens tegetincola. The sequence continues at coordinate 286,794 of NZ_CP011373.1, read as the reverse complement.
ACAGAATTAAATGTTCAAGTAGCTATGTTAGATACTTTAATGGGTGGACTTACTGTAGAACGCGGCGGTGGTGGTCATCAAACAAGATCATTGCGTTTAGTGGCAAAAGACGGTAGAGAATACAACTTGAGAGCATTGAAAAAAAGCGCTGTTCAATTTTTACAAACCACTGTATTCAAAGAAGATAATATAGCGAGTAGTTTTGAAGATACTGGAGCAGAAGATCTTATTTTTGACTTCTACACAGCTGCACATCCCTATGCTTTTTTGACAGTTCCTACACTCGCTAGCGCCATTGACGTGTACCACACAAATCCGGTGCTTTACTACGTACCAAAGCAACCGGCACTAGGCAACTACAACAAGGAATACGGTGATGAATTATACATGCTCGTTGAACGACCAGAGGAAAATCATAAAGATTTAGAATCATTTGGTAAGCCAAATGATATAGAAAGCACTGCCGATGTATTTGAGCGATTAAGGAGAGATGAGAAATATAAAATTGATGAAGAATCCTATGTAAGAGCCAGATTATTTGATATGCTAATAGGTGATTGGGATCGTCATGCAGATCAATGGAGATGGTCTGAATTTGAATTGGAAGATGGAACTCATTTGTTTAAACCAATCCCTAGAGATAGAGATCAAGTATATTCCAATTTTGACGGTGCATTGTTTGCCACATTAAGAGCTATGATAGGAATCACTAATCAATTTGCTACTTATGATGAAGATATTAATAACCTAAAATGGTTTAATACAGCTGCCACCTATCTAGATCGTAATTTATCTCAAAATTCTGGGAAGGAAGTATGGCTAGACCAAGCGGCATTCATTCAACAAAACCTGACTGACGAAGTCATTGACGAGGCTTTTGATAAGTTACCACAAGAAATTAAAGCTGCTGAGAGTACAGAAGTCATCAAGAAGAATATGCGAACTAGACGTGACAAAATGGTCAAAATAGCCACAAAATACTACGATATTATCTCTGATCTAGCTATTCTTACCGGTACTGATAAGGATGATTTTATAGACATTGAAGTGATAGACAAAAACTCTACAAGGGTTTCTATATACAGAAATAAGGATGGACAACGAGCAGATGTTGTGGCCCAACGTACCTTTTATAAAAATGAAACTGATGAAGTATGGGTTTATGCGCTAGATGATGATGATGTAATCACTTCAACTGGATCAACAAAATCAAGAATTAAAATTCGAGTAATCGGTGGTCAAAATAATGATATTTATAAGATGGATAATGGTAAAAATGTATCTATCTATGATCACAAGTCTAAACCAAATAGCATCCAGAAGAAAGGGAATGCTAGATTAAGATTGACAGATTCATATGATGTGAATCTATATGATCCAAAGAAACAAATAAGTACAGCAGGAGCTTTTACGCCAGGTATTGGATTTAATCCTGATGACGGTTTTAGAATAGGTATTCAAACAAGTTATATCGTAAAAGGATTTAATAGAAACCCAAATACTCGAGAGCATAGATTTAAAGCCGGTTACTATTTTGCTACACAAGGATATGATATTAATTACAACGGTGTTTTTGCTGGAGTTTTTAATCACGGTAATTTAATCGTTAAGGGAAGATTCGCAGGTCCAACATTTGCTGAAAACTTTTTTGGATTTGGTAACGAAACCGTAAATCTTGATGATGAGTTGGATTTTGATTACAACCGTGTGCGATTAAGTGAAATTTCTGGAGGAATTGGTTACAGTTACGTAGGTGAATACGGTTCTAATTTATCTGCGACTTTTGAAGCACAAGGATTTCAAGTAGAAAGAGATGAAGAACGATTTTTAGCACAATCAGGCTTTGATAATCAAGAAGATTTTTATGAGCGCAATTGGTATGCCGATTTAAGTGCAAGATATAATTATGAAAGTTACGATGTTAAATTAAACCCTACACGAGGTATGATCTTTGATCTTGTGGCAGGTGTTAATACCGAATTTGATGATTTAGAAGGTTCTTTTGGGTACTTAAAACCAAAACTAGGTTTTCATAATGCTATTAGTCGTGACAGAAAATGGGTTTTAAAAACTTTATTACAAGGTCAGGTTAATATTGGTGATGATTTTGAGTTTTTTCAAAGTGCTCAATTGGGTCAAAACACAGGTTTAAGAGGTTATCGTTTACAGAGATTTTCAGGAGAAAGCGCCATGGCTTTCAGTGGTGATGTAAGGTATAGTTTCAATGAATTTAATTCAGGTTTTGTTCCTCTACAAATTGGAGTATTTGTAGGTGGTGATGTAGGTAGAGTATGGTTAGATGGTGAGGATAGTTCAAGATGGCACAATGATTATGGTGGTGGATTCTATGTTAACAGTGCCGAGGCAATAGGAGCAACTTTTAATTTATTTCATGGTGCTGATGGATTTAGATTCAGTTTTCAAGTTGGATTTAGCTTCTAACTTATATTTTTATCACTTGATATAGATAATTTTTACATGATAAACAAAAGTACCAGCATTTCACTTATTGCAATAGGTAGTTTACTAGTACTAATAGGTCTTTTATTTTACGCTTTTAACATTGCAGGATCTATCGGTATGTTTGTGTTGGGTGGAATATCCGAGGTTTTAGGGATTGTATTTCTTGCCTTACACTATAAGTCAAAACGATAAATATTACCATCGCTGTGTTTGTTCTTTTCGTCTGCTATAAACAGTTCGGAGTCATTAATAAAACTAATTGCTTCCTTTTGTGAGAAGTGATCCAATTTATATTCGGTCACCTGGTACTCCTTAAAATCCCTATCATAATCTGTTAGTATGATTACCTTATCGTAGGTTAGTAAAGCTATTTTGTTTTTAAATACATCAGCGGCAGTTACTTGACAATCATTTTTATCATTGCAAATTTCAATTTCTGTTAGTTTTTTTGCCTTTTGCGGTACAGTCGATATCGGGAATGTATAAACCGAAGTTTTTCCATTAAAGTCTTTAGAACGATTACGGGTAAAGATGTAAAAATTACTATTTAATACAATTAGCGATTCAGCATCAAAAAGTCGCTCTTTCTTTTTTGGAGGAAACTCATCTTGATCTTCGTAATAAAAGGGATGCGCAACAGCATTCAATTCAACTTTACCTGAAAGTTGTTCTATATTTATAATAGAAGCCTCATAAATAACTAGATCCTTTCTTTTATTATAATTATTACCGGTATCGGCAATATATATATTAGTGGTACTTCCGTTTTTTATAACAGCCATATCTTCCCAATCTACATTATTCCATTGATCACTATGTAACTCTGCAACAACACCTTTATTGATATCGCACAAGTAGATTATTGATTTTCCACCGCTATCATTTAATGCCAAGTACATAGTATTGGAAATAAATTCCATTCCACTACATTCATCTATAACATCGGGCAAGTTTGCAACAACTTGAAGCTTATCATTTTTTAGGCAACTTGTAGAAATAAAAAAGGATAATAGAAGAAGGAAATATGCTTTCATGGGTGATTTTAACTAATTAAAAAAAAGAAACCGAGCTAGACAATTAGTCCAGCTCGGTAGATTTATGATCTTAAAAGTATTAGATAGATTTATGAGTATCCCTTGTATTCATAACCCATGCATCTAACATCCAACTTTCTTTCTCTAGTTCTCTAATGTAAGCTCCTATTAAATCAATAGTACCTTCATCACCAGCAGCATCGGCTACTTCAACCACCTTTCTCATTTGTGTGATCAATTTTCCATGATCGGATAATAGTTGTTTAACCATTTCAACATCTGTATGTTCAGATTTTGATTCTTCAATGGAAGATAATTCTAAATATTCTGATAGGTTAGAGGTAGGTTGATATCTCAAAGTTAAGATACGTTCTGCAATCTCGTCTACTTTGATTTTAGCCTCATCGTACATTTGTTCGAACTTTTCGTGAAGATCGAAAAAGTTATGTCCTACTACATTCCAATGAAAATTACGCAGTTTTTGGTAGTATAAGTGGTAATCTGCCAGTAATACGTTTAATTCTGTAACGGTTGTTGCTGTTTTTTGTTTATCTAAATTTAAATAACTCATATTTGTATTTGTTGTTTGGTTTTGTGTTGAATTTGATTCGGTATGTGTAGTAGTAACAGGCTCTTTTACATCAAATTGCTCTGGTCTACTACGATCTCCAAAATCACTTAAATATGGTTCTCTATTTTTAGGTTCAAATTTCCTTTCCATGTTTTTATTTTAAAGATACAGCATCATAACGTTTAACATCCGTAAGGTAACGTTAAACGTTGTTTATATTATCCTAATGCCATCTTTAGGCATAGTTACAAAAAACCTTTCAAAGCTGTCTTCTGCGACCTGTTTCCATAGCATGGGCGCATATCCTCTTTTTAGACTTTCTTGGACTATGGGAAGTATGGTTGAATGATTGTAGGAAACTTCTAGTTCATGAGCATGTGATTTCCATAAATGCTTGTGAGGTAAAAAATAGGTGTGTGATGAGTACGCTTTCGCGAAAGCGTTATAATCCAAATAGTATCCTGTGATACATGCTTTATTTATATATGGAAATGGTTTGTTCCAATGATCTTGCGGAATAAATACATGGGCAAGAAAGCAAACTTGCTGTTTTAATACATCAACATTAATATCTAATTTCTCAAGAGCTTTTCTAGTTTCTTTACGATATAAAAGTGGTAATTGATGCTGCCGTAGTCGGTGAAACTTTTTAAGAAAAGTATCGCGTCTATTAGGTCCCACATAACGAGATAGCTCCTTAACTCTAGAATCGTCCAATAGGTTTGATTTACCTGTTGCGCAAGGATCATAAATATAAAATTTGTAAACCAACTCAACGTGTAATTGCTTGCCAGTAATTTTGTTTTGAAGTATGTAGTCTATTTCACCTAACGTCTCTTTATTACTGAAGATTTGTTCGTTTGAAAGTAAAACATCATAATTTTTTGATTGCTCTACGCAAAACTTATAAAAGTATTCTGCTCTTTTTCCTAGTACAGTATTAGGTGGAATATTGGGTAAATCTATTTTTGAAGTTGACTCCTTAAGATGTGAGAAATCTAAGCTATCCAGAGCAAACTGTTCCATTCCCGATAGATTACCCTTCCAAAAATTTCTGGTTGTGAAAAAGGCCTCAAATCGTTTGTAGGTGTCGTTCATTTACTTGAAGTCGCATAAAGCTGCTTGAGATTTCAAAAAGCTGCGACTGCTAGGACCTAAGTTAAATAACAAATCTAGACCAGACAAGGGTTGCAAAAACCCGTGTTTCTCTTGAAAAACTTGAATGTAAGACTGATATATGGGATGTTTATTACCCTTGGCGGTGATCAGTTTCTGAGCCTTGATATCTCCTTGATAGTTACTGGTGTAACTTATTTTTGGTAAAATTTGTAATTGTTCTAATAAAAACTGTGTACAGCTTAAATTCCATTTCATCAAAGAGGATTCCTCTTTGGCATAGAGTTCTAATAGATCCTGCTCATAATATTCATAGTAAGGACTGTTTTGATAAGCACTTTTTATTGCCCTTAAATGATTGATTTTCCATTTTTCAGAATAATCAATTTCAATACTTGAGTACGGCACCGATGAACCTGACTTTTGATGAATTATGGGAATACTAAGAGCGTTTTTGCCATTAGTAGTTGCAATAACACACCTGTTGCGATAGGTTTGTTTTACGTAATTGTCGTGAATTTCAAAAATAAGTTCATCACAGTGATAGGTGTTAATTAGACTGATAACATCCATAAAATAACTAGGATGTACAATCAACTGTGCCCTAGATTCCATCACTATTACTTGTTACCTTTCTTCTTTTTGTAAAGGTATCTACCTGCAAAATATATACCTATAGCTATTACTACATACAGCAAGTATGATTTTGGTTTTCCGTCACCATTAACGGTTTGAATCATACGATCAGTTCTTAGGGCTGAAGGGAAACTTTTACTTGTATCATAACTTGCCCAAATAAGAACTGGCTTACCTACTATGTGCGTTTCTGGAACGTAACCCCAATAGCGACTGTCCAAGGAGTTATCTCGGTTATCTCCCATAAGCCAGTAGTAATTTTGCTTAAAGGTGTAACTAGTAAGTGGTTTTTCATTTAATAGAACCTGATTTCCTTTAAATGAAATTGTATTTGAAATGTTCATTTCGCTTCCCTCGTAAACCTCAATTATTTCTTTATAGTAATCGATGTTTTGATTATTGATTTCTACAGTCTGATTTTTTGCAGGAATTAGAAATTCCTTTCTTGTACTACTGTTATTACCAGTCGATGCGTTGTATGGGAAAGCTCTATAATCAGGAATTCCAATTTCAATTTTTTGGTAATTAGATATTACGCCATCTGCCTTAAGCTTTTCCATAGATGCCTTGGTAGCAGAGTTAAAACCTATACTATCAGGATATTTATCAGGATGTATAGTTGCATATCTCAAACCATCAGTTATATCATACTTTTCTCTTAATATCGCTGGATTACTAAGAACATTACGGTCAATAGGAGTGAAGGCATACGCATTTTGAAGTTTTGCGCGTTCTGGCATTTCAAGTAGTTCACCATTGATATAAACTTCACCATTTTTCATTGAGAGTAAATCACCAGGGATTCCTACACAACGTTTTACATAATTTGATTTCTTATCGATAGGTTTATAATGATATTTACCGTCATCTTGGCCATAAATATTCACACTGTCTACAGGCCAATTAAAAACTACAATATCATTACGTTTTACGTCTTGAAAACCTGGTAACCTGGTATAAGGTAGCTGTGGTCTAGGTAGATAACTTTTTACATTTGCTACTGGAATCGTATCGTGCACCATTGGAAATGCAATAGGAGTCATAGGAAGTCTAGCACCATAATGAAACTTACTTACAAATAACGCATCACCTATTAATAAAGTTTTTTCTAACGATGAAGTCGGAATAATAAAAGGTTGCATGACATAAGTGTGAACGATGGTCGCTGCAATTACAGCAAAAAGAATACTATTTGTCCATTCACCAGCTGCCGTTCTAGGTTTAAGCACTCTTTCCTTTATATGATTAAGTGGTAGCGCATAGTTAACGTAAAACAAATAAAGTCCTAGTGTAAGGATAACCAGTACGGTATGTTTAGTTTGATTGTATCCAAAACTGCGCAGTAAATCTACCCAGATAACAATAAACATAATCAGGTTAACCACTGGAAGAAATAATAGCAGTACCCAGTACCAAGGTCGGTTAATAATCTTAGTTAGAATATAAGCGTTATAAACAGGTACAAAAGCTTCCCAAGGCTTATGACCTGCTGCCACATACATCTTAAAGGTAGCTAACCCGTGAATAATTTGTACTACTATAAAAAACAGGAACCATTCTGTCCACTCCATAATTTAAATATCTTGGTATGTAAGTAAGGTTGTAACTATATAAGTTACAATCCTAATACATCTTTCATTGTAAAAACTCCTTTTTTGCCGTGTATCCATTCTGCGGCTATTACAGCACCTAGTGCAAATCCATCACGACTGTGAGCTGTATGTTTAATTTCAATTTCGTCAATATCGCTACTGTAAAAAATACTATGTGTGCCTTTGACATCTTCTTCTCTAATAGCGTCAATGGTCACTATTTGTTCATCATTGGTTTGTTCCAGTGACCAATTGGTTTTTTTAAGAGGATCTTTAAGACCTTCAAATAAAGTAATTGCTGTGCCGCTGGGTGCGTCCTTTTTTTCAGTATGATGAATCTCATTCATACTTACTTTGTACTCGTTAAATGTACTCATCATAGCTGCCAGCTTCTTGTTAAGTTCGAAAAACAGGTTAACACCAAGAGAGAAATTTGATGCGTGAACTAAACTACAGTTCTCCTTTATTACAAGCTTTGAAATATCATCCAGATCATCATTCCAACCCGTTGTTCCACAAACTGTTGGGATATTTAACTTAATCAGTTCATTTAAGTTGTTAAGAACTGATTCTGGCGATGTGAATTCGATAGCAACATCGGCGATTTGTGCTTGTTTCATTTGATCATTCCTGCCTAAACGAGCTACAATTTCATGTCCGCGACTTGTCGCAAGACGTTCAATTGTTTTACCCATTTTACCATAACCAACTAGAGCTATCTTCATTTTAAAAATTATAGGTTAGAGAAAATCCAAAATTGCTACCAGCACTTAGATTATTATAATCAATATAGGGTAAAACAGCAAGATTGCGATCTACACTAAACTGACTTAAATGGCCATCAACATTGGCATCGATAATTTGTAGGACATAAGCTGCTGCTGCTAGCAACAAACTTAATTCTTTGTTACGTTGTGATACTTTTTGGGCACGTTCTAATCCTTGAGTAGAAATGATAGGATTACCATTCTCGTCAGAGAATTCATCATTGGTACCACCGGCAAGCCTTATTTTAAAAGCATCTCTTAATCTGTTGTATTCGTTGTCATTCCTTATGTAGAAATATACACTGGTACCTATAAGGCCATAGGCTATTGGTACTTTCCAATATTTTTTATTATAAACTTGTCCCATACCAGGTAATATAGCACTGTAAAATGCCGCTTTACTTGGTCGATTTGCATCGTATACAATTGGTAGTGTATCATTGGCAACAAGTACGGTATTTAAGTCCTGTTTTTCAGGTGTATCATTAGAGTCATCCTGGGCATGACACCATGCAGAACTTAAAATTATAAATATGTAAACTAGGTGCTTAACCATTAATCAATTTGACAATACGTTCAAAATCTGCCTTTGAAGCATAATTAATGGTAATTTTTCCTTTCCCAGAACTATTCATGGTAGTAGATACTTTGGTGTCCAAATGTTCTCCTAGCTTTTTAGTTTGAGATTCTACTTTTTCTGGAAGAGAATTCTTTTTAGTTTGCTTTCGCGAAAGCGTACTATCCTTAAGCCCTTTAACTAGTTTTTCAGTATCTCTTACCGATAAATTATCTGAAATTATACGTTGATATATATCCAGCTGATCATCTAGGCTATCGATATTAATTAGAGCACGACCATGGCCCATTGAGATAAAACCATCTCTCATACCAGTCTGAATAATTGGATCTAATTTTAATAGTCGCAGATAATTTGCGATAGCACTACGTGATTTTCCTACACGTTCACTCATTTGTTCTTGCGTAAGACTGATCTCATCGATAAGTCGCTGGTAGGATAATGCAATTTCAATAGGATCTAAATCCTGACGTTGAATGTTCTCAACAAGCGCCATTTCTAGCGATTCTTGATCATTTGCTATACGTACATAGGCTGGAATTGTGGTGAATCCTAGCATTTTTGAAGCACGACAACGACGTTCTCCCGATACTAATTCATATTTTCCAAACCCTTTTTTACGTACTGTAATGGGTTGAATAACACCCAATTCTTTGATAGAAGAGGCAAGCTCTTTTAAATGCTCTTCATTGAATGATGTACGTGGTTGAAACGGATTCATCTCTATGTCTTCAAGAGGTAAATCAACTACGTTTCCTACAATTTTGTCTGCGTTTTTATCTTGTGCGGTTTTTATTTCATTTGTCTTATCGTTTAATAAGGCAGATAAACCGCGACCTAAGGCCTGTTTTTTTGTTGCTTTGGCCATGAGTTATGCGTTTTTATTTATCAATTCGTTAGCTAGACTCAAATAGTTCTCCGATCCTTTACTGGATGCGTCATAATTAATGATACTTTCTCCATAACTAGGAGCCTCACTTAAACGAACATTACGTTGTATAATTGTTTTAAAGGTCAAACCTTCAAAATGCTGATTAACTTCTTCTACTACTTGATTGGATAATCTTAATCTACTATCGTACATGGTAAGTAGTAATCCTTCTATATCTAAATCTGGATTGTGAATTTTTTGAACACTCTTAACTGTGTTTAATAATTTGCCTAATCCTTCAAGAGCAAAGTATTCACATTGGATCGGTATTAACACCGAGTCACTTGCAGTAAGAGCATTTAAAGTAAGTAACCCTAGAGAAGGAGCGCAATCTATAATTATAAAATCAAAATTATCCTTAATAGAGGATAAGGCTTGTTTCATCATGTATTCTCTTCGGTCAATATCTACTAATTCAATCTCTATAGCGACTAAATCAATATGAGCTGGAATTATTTGTACGTTAGGAGCGTTAGTTTCCTTAATTAATGACATGGCCGGAGTAGAATTCTCTATCAACTGGTAGGTTCCTGCTTCTATAGTCTCTACATCGAGTCCTAATCCCGATGTAGCATTAGCTTGTGGATCAGCGTCTATCAATAAAACCTTTTTTTCCAATACACCTAGCGATGCCGCTAGATTTACTGCTGTTGTTGTTTTACCTACACCACCTTTTTGATTAGCTATTGCTATAATTTTACCCATGCTTTTGTAAAGAAAATGTGAGCGATAAAAGTAATTATTTAGTTCTTATTTTTACTAGTCTGTGACGGCTATTTATTAACCTAGGTTTAAGCTGTTTTAACTCAATCGTTTATATAAACCTTAAAAACGTAAATCTATTGCAATCTAATAAAAAGCTGTTAATTATTGGTGCTCATTGGCCTAACCCCAACGGATCAGGTACTGGTACAAGGATGATTCAATTAATCGAAACTTTTCAGTCTCAATATGAAATTCATTTTGCAACTGTTTTACCAATTGATGATAACTTTTGTAATCGTCATACTATATATGGTCATCGTATTGAATTAAATAATCAATCTTTCAATGAATTTGTAGGAGAATATTCTTTCAGTCATGTACTTTATGATAGGTTTATGATTGAAGAACAATACAGCTGGAGAATAAGAAAAGTTTTACCAGAGTGTATTCATATACTAGACACAGAAGATTTACATTTCTTAAGGAAGGCTAGGGAAGAGGCTTATTTGAAAGATTTTATTGTAAATTTTGATAATGAATACACTTATCGAGAGATTGCTGCAATTCTTAGAGTTGATTATTCTTTAATCATAGCTAATTATGAAATAGAGTTGCTCAAGTCACACTTTAATATTCCATTAGAAAAATTAGTATTTGTCCCTTTCTTATATGAAAATATTGAATGTCCAATAGTCAATTTTGATGACCGTGAGCATTTTGTTTTTGTAGGCTCAGGAAAGCATAGACCGAACATAGAAACTATAAAATTGCTAAAAAATAGTATTTGGCCCTTGATAAGGCAATCTCTTCCTAAAGTAGAATTACATATTTATGGTTATGAGTTACCGGCATTTGTGAATCAAATGCATTCAAAAAAAGAGGGCTTTATCGTTAAAGGATACTGTGAAAATATAGAGATAGAATTATCTAAGTATAAATTAATGTTGGCTCCTATTCCATATGGTGCAGGTATTAAGACAAAAATATTTGATGCACTAAAGTGTAGTTTACCGATAAACGGAACGGTATATTTATGGGAAGGGATTTCATCTGAAAAAATAGCTTTAAACAGTATAGAAACAATTGATAAACAGTTATTTGTAAGTAAGTCTGTTAAGTTGTATCAGGACCATTCTTTATTAGGTGAACTGTTAAATTATCAGCTTGAACTATGTAATACTTTGTTAAAAAGACAAACAACTGTTAAAAAAGTACTATTAAATACAATACTAGTTGGTAGTTCGTCGAAATTATCAATAGAACAACGCATGATCAGATATTTTAGTCAAAAACAATACGAATTTTTCTCACGTTTTCTAGAACAAAAAAATATAAATTCTTAAAACCCTTAAACTTTTTATCGATGAAACGCATCGATAAACTGTTATGCGGTGAATAATAAAAGCAAGATAAAAATCTGTATATCAGTATTTTAAACTTTTTTTTTGCGTTTTTTTAAGAAAAAGTAATTTTAATTCAATTTGCAAAATCCATTTTCTCCATAGGCTGAAATTACTTTGTACCGTAGTTAATTATTAAGGTATGAAGAAGTTTTACTTAATTCTAGTTTTATTATCAGGAATAGCAAATGCACAGGTTACTATTTTCAACGCCACGTTTACAACGGGAGCAGGAGATAATGCTTGGACTGATGCTGCCAATCGCGGGCAATGGAGAAGAGGATCTGATCTTGCAGCTCATGGAGCAGGCTTTTACAAATACATACGTAGAACGAGGTCTAATGTAACTTATGAGGAATTTGCCAGAATGTCAACAACAACTCCATTGATTGACTTATCCGGTTATGAAAGGATGGTGTTAAGTTTTCGATATAATCTAGATGTTATTCCAAATGGAGCTGATGGATTTAGAATTGAATTTGATAATAACGATGGTTTAGGTTGGAGAACCTTAGGTAGAGTAGGTGAACCTGATTCTGTTAACTGGATGACAACTGATGACGCTAGTGCAGTAGGTGGTTATGGTGCATGGGCAAATGATTCTAACGGTTGGACAACTGCAAGTGTGAACTTGCCTTCACAAGCTTTTGACGATCAAAGTGATGTGCGTTTTAGAGTTTGGTTTCAGTCTGACGGTGCTGCCTATTATGCTGATGGTCTAGCTATCGATGACTTTAGGATTGAAGGATACTTACAGCTTGCAAAGGTTTATGTAGATTGCGGTAACGGAGTAGGACCAGACTTAGAACTTTGGTTAAATCCAGCAACCTTAGCAGATAATTATAATGATGGTGATCTGATTAGTGAGTGGAGAAACTCTGTCGCAATAGGTAATGTGACAATTGATGGATCTTATACTAATGCCACATCGAGTGGATCACAACGCCCTATTTACCAAGATAACGCCGCTGCAAATGCAAATTATAATCCGGTAGTGACATTTGACGGAAGCAAATCTATGTTTGGTAAAGGTGGTTTTTATTATAACGATATTTATGTGGTAATAAATCCTACCCAAGGCCTTAATGCTTCTCGTGGAACTGAAGATGTTTTCATGGGTGATGATTATAATACAAGCGGAAATAATCAAGATGTTACAGGTATTTCTATCAATAACACAAGTGCTAGGTATGGAACTAATCCTGACATTGTAGCTTACAATCAAGGTGCACAAAATGATTATGGTAAGGCAATTGTACATCCAACTCTTAATTATGACAGACCAGTTATTTTTAATGTAAGAGTTAATGATTCCGGTGATGGAATGGAATTATATCTAGATGGAGTCAATCTTGAAAATATTCCAGCTTTATCTGGTTTAATTCAAGAGGTTAATAGTACAACTATCAAAGAAATTTTAAATTCGAGATATTGGTTAGGAAGATCAGAATTTTTTGGATCTAGTTTTAATGGAGATATTTTAGAAATCATGTCTTTTTCTGAAAAGAAGTCAGATGACGAACGTGAGAAAATAGAATCGTATTTTGCTATGAAATACGGAATAACGTTAGGGTTATTTCCTATAGATTCTATTGGTCTGCCTCATGTTCCAGGTTCTTATTATGATAGTTCAGGTAATGAATTGTGGAATGCTTCTATAGATCCTGGTTTTACTTATAATGTTACCGCTATAGGAAGAGATGATTGTATGCGCTTAAATCAAAAACAGGCTAGAAGTATAGATCCAAATGCTTTTGTCTCAGTTGGATTGGGTGATTTATATAATACGAATAACGCTAACCCTAACACGTTTGAAGATGATTACGACTTCTTGGTTTGGGGAAGTACGTCAGAGGATCTTGACCCAATGCCAAGTCCTTTGGCTGTTACTTTAGGTCCTGATTTAGTTACTACGTTTACTGATGTTACTAAAAGAACATGGAAATTTAAAGAAGTTTCTGAACAAGGAAATGACATACCTGAAGTAAAGGTAAGTGTAGAAACAGCAGGTTTTTCTAGCTTACCAGCTTTAGTTGGAAATGATGCTTATGTAATGATAGTTGCCAATGATGAAAATTTCAATGATGTATTGGAGACTATCTTTTTAGATGAAAATGGCGCTACACTTGAAACTACTTATGATTTTGATGGTGAAAAATATGTGAAATTTGGTGTAGCACATGAAGAAATTGAGCCTAGACATATTGACTTTGATGGTGAAAATGATTATGTACAAGTTGGAAATGAAATACAATTAAACGGAGCTTACTCAATTTCTGCTTGGGTTTTATCAAAAGGAGAAAATTCAGACGGAAATAATAGAACGATAGTTTCTAAAAGAGGGACTGCAAATAATGGTTATTGGTTATTCCTTGATAGTAACAATCGAGTATCTATGAGACATCAGAACCAAACAAGAAAAAGCAATACTAGAATCGCCGATGATGTTTGGACATATATTACAGTTGTGTATAATGGGACATCAGTTAATTTCTACATTGATGGAGTTCTTGATAAAACTCAAAATATAGCTGCGCTTACAACTAATAATGAAGATTTTTGTATAGGAGCGAGATACATATCTAAAACAGATGTAAGAAATCAGTTTTATGGAAATATTGATGAAGTTAGAATTTTTACTACTGCTATAAATCAGGATCAAATCAGATTTATGATGAATCAAGAGATTGAAGAGTTTGGTGCTGGAATAAAAGGAGCTATTATTCCTTCTAGTGTAACGAAGAATGATATTGCAGCATTATCTTGGTCAAACCTAGAAGCATATTACAATATGAATACCTACATAGGTACGCACCTAAATGACGCTTCTGGTAACAAACACCGTGGTAGTTTGAGACAACCTTCAAATTTCACCATTATTGACCAAACAGCGCCTCTTCCATACATTTCTCAAACTAATGGAGATTTCTCTGATAATAGTACTTGGCAAAACGGTGGTGATCTGTATAATCCAGGTAGTACTAGAGTTGTAGCAGGAACTGTTTATGATATTGATTGGAACATCGTACAGTCATCTCATAATATAGAAATAACCGATAAGAACATTACACTCCTAGGCTTAAACCAACAGTCGAACGAACTTTCAGTAAAGAATAATTTAGGTTTAACAGTAACGCATATTCTGGAACTTGATGGTCTAATTGACCTGGAAGGTGAAGCACAATTAGTACAAACTTTAGATAGTGATTTAATTGGTTCTAGTACAGGATCGTTAGAGGCAGATCAACAAGGAACTTCTGATAAGTACAACTATAATTACTGGAGTTCACCTGTTAGTTCAACTACTAATGCTTTGAATAACGATGGATATACCATTCAAGGCTTTATGCATGATGGAACATTTGCCGATAATCCTAGACCTATGAATTTTACAAGTAGAAATGTAAGAGATGGAGCTCCTGGAACGGCTAGTACTGCTGCAACAATCTCTGGTAGATGGTTGTACAAATATTCCAACTTAAGTTCAGGAAATTATTCCAATTGGGAATATGTAGGTCCTACTGGATCCCTAAATACAGGTGAAGGATTTACGATGAAAGGTAATAGCGACAACATTTCAGGAGAGCAGAACTATGTATTTATAGGTCGACCTAACAATGGTGTCATTGACTTACCAATTAATAATGGTAATGACTATTTAGTAGGTAATCCGTATCCATCAGCATTAGATGCTCATGAGTTCATAAGAGATAATCCTCAGTTGGACGGTACGCTTTACTTCTGGGAACATTGGGGTGGAAACAGTCACGTGTTACTCCAATATCAAGGTGGTTACGCAACCTACAATTTCTCTGGTGGAGTTCCTAACGCTAGTATAGGAACAAGCAGTCCACAAGTAAATCAAGGTGGAGTTCCTACAAAAACTCCAGAGCAATTTGTACCAGTAGCACAAGGCTTTTTTGTAAGAGCAACTTCAAACGGTACTGTTAGATTTGAAAATGATCAACGTCAATTTATTAAAGAATCTACAGGTCCTAGTGTTTTTGTTGCTGCACCTGGTAGCGGCGCTGCTGCTATTAGTCCAGACTTAGATTACAATGGACCTAATGATACTAGACAAAAAATACGATTAGGTTTTGATAGCCCAGGGACAATACATAGACAACTGTTAGTTACTGAAGACGTAAGTGCTACGATGGGTTACGATAGAGGATTTGATGCTAAGCAACAAGATAATCAAATGGACGATATGTCTTGGTATTTCGGTGGAGACACTTATGTGATACAAGGTGTAGGTAGTTTTGATAACAATACCATCCTACCTTTGGCAGTAAAAATAAGTAACCCAGGTACAATCACCATTGGTTTGGATAATCTAGAAAATGTTAATCAAGATTTAAATATATTCCTGCATGACAACCTAACGGGTATGTATCATAATTTACGTAATGCTGATGCTTTAATTGATAATATGAGCGCAGGAACTGTCAATGATAGATTTGAACTTGTCTTCAATGATCCTTCTACTTTGTCAAATAATACTGTGCAATTGGATAATCAAATTACAATCTATCAACCAGTTAATGCTGATCAAATTCATATCAAGGTTTCAAATGAACTTTTAGTAAATGGTGTAACCTTATACAACACATTAGGACAAAAAGTAGTTCACATCGACAGTCCTGATTATCAAGATGTGATTACTATAGATACAAATGAAATGAGCGCAGGAGCTTATATTGTAACTATAGATTCAAATAGTGGCTCTTATAGTGAAAAGGTAATTGTAAAATAACCCAGAGAGTATATATAATAATTAACTACAAATGAAAAAGCCGCTTCTTATTGAAGCGGCTTTTTCTATTTATATAAATTATAATTTTATGGACTATACCTCTTGTTCAATGGATAAAGAAACCTCAACCTGATTATGTAAAATATCATCCATAGTTTCACGCTTTCTTATGACATGTGATTCTCCATTGTACCACAAAATTTCGGCAGGTCTATACCTACTATTATAGTTACTCGCCATTGAAAAACAGTAAGCACCGGCATTTGAGAAAGCTAGTATATCACCTTCTGTAACCTCAGCAATTTGACGGTTATTACCAAAAGTATCTGTCTCACAAATGTATCCTACAACACTGTAATACCTCTTACGTCCATCAGGATTAGAAACATTTTCAATTTTGTGGTACGATCCGTATAACATAGGTCTAATTAAGTGATTGAATCCAGAATCAACGCCAGCAAACACGGTACTGGTTGTCTGCTTTACCACATTTACCTTAGTTAAAAAATAACCAGATTCACTAACTAAAAATTTTCCAGGTTCAAATGCTATAGTTAGATCTTTACCATACTCCTTGCAAAAGGTATTAAATCGTTCAGTCAATTGTTCACCTAATTCTTCAATGTCGGTAGATACGTCTCCTTCTTTGTAAGGAACTTTAAAACCGCTACCAAAATCTATGAACTCTAAATCATCAAATTTTGCTGCGGTTTCAAATAAAATCTCAGACGCATATAAAAACACGCCAATATCTAATATATCGCTACCTGTATGCATATGAATTCCATTAACACGCATACCTGTATTCTTGACAATTCTTAATAAATGAGGAATTTGATGTATCGATATACCAAATTTTGAATCTATATGACCTACTGAGATATTAGCATTCCCACCAGCCATCACATGTGGATTTATACGCACACATACAGGTACATCAGGATGTTTAGACCCAAATTGTTCTAGTATGGATAAATTGTCAATGTTTATTTGAACACCTAGAGCGGCTACTTGCTCAATTTCTTCTAGAGAAACACCATTAGGAGTGTAAATGATTTTTTTAGGATCAACACCAGCTGCTAGCCCTAGTTTGACTTCCTGCACACTCACGGTATCGAGTCCAGCGCCTAACTGTTTAAAAAGCTTCAAGATTGAGATGTTTGACAGGGCTTTTACAGCATAATGAATTCTTAGATTTTTCGCTTTCGCGAAAGCGGACTCTAATCGTTCATACTGTGATATAATGCGCTGTGCATCATAGACGTAGACAGGACTACCGTGCTCCTGAGCTACTGCAACTAAATCTTGTGCATTCATTTTATTAATGTTAAATTATTTAAGCTCACAAAAATAAGTGCACAGAGGTAGTTGATGTGAAAAAAAACTCTAATTTTTTACCTAATCCTAGTAATTTACTAGGTAATATATGAATGGGTAACCTAATGTGTGTTTCTAGACCCAAAAATGGCACTACCTATACGTACCATCGTACTACCTTCTTCAATAGCTATTTTATAGTCACCAGTCATTCCCATGGATAATTTATTGAATTCATCATGAGTAAAGTAATCTTCTTTTAATTTGGAAAACAAGCTGCTTAACGATTTGAATTCCTTTCTAATTTGATCTAGATCATCTGTAAATGTAGCCATTCCCATTAATCCTGTGATTGAAACATGAGATAACTCCTTGAACGCTTCACTTGTGATGTAATCCAGCAATTCTTGTTCGTCAAATCCAAATTTATTCTCTTCCTGGGCAATGTGAATTTGAAATAAACAATTAATAACACGATCGTTATTTTTTGCTTGCTTATTAATTTCCTTTAGTAACCTAGGAGAGTCTACACTATGAATTAAATGCACGTAAGGAGCCATGTATTTAACCTTATTCCTTTGAACGTGCCCAATCATGTGCCATTTGATATCTTTAGGTAAGTGTTCCCATTTTGACGTCATCTCTTGGACTTTATTCTCACCAAAATGTCTCTGACCAATCTCATAGGCTTGTTCTAGATCACTGATAGGTTTTGTTTTACTTACAGCAATAAGTGTAGCCTTGGGTTCTACGCTTTCGCGAAAGCGTAATATGTTTTCACTAATCTTACTCATTTTCAAATTCGTAAATTAATAGTCCGCTAGGAAGTTTAGGTTTTATATAAGTGCTTTTAGGAGGCATTACAAGATCTGCATCGGCGATTTTTTTTATTTGTTCTACTGTTGCAGGAAATAGACCGAAACCTACCGCGTATTCATTATTATCAACTTGCTCCTTCATGTTTAGTAGAGCATCCTTCCCATAATTGTAGGATAATCTGCGATCATTTCTAGGATCTTTAATATCTAAAATCGGTTGAAGCAGATAATCATATAACATTTGCGTATCAAGATCATCTAAAGGACTATCAATTGTCATGACCTGTTTACGCCAATATAGGCTGTAGAATTCTCCATCCAAGTACATACTGAAGTGGTGCTTTTTGGACGGTTTATACATTTCCTTACCTCGATTTTGAATTCTAAAATGTTGATCTAGTTTCATGAGAAAATTTTCCTTTGTAAGATCATTAAGATCTGTCACTAGTCTATTAAATTCAAAGATTTGTAGCTGACTTTCTGGGATTAGAAAACTCATGAAATAATTGTAGGAATCATGTTTGCTACCTAAATCCTGAGATAGTAAATACGAGCTGGCGCTGCGGTGATGACCATCTGCAATGTATAAATAGGGTAGAGCTGCAAAGGATTGTTCAATTTTATCACAATCCTTTGCATCATCTATGATCCACACTTTATGTTCATTGCGATCAGTTGTTTTAAAATGATATTCAGGCTCACGTTGTTTTATACGTGAAACCATATCATCAATATCTTGTTGATCAGGGTAAGTGATCAAAACAGGCTCTGCATTAAAGCCTACTGTTTTTAAATATTCTTTAAACAGTGTTTCCCTTACTTTAAGTGTGTTCTCATGCTTTTTAATCACATTGTTGTAATAGTCATTGGTGCTTGCGGCAGCAATAATTCCTACATACTCGTGACCGTTTTCTGTACATTGATACAGATAAAAACTGGGAACTGATTCACTTTTAAGAAATTGATCCTCTTTGAACTCTAAGTACCTGTTGCGAACTAGCTGAAAACGTTCATTCCCTGTACTTTCATGATTAAATTTATAACCAGGATTCAAAATATGCAGAAAACTAAACGGATTATATTTTAAGGTGCTTTTAAGCTCCTTTCGTTTGTAATCCTGATACGATCTGGATATTAAATGAGTAGCAATTTCTTTTGAGGCTCTTACACCTTTGAAGGGTTTTATTTTTGGCACAATTATGAGATCTTAAGCAAAACTTGAACTTACCTTTTCTGCTTTTTTAGATTCTGAATAATCGTAAAAGCCTTCTCCAGATTTCACTCCTTTTTTACCTGCCATTACCATATTAACTAATAGTGGACAAGGAGCGTATTTTGGGTTTTTAAATCCATCATACATAACCTCAAGAATTGATAGGCATACGTCTAGACCTATAAAATCGGCCAGCTGTAATGGTCCCATAGGATGTGCCATACCCAGTTTCATTACAGTATCGATTTCTTGTACTCCTGCAACACCGTTGTATAAAGTCTCTATAGCCTCGTTAATCATAGGCATAAGAATTCTATTTGCTACAAATCCAGGATAGTCATTAACCTCAGTAGGCGTTTTGCCTAATTGAATCGACATATCCATAATAGATTTTGTAACCTCATCACTGGTTGAGTAGCCTCTAATGATTTCAACTAGTTTCATGATAGGTACAGGATTCATAAAGTGCATTCCTATTACCTTTTCAGGTCGTGAGGTAGCAGCACCTATTTGTGTGATGGAAATTGAAGACGTGTTTGAGGCTAGAATACAATCTGCTGGTGCAAACTCATCCATTTGTCCAAAGATTTTCAATTTCAAATCAACATTTTCTGTAGCTGCCTCGACCACGAGATCAGCCTGTTGTACACCTTCTTTAAGATCTGTATAAGTGGTGATGTTATTAAGAGTATCTTGCTTGTCTGCCTCAGTAATTTTTTCACGGGCAATCATACGATCTAGATTTTTACTTATTGTACCTAGACCGCGGTCCAATGCTTCTTGAGAGATATCTACAAGTGATACATTAAATCCTTTTTGGGCAAAAGTGTGTGCGATCCCATTCCCCATGGTTCCTGCGCCGATTACTGTAATATTTTTCATTTTTTTATTCAAAATTTGATTCTAATAGTTCTGTTATGTTGACAAAGGTTTGCATTGCCTCTTTTGAGTTAATATCTGTGTTTACAAAATAAATAATTCCAAAATCATTTTCAGGTTTGAAGAACATGACTGTACCTACACCTGGGTCGCCACCAGTATGGCCTATTCTTCCTTGTTCATAACTTAAGAAAATACCGTGATTTTGCTCATTTTTGAGATTTTTTAAGTTTTCCTTATTAGATAAATGTGTGGAATCTAAACTTTTAGTGAAAAAGAGTTTGTAAGTATCCTTATTAAGTAATGTACCTTCTCCTTGATACGCAGCTATTATTTCTGAAAATACTAATCCTAAATCATGAACACTGGTATACATTCCTCCATCTGCAAAAGTGATAAGCTTGTAGTCAGGATATCTTAAATCTATGGTGCTATATACCTTACTGCGCAATGTAGTATCTAGATCTGACAATCTCCAGCTCGTTTCTTTGAGTTTTAACTCATCAATCACATGCTGCTTACTATAATCTTTAAAGTCTGTTTGTGTAGCTTTTTCAACAACATAGGCAGCTAGTGCTGCACCTATGTTTGAATATTCATGAATGGTACCAGGTTTATACTCGTTAAAAATATAATCTGAATGTGTACTGTCAGTGACTGTAAGTCCAAACTTAAGAAATTCTTCAAGACTGCGATCTTCTTCAATTGGTAGAAAGTACTCTAATTCTTCTTGATCAATTAAAGGATTCCCATTAGTGTCCTTTTCTAAATTAATGTATGAAGAACTGTAATATTCCCTATCACTAATTCCGCTTGTGTGATTAACTAAATGTTGGACTTTTATTGTATCGTTAGGAAATAGAGGATGCTTAACCGTAAATGGTAAGTATTTATTAACATCATCATCCAACTTTAGTTTTTCTTCTTCAATAGCCTTGGCAAGTGTAAGTCCTACAAATACCTTTGAAATAGAAGCTATGTTTTGAATGGTGTGAGAAGTATAAGGTAAGCTTTTTTCAAGATCCCTATAACCGTATCCTTTGGTAAATAATATGGAATCTTTGTTAACAACCGCTACTCCAAAACCGTTAAAATAATTTAGGTCGTTTATACTGTCTAATTGTTTATCAATTTGTGATTCAAGTATCTGAAACTTATTCTCTAGTTTATTTGAATTTGAAACAGAGGATTTAATATTATTTTGAGTTGTGGTGTTCTTTTCTTGTTTACAAGAAAAACAAAGAAGCACAAAAAAACTACCTATTAAAATTCGTATCATAATGATTTAAAATTCTCAATCACCTTTAGAGCTACATCTAGTGCGCGAGTACCATCTTCAAGATTTACGATAGGTCTGGTGTTATTTTCAATAGCATCTGCAAAGGTTTCTAATTCGTCTAGAATAGCATTATTGGCACTTACCTCTGGGTTGTCAAAGTAAATTTGTTTGCTTTCACCTTCTGCATTTTTAAGAATCATATCAAAGTCGCCAGGCGTTTCAGGAGCGTCTTTCATTCTAACGACCTCGACAGCTTTTTCAAGAAAATCAACAGATATATAGGCGTCCTTTTGGAAAAATCTTGCTTTACGCATTTTCTTTAAACTTATGCGACTTGCAGTAAGGTTTGCCACGCAGCCGTTTTCAAATTCTATACGTGCGTTGGCAATATCGGGTGTTTTAGATATTACAGCAACACCACTCGCATTAATTGATTTCACTTCACTTTTTACAACACTCAATATAGCATCAATATCGTGTATCATTAGGTCTAGCACCACACTTACATCGGTACCTCGTGGATTAAATTCTGCCAGTCGGTGTGACTCTATAAACATAGGTTGGTCGATGTTATCCTTAACAGCCATAAAAGCAGGATTAAAACGTTCTACCTGACCTACTTGACCTTTTACATTATGCTTTCGCGAAAGCGAGATTAAATCATTAGCTTCATCAACCGTTACTGTTATAGGTTTTTCTACAAATAAATGTTTTCCTGCCTCTAGAACTTTTACGGCACTGTCATGATGAAATGAGGTAGGAGTGACTACATCGATCATGTCACATGCCTGGATAAGTTCATCTACATTAGAAAAGTATTTGTAACCAAATTCTTTTTCAACTTGTTGAGCGTATTCTGGATTTGCATCATAAAAGCCTACTAGTTCGTAGCGCTCACTTGATTGAAGTAGTTTAAGATGAATTTTTCCAAGATGTCCTGCACCTAGTACTCCTGCTTTAAGCATATGAAATATGGTTTTCCACAAAAGTAACGAAAACAGCTCTTTATAAAATTGTAAAATTTGCCTAGTTTTTAAGGTATTTTATTAGGAACAGAAGTTTAAATTTGCCACCATCGAGGATAATTATATACATAAAGGTAAACGCAGGCAGTTAGTAAATTTACTAAGAGAAAAGGGTATTACTGATGAAAGAGTACTTGATGCTATTAATGAAGTACCTAGACATTTATTTTTAGACAGTGGATTCCTAGAGCACGCCTACCAAAATAAAGCTTTTCCTATAGGAGCAGGACAAACTATTTCTCATCCCTATACAGTCGCTTTTCAATCTCAATTACTTGAAGTGATGCCAGGCCAGCGTATCCTTGAAATAGGAACAGGTAGTGGATATCAATGTGCGGTATTGATTAAAATGAAAGCACAAGTATATACTATAGAAAGGCAGAACGAGTTGTATAAAAAAACTACCCAATTATTTAAAAAACTGTTTTATCGACCTAGAAAATTTGTTTTTGGTGATGGGTACAAGGGTTTACCAGATCAAGGTCCTTTTGATGGTATAATAGTAACCTGTGGTGCTACCGATATTCCAAAAGCCTTGCTAGCGCAATTGAAAATAGGCGGAAGAATGGTAATTCCTGTAGGTGACGATTCTCAAATTATGACACTTATTATACGCGAATCCGAGTCGAAGTTTGTTAAGAGTACATTTGGAGAATTTAGGTTTGTACCGTTTCTTGACGGAAAAGAATAGAGTGTTTAAATGATAGTGGCTGATACTGTCCTAACTCCATCTAAACCTAATAGTTAATAGAAATTCATTGATTAAAAACATTACAGAAAACTTTACTGATAGGTAAAACCTTTTTTGTAATAGGGTAGATGTTACCTAATATAAAACATAAAAAAACCGCCTTATTAAATAAGACGGTTGAACTTTTATAAAAGAATTAGAAATTATCCGATCACTTTTACATTAACGGCGTTGATTCCTTTTCTACCTTGTTGAGTTTCATACTCAACTTTGTCGTTTTCTTTGATTTCGTCGATTAGACCAGAGATGTGTACAAATACATCTTCTCCAGAATCATCAGAGGTAATAAACCCAAAACCTTTTGAGTCATTAAAAAATTTTACTTTGCCTTCTTGCATTGTTATTGAATTAAATTAAAAAAATGTTCTTCAGAACTTTTCACTCATGAGATACCGCAATAATAGCAGAAAAAAAAGTAATGATTGAATGAATAAGTAATGAAGAGAAGGCTCCTCTAAATACACCAATAAATAAAATAACTACTTTGAAAACAAGGTGTCAAGATTCCTAAGAATCACTGCAAAACTAAACTAATTTAATTGCCATACCTAGAATAGTATGTTTTATTTATGTAATTAAAGGGTTTTATAATTCTTAAGTTTTGTTTGAACCAGGCATTTTAATGATTAAGGAAATCGTTGTAACAAATAAAAAATGAATCCTCCTGTTGCATAGCATACTAGATCCCATACATCGCCAGTATATCTTTCATTTACCTGTGGTAAATACCATTCAAAATAAATACTGTATAACAGGACTAGACTGGCTATACTTAACGCGTCCAGTCTTAAGCTTTTATTTCTTTTTATAAACCATAACACATGTAGACATATGACACTCACTATGGGTATTACCAATATATCATTCACATATCCCGTCACAAAATTACTGGCAACTTGATAAGATTTAGCGAGTTCGACTATTAAAAAACTAATGACACTTAATAAAAAATAGAGGTGTACTATTTTTAAAGGAAGTTGTTTAATCATGTTGCTAGTAAGGCTATTAACCAAGCTAAAAACATCCCTATTGCCATAACAACAGTCCAAATAGATTGTAGAACTTTATAGGAAAAACGAGCCAAAGGGTTGCTACTGTTTTCCCACCTATCCAAGAATGACTCATTCTTGGTAGGCTGCTTTGAGTCATTCTCACTATTCTTTTCGGCTGAATTTAGCATGTCAGAATCTTGCATTACATGATTTTAAAACTAATTCATAATTTTATTTGTGTACCACTACTGTTTTCACATTACAAAATTCTCTTATTCCATGATGGGATAATTCTCGTCCGTATCCTGATATACCTGTACCACCAAAAGGTAGGTTAGGGTTACTGGCAACTTTGGCGTTGATAAATACGGCGCCGTCTTTTATTTTTTTAGAAAGTTCTTGCATTCTACTTATGTCCTGACTAAATAAACTTGCGCCTAACCCAAATTTTGAATCGTTTACCATCTCTATAGCTTCCTCTTCCTCTTTAAAGGATAGAACAGCCATTAAAGGTCCAAAGGTTTCATCTTTAAAAACTGGCATGTCGCGAGTAATATCGGTCAAAATAGTAGGCTCAAAATAGGCGTTTTTACGACTTCCACCTAGGTGAACCTTAGCACCCATATTTACAGACTGATTCATGAGATCTTCCAGCTCTTCTGCTAGATCTTTTCTAGCCATAGCTCCAATGTAGGTATCGTCATTTAACGGATCACCAGATTTGAGCTCTTTCACTTTATTGGTAAACTTATCTAGGAACTCATCGTAAACCTTTTCATGGATGATAAGTCTTTTACCTGCGATACAGCTTTGTCCAGTGTTTTGATATCTAGCGTTAACGCAAGTTTCAACAGATTTGTCTATATCGGCATCTGGAAATATAACTAGTGCGTTATTACCACCTAGTTCTAGTACAGTTTTCTTAATTTCTGAGCCAGCAGTACCTGCCACAGCGCTTCCTGCAGGTTTTGAACCAGTTAATGTCACTGCCTTTATAATATCATTTTTAATAATATTTTCTACAGCCTTACTACTTATTACAAGATTTTGAAAACACCCTTCTGGAACACCTGCTTCAAGTAAACATTCTTCAATCATATTTGCTGTTCCCATCACGCTACTGGCATGTTTTAGAACGCCAACATTTCCTGCCATCAATCCAGGAATTATAAATCGCATTACTTGCCAGAACGGGTAATTCCATGGCATCACTGCGAGAACAACACCTAGTGGTTCATAACTTACATATGAAGAATGTGCATCATTTATATCTATGTGTTCACTAGCTAGGTAATCTTTTGCCTTACTAGCGTAGTGATCGCATAACCAAGCGCATTTTTCAAGCTCAGATCTTGATTGAGAAATAGGTTTTCCCATTTCCAGTGACATCTGCTTGGCATATTTCTCAATATTCTTTCTCAAAGTGTCACCTATAGATCGCACAGTAGCTGCCTTTTTATCATAGGAAGTAAATCTCCAATCATTAAATGCTTTTTGAGCTTTCTCTAGTTTCGATTGAATTTGGTCTTCGGTAAGTTCTTTATATTCTGCTAGCTTTTCTCCTGTATACGGATTGTAAGTAGTTATCATTTTTTATTTTAAAAGTACGATTAAAGCCAATAAAAAAGACTTCCTTTTGGAAGCCTTTAACTCGTTTTAGCATAGGTTTAGCGCTTACTGATTGGATAGCCATTGGTTCACGTTAGTTTCTATACGTGACAGTATGTTTTCTGTGTCCGCTTTCGCGAAAGCATGACCCGTTATATTTTCATACAACTCTACATACCTATCACTCACAGAGTTTATATACTCATCGCTCATGTGAGGTATTGTTTGACCTTCTTTACCTTGAAAATCATTTGAAATTAGCCATTGACGTACAAACTCTTTACTGAGCTGTTTTTGAGGTTCGTTATTTGCTTGTCGTTCCTCGTAACCATCGGCATAAAAATACCTAGAAGAATCTGGTGTGTGAATTTCATCAATTAGAACGATTTTTCCATCTTTAGTTTTACCAAATTCATATTTAGTATCTACCAAGATAAGCCCTCGTTGCGCGGCAAGTTGGGTTCCTCGTTCAAATAACGCTCGTGTATATTTTTCCAATATCTCGTAATCTTGTTCACTTACAATACCCCTTTTAAGAATGTCCTCGCGAGATATGTCTTCATCATGATCTCCTTTTTCTGCCTTGGTAGCAGGTGTGATGATAGGTTGAGAAAATTTATCATTCTCTTTTAAGCCTTCAGGAAGTGGTACGCCACATAGCATGCGCTTTCCTGCTTTATATTCACGAGCTGCATGACCGCTCATATAACCTCTAATAACCATTTCTACTTTAAATGGTTCACATAAATGACCGATAGCCACATTAGGATCTGGGGTATCTATTAACCAATTAGGCACGATGTCCTCAGTGGCTTTCATCATTTGCGTGGCGATCTGATTCAATATTTGGCCTTTATAAGGTATTCCTCTAGGCATGACTACATCAAAAGCGCTGAGACGATCTGTAGCAATCATTATCAATAACTCATCATCAATGTTATAGACTTCTCTTACTTTACCTTTATAAACATTTTTTTGTCCTTCAAACTCAAACTGAGTATCCATTAAGGTATTAGGTACGCTCATGATATTTTAAATATGATTATAAAGCAAAGGTCTTATTATTTTATAAAAATTGAAATAGGAGAACTGGATATTATAAAGAAGTTATACTAAGTTTTAAACAAGTTTTTGATACTGGTCAAACCATTTTCTTACTTGAGTATCGCCATACCCATATTGTGGGAATTTATCCTGAAATGCTATAAAGACTTGTTTAAAACTGAGGTTGGGATTTTGTTTAATTAGATTTTTCACAAATTCTTGTGGCAGCCCGTCACTATTGTTGTTGGGTAATCTATTAATGTGAGAATCTACCGCTGCTCGTACATGAGTATAATTACTTTTTAACTGTGTTGCAATTTGTAATAGGGTAGTGGTATTTCCATCCGCGTAAGATTTCCATAGATTACTCCATAATTCGAGTTGTTCTAATTTTTGTCTGTTAGTATAAATATGAATCAATTCATAATTTGAATGATGTCCATAACTATAAGGAAATGCGTTAAGTGGTCGAACCAAATAGAGTTTAATATTCTTTTTATTGATCTGATGGAACCTGTGTAAAACAAACCATAAATTAGATTGACAAAATAGATCGTCTTCAAACCAAAGATTCACCTCACTATTATCAGGTATATTCGACAGCTTCTCAAGTTCCTTAATCACCAGATCGTTGTACTCTTGATTAGTACTATTATACTCCTGTTTTATATACTGTGAACGATCAATTAATAATTGTTCGTAAGATTGTGCTTTTAAAGGGCCATCAATAAAACATTCTCTAAAAGTGATACACTTTCCGTTAAGTTCCGCAGGGAATCTATTTCTTAAGGCATCGCCGTTGAGAATATGGTATTCTTGCATCAATAAGTTTAATCTAATCTAAATTCGCCACGAACATCCTCTACTTCCTTTTCTGGTAGTGAGTTAACAAATAAATACATGCAGCCATAAGCGATTGCTCCGCCACAAATTCCAACTGGAATTAAGGCTAGGTTATTTTCAACAGAAAACAACATTATGAAAATGAGTATCATAACAAATTCACAGAAAATCCATGAACCTACAAACATGGCTATATACCATCCTTTTTTATAGCCTTTCTCTTCAAGAATCTCTCCTAGCTTTTTAGAAAGCCAGATGACTAAAAATATTTCTAGCATTTTATTTGGGTTGTGTTAGTTGACTCAAATTTAGGCTATTAAAATTTTTAAAATACACAATTGTTAAAAGAATTAACAAATTTTTAAAACCCTAGATTGAATCCTAAAGCAAAAGCTCCGTAGTTTCTTCCAGATGTCATGCTGTACAAGTAGTCTATTCTGAAAGGTCTAAAATTTCCAAAACCAATATTGTCGATCCCTGCGCTTAATTCAAAATAAGGTTTGCGTTCTGTAAAAAGTGCTTTTCCATTCAAAATCAAATCGTAATTTAATTGGTTAAGCACTGGTATTTTTCCTAAAATAAACCCTTTGAAGTCATGTTGAACATGAAGTTGAGCATAATCCTTATTTGTACTGTAATCGTAATAGTTTAACAAACCGAAACCATAGGGATTAACTGCTTGTAGTTTATACCTTAATCTATTACCATTAAAATGTTGGTAGTCCACAAATGAAATATTATCGGCGTTAAGAAATGTACCAACATTAGCATAATAGCTCGTTCTACCTAAATTTCCTAAATCAAAACCTTGGTACAAACTTGCCTTGAACTGATGGAAGTTGTAATTATCATTATTTGAAGCAAATCCACCTTCATAATTTAAAATAATCGTTGGGTATTTTTCATTGGAGATGTTGAATTTTTGGTTGGGGTAACTTTGGTACTTTTGACCTGGACGTATGGTTAACGATACACCAGTTTTTAAAATCTCATGATCGTCTATTATCGCTTGTCTTCCTAAATCCAAACTCAAAGGATTATTGCTAGTGTAATCTATATCATCTTGAGGAAACCATACCTGATCTTCAGTATTAGTTAATGGTTGACGTCTTTCATATGATATTGAGGTATTTACAAAAACACCATTTACCACTTCTTGTCCAAAGTTGATACTAGCAAAATCAACTTCATAGAACTTGGCAAAATTTCTTTCAAATAATAAACTACTTAATGAATTTTCTAGATTAGAAATAGGGTTGCTATTATTTATTTGACGTACTTCAGTACCAGCTTTAAAGCCTAAATACCTACGATTAGTTCTATTGAATCTATAATTTCCAGTAAAGGTGTACCTTAACCTATCGTCACTAAATCCATAGTTGAATTTTGTCCCTAGGTATAAAGTTCTATTATAATCTTCGTCAAAGCCTTTAAAATAAGAGAGCCCAGAATTTATAGAAAATCCTTGTACTGTATTAAAACCAGAAAAGTTTGCTATACCATCGTATGTAATCGAGTAGTTTTTATTGCTATTTCGGTAGGAATAACCTGTAATGGGATCTAATAACCTAAACTTATTGTTTACAGCATCAATTGAATCCTTGTATTTAGGATCGTTGCGTACTGCTGCAATACTGTCTTTTTTTATGTATTCTTTACTTTCTTCTGTATTTAAAGGAACAGGTCTTTGTTTTTTCCAAAATAGACTGTCTTTTTTATTGGCACCTTCTTCAAAACTCAAAACTTCAGCACCAAAAAAATCTTTTTCAAATTGTGGATTGAAATTATAATCCGTGTAATTTGCGATAAATCGACCATTCCCTTTAAAACCTAAGAACTTGAATGAAAAGTCAATGCTTTGTGATCGTTTTACCCAATCTTTATTACTTTCTTCATAAGAAAAGTCTTGTTTAAAGGTTATCTCTTTAATGACAGGTACATTTATATTCATACCAGTTGTGGTAAGCTCAAGGCCGTAAATCGTCCATTGATCTTCTACTATGTAAATAATACCTTCAAATGTGTTGTCATTAGGCCTTTTACTTTTAACCTCTATTTTATTGATCAAAAAATTATTATCATCAAAAAAGGTTCCTAACAATTTATATTTATAATATCCAAAAGCATAATCTGCAATAGGAGATACGATTCGATTATTTAAGTCTATATTATTGTTGTAAAAATTAAAGTCGGCACTTTCGGCACTATTGGCACTAAAACCATTATCGTCACCACTTATCTTACTTGCGATTATGTGTTCCTTAAAATTATCCGGTGCTTCATAGGCAATTTTTGAAACCGTTTCAGATAGGTAGATAATACCCGATCTAGTTATAGAATCTAGTGATCCGTCAAGATCTCCTATCTCTTGTCCCATAAAACTTTCTGGAACATCATTCATACGCCATAAACCACGCGAATAAAAATTTGCTTTATAACTGGAGAATTTTAACCTATTCTTTTCTCTATTATCAATAGCAGCTTGAATAACTCTATCTGCAGGGTTTTCATCACTATTTACAATTACTTCATCTAGTGAAGTGGCCTGTTCTTTTAAAATGACATTTTGTACCTGATTTTCCTTTTGATAGTTGACTTTAATAGTTTCAGGAGCATAGCCTAAAGATTGGTATACAATTTCATAATCACCAAATTTGGGAAGTTTTAAAGTGTAAGCACCTTCATTATTAGTAGTTGTTCCCGTATACGAACCTTTAATATAAATAGAGGCAAAGGCCAGCGAATCTCCTTGTGTTCCTGTAAGAGTTCCTATTAATTGCGCTTTGGCGAAAGCTAAACTGAAAACGAAAATGAGAGTAATGTAATATTTCATAGAGTTGGTTTATGGATCCCAAAGTTAATTCAGAACCATAAAACTCTATGTCTTATAGAAGGAACTTAACCTTGTTTAACTACATAGACGTATATTGTTAAATAAGGTTGCCTAGATTGAATGAAATTACTTGTATTGTTTTTTTATTGCGTCTAGACGGCGTTTATTATCGCGATCTTTCATGGTTTCACGCTTATCGTAAAGTTTTTTACCCTTTGCTAGCGCTATGTCCATTTTTGCCAGACCATTTTCATTTACAAACAAGCGTAATGGAACAATGGTATTACCAGAATTAGTAACATCCTTTTCTAGTTTTTTAAGTTCCTTACGGTTTAATAAAAGTTTACGCTCTTGTTTAGGTTGATGATTAAAATAGGTAGCATGTGAGTATTCTTGTACTGTCATATTGATTACCCAAAGCTCGTTGTTTTGAAATTCACAAAAACTTTCGGCTATACTAGCTTTACCTAACCTTATAGCTTTAATTTCGGTTCCAGCAAGCACAATACCAGCAGTATACCTATCTAGTATCTCATATTCAAATCGTGCCTTACGATTTTTAATTTCTATTTTTTTGTTAATCTTCATATAATACTGCAAATATAAACAGACCAGCACATGCATGTCTTATATATTTGTGAAATGAAAAAGATTGTACTATTACTACTGTTGACAGCACTTGTTGCTTGTAAAGTTGATGATAAAGATTATACTGGTAAGGAATTAATTCATAAGAGTATTCAAGCGCATGGCTCTCCATTTTTGGACCAATCTACGATGGAATTCAAATTTAGAGGAACACAATACGAGGCTACAAGAAATAAAGGTATGTTTCAATATTCTCGTGAGTTTATTCAAGATTCCTTAAGGATTAAAGATGTATTGAGTAACAATAAGAAAGAGCGCTATATAAACGATTCCTTAATTACCGTTGCAGATTCTTTACTTAACGGTTATGCCAGTAGCCTTAATAGCGTAGTGTATTTTGCACAATTACCGTATAGTTTAGATGGAGATGCTATAATCTCTAAAAAAATAGGGATTGATACGATTTTAAATAATAAATATTACGAGATCAAGGTTACTTTTAAAGAAGAAGGTGGTGGCGAGGATCACGACGACGTTTTTGTCTACTGGATAAATAAGGACAATTATTTAATTGATTACCTGGCTTATTCTTATTGTGAGGAAGAATGCGGATATCGCTTTCGCGAAAGCGTAAATCGTAGAACGGTAAATGGTGTAATCATACAGGATTATAAAAACTATAAAGCAGTCAAAACAAATCCTGATTTATTGCAGATGGATGATTTATTTGAAAAAGGTCAACTGGAGTTAGTCAGCGAGATTAAAACAGAGCAAGTAAAACTCACGTTAGATTAATACGAATATCAACTTATTGAATAGGTAATTCACTGCTCGTTACTTTGTAGTTTCTTGTAAAAAGCATGATTCTAGCATTTGGTAAATATCTGGATGTTTACGTTTCATAAGTTTTGGCCTAGAAAAGAAGTATTCACAAGCAACGGCAAAGAATTCGGCTTCACTTGTTCCACCGTAGGACCTTATGTCTGACTTGTCGTTATTGATTTGCTCCATTTCATGATGCATGATCTCTAACCAAGCTGCAGCCATAGGTTGGTTCATCAATATTTGCGGAATGCCGTCTATTTTACCATCCATTTTATCTATGAGGTGTACAAACTCATGAACTGCAGTATTTAGTTTATCCGTATTGTTACGAAAACCGTGATAAAGCGCTTTTTGCGATAATATCATTTGATTCTCAAATCTTCCTGTACCTACTAATCCTAGGATATTACGGTTTTCATCTTTTTCGGCAAAGCCTAGTTCTTGATTGAATCGATCTGGATATAACCAGACGATTTTTAAGTTATTGTAATGCCAGTCTGGAAAATGAAATACAGGAATTACAGCACTTGCCGCAATTAACATTTTATCCTTGTTTGCAACTTCAATGTGCACTCCTTCTATTTGAATCTCCTTTAAGAACAGTGCCATACGATTTTTAAATACAGATTGCTGCTCGTGATTCAAGGATTTATAAAAAGGTACATATTTCAGTAAATCAACATGCCAAAAATCAGGTATTGATAATGCTGGGTTTTTCTCAGTGGTATTGAATTTAATTACAAAATAGATTAGAATAAGAGCTACAATAAATAACGTAGTTATCATAAGGTCATTTTACCTTGTAAAGGTACTAGCTACATTTCAGTCCACCTATTTTACAATTCGGTAACCTCTATTTTAAACTCATGTAGTTTGAATAGATATTTGTCACAGCTTTAAAGGAAAGACTTACTTTTAAGCTAGAAAAAAAGAACTCATGACCTTAAAAAAGTTTTTTAAATATTTTATTTATAGCATTTTACTTGCTTTTATTATCTTATTAATAAACGCATACGCTCGTGGTTATTTCTTCAACTTTCAAGAAGAAGCAATCAACTTTGGAATTAATTTCATGTTCACTGTAGTATTAACAGCTGTGAATCAATGGTGGTTTAATTTCATATCAAAGTACTATGATTGGGAAACTCATACAGTAGGAAGATTGATTTTTGGTGCACTAGGTTCCATCATACTAACTATGATAGCCTTGTTTGTATGTTACATTATTGTGGTACTAGGATTTTATCAAAAGTCCTTAGAGTTCTTCTGGGCAAATCAAAGTGCCGAGTATTATTGGTTGGGCCTCATAATTACGGTGATTGTGAGTTTGATTTACCACGCAGTTTATTTCTATAGACTATCATTAAATAAAAAGGTAAAGGAGCAGAAGGTAATAGCGCGTAGTGCCACAGCACAGTTCGATGCTCTTAAAAGTCAACTGGATCCACACTTTTTATTTAATAGTTTGAACGTTCTAGTTTCATTGATCGAGGAAAACCCCAAAGCAGCAACAAAATTTACAACGTCATTATCCAAGGTGTATAGATATGTACTAGAACAGCGTAACAAAGAATTGGTAACAATTAATGAGGAATTACAATTTGCACGTACTTATGTGAATCTTCTTAAAACTAGGTTTGAGAATAGTATCGAAGTAATTATACCCAATGAAGCGAGCAATCCAGATGCACAGGTTGTGCCTCTATCTCTTCAATTACTACTAGAAAATGCAGTTAAGCACAACGTGGTTAGTGATACAAAACCACTTTTAATTGAGATTTTTGAAGATGGAGATATGCTTGCCATCAAAAATAATCTACAACCTAAACAAGTAGTAAAGCGCAGCAGTGGTGTAGGTCTTAATAATATAGCTTCTAGGTATGCCTTATTGAGCAACCGTAAAATGAGTATCGATAAACAGGATGATAACTTTAGGGTAAACATACCTATAATAACTGAAAAAGAAACAATTATGAATACAGTAGAAAACACAAGTGTCGAAGATATTAAACTAGTCAAGGCAAAAAGTAGAGTTGCCGATATAAAAGGACTTTACGATAATGCTTTTAGAAGCGCAGCCATTTTAATCTTCCTGTGTGCGGTAAACTATTTTACAAGTGATTTTCCTTGGATCATATTTCCTACCGTTGGGATGAGTATTGGATTAATTTACAATTATGCCAATGTTTACGATTATAAAATACCACTAGGTAAAGAGTGGGAAAATCGAAAAATCGAACAATTAATGAACGATAAAAACTTTTAATTATGAAACCACAAGAAACATATGAAGAACGCTACAAAAGGGCAAAAGAAAGAGTAGGAGAGATCCGTGGATTTTATTCTCACAGTGTGGTCTACATACTAGTAAATATAGGAATAGCGGGATTAAATTACTATCAGAATCAATGGGAATTTCCTTGGTTTTTGTTCACTCTTGGTGGATGGGGAATAGGATTAATTGCACATGCATTTGCTATTTTTGGCACTAATCCATTTACAGGTAAAAAATGGGAAGAGCGCAAAATTCAAGAAATTATGGAAAAAGAACTTAACTCATAACAAAATGGAATCATTTACAACCCAAGAAGAGGCTCGTCAGAAAGCCGTAAAAAGAGTAAAAGAACTCAAAGGTTTCTACAACCATCTTATTTCATTTATGTTGGTTAATGGTGGTATTGCATTGCTAGTATGGTATTTTGGTGGTTCAATGGCATTTTTTATTTGGACCGTGACAATTTGGTGGGGTTTAGGACTGCTTATTCACGCTTTAAATACTTTTAAACTAAATCCATTTTTTGGTAAAAAATGGGAAGAGAAAAAAATCAAAGAATTATTAGAAAATGAGCATTAAAACCATAATAATAGAAGACGAAAAACCTGCTGCTCGTAGATTACAACGCATGTTGCACGAACTAGGTGTTGAGGTTATGACCATGTTACATTCTGTAGAAGAAGCTGTTAACTACTTTCACAACAACAGTTCTCCAGATTTAATTTTTCTTGACATTCAATTAAGTGATGGATTATCTTTTGAAATCTTTGATGAGGTTCAATTGGATAGCGCCATTATATTCACAACTGCCTATGATGAATATGCCTTGCAGGCATTTAAACATAACAGTGTAGATTATCTTCTTAAACCTTTAGATGAAGATGACTTACAAGCTGCAATAAATAAGTTTGAATTACGCTTTCGCGAAAGCGGAAACTCATCATCCCAATCACCTCAAAATAGCCTAAGTAATATAGACTTTTCTCGCATAGCCCAAATGTTGGGTAACCCTATTGATAAGAATTATAAGAAACGATATACAGCTAAAGTAGGAGAACATTTAAAACTGTTTCATGTTGATGATATTCAATTGTTCTTTTCTGAAAATAAAGGAACTTATGTCAATCTCTCTAATGGGCGCAATTACCTAATAGATAATAAATTAGAGTCTGTAAGTAATGAGCTTGATCCTGAACAGTTTTATCGTATTTCTAGACAAGCTATTATCAATATAAACGCTATAAAGGATATGATTTCATACACAAATTCACGTTTAAAGGTGAAAATTGATTCTTTTAATGAATTTGACCTTATCGTGAGTCGAGAGCGAGTAAAGGATTTTAAAAATTGGATGAATCAGTAAGACTTACAATAACAAAAACTAAGATTGTAACGACTACCGATTTTTAGATTAACTTTTCAAATTTATAAGGATCTCGATTTCCTATTTTTAAATTTTCCATAGCGTTTAAAGCAATATCCACCCTTTTTTGTTCTCCTTTTGCATTGTAAACCATAAAAATTATGTTGCGTTGTTTACCAGGTGTAAGTGTTTCAAAAATTTCATAAGCCTCAAAATCACTCAATAATACGGCTTCCAGCTCTTCGGTCATGGGAGCTTGATATTTGCTAGTGTCTTCTTGCATTTTTACCTTAACCGTGTCTCCTTGATCAACATCGAGTAATTTACGGTTTGCTTTGGAAAACATGAGGTATACAGTCCCATGCTTTTTTGAAATGCCAGCGTGTAATTTTAACTCCTTATTATTGGAAGTAATGGTTGCAACTACGCGTTTTATTTTATCTACTGCTAATTGATCGGCAATGTCCTCAGGAATTAGGATAGCTCCCATAAAGCCATCTGTTCCTAGAGTTGCTTCAAATTCAAAAACCATCTATTATAATCTATTTGTGATTACTTGTGTCTCACTGTGCAAGGTACGATGTACGGGACATTTATCTGCAATTTGTAACAAACGGTCAATTTGTTTTTCATCTAAGTCCCCAGTGATTTTTATACCTCTTTTAAAGGTGTCAATCTTGGCAGATTTTTCCTCACAGTGTTCACAATCAGCTGCGTGTTCTTTACTATATGAAACATGACATTCAACATGATCTAGTGGCCATTGCTTGCGCCTAGCATACATGTGCAAAGTCATCACCGTACATGCAGCAAGACCAGATGATACCAGTTCATAAGGTGTAGGCCCAAAGTTATTGCCACCTACACTCAAAGGTTCGTCTGCTTTGATGTAGTGATCGCCTGCCTTAATAGAAGTAGTGTAGTCATCACCAGCTTTTAAACTTGCAACAATTTCATGTTCGGATTTGAGTGATTGTTTTTCAGGAATGTTTAGATATCGCAAGGCCCATGCTGCGATTACTCTTCCTGTATAACTGCTATCTTTTTTGTTCATGAGTAGATGGTGAGCACCGTCTAGACTAATGAAGCTTTTAGGATGCCAGGCATTGACATATAATTTTTCTGCATGTTTAATACTTACATAATCGTCCTGAGGACTGTGCATGATGAGCACAGGTTTACGTAAATTTTGTAGTACCTGAGTGAGATGATTTTCATTGAGACTCTTTACAAAATCGCTGGATATTGTAAATTCTCTTCCTGCTAATTGAACTTTTGCATTTCCTTTTGATTCAATTTCTTCCACTTTATCAGCAAATAAATGCTTCACATGTTTAACATCACTAGGAGTACCTATAGTTGCTACAGCTTTTATAGAGTTCGCTTTCGCGGAAGCAAAAATCGCAGCAGCACCACCCAAGCTATGTCCAATAAGAAGTGAAGGCGCTTGATAGTGCTCTTCTAAATACGCTACGGCAGCCAGTAAGTCGTCAACATTACTGGAAAATGTCGTATCAGCAAAATCACCGTGAGAAGCTCCTAGACCGGTAAAATCAAATCGTAACACACCAAATCCTTGTGAGGTTAGTTCTCTCGAAATAATACGCACTGGAGTAAGATCCTTACTACACGTAAAACAGTGAGCAAATATTACAAAATTATGGGGTTTTTGAGAACTGGGTAATTCGACTATCCCAGTGAGTTTGTATCCAGTAGGACTATCAAAAGTTATGGTAGTAGCTTTCATATCTTTAAAAATACCAACTTTCTATTACAGGCTTAAAAACTTAACGTAATATTGTGAACGGAAAAAGACTTGAAATTATGAAATTGAAATCTCTTTGGGTGGTTGTTATTATGATCATTATGAGTTCTTGTGGTAATACTAGTAAGCAAGAAGATAATAAGTTAACCACTTTTTATTTTATTAGGCACGCTGAAAAAGTCAAGGATCAAGGTAATGATCCAGAACTTACACCGAGCGGTATTTCAAGAGCAAATCAATGGGTGAACTATTTCTTCTTAAAAGATGTTGATAGAATATTATCCAGTGATTTTAAGAGAACTAGGCAGACTGCGGCACCACTAGCTAAATCAAAGAAACTAACCATAGAAATTTATGATGTAAGATCTTTGAATGGTGATAGCTTATTAAATAAATACAAAGGAGAGACTGTTGTGTTATATGGCCATAGCAACACTATAAATTCGTATACCAATGACTTACAATCAGATAGTATTTATAAGGAATTAGACGAGAAAGATTACGATCATTTTTTTAAAGTACAAATCGATAATAACGGTAAATCAAGGGCACAAAAGCTAGCCATGGATTTTATTGAATAACTTATGGAGCAACCTAATAATCCCTTACATGGTGTTAAACTAGCAGATATTCTAGAAAAACTAGTAAATCATTATGGCTGGTACGAGCTAGGTGGTTTAATACGCATTAATTGCTTTAATACAAATCCGTCTATTAAATCTAGTTTGAAGTTCTTAAGGCGCACACCATGGGCTCGTGAAAAGGTGGAGCAACTCTATTTAGATACTTTTCACTAGAATTGATTATATGTTTAATGTGTATTAAACGTACGGATTAAAAAGATCACAAAGGAGCTTATTATAGCTGCTATTATTATAAAAAATAGAATACCTTTAAGAAGGTTATAATTATTCTGACTTCTTATTCTAGAAGCTATTTCATTAAGGTCTTTTTTATCAATTGGTTTAGTTGCTATTTTAGCGTTCAGCCTTGATTTAGTCTTGCCTAAAGGTGAATTATCAAATCTTGATTTTTTCTCACGTTTGTTATTTTTTAAAGATAGCTGCATTGCAGAAAAGGAACTATGTTTCATAACGTGAGTTTTGTTATATGTAGCTTTTAAGCTTTAATTGTTACTTTGATAGGTATAAAAAAACCTCAGAATAAAATCCTGAGGTTTAAGTTTTTTTATTGAAGTACGGTTTAAAACTGATAGCGAATACCTAACGCAACATCAAAATCATTTCCATCCCTAAAATCACCAAAATAAAATTCTGGTCTTACATCTAATGAAAGTATAAGAGGAATATCAAAGTTATATTCAATTCCTACCTGTCCACCTACAAATAATGAGGTTTCACTATCGTCAAAGCGATCACGTCCTGGAAAATCATCATCAAGATCTATAAATGCAATTCCTGCACCTGGTCCTGCGTACCAATTAAAACCGCCATCGATATTCCAAACCCAGTGGTAAATACCACTAGCCTTGAATCCATCAAAATTGTTTCCTGATTCAATACCCAAATCAATTTCTAAACGGTTGTTTCCTCCTAAGTAACGTTGATAGGATATTTCAGTACCAAAACCATCACCATCACCAGCTCTAATTCCTATAGCATTGTTTGAGATTTCTTGTGCACTAATTAGACCACTTACTAGTAATCCAAAAAATAAAAATATTCTTTTCATGTTTATTGTTTTAACAAAAATCTTATTAAATCAATTAATTTATGGATATAAAAAGTTAATATTCTTAAATGTATTGTTAACCTTCAAATTCTATATCATCACCGCCATCGTTGTTGAAGTTATTACGATCACGTCTTTTTTGTTCATTAAATCTGTAAACAAAGGTGACAATAAATTGACGCTCACGCCATTGGAATTCACTTTCTGAAATAAAATTTGGAGTAGTAACAGTTCCTTGTCTACGACGACTGTTTAATAAATCACTTACACTAGCTGTAATAGAGGCTCTTTCATCCCAAATGTCTGTACTTGCAGCAAGGTTTATAGTTACAATACCATCGTTAGTTCCTTGAGCATTTTCACTTGCTCCACGATAGTTAATTCTATTTTGAAGGTCTATTTTTCCAGGTAATGTGAATTTTTGATTCAATCTGGCAAAATATGTGGTGTTATTAAAATCAAAACTTTGTCCGTTGAAATCTCCATCTGTCTCAACATTGAATACATTAAAATCAGAATTAATGGTCCACCATTTAAATGGTCTGTATGTTAGAGTGAGTTCGTATCCTAATCGATCTTGAGTAGAAAGGTTTACAGGAGTTCTTCTAATTATAGGATCTCCATTGTCTGTAAGCTCTCCAGTTTCTTCTTGAATAAATTCCCA
Source organism: Nonlabens sp. MIC269 (assembly GCF_001430865.1). Taxonomy (GTDB): domain Bacteria; phylum Bacteroidota; class Bacteroidia; order Flavobacteriales; family Flavobacteriaceae; genus Nonlabens; species Nonlabens tegetincola. The sequence continues at coordinate 246,472 of NZ_CP011373.1, read as the reverse complement.
ATTGTCTTCACTACGATTAAAATAGACAGCTGTACTCAATGTAACTTTATTCCATTTTCTTAGGTAGGTAAGTTCTAAACTATTTGCAAAACTAGGATCAAGATCTACATTACCCTGGAAGATATTTGACTCGCTACTACGACTAGGAAAGGGGTTTAAAAATCTTCCTCTAGGTCGTCTTACTCTTCGGTTATATCCCAAAGTTATATTCTCTCCATCTCTAAACTCGAAACCTAAGTTTAAAGTAGGGAATAGGCTTCCGTAATTTTTTTCTGAAGTTACATTAGTTGTTTCTTGAAAAATATCAACATCTGTTATTTCATATCGCAACCCAGCTAGTAATGAAAATTTAGTCCATTTATGCCCGTATTGCGAGTAAAAGGCATTAACTAATTCCTCATATTGGAATGTATTATTTAAACCTGGATCTGGCACTAAGGGAGAATCTGGCGTAGTAAAGTCTAGTCTTTCAGCAAAAAATAAAGAAGTCGTAATATCCCTATAGTTTCCTCTATAACCAGCCTCAAAATTGGTGTTTTCACCAATTGGAAGCTCATAATCTATTTGTAATAAAGCGTTTTGTTCTTCTGTTTCTTGATCTTGAAATTCAACATCATTAATCGTACTTGTGGTAGTTTCTTGTTCAATAATGTTAGCGATTTCCTCTTCAATTTCGCCACCATATTGAAAACTTATAGAAAGCTTTTGACCATCCTCATCAAGATCATTTAAATAATCTAGTGTGAACTGATAATCATCCTCATTTTCACCTTCCATTTCTCGTCGCAGTGTAGCCTCATTCAAATTTCTATTAATATCAAATCTATCTATGGTATTAGTAGTTACATCGTCATCATTACCATAGCGATAAACAAAGTTTGCAACAATATTACTGTTGTCATTTATATTATATCGAGCTCCTAAACTGGTAAAGAAATTACGTCCTAGTCTATCGAAATCTCTACGCTCATCCACAAACCTGTTGGCAGCATCAGGAGAAAAGAATTCTGTACTAGAGCTAGCATTTCCTGGAGTTGTTCTATAGCGCCATCCGGTATTTGTGAAAAAGTTCCAGTCGCCAGTGCGATAATTTCCATTAAAAGATACTCCTAATCGTTCTGGAACACCTGATTCTAATTGTAAATTTCCATTGAAACCTTCCAATGATTTTTTTCTTAAGATAATGTTTAAAATACCAGCGGTACCTTCTGCATCGTATCTAGCACTAGGCGAGGTGATTACCTCAATTTTTTCGATAGCCTCTGCTGGAATTTGTCTTAACGCCTCGGCGCCATTTAAACCGACTAGAGCACTAGGCCTACCATCTATAAAAATGGTTACGTTTTCATTACCACGTAAAGCGACATTTCCTTCTACGTCTACACTTACACTAGGTACATTATCTAATACATCACTAGCAGAACCACCTCTTACAGTAAGGTCACTACCTATATTATAAATCTTTTTGTCTAGTCGTATGTCTACGGTTGTTTTTTCGGCAATTACCACTGCAGCATCCAATTGTGCCACATCTACCACCATTTCCATGGTGCCAAAATCTTTGTCATTTTTAATGACAACATTTTGCTTCTCTATCGTTTTGAAGGTAATGTAATCCCATTTTACGGTATAGGTACCTGGACTTACTTTAAATTCATAGTTACCATCTAGATCTGTAACACCACCTTGAGCAGGAACATTTGGATCATTGCTTATGAAAGATATGGTAGCAAATTCCAATGGAGCTTTAGTGTTAAGGTCGACAAGAGTTCCTTTTATAGTATATTTTACTTCTTGTTTTTGAGCAATCGCAAATGATCCTATCAAGATCATTAATAACGTTAAGGTCTTTTTCATTTTTAGGTTTACAACTTTTGTGCAATGTATATCATGATAAGTTGACAAAAGCCTAAACTTAGGTTAAAGGAATATCAAATTATTTATAATTCGTCACTAGGTTTCTCCTGACCTTGGCTCATTAGAAAAGCTTTTAAAAAAGCATCAATATCACCATTAAGTACAGCATCGGTATTTCCTGTTTCTTCATTAGTTCGTACATCCTTTACCAGTTTATAAGGATGTAAAACATAATTACGTATTTGAGAACCCCATTCAATTTTCATTTTACCAGCTTCAATTTCATCTCTGGCAGCATTACGTTTTTGTAATTCAATTTCAAAAAGCTGTGATTTCAGCATTTGCATGGCTTTTTCTCGATTTTCTAACTGTGAACGAGTTTCAGAATTGTGAATAACAATTCCAGTAGGATGGTGAGTTAGAATGGCTTTGGTTTCTACCTTGTTTACATTTTGACCACCGGCACCGCTACTTCTTGCAAAATCCCAAGAAATATCAGCAGGATTAATATCTATTTCGATAGAGTCATCAGCCAGTGGATATACATAAACTGATACAAATGAAGTATGTCGTTTTGCATTACTATCAAAAGGAGATATGCGTACCAATCTATGAACACCATTTTCTCCTTTTAACCATCCAAAGCTATAATCACCATCAATTTCAAGAGTAACTGTTTTTACACCAGCAACATCACCAGCTTGAAAATTTAACTCCTTAACCTTGAAGCCATGTTTTTCTGCCCACATCATGTACATGCGCATGAGCATCTCTGCCCAATCACAAGATTCTGTTCCACCAGCACCAGCAGTTATTTGAAGTACTGCACTCATGTCATCACCTTCATTGGATAACATATTTTTAAATTCAAGATTTTCAACTAATGAGGTTGCTTCATCAAACTTTTGTTGTACATCTTGTTCGGTCGCATCGTCCTCCTTAAAAAATTCATACAATACGTCCAGATCTTCTACTAGTGTAACCGCTTGTTTATAATCTGTGGTCCATTGTTTTTTATTACGTAACTGTTTCATAATAACTTCAGCCTCTTTCGGATTGTTCCAAAAGTCAGGAGAAAACGTTTTCTCTTCAAGATTTGTGATCTCGATTTGCTTTGCTTCAATTTGTAAGTAGGATTTTAGATCTTTTACTCGATTCTCAAGATCTTTAATCTGTTCTGTAGTTACCATAAAAATTTATTGGACTCGCAAAAATAAAATTTTAAATATTAAGGGTACTATTATCCACAATATATAAATGATAGTGTTTTTAGTATTCGCTTTCGCGAAAGCGTAATCCCACTTAGTATCTTTACATTTTTAATGTAATAAATAGAACATGATAGATTTACGTAGTGATACCGTTACCAAACCTACAAAAGGAATGCTAGAAGCTATGATGAGTGCCGATGTAGGTGATGATGTATACAAAGAAGACCCTACGGCAATAAAACTAGAAAACCGCATTGCCGAAATGTTTGGTATGGACGAGGCATTGTATTTTCCTACTGGTAGTATGGCAAACCAAGCTGCAATCAAATTACACACGCAACCTGGCGAGCAGCTTATATGCGATAAGTATGCACATGTTTATCATTATGAAGGTGGTGGCGTTTCCTTTAATAGTGGAGTAAGTTGTAAGTTATTGGATGGTGATAGAGGAAAGATCACCGCTTCACAAGTAGAAGCAGCAATTAATCCTCCGGATTTTTATCATAGTCCTCTTACGACCTTAGTAACTCTTGAAAATACAACTAATAAAGGCGGTGGTGCTTGTTATGATTTAAATAACATTAAAGAAATTAAAGAAGTTTGCAATAAACATGGGTTAGGTCTTCATCTTGATGGGGCTAGATTGTGGAATGCTCTAGTTGCTACTGGTCAAGACCCTAAAGAATATGGCCAATTATTTGATACTATATCTGTTTGTTTAAGCAAAGGATTGGGCGCACCTATGGGCACGGTACTTTGTGGTAAATCTTCATTGATGAAAAATGCAATGCGAGTGCGCAAGGTGTTAGGCGGTGGTATGAGACAAATAGGCTATATGTGTGCTGCTGGATTATATGCTGTTGAAAATCATATTGATCGATTAAAAGAAGATCATCATAAAGCGCAAGAGCTTAAAGAAGTCTTGCAAAAAATGTCATTTGTTAAAAAAGTTGAGCCTGTAGAAACTAATATCATCATTTTTGAAGTAAAAGATCAAAATGAATTTATGACATTTTGTAATGCAAAAAAAATGACAATTAGTAACATGGGTGAAGGTAAAATGAGATTTGTTACTCATTATGACTACGATTCTTTACAACATCGTGAAGTAATTAACAATTTGATTGAATTTAATTCAATTAGTTAATCTTAAATATCGTGTATTTCACCGATAATTTTTGTCTTTTAACTAATGTAAAGTTTTTTTATTCTTAAATTTATGTTATAATAACCTGTAAATGGGACTTTTGTATCTCATTATTTAATTATCAAATTTCAATCAAAATGAAAAAATTATTACTATCAGTAGTAGCAATGGCGGCTGTAACAGCAGTTACCGCTCAGGATCTTCCTACAAATCCAGAGCCAGGTAAGTGTTATGTACGTTGTACCACGCCAGATGTTTACGAAAACGAAGAAGTTAGTATCCAGTCGACTCCTGCTTATAAGAAGTTACGAGTTGTTCCTGCTACTTATGAAACTGTTACAGAACGTGTTCTTGTAAAAGAAGCTTCAAAAAAATTACGTGTGATACCTGCAACTTATAAAACTGAGACTAGATCTTATGTTAAGAAGCAAGCAGGTTCTACTATCTCAATTGTTCCAGCTAGTTTTGGAAAGTCAACAGAGACTATCGAGATTAAACCTGCATATGCACAGTGGGAAATGAGTTCAGTACCACCAGCAGAATGTACATCTTCTAATCCAGACGATTGTCGTTACTGGTGTTATAAAGGTTACCCAGCAGAATACCAAACTGTATCTGTAACTACTCTTACAAACGACGCTTCTTTTAATAGAACAGCTGTACCAGAGCAAATGGGAACTTACACTGTACGTGTGGTTGATCAACCAGCTAGAGTAGAGGAAATTGAAATTCCTGCAGAATATGCAAATATCACAAAGACAATCCTTAAGTCTGATGCTTCTACAACTGAAGAAACAGTACCATCTACTTCTAAAACAATTACAAGAGAAGTATTAAAGCAAAAAGGTGGTCTTACTGTATGGAGTGAGGTTGACTGTAAGCTTGTAGAATATAACGGTCTTCAAATCAACTGGAGATTAGGAAGTGCTACATTAACTGATGCTGATAAAGCTGAAATCGATGCTAAATTACTTTCTACTCTTAACAATACTCCAGGATCAAAAGTAGAGATCGCTTCTCACACTGACTCTAGAGGTTCTAAAACTTCTAACCAGGCTTTATCTGAAAGACGTGCACAAGCAGTTGCTAATTACCTTATCTCAAAAGGTATCAACGCTTCTCGTATTGTAGCAAATGGATATGGTGAGTCAAGATTAAAGAACAGATGTGCAGATGGTGTATCTTGTACTGAGCGTGAGCACAGAGCAAACCGTCGTACTGAATTCCGTTTAATCAATAACTAAGATTAAACCTTAATACATTAAAAAGCCTGACTTTGTAGTCAGGCTTTTTTTATTTTAATAAAAATTTTAAAGGGATTTCCATTCTTCTTTTCCAATTTACAGAATCCTCTATGAAGTTTTTATATTCAAACGAAAGGAGATTATCATCAGAATATCCTTTTTGCTTAAACTCCTTAAGGACTCTATTATGATTGCTTTTGTAATGGCTATCGGTCTTTAATGAATTGTGATCAAAATAGAACTTACTTGATGATGGGCTAGGAATAGATTTTGGTAATGTTTCAACAAACGCGTCTCCTAAAATCGGAACATTCCAATAGGGTTCAAAGCAAGCAGCATTGCCAAAAATATCAGGATGCTTAATTGCTGCATACAAACTGAGTAAAGCGCCCATTTCATTTCCCATGATGATAGAGTCCTCTTTATTTGATGAAACTTGAAAATTCTTTATAATAAAAGGGCTTAACTCGTTTACTAAAAAATCTAAATATTCATCACTGTATAATTCATTATATCCTGTTTGTTTTTTTAATTCTGCTTTCGCGAAAGCGGAATTTAGAAGAGACTTAGGTTGCTCAGGCATATATTCATTAAATCTTTTGTTACCAGAACTCCAAATTGCCACTACGATAGTTGGTGAGATGGAATTAGTAGCTTGTAGAGATCTAATTTGATTTCTAAAATTTAGGGATTTATTAAATGAAATAGTATCATTTTGAAATAGGTGTTCACCATCTTGGATATACAACACTTTATACAAAGTTTCTTTTTTAGGATACTGAGCTGGAAGTAATATTTCAATTCTCCTATCAGAAACGAATTTGGAATTAAATTTGGGAATGGTTACTATTGTATCGCTGCTTGTTCTGATATTCTCATAATGAGGTGTGAGTTGCTTACTTTCATAGGTGTTTGATGGTGAAGGATTATTAACGCAACTTATAAGAAGTACAAGAAGGGAACCACTAATAATGGCCGTGCTCCTGAATTGCATATTGAAGTAATTCACCTTTACCATGGAGATCTAATTTTTGCATCATATTTTTACGATGTTTAATGATCGTACTTACAGCAGTACCTCTGAAGTCGGCAATTTCTTGGTTGGTTTTACCTTGTGCTACTAGCTTAAGAATTTCCTTTTCACTACGAGATAACAACTGTTTACGTGAGGAGAATAACTTCAAATCCTTGATATTGAATTTAAGTTCGTTATCATAGTAATTTTTACCATCTGCTATTGTAAAAATTGCTTTTTTTAACTCGGTAAGTGGACTACTTTTAAGCATGTAGCCGTCAACTCCAGCGTCAATCATATCTCTAACTGCACCTTCATTTTCAAACATACTTAGGGCGAGAACTTTTGTTCTTGGGTATTCTTTTTTAATTCGTTGACACAGTTCAACACCATTCATTTCTGGCATGCTTATGTCTGTTAGAATTACTTCAGGCCTCATGTGTTCAAGTTTTAAAAGCATTTCCTTGCCATTAGGAACTGTGAACATTACCTTGATGTCGTTATCTTGTTCTAAAAATAATTTGAGACCATCGCTTAGGGAAACATGATCTTCTGCAATTGCAATATGAATCATTATTTAAGGGGTATTTCTATCATTATAGTACTACCTTTTCCTGGTGCACTGTCAACTTCAAACGAACCATTCATGTTCTCAATTTTACGAGCTATGCTGTGTAGACCTATTCCATCTGTTTTATAATTAGGGTCGTAATTAAACCCTATACCATCGTCTTCAATGATAAGATCTAATTTATCTTGATAGCTTGTTATATTAATCGAGGCATTATTAGCCTGTGCGTGCTTAATAATGTTATTTAGTAATTCTTGAATAATTCTAAACAAGTTCAATTCTTTAGAATTAGATATAGGAGTAGATAGTTCATTACTCACTACTTCGACATTGGTTTGCCCTGCTTGATTAATTTTGTCGCAAAGATCTTCTAATGTATCTACCAGTCCAGATTCACCTAAGACACGACTATTTTGGGTATGGGAAATAGTTCTTACCTTAGAGTAGGTTTCACCTATAATATTCAAGGCATTGGTAAGTAAGGTTTGCGCGCTTTCTTCTTTAACGTTTGATTGAACCGATTCAATATACATTTTTACTGTGGTAAGTGAGCTCCCTAAATCATCGTGTAAATCTGATGCTATTTTTTTGCGCTCTTGTTCTTGACCGGCAATCATGGCGTCAATACTCGCAAGTTCTTGATCTTTACGTAATTTTTCCGCCTTCTCTTTTTCAGCAAGTTCTCTTGCTTCTAATACCTTCTTTTGTTTATAAGCATAAAGTATAAAAAATCCAGCTCCTGCTATTATGATTCCTAAAACTATAGAAAGTACATAAAGACTATTTTCAGCTTTTAATTTACCTGCTTTTAATAAAGCATTTTCCTTTTCCTTTTCTGCTGTTGCGTATTTAGTCTGTAAATCTGCAATGGTACCTGCTTGACTTTCTTCTCCAACAGAGTCTTTTAAAATTAAATAACTTTGATAGTATTCAGCAGCTTCTTTATATTTCTTATTAGCATATAAAATTTCAGCTTTGTTTCTTTTAATAAGAGCGTCCATTCCTACATTTTTGTAGTTTTTTAAATAAAGTTCAGAAATATTTATGGACTTAAGTGCTTCAGCGTTTCTTTCAAGTTCAAGTTGAACTTTTGCCATATTATTATACCGTTCCAGCATTGCGAATGAATCCTTAGCTTTCTCGTAGTATTCTATATTCTTTTTAAAGTAAAAAAGGGTTGAGTCAAAATCATTATTGTAATAATGAATGGTGCCTATAATATTTTCAATATTAATTTTCTCTCTTTCTAATTTCGCTTTTACCGCTATACTTTTCATCTGATAACTTAATTGAAGAGCATCAATAAAGTCTTCTTTTACAATGCTTTTATAGCATTGATTGTAAATACAATCTATAATTAATTTAGGTTGATTTAATTCGTAGGCAATCTTACAGTTTTCTTCGTCAAGAGCTTCAGCACTAGTACTAAATTCTGAAACCGTATTGGCAACTTTTTGAAGGTAATGATTTACAGTATAGATATTTCTTAAGGAAACATTTTCCTTATATTCTTTTGCTTTTAATAACGCTTTATAAGATTCAACAAATTTATCCTCTTGAAAAAACACCATTCCTTTGATTAAAAGAAATTTTACCTTGGAAGAATCATTTAATTTCTCAAAGTCTCTTAACTTCAATTGTTGCTCAACGTTAACTGCTTTTCCTTGATCTATATAGCTTATTATACTATCTAATGGGATTTCTTGAGAATAAGTCCAAAACGAAATTGTAAGGAATAAAATTGAAGTAATAAAATTGCGCATTTGATGGATAGTTGTATTACAAATATACAAGTTATTAAGCAGCTATTTTTTACAGTAAAATTATCAAGAAGATAGATTTACAAGTCTTATTTAAGACCGTATTTTATTAATAGGAGTAACACAAAAAATCCTATAAACCCTATTAATACCCAAAATACACCACGATAATTTTTTTTGTGTAGTTTTTTATCCTTCCTGTACATAATACTTATTATAATCACAAATGCAATAAAAAAAAGAAGTGCAAAAATTAATTGTCCGGTAGAGAACATAGGATCTTTTTGTAATAATATTGGGTACATCTGAAGTATTTTTTCAAATTTACAATCCTAAAAACTAATAAATGAAAAAACAATTAGAAAGCGTATATAAATTTCATGATTCATTTGGACTAGGAATCAAAAATTCACCAATCGCCGATATTTCTAGCAGGAGAATTAAACTAAGGTATGAACTTATGAAAGAAGAAAATGAAGAGTACCTTGAAGCGGCTCAAAATAATGACGTAGTTGAAGTAGCAGATGCACTAGGAGATATGTTGTACATACTTTGTGGAACTATTATAGAACACGGCATGCAAGATATAATAACTAATGTCTTTGATGAAATCCAAAGTTCTAATATGTCAAAACTGGGTTCTGATGGAAAACCTATTTATAGAGAAGATGGTAAAGTATTAAAAGGACCTAATTATTTCAAACCAAATATTAAACAGTTTTTAAAGTAGAATAAAAAAAGCGCCTTATTATTTATAAGGCGCTTTTACAATTTATTAATTAATAAAGTTATCTCTTCAGAGCAAAGTGTCCTCTAAAACTTCTTCCGTCACTTAATTCAACCATATACCAATAATCACTAGAAGGCATAGGGTTACCATTATAAGTTCCATCCCAACCAGCACCTGTAGGACTTATTTGTTTTAATAACTTACCATACCTATCAAAGATATAAATGTTTGCATCTGGCACAGTTTCAATAGCAGTTACTTGCCATGTATCGTGATATCCGTCAGAATTAGGAGTGAAATAAGGTGGTCCACCTATAATAACGGCATCTTGAGAAACCGTTCCACACCCATTTTTATCTTTTACATAAACGGTATAAAATCCTGGAACTAGATTATTAAATCGTGGCGAATCTTGATATACAAAGTTATCCAAACTAAATTCATAATCTCCTGGACCAGTAACTATCGCTTCAAGTGTATTTGTATTTACTTCAAATTGGTTGACAGCAATTCTTTCTATAGTTGCTATATCAGATTCAATTACTCTAATCGTTGCTGTGGTATCACAACCATTGCTATTTGTTACCGTTACTGTATAGTCATCTTGTGAATTTACTGTTATTGTTTGTGTAGTTTCACCAGTTGACCATAAATAACTTGAATAACCAGGACCTGCATCTAGAACTTCATTAATTCCTGCACAAATGGTTATAGGACCTTGATTATTAATGTCAGGTCTTTCAAATACTTCAATTTCAAAGAAGGAAACATCGTAACAATCAGGGTTATTTCTGTTTTGAATTCTAGCATAAATTGTTTGAGCTCTTGATGTATTGGTATATGGCACGGGAAGAGCATTGCTATTTGAATCCGCATCAGCCTGATTTAAGTGATAAGTTATTTCAAAATCAGAAGCTGATTGACCGTTTAATACTGCACCATCTTGTTGCGAGAAATCAAAATCTTCAAAACCATCATTAGAAGGATCATCACAACCCACTATATCAGGAGCAAAACCAGCAGTTGGTTGTTCGCTTACTGTCAATGTAAAGCTCGTGAAATCCGCACAAACTGGATTAGCTACAGCTTCAATTCTAACGTATACTGTTTCCGGATTTGTAACATTATTATAAATCACAGGCAAAGCATTACTGTTATTATCCGCATCATTTTGTGTAGGATGGTAAGTAATGGTAAAATCTGATGGGTTTTGGTTACCTAAGACTTGACTATCTGCCATTGATAAATCAAAAGATTCGGTATCATCATTTGTAGGATCATCACATTGAACCATATCATTCACCGCATTTGCAGTTGGAGTAGGGGCAATAACAAAATTAAAACTGGTTGTAGTATAACAACTATTGTTATTTACATTATCAATTCTAACAAATATTCTAGGTGTAGAAGCACTTACAGAATAAGGACTTGAAAGTGGACTAGCGTCATTATCAGCGTCTGCTTGAGAAGCGTGATAGGAAACTACAAAGTCTGATGCTGATTGACCAGTTAATATGGTAGAATCAAATTGACTAAGATCCACATCTTCAACACCATCATTGGAAGGGTCATCACATACTATTATATCAGCTTGAACACCTGCTTGCGGAGTTGTGTCCACAAATAAATTGATACTTACTGTATCATAACAGCTCGTGTTAGAATTAGTCTGTATTCTTCCTATTATAGTTGATGTTCCAGAGGTATACATGGTAGGTAATGCTGTTGCTCCGCCAACAGTTCCTAGATCAGCATCTGATTGATTAGCAAAATACTCAATGGTGAAATCTGCGGCGTTTTGAGTATCTAAAATTTGAGAATCTAGAGTACTTAAATCAAAAGTTTCCTGACCGTCGTTTGAAACATCATCACACAATCTATAATCTGCTACCGAATTTGCAATAGCTTGTTCATTTAAAATTATAGTTATAGGTGCTGTAGCAGCACAACTTTCATTATTTAAATTATCAACACGAACGACCAGATTTGTTGTTCCTAAACTTACTTGATATGGACTTGTCAACGGGTTTGAGTCATTATCTGCATCAGTTTGATTGGCATGATAAGTAACTACAAAATTAGTAGAAGTTTGACCGTTCAATACATCATTATCAAATTGTACAGTTAAATCCACATTTTCAACTCCGTCATTACTAGTATCATCACACAAGTCTAAAGTAGCAGGAGTATTGGCTAAAGGAAGTTCATCTACAATTAAATCAAAAGTAGTAGTGTCAAAACAATTTGTATTGTTAATATTTTCAATTCTTACATACATGGTTTGCCCTGCACTACTATAATTTAAGGAAACAGGCGTTGCTCCACCAGCTGAACCTAAATCTGCATCGGCCTGTGAAACAAAAAATTCAACATTGAAATCTGCAGCGGTTTGTGATCCTAATACTTCCGAAATTTTTGTATTTAAGTCAAATACTTCTGAACCATTATTAGAAATGTCATCACACAGTCTGAATTCTGTTACTGTATTAGCAACTGCTTGAGTATCTAAGAATAAGTTTATAGATGTTGTATCGTAACAGTCAGTGAAATTGGTGTTTTCGATTCTAACATATATAGTAGTATTTCCTGTTAAAGCAAATGGACTTGTTTGAGGAGAATTATTTGTATCGGCATCAGATTGATTTAAGTGATAGGTAATAGCGCTATCTGAAGCATTTTGACTGCCTAAAACTGTTGCGTCAAAATCGGTTAAAAGAATATCTTCCGTACCGTCATTACCATTATCGCAAAATCTTTGATCAGGTACAGGATTAGCTACTTTTGAATCGTATACATTTAATGTAATATCAATAGTATCAACACCTTGGCAAGCAGTTCCAGGATCAGTAACAGCTCTTACATAAACAACTTCTGAGGTTGGTGTAGCATTTACATAGCTAGTAAAATTGGTTATCGCATTAGTACCATTATTAGCATCATTTGATGTTGGGTGGTACGTTACTTGAGCACCACCAGCACTTCCACCTGGAAATACCTGAGAATCGGAAGTTGTAAGATCAAATGTCTCAAAACCATCATTATCTGCATCACACAAATTTAATACCGCTGGTGACAAAGTAATACCACCTGCCTGTGATACTATAACGTCAAAAGTATCGGTAACAAAACAGTCAATCGACGCAGGCGGATTTGTGTTATTAGAAATTCTTGCGTAAACAGTAGTTGTACCTAATGGAAACAGGTATGGACTATTAATAGATCCTACATTATTGTCGGCATTATTTTGAGTTAGAAAGTATGAGATAGTAAAATCGGTGGTACTTTGAGTACCATAAATAAAAGGATCTATAACGGTTACGAGGTCTAATGGTTCGTCACCACTACCATCAGAATCACACAATCGTTGTACTGGAACTGGATTTATGATCGGATTTTCGTAAACATTTATAACTTGAGTAGCTGTAGCAGTGTAGAAGCCGCTAGTTACCGTTAAAGAAACAGTGTAGACTCCAGGTCCAGCATATAAATGTGTTGGGTTTAATTGAGTACTTGTATTTCCATCTCCAAAATCCCAAAGAACGGTTGCTGTTGCACAAAGTCCACTAGCAGAACTATTAAATTGTATCGTACTACCATCACAATAGTCCGTTTGATTTCCATTATTACCGCCTCCAGAGCCATTATTAGCATCTTGTGCGAGGAATGAAGGTTCAAAAAATGAAGTGATAAATGGTGGTAATCCTTCTCTAGATTGCATAGGCGTAGCCAAAGCCACACCATCGTCAACATAGCCTGCAGCACCACCTAGTAAATTAGGACTTCTTATTACACCTAACCATGGTTGACAAGTACGTGCATGATAGATCATACCGTCAATACCTAATTGTAAAGCTCCACGACCAGAATTATTAGTTGCATTTGTAGGAATTACATTAGGTCTACTATTCCACATGGCACCACCATTAATTTCATACTGTAGAATTTCTCTGGTGTTCCCAGTTCCACATCCATTACCAGTATCTTGGGTATTTCCATTTAAGTATACTAGTTGAGAATTTGGAGAAAACTCAGTACCATAATATCTTGAAGTGGTTCCAGTAGTGTTAGTAAGAGGTATAGGATTGGATACAACTCCAGTAGCGTTATCAAAGTCAGCTAGATAAGCCGTTCCAGCGTTCCCTATTGAGGTATTTGATACTTTTGATGCATCAGGTGATAATCTAATATAACCACGAGCATCACTCATTGCAGTTGTTGGTAATGGTGAGTCAACACCTTGGGCAGCAAGTATAATTCCACCACCTGCAGGATAAGCACTATAAGTTCCATTTCCATCAAAAGTAAGAATCCAATAAAAAGTTTGAGAATCGTTGTAAGCTGCTGTAACTTTTTCCTGAGTACTTGCTTGTATTAATAAATCCCTTCTTCCTGCTACTACATCTCCTAATCCACTATTAAGGGACATATCTACGATACTATATCGCAATCCTGCACCAGAACTAATAGTAATTACAAAATACCTGACTGTGGACCCTAAATCGGGAATGATAATGGCAGACTGAGCACTAGACGAATTACCGGATAATCCGGTTCCATTAGGCATAGCATTACCATTTCTATCCCAAACTGTTGTTCCGTCTGAATACATTAATAAGTTACCACATTCATCTGATATGGTACTACAACCTTCAAATGTATTCAAGGAACCAGTTGGACCAGGAAGAGGTGCTCCACTATTAAAATCTAAACTTGCGTTTTGTCCGAAGAACCACCACGATGCCTCTCCTTGAGAATACATCGACAGAGGTGTCAATAAAATTAGAAAGAGTAAGAGTTTTTTCATTTTCGTCATTGATTAATCTACGCAAAGTAAGATTTTTTTATGACTTCAATGATATTATGTTAAGACCACCTTAAAATATATGATAAGTATTTGTTAATTAAATGTTTATGCTTTCGCGAAAGCGGAATAAAAAATGTTATGCATGTATAATAAATAGGGCTGGACGTTTATGAATATCTGGAATATTTTGCTTCCATTTTTTTACTGAAAAGGTTCTAATATATTCAGTTGGTAGGGTGATATCGCATGCTATGCACAAACGTGTTTCTGGATGTAATGTGGTTAATAATTCTTCAATTAACTTATTATTGCGATAAGGCGTTTCAATTAAGGCTTGAGATTGATTTTCTCGTAAACTTAATGACTCTAATTGTTTAATTCTTTTTCGACGATCATGCTTATCAATAGGTAGGTAGCCATTAAACGCAAAACTTTGTCCGTTCATACCACTAGACATCATTGCCATAAGGATGGAACTAGGTCCTACCAGAGGTTGCACTCTTATTCCTTGTTCATGTGCCATTGCTACAACCTGTGAACCTGGATCTGCAACACCAGGAACACCAGCCTCGCTCATAAGACCTACATGTGTACCTTCATGACATGGTTTAAGAAAAGTAGGTAATTCACTAGGTTCGGTAAATTTATTAAGTGTTGAAAGTTGCAGGCTAGGTTGTGATTTTCCTGGGTGAATGCTTTTTATAAAGCGTCTAGCACTTTTTTCATTTTCTACTATATAATGATCAACTACCTCAATTACCTTTTTTACAGATATAGGTAATACCTCAAGAGGATTAATTTCACCTAGTGTTACAGGGATGAGAAACAACCTACCTTTTTCCATCATACTAATTTGTATTTATATATGTTTTTTCTTGTCTTGATATATTGATGTACCATGTTAAGAAAAATTCCTTTATCATCATTTAAAGGAATTAAAAGCTTGTTTAAAATTTCACTATTGGTTACCTGATATTTAAGATCGATATAGGCATAACCTTGAATCTTATTGTTGGAAATTTTAAGTACTGCGTGTTCTGTTGCTGTGCGACCTCTTAATTTAAGAATATAGGATCCATTCATGAAGTTAAATTCTTCTAATAATTCATCTATACTCTTACCGTTTTTTAAGTGTTCAATATCTGCCAATTGTTGTAACAATTCGTTATTGCCTATATAATCATCGGGAGATTGACAAGAGTTACTAAATAACCACTTAAGAAAATTAATAGCCTTTTTATCGCTTCTAAAAAATATTAAACCATCTCTAGAAGGAAGAGCTATTTTATTAATTTGAATTCGATTGTCTTTATAATTAAGTACAGATTTTAAATGTATAGCTTTTCGCTTACGAACAAATTTCGGTCTTTGAGCCTTAATTTCTATGTATTCTTTTATTTCAGCAATTAAAAGGCTTCCTGTTTGTTCATAGGATACTCGATGAATTTTCTTAGTTAAGTTTGCTGCCCACTTTGCTTGTGAGGTTACAACTTGTCTAAGTTTTTTCTTCATATTTCTGCTTTTGGAAATATAAAGAGATTGATTTTTTTCATTAAAAAGATAAAGGACACCTGTAGTCGCAGGTACTGAGTCCAAAAATTCTTGAAGGCCTTTTTTTACACTCTTTTGTGTTAATTGTTTTTGAAAGCTATTTATAATTTTTTTTCCTGTATCTTTTTCAAGAAGAATCTTAAACAACTTTACTGTTGCTGCCGCATCACCTGTTGCTCGATGTCTCGAAGGAATTGGAATGCCCAATGATTTACAAAGTTTTCCTAGGTTGTAACTTTCTTCATCAGGAAGTAATTCTTGAGCTACTTGAACCGTGCAAATGCTTTCTCTTTGATAATCATAACCTAGGCTAGAGAACTCCTGGACTAGCATGCGGTAATCAAACTCAGCATTGTGAGCAACTATGACACAACCTTCGGTAATTTCAATAATTCTTTTTGCAACCTCAAAAAATTTTGGAGCTTTGATTAACATCTTATTGTTTATACCTGTAAGTTGAACTACAAACGGTTGAATGGGTTTTTCCGGATTTACCAGGCTAGCAAATTGATCCACTATTTCATGTCCATCAAATTTATATATAGCGATTTCGGTGATTCCTTCATCACCATAATTACCACCGGTAGTTTCTATATCTAGTATTGCGTACAATTAATTATTTTATTTGGTGAAACTACATAAAAAATGCCGTGATTATACACGGCATTAAAAAAGGTTATACAAAGGATATTAAATTTTTGGTCCGTAAATCTTATCATATAGATCCTGATACCTTGCTTTAATATTTCTTCTTTTCAATTTTAGGGTAGGAGTGAGTTGTTCATTATCGATAGACCATACTTCTGGAGTAAGTTCAAATCGCTTTATGCGTTCCCATTTTCCAAATTGTTCATTATAATGATCAACTTCTCTTTGATATCTGTCAATTACTCGATCTAGGGCACATAATTCTTCGTAAGAATTGTATTTAAGTTCTTTACGCTCTGCCCATTCTTCAAGAAATTCAAAATTAGGTTGAATAAAGGCTGCTGGCATTTTTTCTCCTTCACCAATTACCATGATTTGTTCTACAAAACGACTTTGTTTAAGAACATTTTCAATTACTTGTGGAGCAACATACTTACCACCTGATGTTTTAAACATCTCTTTCTTTCTATCCGTAATTCTTAAGAATCCTTCTTGGTCAATTTCACCTATGTCTCCTGTATGAAAGTAACCATCTTTATCAATAGCTTCGGCGGTTTTTTCTGGATCCTTATAATACCCCATCATACGTTGTGGACCATTAATTATTATTTCACCATCTTCGGCGATTTTAACATCGGTTTCCTTTAATGGTTTTCCTACCGTACCTATTTTAAATCCGTTATTACGCATGTCATTTACAGCAATAACTGGACTAGTTTCAGTTAGACCATATCCTTCCATTACTGGTACACCTGCTGCGTTGAACACACGTGCAAGTCTCGGTTGAAGAGCAGCGCTACCACTAGCTATGGCTTGTAGATTGCCTCCTAATGCTTCTTGCCATTTTGAGAAAATCAATTTACGCGCTAGTTTGAGTTTTTGTTCATACCACCAGCCATTACGTCCATATGGTTCCCACTTTAATCCAAGTTCTACAGCCCAGAAGAATAATTTCTTTTTAATGCCGGTAAGATCTGTTCCTTTGGCGATAATTTTATCGTATACTTTTTCGAGTAATCGAGGTACCGCACTCATTACATCGGGTTGCACTTCTTTTAGATTGTCCGATATAGCTTCAATAGACTCCGCAAAATAAATACCACCACCTACATAGGTATACATGTATAATAACATGCGTTCATAAATGTGACAGACAGGTAAAAAGCTTAATGCTTTACCTTTTCCTTCAACAATAGGTAGTCGATCTCTAGAAAAGATAGCGTTGCTACTAATATTTTTGTGAGATAGCATTACACCTTTAGGTCTACCGGTTGTTCCAGAAGTATAAATAAGAGTTGCTAGGTCATCTTCCTTAATGGCAGCCATGCGATCCTCTAATTCTTTTTGGTTACTGTCGTCTTTACCTAATTCTAATACTTCTCTCCAGCTTTTACAGCCTTTGATATCATTATAAGAATAAACTTCCTGCAATGATGGAACCTTGTTTCTTATTGCTTGAACCTTATCATATACCTCTTGATCAGATACGAAAACAAATTTTGCCTCACTATGATTAAGAACATATGCGTAATCCTCTTCTGATATAGTAGGATAAATAGGTACATCTTGGGCACCTGTTTGCATAACTCCTATATCAGTGATGTTCCATTCTGTTCTATTGTTTGTTGATATAATACCAACTTTATCGTCCTTTTGAAGTCCCAATCGCATTAATCCACGTGATAGGGCACAGGCTTGATTAATATATTCTTGTGTAGAGGTTTTTTCCCATATTCCATTCTGTTTAGTAACTAGAGCATCTTCTCTAGGATAATTCTTTAATTGGTAATATGGAAAGTCAAATAATCGTTTGATTTGCATGAATTATTTTTTTCGGACGCTAAATATAATACTAGTATTATAAAAAAGTTAACAATCCGATCTAATAAATTATCTATTGATATAGATGTAACCAGCAAGATTTTCTTTATTCCCTATCTTAAGTACGTAGAAATAAGTACCTTCTGGTAGTTTTTCGTCCTGAGATGTGGTTACTCGACCTTCAGAAATTCCAGAAAAACTATTGTCGTAATTTTCTTTTTGATATACAGCCACACCCCAACGATTGTAAATGATAAGTTCATTATCTGGTATGTCTTCTAATCCTCGTATAATAAGTGTATCATTTATACCATCACCATCTGGTGTAATTCCATTATAAACTAGAATATCGTTACCATTTTCAAGAATAGAAGCTAACGTATAAATAGTATACTCTTGAGTTGCATTAATTTTTGTAGTAATGGTACCTTCATTAACCGTTCCTGTAAAAGAGTCATTTCCTAAATTGTCCCATTTATTGGTGGTAGCATTCCAAGCAGCTATTCTAAGTTGACTTAAATTGTTTACTAAACTACTTACATTACTACTCGATGTCCAGTGTAAAGTAACATCTGCAGTACCTGTACTATCAAGATACCAAAACTCGGTTGTTGAGACAATATCTAAGCTAGGCTCAAAGGCAGATGTGTCAAAGCCACTCACAAATGTGGTAGGAGTGTTAGGGTCCTCCTTAAAATAAGCTGCTACAAATTGTTTTTCTGTATAATTGGAAATTCCTAGCGGTTTAAGTTCAAATTCATCTCCAATTGGAAAAGTGAAATCTATTGAACCAGAAAATTCATTAAATCCATCAATATGTTTATTGTCATTTGAATTAAAATAAAAGTTATTATTTAAAAATTTGAGTCTGATGTTGGGATTAATTCTAGGTGTAATAAACCTACCGGATATAAAGTCTAATTCTCCCGTAATTCCTACGGAAGTTAATAAACTTAAATCATCATCTACTTCTAACTCCACATTCTCAAAATTCATTTGGTTGGTACCCGAGAAAGTAAGCATGCGATTATCATTGTAAAATCCGGCTAGTCCATCATTATCATTCGATATTCCGTCATTTATGACATCTGTATGAAAACCTATCTGTCCTGTTGGATGTATTTTTAAATTACCATAATTATGTAAGGCAGTTTGCGCTTTCGCGAAAGCGTAAACAACTAACAAAGTAAAGAATAGATAATTTTTCATAATCTAAATTTTTGTAATACCAATGTTTGAAAAATTGGCGTTTAGTGTAGCACCATTTACATTTAGTACATATCGAATGTTGATGACATCATTTGCATTTAGACTAAACATAATTGTACCTGTGGTGCCCCAGAAATCTCTACTAGGGACACTTGCAAATCCTCTAGATAAATAACCTCTTCTTGATCCATTGATGAAAACTGCTAGGATATATTTATTATCACCTGCCGGCATATTGGTAGTTGATAATTCTCCAGATATAAGATAATTTCCTTGTTGAAGTATTGTGATTTCGGAAGTTCCAGATATTGTATAATAATCGTTATTTATCGTTGTAACGTGACTATTAGTCAATGGCAAATCATAAAAGGTGTTTATTGCAGTAGGTAAGGAGCCGCCATTACGATTTAATATTACAGTCTTGCTTTCGTCTACCGTTAGTTTTTTCCATGTAGTAGCATTTCTCAAGTACAAAGATTGATCTGTGGTATTGTAAACAATTGATCCTTCATTAGGATTAGAAATGCTGTTAATCTCGGTTGTAGTTAAAGTAGGTATACCCAATATAGAGTTAGGGTCTATTTGAGCTTGTGAGAAAGCGAACCACACGGTAAAGATTAAACTACTTAGGAATAATTTCATGAGCAAGTTATTTGTAGGCTGTAAATAAAACCACTATGGCTTCATTGTTAACATCTGCTGGTTGAACATTAAGTACTGGATTAGCATTATTTACCGTTATTTCACCGTTAGTATAAGTAGCATTTACGGTAAAACCATTTGTTGTAAAATTGGTTAAGGAGGCTTCAATTATACCCAAATTAGACCCATTTTGATCACCGTATCTTATGCCAACACAGTTTGAGCTACTTGAATATCTGGAAATGTCATTGATTGAATTTCCATGTCCGCCTACGTAAATACTTTGTTGAACAATGCTTCCTCCGTTATTTCTAGCAAAACCGTTTGAAGTTCCATATGAATTTGAAATTCCACGAGCATTATTTCCCACACCGTTATCTGCAGCTATATTATTCGATTCAACATTTGCATGAGCAACAAAGCTTACTTGTGAAGGTTGGAAGGGAACATCTGATATTGTAATTGATCCAGACGAGTTAATAGTGAAGCTACCTAAATAGACATTAGAATCAACAAGCATTTCACTCCAACCGGTATTTGTATATTCTAGCATTCTGTTACGGTCTGTATCATATACAATACTACCTTCTTGAACGCCTACTATTGAGTTGATTTCTGCGGTTGTTAAGTTTGATATCCTCATTAAGGAGTCTGGGTTTATTGCAGGCTGAATAAATGAGAATAACAACATTAAAAGCACTATGATAAAAAAGAAGTTTTTCATTTAAAATTAATTAAGGTAGTTTAATAATGGTGAACATGAAATCAAGATCAATGTCAACCTTAGGACTAGCACCATTATCGCTATCTCCTATATTCACGTTAAATCCATTAGCATCATTTCCGTAGTACGAAATTCCAGGATCATCGTAGTTTGAACCGCCAGCTGGTGGACAGTTTCCATTACAATCTAATACGGTTAACTGTATTACATATCCAGTTGTTATAGGAGTTGTAAAATTAATACGATAGTCTCCTGTATTAAGTCTAGTAATGCTCGAAGTTCCAAAGCTTGTGATGGTAGAACCATCTCCTGCCACGTTACCAGCTGCAGCAATAGTAGGACCAACAAAATAAGCTCCACCATCTGATCCAACTTGTATACTATTATTGGCATCGGCACTTACGACCTGTGCAGTGGTTGTTGTGCCAGCCTCATTGGTATAAGTTATTTCTCCAGTAGCATTTGGATCACTAGAAGTAGGTGTATCATTTTGTGAAAAAGTTGTTACGGTTTCATCAATATCTACAGCAGTACCATCAGCTTCAGTTACAGTAGCAATACGATTACCAGCGATCACATTAGTAATAACGATACCGTTAGTGTCAATAGTCACATCGGTACCATCATTATTGGTGAATGTATAGGTTCCATTCATGTTATCGGTAATATCAGCTTTGGCAACAGTTTGTACCGTACCATCTTCATTAGTATAGGTTACAAACCCATCATTAAGGTCAGTAAGATTCGTTACTGTTTGTGCAGCAGACACATCTACGAATAGGGCACCGTCTGTACCAGCAGTGATGCTGTTATCAGCATCAGCAGAGATCAGATTTACATTAGCATTGGTAGCGTCTTCATTGGCATAAGTAAGTTCACCAGCATTGATTCCCAAAGCTGTAACCGTTTCATTAATATCTTCTGTGTCACCATTTTCATTTTCATAAGTAGCAATGGTATTACCCGTTGCTGCATTACCAGTGATGGTAGTAATGGTTTCATCAATATCTACAGCAGTACCATCAGCTTCAGTTACAGTAGCAATACGATTACCAGCGATCACATTAGTGATAGCGATACCGTTAGTGTCAATAGTCACATCGGTACCATCATTATTGGTGAATGTATAGGTACCATTCATGTTATCGGTAATATCAGCTTTAGCAACAGTTTGTACCGTACCATCTTCATTAGTATAAGTAACAAACCCATCATTAAGGTCAGTAAGATTCGTTACTGTTTGTGCAGCAGACACATCTACGAATAGAGCACCGTCTGTACCAGCAGTGATGCTGTTATCAGCATCAGCAGAGATCAGATTTACATTAGCATTTGTAGCGTCTTCATTGGCATAAGTAAGTTCACCAGCATTGATTCCTAAAGCTGTAACCGTTTCATTAATATCTTCTGTATCACCATTTTCATTTTCATAAGTCGCAATAGTATTACCCGTTGCTGCATTACCAGTGATGGTAGTAATGGTTTCATCAATATCTACAGCAGTACCATCAGCTTCAGTTACAGTAGCAATACGATTACCAGCGATCACATTAGTAATAGCGATACCGTTAGTGTCAATAGTCACATCGGTACCATCATTATTAGTAAAGGTGTAAGTACCATTCATGTTATCGGTAATATCAGCTTTGGCAACAGTTTGTACCGTACCATCTTCATTAGTATAGGTTACAAACCCATCATTAAGGTCAGTAAGATTCGTTACTGTTTGTGCAGCAGACACATCTACGAATAGGGCACCGTCTGTACCAGCAGTGATGCTGTTATCAGCATCAGCAGAGATCAGATTTACATTAGCATTCGTAGCGTCTTCATTAGCATAAGTAAGTTCACCAGCATTGATTCCTAAAGCTGTAACCGTTTCATTAATATCTTCTGTATCACCATTTTCATTTTCATAAATAGCAATAGTATTACCCGTTGCTGCATTACCAGTGATGGTAGTAATGGTTTCATCAATATCTACAGCAGTACCATCAGCTTCAGTTACAGTAGCAATACGATTACCAGCGATCACATTAGTAATAGCGATACCGTTAGTGTCAATAGTCACATCGGTACCATCATTATTAGTAAAGGTGTAAGTACCATTCATGTTATCGGTAATATCAGCTTTAGCAACAGTTTGTACCGTACCATCTTCATTAGTATAGGTTACAAACCCATTTCCAAGATCGGTAAGATTCGTTACTGTTTGTGCAGCAGACACATCTACGAATAGGGCACCGTCAGTACCAGCAGTGATGCTGTTATCAGCGTCAGTAGAAATCAGATTTACATTAGCATTGGTAGCGTCTTCATTAGCATAAGTAAGTTCACCAGCATTGATTCCTAAAGCTGTAATCGTTTCATTAATATCTTCTGTGTCACCATTTTCATTTTCATAAGTAGCAATGGTATTACCTGTTGCTGCATTACCAGTGATGGTAGTAATGGTTTCATCAATATCTACAGCAGTACCATCAGCTTCAGTAACGGTAGCAATACGATTACCAGCGATCACATTAGTGATAGCGATACCGTTAGTGTCAATAGTCACATCGGTACCATCATTATTGGTGAATGTATAGGTACCATTCATGTTATCGGTAATATCAGCTTTAGCAACAGTTTGTACCGTACCATCTTCATTAGTATAAGTAACAAACCCATCATTAAGGTCAGTAAGATTCGTTACTGTTTGTGCAGCAGACACATCTACGAATAGAGCACCGTCTGTACCAGCAGTGATGCTGTTATTAGCATCAGCAGAGATCAGATTTACATTAGCATTTGTAGCGTCTTCATTGGCATAAGTAAGTTCACCAGCATTGATTCCTAAAGCTGTAACCGTTTCATTAATATCTTCTGTATCACCATTTTCATTTTCATAAGTCGCAATGGTATTACCCGTTGCTGCATTACCAGTGATGGTAGTAATGGTTTCATCAATATCTACAGCAGTACCATCAGCTTCAGTTACAGTAGCAATACGATTACCAGCGATCACATTAGTAATAGCGATACCGTTAGTGTCAATAGTCACATCGGTACCATCATTATTAGTAAAGGTGTAAGTACCATTCATGTTATCGGTAATATCAGCTTTGGCAACAGTTTGTACCGTACCATCTTCATTAGTATAGGTTACAAACCCATCATTAAGGTCAGTAAGATTCGTTACTGTTTGTGCAGCAGACACATCTACGAATAAGGCACCGTCAGTACCAGCAGTGATGCTGTTATCAGCATCAGCAGAGATCAGATTTACATTAGCATTGGTAGCGTCTTCATTGGCATAAGTAAGTTCACCAGCATTGATTCCTAATGTAGTAACTGTCTCTAAGTTCTGTACTAAAGCTGTAAGATCAAGCTGAGTTACGACACCATCCTCATCGGTGTAGTCGATGTTGGTATCATCAGCATTCAACGCGATAGAAGTCAGTGTTTCCAGATTGGTGACATCAATAACAGTAGTGCCACCATCTTCATCGGTATAGGTAAAGGTGCCGTCTGTGTTTTCAACGATAGTGGTTAAAGTCTCTAAGTTCTGTACTAAAGCTGTAAGATCAAGCTGAGTAACCACACCATCCTCATCGGTGTAATCGATGTTAGTATCATCAGCATTCAACGCGATAGAAGTAAGAGTTTCCAAATTGGTAACATCAATAATAGTAGTACCACCATCTTCATCGGTATAGGTAAAGGTGCCGTCTGTGTTTTCAACGATAGTGGTTAAAGTCTCTAAGTTTTGTACTAAAGCTGTAAGATCAAGCTGCGTGACCACACCATCCTCATCGGTGTAATCGATGTTAGTATCATCAGCATTCAACGCGATAGAGGTCAATGTTTCCAGATTGGTGACATCAATAACAGTAGTACCACCATCTTCATCGGTATAGGTAAAAGTACCATCAGTGTTTTCAACTAAAGTGGTTAAAGTTTCTAGGTTTTGTACTAAAGCTGTAAGATCAAGCTGAGTAACCACACCATCCTCATCGGTGTAATCGATGTTAGTATCATCAGCATTCAACGCGATAGAGGTAAGAGTTTCCAGATTGGTAACATCAATAACAGTAGTGCCACCATCTTCATCGGTGTAAGTAAAAGTACCATCAGTGTTTTCAACGATAGTGGTTAAAGTCTCTAAGTTTTGTACTAAAGCTGTAAGATCAAGCTGAGTTACGACACCATCCTCATCGGTGTAGTCGATGTTGGTATCATCAGCATTCAACGCGATAGAAGTCAGTGTTTCCAGATTGGTGACATCAATAACAGTAGTGCCACCATCTTCATCGGTATAGGTAAAGGTGCCGTCTGTGTTTTCAACGATAGTGGTTAAAGTCTCTAAGTTCTGTACTAAAGCTGTAAGATCAAGCTGAGTAACCACACCATCCTCATCGGTGTAATCGATGTTAGTATCATCAGCATTCAACGCGATAGAAGTAAGAGTTTCCAAATTGGTAACATCAATAACAGTAGTACCACCATCTTCATCGGTATAGGTAAAAGTACCATCAGTGTTTTCAACTAAAGTGGTTAAAGTCTCTAAGTTCTGTACTAAAGCTGTAAGATCAAGCTGAGTTACGACACCATCCTCATCGGTGTAGTCGATGTTGGTATCATCAGCATTCAACGCGATAGAAGTCAGTGTTTCCAGATTGGTGACATCAATAACAGTAGTGCCACCATCTTCATCGGTATAGGTAAAGGTGCCGTCTGTGTTTTCAACGATAGTGGTTAAAGTCTCTAAGTTCTGTACTAAAGCTGTAAGATCAAGCTGAGTAACCACACCATCCTCATCGGTGTAATCGATGTTAGTATCATCAGCATTCAACGCGATAGAAGTAAGAGTTTCCAAATTGGTAACATCAATAACAGTAGTACCACCATCTTCATCGGTATAGGTAAAGGTGCCGTCTGTGTTTTCAACGATAGTGGTTAAAGTCTCTAAGTTTTGTACTAAAGCTGTAAGATCAAGCTGCGTGACCACACCATCCTCATCGGTGTAATCGATGTTAGTATCATCAGCATTCAACGCGATAGAGGTCAATGTTTCCAGATTGGTGACATCAATAACAGTAGTACCACCATCTTCATCGGTATAGGTAAAAGTACCATCAGTGTTTTCAACTAAAGTGGTTAAAGTCTCTAAGTTCTGTACTAAAGCTGTAAGATCAAGCTGAGTTACGACACCATCCTCATCGGTGTAGTCGATGTTGGTATCATCAGCATTCAACGCGATAGAAGTCAGTGTTTCCAGATTGGTGACATCAATAACAGTAGTGCCACCATCTTCATCGGTATAGGTAAAGGTGCCGTCTGTGTTTTCAACGATAGTGGTTAAAGTCTCTAAGTTCTGTACTAAAGCTGTAAGATCAAGCTGAGTAACCACACCATCCTCATCGGTGTAATCGATGTTAGTATTATCAGCATTTAACGCGATAGAGGTAAGAGTTTCCAGATTGGTAACATCAATAACAGTAGTACCACCATCTTCATCGGTGTAAGTAAAAGTACCGTCTGAGTTTTCAACTATAGTGGTTAAAGTTTCTAAGTTCTGTACTAAAGCTGTAAGATCAAGCTGAGTAACCACACCAGCCTCATCGGTGTAATCGATATTGGTATCATCAGCATTCAACGCAATAGAGGTAAGAGTTTCCAGATTAGTAACATCAATAACAGTAGTACCACCATCTTCATCGGTGTAAGTAAAAGTACCGTCTGTGTTTTCAACTAAAGTGGTTAAAGTCTCTAAGTTCTGTACTAAAGCTGTAAGATCAAGCTGAGTAACCACACCATCTTCATCGGTGTAATCGATATTAGTATCATCAGCATTCAACGCAATAGAGGTAAGAGTTTCCAGATTAGTTACATCAATAATGGTAGTACCACCATCTTCATCGGTATAGGTAAACGTACCGTCTGTGTTTTCAACTAAAGTGGTTAAGGTCTCCAAGTTTTGTACTAAAGCTGTAAGATCAAGTTGAGTAACCACACCATCCTCATCGGTATAATCGATGTTAGTATCATCAGCATTCAACGCAATAGAGGTAAGAGTTTCCAGATTGGTAACATCAATAACAGTAGTACCACCATCTTCATCGGTGTAAGTAAAAGTACCGTCTGTGTTTTCAACGATAGTGGTTAAGGTCTCCAAGTTCTGTACTAAAGCTGTAAGATCAAGCTGAGTTACGACACCATCCTCATCGGTGTAGTCGATGTTGGTATCATCAGCATTCAACGCGATAGAAGTCAGTGTTTCCAGATTGGTGACATCAATAACAGTAGTGCCACCATCTTCATCGGTATAGGTAAAGGTGCCGTCTGTGTTTTCAACGATAGTGGTTAAAGTCTCTAAGTTCTGTACTAAAGCTGTAAGATCAAGCTGAGTAACCACACCATCCTCATCGGTGTAATCGATGTTAGTATCATCAGCATTCAACGCGATAGAAGTAAGAGTTTCCAAATTGGTAACATCAATAATGGTAGTACCACCATCTTCATCGGTGTAAGTAAAAGTACCGTCTGTGTTTTCAACTAAAGTGGTTAAAGTCTCTAAGTTCTGTACTAAAGCTGTAAGATCAAGCTGAGTTACGACACCATCCTCATCGGTGTAGTCGATGTTGGTATCATCAGCATTCAACGCGATAGAGGTAAGTGTTTCCAGATTCGTTACATCAATAACGGTAGTACCACCATCTTCATCGGTGTAGGTAAAAGTACCGTCTGTGTTTTCAACTAAAGTGGTTAAAGTTTCTAGGTTTTGTACTAAAGCCGTAAGATCAAGCTGAGTTACGACACCATCCTCATCGGTGTAATCGATGTTAGTATCATCAGCATTCAACGCAATAGAGGTAAGCGTTTCCAGATTCGTTACATCAATAATGGTAGTACCACCATCTTCATCGGTGTAAGTAAAAGTACCGTCTGTGTTTTCAACTAAAGTGGTTAAGGTCTCAAGGTTTTGTACTAAAGCTGTAAGATCAAGCTGAGTTACCACACCATCCTCATCGGTGTAATCGATGTTAGTATCATCAGCATTCAACGCAATAGAGGTAAGCGTTTCCAGATTAGCAACATCAATAACGGTAGTACCACCATCTTCATCGGTATAGGTAAAGGTGCCGTCTGTGTTTTCAACGATAGTGGTTAAAGTCTCTAAGTTCTGTACTAAAGCTGTAAGATCAAGCTGAGTGACCACACCATCCTCATCGGTGTATTCGATATTGGTATCATCAGCATTCAACGCAATAGAGGTAAGAGTTTCCAGATTAGTAACATCAATAACAGTAGTACCACCATCTTCATCGGTGTAAGTAAACGTACCGTCTGTGTTTTCAACGATAGTGGTTAAGGTCTCCAAGTTTTGTACTAAAGCTGTAAGATCAAGTTGAGTAACTACACCATCCTCATCGGTGTAATCGATATTGGTATCATCAGCATTCAACGCAATAGAGGTAAGAGTTTCCAGATTCGTTACATCAATAATGGTAGTACCACCATCTTCATCGGTGTAAGTAAAAGTACCGTCTGTGTTTTCAACGATAGTGGTTAAAGTCTCTAAGTTTTGTACAACATTGGCTAAATTAATGGTAGTAATTACGCCGTCTTCATCACTATACTCCAAGGCTGTTTCACTTGCATTAAGGCCTAGCGAAGTGAGAGTTTCCAAGAAAGTAGTATCGATTATCGTTTGAGTGCCAGTTTCATCTGTATAGGTATAAGTGCCATTACCGTTGTCAGTAAGAGTAGAGATACTCGTATCTGCAATAGTGACAATATTTCCATTTGCATCACTGAAAGTGTAAGTACCATCCGCATTATCAATTAATACAATACTTCTAGTTGCCGTATTCAATTCATCAATAGCATCTTGTACGTTCAATGCACTCAAACCTGATGTAACATTATTGTAGGGATCAGAGTTTGCACTGGTATCAATAACGACGGTTCCTCCGTTGATATTTGTAAAAGTATAACTACCGTCATTGTTATCTGTCAAAGTTCCTCCAATACAAAGACTTTCCCAGTTTCCAGACCTATATTGATACAAACAATTTTCGGTAGAATTGTATACGATAGCACCATTAAGCGGTGTAATCGCATTCATCTCGGCAGTTGTCACCCGTGTAACAACAAGTACATTGGATGTACTTTCCAATTCTAAAATCGAAAAAGGATCAATACTATTTGGATTATCACCAATTTTTACTTGTGAAGTGGCGTAAAGTGAACCTAAAAAAATGAAAAAATAAACTAGGGATCTCATATCTTCTCTTTGAATTACATACGAAAATATCTAGCATAAAGTTTTTTCTAGTAATTAAATATCACAATTGTTTAACAATCGTTAAAAGGAATTTTTCTCTGATTAAAAGCTCTTTTTGTAGAGTTTATTTTGTGAATTTGGTTGTTTGGGTTAACTGTAAGTTTTCCTATTTATGCTTTCGCGAAAGCGTAAAATCAAAAAACCCGAGTACAAACTCGGGTTAAATAATTTATGATTATTTATATTACACACTAATCTGATCTTCTTGATTACGGAAAATCAATTGGTCATCAAATTGATCAATTAAAACAATACTTTCAGTACTAATTTCTCCAGAGAGTATTTTTTTAGACAATTCATTCATGATCTCTTTTTGAATTACTCTTTTTACTGGTCGTGCACCATATTGAGGATCAAATCCTTTAACAGCTAATAAGTTGATAGCTTGATCTGTGGCGTCAACTGTAATTCCTTGTTTTGCGAGCAATTTAGTTACACTCTTCAACTGTAATTTTACAATTTCTTTTATTTCAGCTTTTGTAAGTGGTGTAAACATGACGATATCATCAATCCTATTGATAAATTCAGGTCTTACTTGTTTTTTGAGAGCTTGAAGAACTTCATTTTTGGTTTGATCGATTAATTGTTCATCAATCACATTTGCGTTTTCAAATTTATCTTGTATGGCATGGGCACCCATGTTTGATGTCATAATGACTATGGCGTTTTTAAAATCGGCTACTCGACCTTTATTATCAGTAAGTCTACCTTCATCTAGGACTTGCAATAGTATATTAAAAGTATCTGGATGAGCTTTTTCAATTTCATCCAAAAGAATTACTGAATAAGGTTTACGTCTTACTGCTTCAGTAAGCTGTCCTCCTTCGTCATATCCCACATATCCAGGAGGAGCACCCACAAGTCTGCTTACGCTATGACGTTCTTGATATTCACTCATATCGATTCGTGTCATGGCGTTTTCATCATTGAATAGAAACTCGGCCAAAGCTTTAGCAAGTTCAGTTTTTCCTACACCAGTTGTTCCTAAAAATAGAAAAGAACCTACTGGTTTACGTTGATCTTGTAAACCTGCTCGACTGCGACGCACCGCATCACTCACAGCTTCGACAGCTTCATGTTGTCCTACAACTCGTTTATTTAATTCAGTTTCTAGGTTGAGTAGTTTTTCTCTTTCACTTTGAAGCATCCTTGTCACCGGTATTCCGGTCCATCTAGCAACCACCTCTGCAATGTCATCATATGTTACTTCTTCTTGAATTAGGGCTTGAGAACTGTCTTGTAACGCAGCTTGTTCTTGAAGTTTTACCAGTTGTTCTTGTGCTTCCTTGATTTTTCCGTAACGTAATTCTGCCACTTTTCCATAGTTTCCTTCTCTTTCTGCACGTTCTGCTTCCAATTTATAATTCTCAATATCTGATTTAAGATTTTGAATAGCATCAATTACAGACTTTTCATTTTCCCATTGAGCATTGAGCTCATTTCTAGATTCTTTTAAAATGGACAATTCAGAGTTTAGTGACTTAAGTTTGACTTCATCATTTTCTCTTTTGATTGCCTCAATTTCTATTTCCAACTGCATAATTTTGCGATCAAGAACATCCAATTCTTCTGGTTTTGAATTGATTTCCATTCTTAATCTCGCTGCAGATTCATCTATTAGGTCTATAGCTTTATCTGGAAGAAATCTGTTTGTAATATATCGTTGTGATAGCTCTACAGCACCAATAATAGCATCATCTTTTATTTGTACTTTATGATGTGCTTCATACTTATCCTTGATACCTCTTAAAATTGAAATAGCACTTTCTGTGTCCGGTTCATCAACAGTAACTTTTTGAAAGCGACGTTCCAAAGCTTTATCCTTTTCAAAATATTTTTGATATTCATCTAGGGTTGTAGCTCCAATAGCTCTTAATTCTCCTCTGGCTAGTGCAGGTTTTAATATATTGGCAGCATCCATTGCTCCATCGCCACCACCAGCACCTACAAGAGTATGTATTTCATCAATAAACAATACGATATCACCACTACTTTGCGTAACCTCTTTCACAACTGCTTTTAAACGCTCTTCAAATTCACCTTTATACTTGGCACCTGCAATTAAGGCACCCATGTCTAATGAAAATATTTGTTTTTCTTTGAGATTTTCAGGCACATCACCAGCCACTATACGATGAGCAAGTCCTTCTGCAATCGCAGTTTTACCTACTCCTGGTTCTCCAATTAACATCGGATTATTTTTGGTTCTTCTAGAAAGTATTTGAAGAATTCTTCTTATTTCTTCATCACGACCTATTACGGGATCTAATTTTCCTTTATCAGCGAGATCGTTCAAATTCTTGGCATATTTACTAAGACTTTGATAGGTCTCCTCGGCACTGGATGAAGTCACTCGATTGCCGTTTCTTAACGACTCAATTGCAGCTTTTAAATCTTTTGCATTGATGCCTTGGTCTTTCAGTATCCTTGATACCGTTCCTGAACCTTCAAAAATGGCTAATAATAAATGTTCAATAGAAACATATTCATCATTCATTTTACCAGCGATAGATATAGCATTGTTTAGTGTACTTGCCGTATCTCTCGAAAATTGTAAGTTTCCTCCGGTGACGGTTGATAGAGATTCTAATTGCTTGTCTATTAATTGACTAATTATGGATAATTGAACACCTAATTTTTGAAAAATAAAAGGAAGGACATTCTCATCTACAAGTTGAATCCCCTTAAATAAATGTTCGTTTAATATACTTGGGTGTTGAGCCTCTTGCGCAATTTGTTGAGCTTGTTGTATCGCTTCTTGAGACTTTATAGTTAATTTATTTAAATTCATAGTATTCATTTTTATTCCTACATTAGCAACTGTTGTACCTTGTTTAATTCTTGACAAAAAGACATTAATTATCGAGTTTAACAAGACATTTTGTCTGATTTAAGTTATTGATAATACGATCATTATTGAACAAGAACTATATTTGTAGCAGTTTAATAACCTAGTTTACATGGGAATTTTTGATAAATTTTTCAAATCACAAAGAGATATTGCCAAGGATGAAATTACTGGTATTCCTTGGGACTCTCTTGAATCAGTAGATCAATTAGATAATGTAATTCGCAATTCTAGATTAAAGCCTAAAGTTATTTTTAAACATAGTACGCGTTGTGGTATTTCAAGGATGGTTCTTAAGAATTTTGAAAATAATTATGTCAAAAATGATGTAGATGTAAGTTATTATTATCTTGATTTGCTGCAGTTTAGAGAAGTGAGTAATGCCATTGCTCAAAAACTTAATGTAGTACATCAAAGTCCTCAAGTAATCGTACTTTATCAAGAAGAGGTTTTACATAATGAATCTCATCATGGTATCGATATTAAAAAAGTACAAGAAATAGTTGCTAATTAAAAATAAACCTACATATGAGTTGGAATAGAACAATAATGCTAGCCGGTCTTTTTCTATTGTTATCTTGTAAAACAAATGTTTTTACAGGTAAAAAGACTTTAAATTTTATGTCGAACTCGCAATTGTTTCCAATGGCTTTTGCTCAATATGACGATTTTTTAAATCAAAATAATGTAGTTACAGGAACCTCCGAGGCAAAGATGATTGAAGACGTAGGTAATAAAATTAGAATTGCTGCACAACGATGGTTATCGGCTCTAGGAGAAGAAGCTTATTTAAAAGACTACAAATGGGAATATAATCTAGTTAAGGACGAAACGGTAAATGCCTGGTGTATGCCTGGTGGTAAAATTGTCTTTTATACTGGTATCTTACCAATTTGTCAAGGGGAAAGCGGTGTTGCAGTAGTAATGGGACATGAAGTAGCACATGCACTTGCAGATCACGGTGCGCAACGTATGAGTGCAGCTCAGGTACAAGCGCTTGGTGCGGTAGGTGTTGCTGTTGGGTCACAAGTTGCAGGAGCAAATCAACAAACTCAACAAATTTTGAATCAAGCCTATGGTTTAGGTTCACAATTAGGAGGAATGTTACCGTTCTCAAGATCTCATGAAACTGAAGCTGATAAAATAGGTCTTTATCTATCTGCTATAGCAGGATATGATCCATATGAGGCTCCAGAATTATGGAAACGCATGAAAGCGGCTAGTGGTGGACAAGCTCCACCAGAATTTCTAAGTACGCATCCATCTAACGATAGTCGAATAGAATTTCTTAATCAACTTGCTCCTAAAGCAAAAGAAGAAGCAAAAAAATACGGAGTTACTTCATTCAAGTAATTTTGAATCTTTACTTTTAAGGCGCTCATAAAAGAGCGCCTTTTTTTATGAAACCAACTTTACCAAAGGGTCACAAAAAACTTATAAAGGCCTGGGCATTCTATGACTGGGCAAACTCAGTTTATTCACTGGTTATAGCGAGCGCTATTTTTCCTATTTTCTACAGCTATATAAGTACTAAAGCTTATGAACAAGGCAACGTTCCTGATTTATTAAAATCAGTGACCAATGAAAATATCATTATTATAACAACGGCGATTGCCTTTTTAATAGTTTCTATAATGTCACCTATACTTTCAGGAATAGCCGATTATTCTGGAAAAAAGAAAAGGTTTTTACAGTTTTTCTGTTATCTAGGAGCTTTAAGTTGTTGTGGATTAGCATGGTTTAGTTTTGATTATCTTTATGTAAGTTTACTTCTATACTTGCTAGCACTGGTAGGTTTTTGGGGATCACTAGTATTTTACAATTCTTATCTACCAGATATTGCTCATCCAGACCAACAAGATGCTGCAAGCGCCAAAGGTTTTTCTTATGGCTATATAGGTAGTGTGATCTTACTATTACTGTGTCTAGCGCTCATACAAGGTGGCTTTTACCCAGAAGAAGGTATTCTAGGTCTAGATGCACCACGACTTTCCTTTGTCCTCACTGGTCTTTGGTGGATAGGTTTTGCCCAATATACTTATGCATACCTGCCATTAGGGACAAAAAAGGATACCTCTCAAGTTAAAAACATTTTTACTAATGGATTTAAAGAGCTCAGGAAAATCTGGAATCAATTAGATCATCTAGGACAATTGAAAAGATTTTTAGGAGCTTTTTTTATCTACAGTATGGCTGTACAAACTGTAATGTTAATCGCAACTTATTTTGGAACCGAAGAAGTTCTTTGGCCTATAAATGAGGAGACAGGTGAACGTGATGGCACACTAGGATTAATTGTAAGTATTTTGTTAATACAGCTTATTGCTATTCCTGGTGCGTGGTTGGCTAGTAAGCTTTCGCGAAAGCATGGAAATATAAAAACTTTAATGGTCATTAATATATTATGGGTGTGTATATGTATTTACGGTTATTTTGTTTACACACCTATACAATTTTATGTTACCGCGGGATTTGTGGGGTTAGTAATGGGATCAATTCAAAGTTTGTCGAGGAGTACCTACTCAAAAATGATTCCTGAAAATACCATTGATACAGCCTCCTTTTTTAGTTTTTATGATGTTTCAGAGAAAATCGGAATTGTGATTGGAATGGGTATTTTTGCATTGGTAAATCAGTACACTGGCAGCATGAGAGAAAGTATATTATTTCTAGTTGCTTTTTTTACCATTGGAGTAGTGCTGCTTTATCGAACAGGAAAAATTAAGTAAAACCATTTAGATTACAAATGAAAAGCCGTCTAGTAAAGTACTAGACGGCTTTTTATTTAATTATAAGGAATGCTATCTTTTTTCTACATCGCCACTTCCTATGATAGAAGTTTTAACCTTACTGGATTTTCCATCATACACAATATCACCACTACCAGCAATACTTGCATTAATGGTACCTCCATTGCAATAAACACTAATGTCACCACTTCCTGCGATACTAGCGTCAATATTATTAGCTCTTAGACCGAACCCTTCAATATCACCGCTACCAGCTACACTAGCATCTAGATTTTCAGTACGCCCTTTTAAAATTATGTCACCACTACCAGCAACATTTACTTCTAGGTTTCTTGATTCAGTTTCAACTTCTATATTACCAGATCCAGCAACACTTATTTCCATATTAGATGATTTTAAAACAAGTTCTGAATGAATATCGCCACTACCTGCCAGTGATAAAGCTTCAATTTCTTGAACAGGTACTGTAACATAGATCCCCTTGCGAGTACTCACATTATATCCATCCTCAATACCAATTTTTAATCTACCGCCTTTCACCTCGATCTCTATATGTTCCATGATATTAGACTCGGCCTTTACTTCAATGGAGCCTTCTTTTCCAGCAACTAATGTTACATCAATGCTATTTCTTACATTGACCTTGTCATAATCACCTACTTCAAAGGTTTTTGAAATGACCTCACCGTTTCCTTTAATTTTATCTTTTCCCCACCATTGAGCCTGAGATAATTGCACGCTTAAAAGGGCTATAAAAAGTAATGTTATATGTTTCATGATTTTTGGGTTTAATTAATTGATTTTAAGTGATACTCCACCAAAACTACTGTTGATATTGATGGTACTGCTAGCGCTAGAGCTACCGTAATGTCCTGCTTTTGATTTTTCGGTCATATTTTTATTAGATTTGGTTGTTATGATATCATTGGAGAGATTGATCCCAGCAAACTCGGTATCGATATCAAAGGTGAATGATGCATCTTTATTTACACCTACATCCACTTTGGTATATTCTGCTCTTAGGATTGCTTCTTTAAAATTTCTCCCTAATTCTCTAATTCTTGCACTTCCAAATTCTGTATTCAAATTGACATACTCTGACACATTATCAATTTTTACGGTAGAATAATCACCGCGACCTGTGACCATTCTTACAGATTCTATTTGAACAGTTGTAAAGTCATTACGAAAATTCAATTGATCCACCTCACCAAACTTTCCAGTAGTGTAATCACCACTAAATTCAATTTTGTACGCCTTTTCAAGTTCAAATCCGCTGAAATCTGCTCTTATAGTAGCTGACTTGATATAATCAAAGTGACAGTTTTTAGAATAATCAAATTTGAGTAAGTTGTCCTCATGATGAAGGTTTCCTATATCAATTCTCCCAAAATCACATTGAATTTTTGCATGTCCAAACAAGTCATCAATTTCAACGTTGCCGTAGTCATTTGCGATGTCAATATCTGCGGTTTTGGGTAATTTTATGATATAATCAATTTTCATATTTGTCACTCTGTTGCTATTACTACTAAACAAGGCATTCCAAATGCTCGAACTTTGATTTCGATTACTAAAATCGGCATCGGTCCTTGCGATTACTCTAGAGCTACTTGTATCAAAATCTACATTGATCTCTCTTAATTTCTCTACAACATCATCTTCGTCGTCACCACTTACTTCAACTACAACTTTGATGTCTATTTGCGCTTTATCCCATGTTGTCATTGAAACATTTCCAAAACTGTTCTCTACCTGGAGCATACATGTTTTTTTAACCGGGAATGACTTATTAAGGGTTTTTGTCTTGGTGTACTTACCTTTATCAGTACCAGCTAAAGCTACTACTGGTACCATAAGTAAGAATACTATATTAAATAATGTTTTCATTTTCTTTTTCTAGTTTGAGTTCTTCGAGTTGTTTAATTTGCTCACGAGCTATTTCAAGTACTTGTATTCTATTTTGAAAGTTTTCTATCATCGCTGCGATGACAACTTTACTATCCTTATTTATTCTATAATCCTGCTTGATATCTTCATACTGTAGTTCTAGCTTTTCAATAGCAGCTAGCGCCTCTTCAATAATTACCGCATTTTCTGCAGTACGTAACGTATTAAGTTGTTCTAGTTCATTTTTAATCGTACTAGAGAAAAACGTTTGAGTTTGCGCAATCTCTGGCGACACTTCTGTTACAGTTGTATCGGTAGACGTCATTTTCAAACCAGCTATTCCAAGTAAAACTGCAAGAGTAGCAGCAGCACTCCATTTTAGAATTTTTGATAAAGAAAAGGTGTTATCCTTATCACCATCCTTATCTATAGGTAATGGAATTACCTTTGTTTCCTCATCACATAACTTTTCTAATTTTTCAAAAAAAGCTTCTCTATGACCATTAGGCAATGGTGTGGTGTCAAAATCTTGCTGTTGAAACCAGCTCTTCATATCATCCTTCATATTCCTCAATTTTGTTTCTTAAACTTTGTTTTGCACGAGATATCATCGTTCTACATTGTCCATTTGAAAGACCCAGAATCTCACATATCTCTTCATTATCCATTCCTTCAATCAAGCTTAGAGTAAGTACTTGTCTATAATTTTCTTTTAGTTTACTCATTATTTCTAGTACTTTCCTAGCGGTCATTCCGGCTTGTTCCATATCAATCCCTGTATCATCTGGTTGTTGTTCCATTTCATATGATACTTCTTCATAATCTACAGTTGGCATTTTTCCTGCTTTGCGCAGGTGAGACAAACTGTTATTAATTACAATCCTTTTTAACCAGCTACCATAGGTACTTTCTCTATTCCATTGATTCATTTTTCTAAAAGCTGATATCATACTTTCTTGCATAATATCTTGCGCTAGATCAGTTTGTTGTACAATGCGCAGTGCAACATGATACATACCGTTAGCATACTGGTCGTACAACTTCATTTGTGCTCTACGATCGCCTTGCTCGCACAAGTCATAAATGGATATTTCTGTTTCTGTTAAAGTCACTTGGTCAGTGTTACGTTATAAAGATGCTACTTTTTTAAGTGTGTTACAGTAAGTGGCAAGAAATTTGAAAATTATATCAGAAAAAGGACCCTTTTCCCTTCTTTCGATGTAAGGTTATACTTGATAGTTAAGGTCAATATAGTTGTTTTACAGTTAGTTGTGGTTTGGGATTACGCTTTCGCGAAAGCGGAGAAAAAAATATTTAAATTAAAC
The DNA here is from genome assembly GCF_001430865.1 of Nonlabens sp. MIC269. Classification (GTDB taxonomy): domain Bacteria; phylum Bacteroidota; class Bacteroidia; order Flavobacteriales; family Flavobacteriaceae; genus Nonlabens; species Nonlabens tegetincola. The sequence continues at coordinate 208,396 of NZ_CP011373.1, read as the reverse complement.
GTACAGGCAGCCCTATGACAGGTTGTCTACCTAAATGTTATTATGTTTAAACCTAAAAAATTCAATATAGACAACTTGTCACTGCAAGAATTTGATCAAGATGCGGAATTTATCCCGTTATTGAGCCAGGAAGATGAAGAGGAGATGGATAGAGAATCTATTCCAGAAGTATTACCAATTTTACCGTTGCGTAATATGGTATTATTTCCTGGGGTTGTCATTCCAATTACCGCTGGTCGTGACAAATCTATTCAGTTATTACAAGATGCAAACCGTAACAACAATCCTATAGGTGTTGTAGCTCAAAAAGATGAGGAAATTGAAGACCCTACTTTTGAAGATTTACACAAAACAGGTGTTGTAGCCCGTATCCTTAAGGTGTTCAAAATGCCTGATGGTAATACAACGGTCATTATTCAAGGTAAAAAACGCTTTGAGATAGATACTCTCGTTAAAACCGAGCCTTATATGGAAGCTAGTACCAGACCTACCGGTGATACTAGACCAGAAAAAGGAGATAAGGAATTTGAAGCAATTATTGACAAGATTAAAGAATCCTCACTAGAGATAATTAAGGGAAGTCCTAATATTCCATCAGAGGCGACTTTTGCTATTAAAAATATCGAGTCTGATTCGTTTTTAGTGAATTTCGTGTCTTCTAATATGAATCTTAAGGTAGGAGAGAAGCAGCAGTTGCTAGAGATGGATGATCTTAAGGAACGAGCTCTTGAAACTTTAAGATATATGAATATTGAGCTTCAAAAACTGGAACTTAAAAATGATATTCAATCTAAGGTTCAAAGTGATATAAATAAACAACAGCGAGAATATTTTCTTCATCAACAAATGAAGACCATTCAAGAAGAATTGGGTGGTGGAGTGAGCTCACATCAAGAAATTGATGATATGCGCCAGCGTGCTAAGAAGAAGAAATGGGATGATAAGGTAAAAGAGCACTTTGATAAGGAGTTGGCCAAAATGCAACGTATGAATCCTCAAGTTGCAGAATACTCTATTCAACGCAACTATCTAGACCTTTTCCTTGAGTTACCATGGAATGAATTTAGTAAAGATAATTTTGACCTAAAGAGAGCGATGAAAATTTTAGATCGTGATCATTATGGTCTAGATGACGTTAAAAAACGTATCATAGAATATCTAGCAGTACTTAAATTGCGTAACGACATGAAATCTCCAATTTTATGTTTATACGGTCCTCCAGGTGTTGGTAAAACTTCACTCGGTAAATCTATAGCAGAAGCTTTAGGCCGTGAATACGTAAGAATGTCTCTGGGTGGTTTGCGTGATGAAGCGGAAATTAGAGGTCATAGAAAAACCTATATTGGTGCCATGCCTGGTAGAATTATTCAAAGTATCAAAAAGGCCAAAACCTCAAACCCAGTTTTTGTTCTTGATGAAATTGATAAGTTAAGTAGCAGTCATAATGGTGATCCATCAAGTGCTATGCTCGAGGTATTAGATCCAGAACAAAACAGTGAGTTCTACGATAACTTCCTGGAAATGGGTTATGACCTGAGTAAGGTGATGTTTATAGCTACTTGTAATAGTTTAAATACTATTCAACCAGCTTTACGTGATAGGATGGAAATAATCAATGTTACTGGTTATACCATTGAAGAAAAAGTAGAAATAGGAAAACAACATTTACTTCCTAAACAACTTAAAGAGCACGGACTTAATAAGGAGCATTTAAAATTAGGTAAACCGCAGATTGAAAAAATCGTTGAAGGCTATACTCGTGAAAGTGGAGTACGTACTCTTGATAAGCAAATTGCAAAAATGGTACGCTATGCTGCAAAAAGTATTGCCATGGAAGACGATTACGACATCAAGGTTTCAAACGATACTATTATAGAGGTTTTGGGTTCACCAAAACTTCTACGAGATAAGTATGAAAATAATGACGTTGCTGGTGTAGTAACTGGACTAGCATGGACAAGAGTAGGTGGCGATATTTTATTCATTGAATCTATATTAAGTAAGGGTAAAGGACAACTATCGATCACAGGTAACCTAGGAAAGGTTATGAAAGAAAGCGCCACTATTGCCATGGAATATATTAAATCAAATGCCGATCAATTAGGAATTAATCCAGAGGTATTTGAGAAGTATAATGTTCACATTCACGTACCAGAAGGTGCAACACCAAAAGATGGTCCTAGTGCTGGTATTACGATGTTAACCTCTCTAGTGTCTTTATTTACGCAGCGAAAAGTGAAGAAAAGCATTGCTATGACAGGTGAAATTACTTTGAGAGGAAAAGTGCTACCTGTCGGTGGAATTAAAGAGAAAATTCTAGCGGCTAAACGTGCTAAGATTAAAGAGATCTTACTTTGCGAGCAAAATCGCAGGGATATTGAAGAAATAAAGGAAGAGTACTTAAAGGGATTGACTTTCCATTATGTATCTGATATGAGTCAAGTACTTGAGTTAGCTATTACTAAACAGAAGGTAAAAAACGCTAAGAAGTTGTAATCAAGTTTATATTCAAAAAAAAATAGCCGCTTTTAAAGCGGCTATTTTTTTGAATTATTTTTTAATCAATCCAATTTCAACTAATCTTTGATGTAGAAATTCACCAGCAGTAATATCATCATACTGTTTTGGATTATTATCATCGATACATTCTTCAAGACAATCTAAAGGCATTTCACTTCTAGGATGCATAAAGAATGGTATGCTATAGCGGCTAGTATGCCATAACTCTCTTGGAGGATTAACTACTCTATGTATAGTAGATCGTAATTTGTTGTTAGTATGTCTTTCCAACATATCACCTACATTGATAACAAGTTCATCCTCACCTGCGATCGCATCTATCCAACGACCGTCTTTATGTTTTACTTGCAAACCCGGTGCACTAGCACCCATAAGTAAGGTTATTAAATTAATGTCGCCGTGTGCACCAGCACGCACTGCGTTATCTGGCTCTTCGGTAATTGGTGGATAATGTATAGGTCTTAAAATTGAATTCCCATTACTAGCCCAGTGGTCAAAGTAGTTTTCTTGTTTACCAATATACAAGGCAAGTGCACGTAATACATAGATACCGGTTTTTTCTAGCATTCTGTACGCCTGCATTCCAACTTCATTAAAATGAGGTAGTTCTTTGACCTGAACGTTGTCAGGATATTCTTCCGTTAAATTGGCATCGGCAGCAGGTTCTTGTCCAAAGTGCCAGAACTCTTTTAAATCTCCTTCTTTCTTTCCTTTAGCATGTTCTTTTCCAAAAGAAACATAACCGCGTTGACCACCTAAGTCCTCACGTTCATATCCTTTTTTTACATCCGTAGGAAGTTTAAAAAACTTCTCCACCTCATTATATAACTTCTCTGTAAGTTCATCATCTAAAAAATGATTTTTTAAGGAAACAAAACCTATTTCCTCATAAGCATTTCCTATTTCTGTGATAAACTTCTTTTTTCTTACGGGATCATCGCTTAAAAAATCAGCTAGATCTACACTAGGAATATTTGTCATGTCTTAAATTATTAAAATTGTATATATGCTCCCAATTGTACCTCATTATTTGTTACAATCGGAGCAAATTGAATAGTATAGCTTTTCTTTGACTGGCTAGAGTATTCAACTTTATTTTTATCCTTAAATATAATATTCTTTATCATAGGATATAACCAATATCCTAATTTTGTTGAAAGAATTCCAATTCCAGCACCAGCAAGAACATCATTGAACCAGTGTTTGTCATTATAAATTCTCAAAAAACCAGTGAGAGTGGCTATTGAATAACCACCTATACTAAACCATATGCTGCGGTGACCGTATTCTTGATGTAAAAACTCTGCACCCATAAAAGTGAGCGCCGTATGGCCAGAAGGAAATGTACTTACTGATCTACCACTAGGTCGGCGAGCGCTTATATTATTTTTAGTTATCCTTACGCTAGAATACATGAATAATCCAGATACTAAAAGAACACCTGTTTTGTTTTTCCAATCGTATCGACCTTTGTATCCTGCAAATTCCAAACCATAAGCACTAGCTATTCCTACGGCAGGTAGGTAATCGTCCACTGTTACTTTTGAACCATCTGGTTTAAGAGACTCTCTTATTTCAACACTTAAATCTCTAATAGGACCCTTTCTTATACCGAAAGCACCAGAGGCAATTAAAAAGGTAGGTAACAATAAGGACTCATGTTTAAATTCTAAAGGCTCATTTAAATTTAAACCGTAATCAGATTGTTGACCGTAAATTTTTGGAAAAATAAACAGTGCGACTACTACATATAAAAGAAGATGTTTCTTCATAAATCGAGGTCAAAAATAACACACCTATTTTATTCTATAAACAAAAGCTTTTTGAAATCGATTTCGTTACATTTGATTTAAGAAATATTGTAACCTTTCTCTCATGAACGGAGTTTTAAGCAGCCCAAAGACTTTAACCGATTTATTTAAAAACGAATTACCTGATTACAAGCAAATTGAATTATATAAAAGCATGTTGTTACCTCGAATGATTGAGGAGAAGATGCTTATTTTGCTCAGACAAGGTAAAATTTCAAAGTGGTTTTCAGGAATTGGTCAAGAAGCGATTTCATGTGGTATTACACTTGCTATGCAGCAGGATGAGTATATTTTACCTATGCATCGTAATTTAGGTGTATTTACAAATAGGAATATACCGCTTTGGAAATTATTTGCTCAATGGCAAGGTAAGGTAGAAGGTTTTACAAAAGGAAGAGATCGCAGCTTTCACTTTGGCACACAAGAATACCACATAGTAGGAATGATATCTCATTTAGGACCTCAACTAGGAGTTGCCGATGGTATTGCACTAGCACAAAAACTTAAAAATACTTCAAAAGCCACCGCTGTATTTACTGGTGAAGGAGGAACAAGTGAAGGCGATTTTCATGAGGCACTTAATGTTGCAAGCGTTTGGCAATTGCCTGTTTTATTTTGTGTAGAAAATAACGGGTATGGTTTAAGCACACCTACTCAAGAACAATACGCTTGTGAACATATAGCAGATCGTGGTCTAGGTTATGGTATAGAATCCCACATTATCGATGGAAATAACATTATAGAAGTATACACTACCGTAAGTCGTATTCTTGATGATATTAGAGAAAATCCTAGACCTATTTTATTAGAATTCAAAACGTTTAGACGTCGTGGTCATGAAGAGGCTAGTGGTACAAAATATGTTCCAGAGGACTTAATGGCTTATTGGGAAGAGCAAGATCCTGTTACTCGTTTTGAAGAATTCTTATTAAATCAAGGTATAATTACAACTGATCAAATAGAGGTAATAAAGCAACAATTTAAAACTGATATAAATGAAGGTTTAGATACCGCTTTCGCGAAAGCGTACCCAACACCATCCACGTTACAAGAAATTGATGACGTCTATAAACCACATGTGTACAAAGAGATAGAACCTGGAAAATCAACACAAAATATCAGACTAGTTGATGCCATTAAAGATGGTCTGTATGAAGGCATGAAAAGATATGAAGACCTAGTAATCATGGGACAAGATATCGCAGATTACGGTGGAGTTTTCAAAATTACAGAAGGTTTTCTAGAAGAATTTGGTTCTGGTAGAGTGCGTAACACGCCTATTTGTGAAAGTGCTATAGTAGAGGCAGGAATGGGATTGAGCATTGCTGGCATGAAGGCAGTTGTAGAAATGCAATTTGCCGATTTTGTGAGTAGTGGTTTTAATCCGATAGTTAATTATCTAGCAAAATCTCATTACAGATGGCAGCAAAATGCCGATGTTGTGGTACGCATGCCTTGTGGAGCTGGAGTAGGAGCAGGACCTTTTCACTCGCAAACCAATGAAAGTTGGTTCTTTACTACTCCAGGTTTAAAAATCTTGTATCCAGCCTTCCCAATAGATGCCAAAGGGTTACTAATAAGCGCTATAGAAGATCCTAATCCAGTGATGTTTTTTGAACATAAGGCGCTTTATAGATCAGTTTATCAGGACGTTCCAGATGGTTACTATAACCTTCCTATTGGAAAAGCTGCACATTTATCACAAGGACAGGACATAAGTATTATTACCTATGGATTGGGTGTACACTGGGCTCTTGACGCTAAAAAAGAATTGGATCTTGATATAGACATCATAGATTTACGTAGTCTCGCACCTATCGATTATAATGCTGTTGAAAATTCGGTGAAACGTACAGGAAAAGTAATCGTTTTAGGAGAAGATAGTGCCGTAGGAAGTGTTATGAAAGACATAGCAGCACACATCGCCGATGTTTGTTTTGAGTATCTGGATGCTCCTGTGAAAGTTGTAGGAAGTTTAAATACTCCAATACCATTTGAAAAAGGGTTAGAAAATCAGTATCTAGCTAATTACAAGTTAGATGAAGTTATAAAAAATCTCCTGGAATATTAGCTTGAGAATAATATTATCCCTAATATTGTAAGTAACTAGCTAACAAATTATGGGGAAATGAAAATGAAATTTATGGAAGAGGCTGACATGTTTCGGCCATCCTTACTAATCCTGACTATACTTTTTGGTCTACTGGCATTTTTTGGTCCTACAGACGGTAGCCTTGGCATGATTAGCCAACTAATGTTTGGCATTTTTGCTTCACTGCTTGTTCTATACTTCGTTTTAAAATTTATTCAAAAACGTAAGAAGTAAAGTAGCTGTCCTAAATAATTAAGTTTATTTTTTCTTTTAATATATCTATAGCACCTACTTTTACTAGGTGAAATCTTCTTATGACATAATCATTGCCGGTGGTGGATTAGCTGGTCTTACTGCTGCTATATTATTAGGTAAAGATTATGATGTGCTATTAATCGATCCAGATACTTATCCTAGACATAAATTATGTGGTGAATATTTAAGCAATGAAGTACTTCCATTATTTAATCAGTTAGGAATAAATATTCAGGCTCTTACCGATGTTTCCATTTCTAAACTTCACCTTACGCTAAATTCTAACTTTTCTCAAAAGACTAGTTTGCCATTGGGAGCCGTTGGTGTATCTAGATTTTGCCTAGACAAGGCACTGTATGATAAGGTAATTGTCAAAGGTTGTCACAAAAAGGATAAAGTAGTTAATGTCATAAAAGACTCGACAGGATTCAAGGTTATTACCAAACAAGATGAATTTACTGCAAACCAAGTTCTTATAGCAACAGGAAAAAGGTCGTTATTAGATAAAAGTCTAGATCGAGAATTTATCAAGTTCAAGACTCCATGGCTGGCAATCAAACGACATTATAATTATGAAATGGATAAAAATGAAGTAGGATTACATCATTTTGATGGAGGATATGCTGGCATTTCGATGGTAGAGAATGATACGGTTAATCTGTGTTATTTGGCAAATAATAAGGAGTTCTCTAAATATAAAAATGTTCAAGATTTTGAACGAAAGGTGCTGTCAAAAAACAGTTACTTAGAATCATTTTTTGAGAAGGCATCTCCATTATGGGAAAATCCGCTTTCAATTTCTCAAATCAGTTTTCAAAAAAAGTCTGCTGTTGTTAATGATTGTCTTGCTGTAGGTGATGCAGCTGGTCTAATACATCCGCTATGTGGCAATGGAATGGCAATGGCTATTCATAGTGCCTTTATAGCTTCTAAATTTTTAAAGCGTAGATTAGAAAAACAACTTTCTCAAGAGGAGATGTTGCAAGGTTACACAAGGGAATGGGAAGGAACGTTTGGCTCAAGATTGTACGCTGGTAAAAAATTACAATCATTACTACTGCAACCTAGTATTAATAAATTTGCTTTTAAGATTATCAAACATGTTCCAAAGGTCCTACCAACCATCATAAAACATACCCATGGCCAATCTGTCACATATTCGTTATAACCGCGATTTACGTAATGATCTTCCAGAGCTTATGGATGCGCCCGATATCGATCCTGATACATTAAAGGCAGCGGTAGAGGATATTAATAAAGTAAATAATTTACTAGGTGGTTATAGGTTTACACTTAAAGCTATTAAAAACATCATTAATAAATCAACAAATAAAAATCTCCATATTGTTGATTTAGGTTGTAGTAATGGAAGTATGTTGCGCTATTTACACGATCATCTTGATAATAGCGAGATTCAATTTTTGGGTATAGATTTAAGTGAACAAAGCATTGATAATGCGCGCAATTTAAGTAAAGGTTATGATACAGTACGCTTTCGCGAAAGCGATATCCTTGATTTAACCGCTCAAGACATTAAGTGTGATATACTCATAAGTACCTTAACTTTTCATCATTTCACAGATACCCAAATCATAGAGTTTTTAAATAAAGCAAAGGAATTGGGAGCTCAACATATTATAATCAACGATTTACATAGACATTATCTAGCTTTTGTTTTTTTTAAATATTTAAGCCCTATTTTTATCAAGAACTATATCTCCAGACATGACGGTTTAATCAGTATAGCTTCAGGTTTTAAAAAATCTGATTTCAGGAAATACGCACAAGAAGCAAAATGTACCTCTTATAGATTAAATTGGAAATGGTCCTTTAGATATGTATGGCTAATCTCTCTTGAATGAACGTAACAATAAATGCTGTAAGTACCTCTACACCGCAGTACTATAAAGAAACTAAAGATATTTTACCCTTTGTTGACACCTGGTTGTCTGAGCAAGATTCTAGATTTAAACGTAAGGCTATCAAAATTTTTGAAGGTGCTGGAGTAGACAAGCGTTATTCCATTATGGAACCTACAGAGGTTTTTACAGCAAGTAGTTTTCAAGAGCGTAATGATATATACAAAAGAGAGGTAGTTCCTCTTGCTAAGAAAACCATCACAAAAGCCTTAGAAAAGGCAAATTGGCAGGCACAGGATCTAGATTATATAATTACAGTAAGCTGTACTGGAATTATGATCCCTTCTATTGATGCTTATTTAATCAATGAGCTAGATATGAAACAAAATATTGTGCGATTACCTGTCACAGAAATGGGGTGCGTGGCTGGTGTTTCGGCAATGATCTATGCTACTGAATTTTTAAAGGCAAATCCTAATAAGCGTGCTTGCATACTCGCTGTTGAAGCGCCTACAGCTACTTTTCAACTGCAAGATTATAGTATGGCAAATATTGTGAGTGCAGCCATATTCGGAGATGGATGTGCTTGTGTTCTCATGTCTTCCCATAAAAATGATAAAGGTCCAAAAGTAATAGGTAATGGCATGTATCATTTTCCTGATGCTACTCACATGATGGGATTTGAATTAGTTAACACAGGACTTCAAATGGTGCTGGATAAAATAGTTCCTGAAACAATTGCTTCACATTTTGAATCGATAATTCACCCTTTTTTAAAAGGCTATGATAAAACAATTGATGATTTGTCTCATTTGGTGTTTCATCCTGGTGGTAAAAAGATAGTACAAACGGTTCAAGATTTATTTGAACCATTGGGCAAAAATATTGATGATACCAAGGAAGTCTTACGACAATACGGTAATATGAGTAGTGCTACTGTGTTATTTGTGTTGGAGCGATTCATGAATAAGGAAATAACTGCTGGTGAATTGGGTCTTATGCTCAGCTTTGGTCCCGGTTTTACTGCACAAAGAGTATTACTAGAATGGTAAAAAAATATTTTAATAAATGGGCTCTTATATTAGGAGGTAGTTCAGGTTTAGGCTATGCTAGTGCTTTAGAATTAGCCCAACAAGGTATGAATTTAATCATCGTCTATAGAGCTAGCAGAATGATGATGGAGAAAGTGAATAGCGATTTTGAACAATTAAAATCCTATGGAATAGAGCTTATTGCATTTAATAAAGATGCAACGCGTTCCATAGTGGTGGACGAGATTTCACAAGCCTTGGTAACTAAAAACATTAAATTACATATTCTCTTGCATAGTATTGCAAAAGGGAATTTAAAACCCATTAGTAAAGAACAAGACTCTTTAACTAGTCAAGATTTTGAGCAAACAGTTAGTTCTATGGGTTTATCGTTATATACCTGGTCAATACAATTATTGAAAAAGGACTTATTTGACAAACCAGCACGAATTATAAGTTTTACAAGCGAAGGAAGTAGTCGTGTTCTTCCGGGATATGCTGCGGTAAGTGCCGCCAAGACTACATTGGAATCTATCACTCGCAGTCTGGCCGTTGAACTTGCGCCTTATCAAATTACAAGTATTTGTATTCAAGCTGGAGTAACCTTAACTCAAAGCTTGTCTCGCATTCCTGGCGTTGATCAAATTATCGAGAAAACTAAAAAACGCAATCCATTTAATAGATTAACTCAACCACAAGATATTGCGAGAGTAGTAGAGCTTATGTGTGATCCTGCAAGTTTTTGGATTAATGGAGATGTTATAAAAGTCGATGGTGGCGAGCATTTACGATAATTATGAAGGAAGACGATATACTTAAAAGGTTACCCTACGGTAAGGATTTCTGTTTTGTAGATGGCATCAATGAAATTCATGAAAATGGAGTAGTAGGATGGTACCGCTTTCGCGAAAGCGAATCATTCTACAAACATCATTTTAAAAATAATCCAGTAACTCCTGGCGTAATCTTGACAGAATGTATGGCTCAAATAGGGTTAGTATGTTTTGGAATTTACCTTAATCCATCTTTGGAGCATGCTAATATAGTAATGACGGAAAATCATGTGATATTCGAAAAAATAGTACTACCCAATGAAGTTGTAATAGTCTCTTCTACATTAGTTTATTATCGATTTAATAAACTAAAGGTTCAAGTGAATATGAGGAATGAGAATAACGAAATTATTGCTCGTGGAACATTGAGTGGTATGATTACTGATCACTTTTAAAAATATTGTCCTATACCGAAGGTGATTCCCGAGCTATTATAATCTCCTGCAATTCTTACACCGTAGTCAATTCGTATCACCGCATTGAAAATACGTTTATGTATAAATCTAAATCCTATTCCTGAATAAACGTTTAATCCATCAGTGCTAAAAGCATTTTCTATAGTTGCAAGTGGTTTTCTCACTGCACTAGCATCTACAAACGTATTGCTTTGTAAAACAAACCAACCTTTTTCAAACAAGGTGTGGCGATATTCAGTATTTATAGTAATGGCACCGGTATGACGATCAACTGTATTTCCCGAACCTCGTAGGTTAAGTTGATTGTCTATGGTGAAAGGTGCAAATTCACTACCATTAAAACTAGAATAGGCTAGCCTGATTCTATTAGCCAAATTCCCTTTTTTTGCAATGCGATAAAATCTTTCAGAATCCCATCTCACTAGAAGAGTATTACTCAACTCATCAATCATTCCTGTTTTATATTCTAGATTAATTTGATTCCTTGATCCCTTAATATATTGATAATCTATATTGATGTGATTATTCTCATATTCACTTAATATACTATATCTCTTCTCTTCAATGTGTTCTGGTAAATTAAGGATAGTTAGGTCTTCAATTCTTTCATAACGCTCGTCGCTATACTTTACTCCTAATTGAAAATTGTTGTGAAAATTATGTTCATAGAGCACATATAGGCTAGCGTTAGGATTATTGAATTTATATATTTGTTCTTCATTATTTTGATAAATGGGTTCTCTTGTAATATTGCTTATATAGTTTACACCAATTCCCCATTTATTTGAAATAGCGTAGGGTGCTTCCCAGTACAATCCAAAACTATTAAAAACGTTTTTGGCATAGAAACCACCTACGATTTGATTGCGGCCTAGTAAATTAAATTCAAATAAAGATAATCTATAAGAAAAACTATCATCACTAGCTTGGGATACTCGAACTCCAGGAATAATAGTGAAGTTTTCAACTATTGAAAATGCTATCGTAGTTCTATTTTCATCATTAGTTAATTGGTAGGTAGCTTTTGCTATTCCAGCTAAACGATTAAGCCGCTCTAAATCAGAATTAAGTGTTTTAAAATTAACAACATTACCTTCCTTAGTTTTAATTAAATATCTTAGGAAACTTTCCTTAGTTTTTTTCAAGCCTTCAAATTCGATTCGCTCAATGATCATATCATTCTGCGCAAAGGAACTAGTTATTACGAGGTATATTATGAGTGCTACAGCTTTTTTCATAAAGCAAAACTAAGCTAGAACGGTTTCCAAGATATCTTCAATTAATATGAATTGTATTACATAATTATCACAACCATGTCCGTTTTATGTAGTACATTTAAATAAATAACATTAATGAGTAAAGATAGAAGAGTAGTAATTACTGGACTAGGTGTAGTAGCACCTAATGCTATTACCATACATGACTTTCATAAAGCTTTACTTACTGGTACATCTGGCTTAAAACATCAAAAGGAATTAGAAGATTTACAATTTAAGTGTCAAGTAGCTGGGAAACCGCAACTCACCCAAGAAATAATTGACCAACATTTCACATCGCTACAACAAAGAGGACTGCTTGCAACTGGTTTAATGTATGGTGTAATTAGTGCTAAACAAGCCTTTGAGAATTCTGGTATCGATTTTAAAAACAAGTCCTTTCATGAAGACATAGGAGTTGTTTTTGGTACAGGACAAAGTGGTGGAGATAAGTTTAGAGAGGCCATACACCACATAGATGACAATAATGTAAGGCGTTTAGGTAGCACTAGTGTTATCCAAACTATGAGTAGTGGTGTAAGCGCTTGGATAAGTGGAGAATTAGGTTTAGGTAATTGGGTAACCACAAACAGTAGCGCTTGTTCTACCGGTACCGAAGCTCTTTTGATGGGATACGATCGAATAAAGTCAGGTAAGGCTCGTGCCATGTTAGTAGGTAGTTGTAGTGATTCTGGACCCTACATTTGGGGCGGCTTTGATGCTATGCGTATTTTACCTACTAAATACAATGACAAGCCTGAGATGGCTAGTAGACCATTTTCACATGATGCCTGCGGTTTTGTTCCTGGTAGTGGAGCAGGCTGTTTAGTATTAGAAACATTAGAAAGCGCCTTATCTAGAAAGGCAACAATCTATGCAGAGGTAAAAGGAGGACATTTAAATAGCGGTGGACAAACTAATGGCGGCTCAATGACTGCTCCCAATGGTCTTGCAGTACAAGCTTGTATTAAAACAGCTTTAATCGAATCAAAAATAGATTCTTCTCAAATCGATGTTATTAATGGTCACATTACAGCTACTAGTAAAGATGGCTTTGAGGTGAAAAATTGGTCTGCAGCTTTAAATAGGTCAGGCAAGGATTTTCCATTCATAAATTCTTTCAAATCCACAATAGGTCATTGCCTGGCAGCATCTGGCAGTATAGAGCTTGTAGGTTCTACATTGCAACTTCATCATCAAGTGATATATCCTAATATCAATATTTCTCAATTACATCCGGAAATTGTTTCTGTAGTTGATAAAGAAAAAGTTCCATTAAAACCTATTAAAACTAAAATTCATTCGTTGGCCAAAGCAAGTTTTGGATTTGGAGACGTAAATGCATGTGCAATTTTATCTACCTTTAAACCTTAAAAATGATCAATGACAACTCAAGAAATACATCAAAAATTATTAGAAATTGTAAAGGTTTACTTGCCACAGGATGTGACAGAAAGTTCTATTAAACCAGAAAGCCACCTCATGCAAGATCTAGGAATCAATAGCGCACATCTTGTAGATATTGTTTTGGATGTGGAAGATACTTTTGATATAATGCTTGATGAAAACGACATGCAGCAAATGCAACGCGTTGAGGATGCAACTACAGTCATACAGAACAAATTATAAAAAGCGTTAATTTTTCAATCGTTTGCAGTTAAACAATCTTAATAGCCTAGTGATTATAAGGAGCTCGTTGTATTTTTAAAATAAAAAATGCAAGATAAAGCACCATTACTCAAGGAAACACCTACCGACCATCCAATTACCAATATAATAGAAAATCGCTGGAGTCCACGAGTTTTTTCCGATACTCCAGTAACTGCAACAGATTTATATAGTTTATTTGAAGCTGGTCGTTGGGCTGCTAGCTGTAACAATTGGCAACCTTGGAATATTGTTTATGGAATCAAAGGAAGCGAGGCTTACGACAGAATTTTTGATTGCTTGGACGATTTTAATCAGCAATGGGCTCAAGACGCTCCAGCTCTCGCTTTAGCAGTAATGGATACAAAAAATCCAGATGGTAACAATAACTTTCATGCCCTTTATGATCTTGGACAATATGTAGCAACTATGGCTATTCAAGCTCAATCAATGGGAATAGCTGTTCACCAGATGGCAGGATTTGATCACGAAAAAGCAAAATCTGAATTCCAATTCCCAGAACAGTATCATTTTACAACTGCAATTGCCATAGGGCATTACGGTGGAGATCCTAGTAAGCTACCTGATGATTTAGAAGAAATGGAGCATGGAAAACGCTCTCGAAAACCTCAAGAAGAATTTATTTTTAATGGGGATTATGTGAAAAGAGCTGATACCCAATAAATAAAGAGAACTCCCGAATTTAATTAGGGAGTTTTTCTTTTTAAATCATAGCCAGGCCTTGAGCTTTGGTTCAAATCAAATTCAAAAACTCATACGTATTACGCTAACGATTTCGTAATTTTGCACTACAAAAATTGAGAAATAGCGTCATGCAAGATCAAACACCATATACCCCAAAAAATAAAGTAAGAATTGTAACAGCTGCTAGTCTATTTGATGGACATGATGCTGCTATTAATATAATGCGCCGTATTATTCAATCCACCGGTTGTGAGGTAATTCATTTAGGTCATGATCGCAGTGTTGAAGAAGTGGTAAACACAGCAATTCAAGAGGATGCCAATGCCATCGCAATGACATCCTATCAAGGTGGTCACAATGAATACTTTAAATACATGTATGATCTACTCAAGGAAAAAGGAGCTGGTCATATTAAAATATTTGGTGGTGGCGGTGGAGTAATCTTGCCTAGCGAGATTCAGGAATTGATGGATTATGGAATTGAGCGTATTTACAGTCCAGACGACGGTCGTGAAATGGGACTACAAGGAATGATCAATGATCTAGTAAAACGATGCGATGTTCCTGTTCCCGCTTTCGCGAAAGCGAAATTAAACGGAGAATTATTGCAAAACGACGTGCCTACTATTGCGAGATTGATATCGCTGGCAGAAAATAGGCATGAAGATTTTGAAAAACACTTTGCAGAAGCAGATAAAACGGATAGTCAAGCACCTGTTTTAGGTATAACAGGAACAGGTGGAGCTGGTAAATCCTCATTAGTAGACGAGTTAATTCGTAGATTTTTAATCGATTTTCCAGAGAAAAATATAGGTATAATATCAGTTGACCCATCAAAGCGTAAAACTGGTGGAGCGCTGTTGGGTGATCGCATACGCATGAATGCAATCAACAACGATCGTGTTTACATGCGTTCACTAGCAACGCGACAGTCTAATCTTGCATTATCAAAACACGTTCAAGAAGCAGTAGATGTTCTTAAAGCTTCTAATTATGATCTAATCATTCTAGAAACTAGTGGAATCGGGCAAAGTGATACAGAAATATTAGAACACAGCGACGTGTCTTTATACGTGATGACTCCAGAATTTGGTGCGGCTACACAGCTGGAGAAAATTGACATGTTAGACTTTGCCGATGTCGTTGCCATAAACAAATTTGACAAGCGAGGTGCTTTAGATGCTTTAAGAGATGTCAAAAAACAGTACCAGCGCAATCACAATTTATGGGAAACAGATCCTGAAACGCTACCAGTATTTGGTACTATTGCTAGTCAATTCAATGATCCTGGTATGAATGCCTTATATGAGGCTTTAATGTTAGAAGTAACCAATAAAACAGGTGTTGATTTAAAACCACAAAGTGAATTAAACAAATCACAAAGCGAGAAGATATTTGTAATTCCACCAGCACGTACACGTTATTTAAGTGAAATCGCAGAAAATAATCGCTCGTACGACGCAACGGCCAAAGCTCAATCTGAAACTGCTCAAAAGCTATTTGGTGTTTTCAAAACTATTATTACAGTTCTCGATATAAAGAATGAGAATCAAACTGATTCTTTATTAGCGGAAAAAGGATTAAACGAAGATGAGATTTTAAATCAAGCTAATTCTTCAGATAAAGAATTTATTGATTTATTAATCGCCCAATTCAATAAAACTCTTAAAGACTTGGATCCATACAACTGGGAAATTATTACAGGTTGGAGTGAAAAAGTTAACAGATATAAACAACCTGTTTATGAATTTCAGGTACGTGATAAGGTAATAAAGATTGATACGCACACAGAAAGTTTGTCACACCAACAAATTCCAAAAGTTGCGTTACCTAAATACAGTGCTTGGGGTGATATTTTACAATGGTGTTTACAAGAAAACGTACCTGGCGAATTTCCATATACCGCGGGATTGTATCCATTTAAAAGAACAGGAGAAGATCCTACACGTATGTTTGCTGGTGAAGGTGGACCAGAACGTACAAACCGTCGTTTCCACTATGTGAGTTTAGGCATGCCAGCTAAGCGATTAAGTACAGCTTTTGATAGTGTAACGCTTTATGGTAATGACCCAGGCCACAGACCAGATATTTACGGTAAAATTGGTAATGCAGGAGTAAGCATATGCTGTCTAGATGATGCTAAGAAACTGTATTCCGGATTCGATTTATCGCACGCAGCAACTTCGGTTTCTATGACTATAAATGGTCCAGCACCTATGTTATTAGGCTTTTTTATGAATGCTGCCATAGATCAAAATTGTGAGAAATACATCAAAAAAAATGGTCTAGAAGATAGAGTAGAGGCTAAATTAAAAGAGCTTTATGATGATCTAGATCTAGAAAGGCCACAGTACCATGGTGATTTGCCAGAAGGTAACGATGGATTAGGTTTGATGCTTCTAGGAGTTACTGGTGATCAGATATTAGAACCAGAGGTTTATAACAAAATAAAAGTTGAAACACTTAACCAAGTACGTGGTACTGTACAAGCAGATATTCTAAAAGAAGATCAAGCTCAAAATACTTGTATTTTCTCTACTGAGTTTGCCCTTAGATTAATGGGTGATGTTCAAGAATATTTCATTGAAAAAGCAGTTCGTAATTTCTATAGTGTTTCTATTTCTGGTTATCACATTGCCGAGGCTGGTGCCAATCCAATTACACAGCTAGCATTTACACTAGCTAATGGATTTACGTATGTTGAATACTACTTAAGCCGTGGTATGGACATTAATAAATTTGGACCTAACCTAAGTTTCTTCTTTAGTAATGGTATCGATCCAGAGTATTCCGTGATAGGTCGTGTAGCAAGGAAGATTTGGTCTAAGGCGTTAAAACACAAATACGGAGCAAATGCTCGTGCACAAATGTTGAAATACCACATCCAAACTAGTGGTCGCTCGTTACATGCACAAGAGATTGACTTCAACGATATAAGAACCACCTTACAAGCACTTTATGCAATTTACGATAACTGTAACTCGCTACACACAAATGCATATGACGAGGCGATAACAACACCTACAGAAGAAAGCGTACGTCGTGCGATGGCAATCCAGTTAATCATTAATAAAGAGTTAGGTCTTGCTAAAAACGAGAACCCTATTCAAGGTTCGTTTATCATTGAAGAATTGACCGATCTAGTAGAGCAAGCCGTTCTTACAGAATTTGATCGCATCACAGAGCGTGGTGGCGTGCTAGGTGCTATGGAAACCATGTACCAGCGTAGCAAGATTCAGGAAGAAAGTATGCACTATGAAATGTTAAAGCATACTGGTGAATTTCCAATAATCGGTGTAAATACTTTCTTGAGCAGTAAGGGAAGTCCTACGGTGTTGCCAGCAGAGGTTATCCGCGCGACAGAAGAGGAGAAACAAGCTCAAATTGCTACAAAGGATAATTTGCATACCGCTTTCGCGAAAGCGCAACAAGAACAGCTATCTGCCATACAAGAAACCGCTGTTAAGAATGAAAACATCTTTGAACACTTAATGGAAGCTGCTAAAGTTTGTTCGCTTGGACAGATCACTGAAGCTCTATTTGAAGTAGGTGGACAGTATAGAAGGAATATGTAAGTAATTACAAACTTGTATCTAATAAAAATGCGCCAGTTAAAAAGGCGCATTTTTTGTTTTCAGGGATTAACCAGATTAGGTAGTCGTAAAATATTGCTTTTGAGAAACCTCCTAAAACTTAAAGAAAACTTAATGTTTTGATGTAGTTTTTTGCTTAAATACAGGTTTAATATATTTGAAAATAAGCCAGAATTACATTGAAAGTTTCCTTATTATTTTTAGTATTTACAAGTTCTTATTTATCGTTTGCTCAAAAACAAGTGCCAAAGGACTCCACAGAAGTCACAAAACCTACCAATTGGGCATCATGGGGTAGAGCGAGTTTTATATTTAATCAAAGTGCCTTTAATGATGAATGGCAAGGTGGTGGAGTAACTAATATTTCAGGTGATGTAAGTCTTACATATGATATACAGTATAAAAAAGATAAGCTGTCCTGGGATACGAGAGCGCTGTTAGAATTTGGACTTTCACAGGTTAAGGACCAACGTTTTTTACGCAAGACAACCGATAGATTTGAGGTTACAAGTATAGTGGGTAATCAAATAAATAAGAGTTTTTGGAATTATAGTACAATTTTCAATTTTAGAACACAACTTATCTCTGGGTATGAATTTTCAAATAAAGAAGAGGTCAATCCAGATGGCAGCGTGAGCACCATTCAAGATAGAACAGAAATTTCTGGTGGTTTTTCGCCATCGTATTTTCAACTAGGTCTAGGTATATTGTGGAAAAAGTCCAAAAGCCTTAACCTTAATGTAGCGCCGGCTACGACAAGATTGATAACCGTATCGTCCAGATTTACAGATGTAGACCTGAATGATCCTGCTGCGGTTGAAAGCTATGATCCTTTTTTTGGAGTTGAAGCCAATAAGACTGCGAGATGGGAAGTAGGTGCTTCTCTTCGTGGCTATTCAAAGCTCGAGGTAGCAAAAAATATTCATATGGAAAATGTTCTAAGCTTATACAGTGATTACTTGGACGAACCTGAGAATGTGGATATTGATTTTACTTTCAATCTTTTTCTGAAGGTTAACGATTATATAAGCGGTAATTTTGCCTTTCAAACGATTTACGACGATAACACCATTAAAGGTTTTCAAGTACGTCAGGTGATCGGTTTAGGATTTAAATATGCTCTAGGTGAGAAACCTGAAAAACAAGCTTAGTTAGTTTTTTATTACTATTAGAAGACTAATGCTCTCTTTAGGTATTACGCTTTCGCGAAAGCGAAACTTATATCAAGCAACACGTATCAATTAGATTCATTTTTTCTTTAATAAAACGTAAAGAAATTTAAACAATTATCTAATTAACAAAGTATTACCACCAATTTCTGTAAGCTTCGGTAACTTCAAAACATGAATTGGAGAAAACTATTTCAAGTACTCGGTATTGTTGCAGCTCTTTTATCATTAATGCCCTTAGTAGCGGCAGACTTTTGGTGGATAAGAATTTTTGATTTTCCTCATTTACTCCTTACCAGTTTTACGTTCATTGCCATAGTTCTATACTTTTTTGTTTTTAAGCCGAAATTCATAAACGACTATACCTATATCTTGATTTTATTAGCTTGTTTTGGTTTTCAACTGACCAAAATAATTCCCTATACATTTTTATATCCTACAGAATTATTAGAAATTCAGAAAGTATCCAATCAACAGAATGATATATCGCTTTACGTTGTTAATGTACTACAGAAAAATAAGGATCAATCTGCAGTAATTAAGGATATTAAAGATGTAAATCCAGATATAGTGCTTGCACTTGAAACTGATCAAAAGTGGGCTAATAGTTTTAGAACTGAATTACAGAATAAGTATCCTTTTATGGTGGAACAACCACAGGATAATACCTATGGAATGTTACTTTATAGTAAATTACCGTTATCAGATACAAAGATTAATTTTTTAGTTGATAAAGAGATACCTTCAATTGAAACTAAGGCTACAACTTCACAAGGGGAAATCATCCAACTATATGCAGTGCACCCAACACCGCCCATGCCACAACACAATCCTATGTCTTCTGATAGGGACAAGGAACTCATGCTCGTGGCTTTAAAGGCTCATGAAAATGATTTGCCAGTTGTGGTTATGGGAGATTTTAATGATGTTATTTGGTCAGATGCTACACAGCTTACACAACGGATTGGTAAATTATTAGATCCTAAAAAGGGACGCGGTTTTTATAATTCATATCACGCAGAATATTTTCCATTAAGATGGCCACTGGACCATATTCTAGTAAGCAATGACTTTAGGTTTGTCGCTATGGGAACCAGACCTTATGTAGGAAGTGATCATTACCCATTATACTTAAAAGTCTCTCTAGAGTCTGAAATTAAAGAGGAACAGCCCGTTCAAATCATTGAGAAACAGGACTGGCAAAGATGCAAGGATCAAATGAGTAAAAATGGTATGAGCAGTTTTCTTGAGCTGCCTAATCAGTTGAGGGATCTTATGAACTAGCTAACCACTATATTTTTATAGTAAAACGTTTCTATGATGTACATTTGTTGAACTTATCAAGACAAATGGAAACAATACCATCACAACCAGAATACAGATCCAGACGTAATCGTGAACCCTTTAAAAAGAAATCAGATGCCTATGGTATCAAAGACTCCTTAAAAGATGTTTTCAACAAATATGCTGTTTTTACAGGTAGATCTAGAAGATCGGAATATTGGTTTTTGGTATTGTTCAATGTACTCGTAGTATTTGGTTTGTATTTACTATTAATACCTTTTGCAGTCAATCAAAGTGAAGATGGTCTCATTTTAATACTCATTTTGTGGTCATTATATATGTTGACCGTTTTTATTCCTTCGCTAGCCGTAACTGTAAGAAGATTACATGACACAGGTAGAAGTGGATGGAATTATTTTTTAAGTTTAATACCTTTCGTTGGTTCTATTATTTTGATTATTTACCTAGCGGAAGACTCTCAACCTGGTTACAACAATTGGGGCCCAAATCCTAAAGGTATAGGCAATAACACTTTTAATTTTAAATCTGAAAACAATCCATCTTATTCTCAACCTTCATATGAGGAAGATGCTTTTAAAGATTTTTAATGAACTTTAAGTATCTAGCTACTGAAGAAATCCTTTATATACAAACCAACGAATAATAATGAAAAAAGGTCTAGTACTATCTGGCGGTGGTCATAGAGGTGTCGCACACGCAGGAGCATTACAAGCAATGAAGGAATTTGAGCTGTTTCCAGATGAGGTTTCAGGTTCAAGTGCTGGTGCTATTGTAGGTGCAATGTATTGTGCTGGTTATGAACCAGAGGATATATTAAGTATGTTCAAGGAAATAAAACTATTTACGTTTTCAACATTTGCTCGTAGTAAAGCTGGTTTTGTCAATAGCGATGTGTTCAGAAATTACCTAATTAAGTATTTTCCTGATAATTCTTTTGAAAAGCTAGAGCGTAAGTTGTTTGTAACAGCTACAAGCTTGATCACAGGACAAAAGAAAGTATTCAGTGACGGTGATTTAATTTCTTCTGTTCTAGCTAGTGCGGCGGTTCCAGGTGTTTTTACACCAGTTGAAATTGACAATGACCTATACACAGATGGAGGAATTATTGATAATTTTCCATGTAAACCACTTGAGAATAGGGTAGATGAGATGTATGGAGTATATGTATGTCCCTTAAAGGAAATGAATAAAAACGATTTCAAAAGAACTATCGATGTGATTAATCGCGCCGTAAATTTAAAAATGCACGATAGGTCTTTAAAAAAGTTTAAATATTGTAAATGGGTGATAGCACCGCAAGAATTAGAGAGCTATCATTTATTTCAAGCCTCACAAGCCGATGCTATTTTTGAAATCGGATATCGTGAGGCTCTAAAAGTATTGAAACTACAGTATTCTTAATTGATTGTATAAGCTGTAAGTTCTTGATTTGATTCAATACGATCCGTACTAGGAATAGGAAGGTTTACACCTAAACTACTGAAATCTTCAAGCTGGTATGTAAATACTACATCCGATTTGATTAGAC
The DNA here is from genome assembly GCF_001430865.1 of Nonlabens sp. MIC269. Lineage (GTDB taxonomy): Bacteria > Bacteroidota > Bacteroidia > Flavobacteriales > Flavobacteriaceae > Nonlabens > Nonlabens tegetincola. The sequence goes on along the minus strand of NZ_CP011373.1, from coordinate 186,376 downwards.
CAACATTTTCAACCCAATAGTTATCAATTACGATAACATCTTGTGCGTTCATTACGGGTACGGTAGTGGTAAATCCTGCTACTTGAACATCGCTAGTTATGGTAGCATTTACGATTAATTGACTGTATAATACATCGCTGTAGTTAGAACCATTTACTTGAAGACTAGTCACATCACTTTGCTGGACTGTTCTTGCTGTATAAACGATATTTAAATCATAACCTTGAACAGGTTGAGTTGTCATACCGGTTGTGGAGAAAAGCTCTTGATTTGCTCCTGCATTTTGATCATAAAGAGGCGCATTGTTGATAGAAATATCAAAATCGTTCAATCCTTGAAAACTTAAATTCAAATTTCCAGATCCTAATAACCTACCTGATTCTTTGGTTAATGTACCACTAGTCAAAATAGTACTCATTAAACCATTAGCAGGATCTGGATTACTTTGTAACGTAAAGCTGGAACCCGTTTCATTTGAAATAGTTAATACATCTTGAGAAACTACTCCATCAGTAGTAACATCATAATTCCAAGAGCTATTCAAAGAGCTAGGGAAATAATCAAAATCGGTTCTAGGAGATTCATCATCGCTGGAACATGATGCAATAATGAATAAGAGGGCTGTGGCTAGTAGATAGTTAAGTTTTGACATGTTATTGTGTTCTGTAAGTTATTGGTAAAGATACTTTTATTTTCATGGGTTCGTTATCCTGATTCATTGCGGGCTTTATGATATTGAGTAGCGCCACCATTCTTTCTGCTTCAAGAGTTAAATAAGGATTATAAGTGTTTCTTGTTATCGATTTAATACTGGAAACCTGTCCTTGATCGTTTATTTCATAATTAACGTAAATCCTATTGAGATTGCTTAGGGTAAATGTTTCACCGATACTAGTGTCGTAATTGTTAACGACAATACCGTTTACTGTAGATTTAAAACAATCACGCAATAAATTATCAGTATTAGAAGTACCACATTCCTTCAATGTAGGAAATGATTTTATCATGAGGAAAGTTTCTAAAGAGTCCTTCTTTTCAGTTACCTGACTCATACTTTCTTTAATATCCATTAGTTTTCGTAAACTAGATGTTTTAGTAAGGTAAGAGTTGTCAGCGTCATATTCATCTAGTTCGTCATAGACACCAATTGCAGCTGTAAGGTCATCGTTAGCATGAAAATAAAATCCTTTTAAGTATAGAGCTTCTTCTACTTGGTTAGAATCTTTACTTTTTGAAATGGTTTCATTTAAAATATTTAAGGCCTTTTGAGAATCACCTTGAGAAAATAAAGATCTTAAATCTTTTACCTCTTCTACTTGGTTAGATTCTTTTTTTTCTTCTTTAGTGGTTGTATTTTTTATTGATCCACAGGCAATTACAAAAAAAGCTGCAACAGCCAAACTTATTATTGATTTGTTTTTCATACGGGCTAATCTACATATTTAAATAGCATATAAGCAAATAAAGTGCTTTTCAATCCAAATCTAATATTACAGACTCATTATATTTGCTTACATGGCAGGAAATACAATAGGTACCATATTTAAACTCACCACCTATGGAGAATCACACGGTGTGGCTATCGGTGGTGTTATTGACGGATGTCCTTCGGGAGTTGAAATCAATCTAGAAGCGATTCAATACGAATTAGACAGGCGTAAACCTGGTCAAAGTAAAATAGTTACTCAACGTAAAGAAAGTGACACAGTTCAATTTTACTCAGGTATTTTTGAAGGTAAAACCACAGGAACACCAATAGGCTTTCAAATTGTAAATGAAAATCAAAAGTCAAAAGATTATTCGCATATCAAGGACTCCTATAGGCCTAGTCATGCCGACAAAGTTTACCAGGATAAATATGGTGTAAGAGATTATCGCGGTGGTGGTCGCAGTAGCGCTCGTGAAACAGCTTGTAGAGTAGTTGCTGGAGCAATTGCAAAACAAGTACTAAGCGGTATTAAGGTAAATGCATTTACTAGTAGTGTAGGAGATTTATTTATAAACAAAATGTATCAGGAGTTAGATTTTTCACAAATCGACTCAAATGATGTGCGTTGTCCAGATTCTTCTACTGCACAGGCCATGCAAGAGAAAATTATGCAAGTACGCAAATCTGGCGACACTATAGGCGGCACGATAACCTGTGTAATTCAAAATGTTCCAGCAGGATTGGGAGAACCCGTATTTGATAAGTTACATGCCGATTTGGGTAAAGCTATGCTTTCAATAAATGCTGTTAAAGGATTTGAATACGGTAGCGGTTTTTGTGGGGCCAAAATGAAAGGTAGTGAGCATAATGACCTTTACAATGAAGATGGCACAACCCAGACCAATTTGAGTGGTGGAATTCAAGGTGGAATTTCAAATGGAATGGACATTTATTTTAGAGTTGCCTTTAAACCAGTTGCCACCATTATGCAGGATCAAGAAACTATTGATCATGAAGGTAATAAAGTGATTATGAAAGGTAAAGGTAGACATGACCCTTGTGTAGTGCCTCGCGCAGTTCCCATAGTAGAATCTATGGCTGCAATAACTATTCTAGATCATCTACTTAGATCAAAAACAATAAAATTATAATAATTACGCTTTCGCGAAAGCGGTCCAACCTACCGAATTATTCGTGAGCAACAAACAATTTATATGAAGAAATTAGCTTTACACTGGCAGATATTAATTGGAATGGTAGTCGGAATCCTATTCGGTATAGGAATGGCTCAATGGGATGGAGGAAAAGATTTTGTAGGTGATTGGATAGCTCCATTTGGTAAAATATTTGTCAATTTATTAAAGTTAATTGCTGTACCCTTAATTCTAGCATCGCTTATTAAAGGTATATCCGATTTAAAGGATATCGCCAAATTTCGCAACATGGGATTGCGTACCATTCTTATTTATATAGGGACTACTGTAATTGCTATAACAATAGGATTGGGAATTGTCAATCTGGTAAAACCTGGATCAGGAGTTTCTGAAGAAACAATAGAAAAATTAAGTCGTACTTACGAGGGTAATGAGAATATTCAAGGAAAGCTAGCAACTGCTGCTGCTCAAAAAGATGCAGGTCCTTTACAAGCTCTTGTAGATATGGTACCAGATAATGCTGTGAGCGCTATGTCCAATAACAGTTTAATGTTACAAGTCATATTTTTCGCCATTTTTCTAGGCATAAGTATGTTATTAATAGGAGAGGAGAGATCGCAACCACTTAAGAACTTTTTTGACAGTTTAAACGATGTAGTATTGAAAATGGTTGATTTAATTATGCTCACCGCACCATTTGCAGTATTTGCTTTACTAGCAAATGTTGTGGTAAGTGCCGATGATCCTGAAATCTTATTGGCCTTATTATATTATGCACTTACTGTTATAGCAGGATTGTTCTTAATGATTGTAGTTTATTGTCTGATTTTTGCCCTTTATGTAAAAAAGTCGCCGTTTTGGTTTCTTAATAAAATGGCACCAGCTCAATTACTTGCTTTTTCTACCAGTTCTAGTGCGGCAACTTTACCAGTTACCATGGAACGTGTTGAAGAACACATGGGTGTTGAAAAAGATGTTTCCAGTTTTGTACTACCAGTAGGAGCAACCATTAATATGGATGGGACAAGCTTATATCAAGCGGTGGCAGCGGTATTTGTTTGTCAAGCTCTTAATATTGAGATAGGTCTCGCTGGACAGTTGACTATAATTTTAACGGCTTTATTAGCATCTATAGGAAGTGCAGCTGTTCCAGGAGCAGGCATGGTGATGCTTGTAATCGTATTAGAGTCTATTGACTTTCCATCTGAATTGTTACCAGTAGCACTAGCTTTAATATTTGCGGTAGATAGGCCACTTGATATGTTGCGAACCACGGTTAATGTAACTGGAGATGCTACAGTAGCATCGGTAGTGGCAAAGAGTCTAGGAAAATTTGGTGAACCAGATGTTAAAAATTGGGATGATAATCTAGACGAAGTGACTTCTTAACATTGTGTTAATAAAAAGTTTAAGGTAGTTTATCGAAAAACTACAATGAATTAACATAAAAAACTTCAAAACCATTTAGCTTTATAGAGCTAAAATATTGATTTTGAAGTTTTTCTATTTTATACTCATTTTATGTTCTGTTCAACTCTCCGTTGGACAAGTAGGAATAGGAACTACCACACCTAATAGTGCTGCTGCGCTAGATATAAATGCAGAAATAAGTACAGGTGTATACGGTGGTTTAAAGTTACCTACTGTGACATTGGTCCAGCGTGCTGCTATAACCACACCGATTCCTGATGGAATGATGATTTATCTATCTGATGGATCGTTAAGGTGTTTACAAATTTATAGTCAATTGACTGGTTGGGATGATGTTTACTGTATGAATCAACCACCTGTAGCTGCTAACGTCGTGATATCATCTGAAAATCTTGTTGGTGAAACATTATCCACTACCTACGATGAAACTAACAGCAGTTTTCAAACTGATAATGAAAATGATACACCAGGTTTACCGTTATATCAATGGTATACCAATACTACCAATTCTGGTGTAGGAACACCCATTGCAGGAGCAACTAATAGTACTTATACCATCACAGCAGCCGATGTTGGTAACTATATCTATTTAGAAATTACGCCTACAACAACAACTGGAGCCAGTCCTGGAATCGAGGCAATTAGTTCATATAGTTCTCAAATTGAGTATGCGCCAACGATAGTTGAGTTTGATCCACAATTATCTACAATATCTGAAGGAGCCGTACCCGATGATATTAATTTAGTTTTTGAATATCCTTATACTTCAACTACAGCTGTTGATGTAACCATTTCAAGTGATGACTATTCTAGATTGCAAGAAACAGGACCAGTTACGATAACTATACCAGCCAATCAAACCTCACCATACACGACAACCGTATTTAACGTTCAAGATAACTTGCTATTGGATGGAACCGCAAACCTAACTTTTACCATTACAAATGTTACTGGTGGATTAGGAACAAACTCAATAGGTACAGATGATACTGATCTTTGGGATGTTTACGATGATGATGGAGTACCCGTTTTATTGGGAATACAAGATTTTGAGACTACTCCAGCTTTACCTACATTAAATTACACCGATAATGCTACGGGTAGCTTACAAACGGGAGTAGGAACTGCGCCTAATACACCTACCTATATTGACTCTAGATCATATGGAGTTAATAATGATTATGCTGATATAGATTTTGGAAGTGTTGATGCTAGTGGTTTCTCCTCGGTAACAGCTACATTTAGATTGGCTAGCTTTAGTTTAAGTTCGACCGGTAATGGTGCAGATGGAGGAGATTATATAGATGTATATGTTAGTACCGATGGTGGTTCAACTTATAGTTATGAATTAGAAATTTTAGGAAATAGTAATCGACGGTATGATTTTTCGGCTACTGGATCTTACTCTCTAAATTATGATGGTGACAATATAAGCACCTCGGTAGTTACGCCAAATGGATCTAGTGGTTATTCTACAGTTACGATTACAGGAATCCCAAATAGCGCTAATTTGGTTTTTTCAATCGTAATGTATAATGATAATAATAATGAGCTTTGGGTAATTGATAACGTAGAATTATATGGTAATCCGTAAATCTTTTTTATTCCTTATACTTATTTCCTTAGTATTAGGAAAAGTTTATTGTCAAGTCGGTATTAATACCAATTTACCTGATAGTGCGGTTGCTTTAGATATAAATGCTCAAACCAGTATAAGTTTTGGCGGAATGCAAATACCTTTGGTCACACCTGCACAACAAGCTAGTATCAATACAACAGCTTCAAGCGATGGGACATTAGTTTACGTAAATTACACAACCCAACAGTGTTTAGAAATTTATGATGGAGTAACAAACTCATGGCAACAAATTCACTGTTCTACGGTTACTTCACAACTCATTATATCTGAATATATTGAAGGTGGTGGTAACAATAAATTTATTGAACTTTATAATGGTACTTCAAGTACTATTGATTTATCGACCATTAAATTAATAATTTTTAGGAACGGTGGTGATTTTCCCATTGGAGGTACCGATCGTGAAATATTCATTACAGGAAGTATCGCTCCTGGAGACACTTTTGTAATTGCAAACGTGCTGCAAACTGAAGTTTCAGCCTCGGTGATAGATTATAATGTGCCGAATGCTGGTGACCCATTAGACTTTAATGGTGACGATCCTGTTTTGTTAACTGATTTATCAAATAATATTATCGACGTGGTGGGAATTCCAGGAACTGACCCTGGAACCGGTTATGCTATAGATGGACAAGATACCTACCTAAACGGTATCAGGAGATTAGCTTCAATTACAGATCCTAATGCCTCATGGAATACATCAGAATGGACGGCACATCCTGAAAATGATTTTTCACATTTAGGCACACGATAATTTCTAGATTTCTATAAATAGAGTCTATTTTTCAGTAATCATTACAAGATTACTGTATATTTTAGTAGTTTGCACATGCAATCAAGCCACAATTATATCTTATGAATATTTGTTTTATTATGTATCCATGGGAAGAAATCGTTCCTGAAACCGATAGTTCCCTTACCCTAATTCATGAATGTGTTAAAAGAGGTCATAAAGTGGCCATTGCAACGCCATCTAACCTAACAATACGTGGTAGTATAGCTTATGCTTTTTCTAAAGTTATACGTAAAATGGATAAAGTTCCTGCTCAAATGAAATCGTTTTATAAAAAAGCTGAGTTTAAAGAAAAAATGCTTCCTCTAGCTGGCTTTGATATAATCATGATGAGAGCAAATCCACCTCTTGATCCCATAGCCTTAAATTTCTTGGATAGTGTAAAGGAAGATGTCTTTATAGTCAACGATATTGAGGGATTACGTGAGGCAAATAACAAATTGTACACTGCTTGTTTTGATGATCCAAACAATGAAATCATTCCAGTTACTCATGTTTCCAAAAACAAGAAGTACCTTAAAAGCGTGATTAAGGAAAATCCAAAGGACAAAATGATTATGAAACCTCTCAATGGCTATGGCGGAAGTGGTGTAATCATGATTGAAAAAAATGCAATGCAAAATGTTAACTCTTTGCTAGACTTTTATATTGATAATAAGGATGGAACCACTAATTATGTAATACTTCAAGATTATATTGAGGGAGCAGATAATGGCGATGTTCGTATATTGTTACTCAACGGTAAACCTATAGGTGCAGTAAAAAGAGTACCTAGTGGTGATGACCACAGATCTAATATAAGCGCAGGTGGTTCATTTCAAAAACATGCTCTCACAAAAGCAGAAAAGAATCTTTGCAATAAAATTGGACCAAAATTAGTTAAGGATGGTCTTTATTTTGTTGGAATTGATGTGATCAATGGTATGTTGGTAGAAGTTAATGTAATGTCACCAGGTGGAATTTCATACATTAATAAAGTCAACAAAACAAAATTGCAAGAAAAGGTAATCAACTATTTTGAAGAAGTAGTTGAAACCGAAAAAAAGGCTCAAGAACGTCGTAACAAACTCAAGTTATCTCTACAAGATGATTAAACTGAGTATTGAAGAAATCATAGAAAAAATTAGAAAGGAAGAAACCTTTCATGCGGTAGCATTTGATTATTCTTTTATTCTTAAGATAGAAGATTATGTTCCTTTTTTTGCAGCAGCCGTTCATGATGGACATCATTTTGATGCTTCCTTATGGTCGCAATGCTTACACTCGGAATATGAGCGTTGGTATGAGGAAGATCCCTCGACGGGTCAAATGATTTCTGATACACCAATTACTCTTATAGGTTTAGACAGTAGGTTTGAGTACGATCTTAATCGTGCTCCAGATACTGCGATCTATGATTCTGCATGGGGTAAAAAATTGTGGAGTACACCGCTTTCGCGAAAGCAGAAAGAACAACAACTTCAAAAACACAACAACTTCTATAGAGTAGTTAAAGCTCTTTCTCATAAACTTGAAGAATTGTATCCTGCGGTTGTCGTTTATGACATGCACAGTTATAATTACAAAAGATGGGATAGAGAAGTTCCAGTGTTTAATATAGGTACTTCAAATGTAGATGAAGATAGATACAGAGTTGCTATAACTGAATGGCAAGAAATCTTAGATGACTTACCCTTACCAATAGATCAAGAGGTCAGGTGTAATATTAATGATGTTTTTCAAGGTAACGGATATTTCTTAAAATTTATAACCGCAAATACTCAAAATACACTAGTTCTAGCAACAGAAATTTCTAAAATCTATTGCGACGAACTCACAGGGCAATTATTTCCTGATGTTATTAAATCGGTTCAAGATCTTTTAAGATATTACATCAAATCTCATGCGCATAATTTTCAAACAACATATGGATTGAAATAAGAATGAATAGTGCATCAAATTCCATACTTGAAATAGATCGCAGTCTAGATAGGTTGATAGGTAAACTAGAATTACTAGCTTATATCAATCCACAGAATATTGCAAAAGAGAAGAAAACGTTTTTTCAGAAAAGATACAATTACGAACCCAATTTTAAATATCGTAAGATAAAATTTAATCCCTATAAACTACACAGGCTATTTTTTAGTCAACGGTTGGAGCGTATTGACAACGAGGTTATTAGGGATTTTTACAAAGATATCATTTACTATTACAGTGGTATGATTGAATGTATCGAGACCATAGGAGATACAGGCAACAAATTTTATTATAACAGTTTGAGGTATTACGGTACGCCAACTGAAAAAATGGTAGAAAATGCTCGTTTTATACTTCACTATACCGATAATATTGAAGAGAATCAAAAAGAAGATGAGTTTCTCACTACGGAGGAAGCTATAAGTTTTTTTGAAGACTATAAAGTCAATTACAATTTTGACTTTACTATTAAGACTAGTAGTGCTATGAGCGCAAGTGCCATGGTCTCCAATATTGACCAAGCTTTAATACTGAAACGTAATTCTAAATTTAGTAAACACCAGCTTAATGTGTTGGCTCACCATGAGATAGGAGTACATTTGGTAACTACTTTTAATGCATTGGAACAGCCATTAAAGGTCTTTAAGAACGGTTTCCCTAATAATGTTGAAACTCAAGAAGGGCTCGCTGTAATGGCAGAGTATATGACAAATAATCTTACGATCGATCGATTAAGAGAACTAGCCTATCGAGTAATAGCTGTAGATTCCTTACTTAAAGGATACACATTCACTGACACTTTTGACCTGCTTCATACTAAATACAAGTTAGATAGGGATAAAGCATTTGCTATCACTTTAAGAGTGCATCGTGGTGGTGGTTTTACTAAAGATGCTCTTTACTTATCAGGTTTAAAAAAGATCTATGACCTTTTTAAAGAGGATCAATCAATAGAACTACAATTAAGAGGTAAATGTTCCCTAGAGTACAGTGGTATAGTTCAGGAGCTAGAGCGTGAAGGACTTTCTATTCCTATTTCTTATGATTCATTGTCTTTAAAAAACAATTTGAATACAAATGAAACTTTAGATTTTATTCTGAAACATTTAAAATAGAAAAATTTAAAAGTGAATTATAATAAATGTACATTATTCATTCTAGGATAGTATTGAAATAACTTCCGAGAATTTCTTTGCTCTTGCATATTCCAATGCAGTTTTTCCCTCGTTATCTTTAATATCCTTTAAGGCTTGATTATCAATTAAAAATTGAACCATTTCAATATTATTATACAAGCTGGCAAAAATTAATGGAGTGTATCCTAAATTATTTGTAGCATTTATATTGGCTCCATTTTCGATCAACATTTTTGCAAGGGTTATATTTCCTTTAAACGCAACTCCTATGAGAGCAGTATTTCCTGATCCATCTCTTTGATCAATGACTGCATTGTGATCGATTAATATTTGAGAAATATCAACTCTATCAAAATAAGTGGCAAAAATAAGAGGTGTAAAACCTCTAGCATCGGTGGTATTTACAATTTCAGGTTGTTTTTTTAGTATTTCTAAAACCTGTTCTGATTGATTCTGTTGTATAGCAGTAAATAGGGTAGAAGTCATAGGGAATAAGTAAAAACGGGACTGGTATTATATCCCAGTCCCGTTTTAGAATTTTTAATAATTTATACGTCAAATCTATCTAGATCCATAACTTTTGCCCATGCTTTTACAAAATCGTTTACAAACCTTTCCTCACCATCATTGGCTCCATAAACTTCACATACCGCTCTTAATTCAGTATTGGAACCAAAAATTAAGTCGGCTCTTGTAGCTTTGAATTTTAATTCACCTGTAGCTCGATCTCTTCCCTCAAAATGAGTTTCTTCTTCTGACGTTTCTTTCCAAGTATATCTCATGTCTAATAGAGTCTTGAAAAAGTCATTAGATAAACTTCCTACATTTTCAGTAAAAACACCATAATCAGATTGATCATAATTTGCTCCTAGAACTCGCATTCCACCTACTAAAACAGTCATTTCAGGGACAGTAAGTGTTAATAGATTTGCTTTATCTACAAGAAGATTTTCAGCTTTTGCATCAACATTAGCATTTTTATAATTTCTAAAACCATCACCTGCTGGTTTTAAATAATTAAACTGTTCAATATCTGTTTGCTCTTGTAGTGCATCACCTCTTCCTTGAGTAAATGGTACTTCTACACTGTATCCTGCTTGGTGTGCGGCTTTTTCGATAGCTACATTTCCTGCAAGTACTATTAAATCTGCCAAAGACACTTCTCCATTAAAGGTTTCTTTTATTTTTTGATATACATCTAGAACCTTATTCAATTCACTAGGATTGTTCACTTTCCAGCTGCGTTGCGGTTCTAATGCAATTCTAGCACCATTTGCTCCACCTCGTTTATCAGAGTCTCTATATGTAGATGCAGAAGCCCATGCTACTCTAACCATTTCCGAAATAGTTAATTCGCTGGATTCAATCATAGATTTTAGCGTATGAATATCGGTATCATTTAATTTGTAATCTACTTTAGGAATTGGATCTTGCCATAATAAATCTTCTTTCGGAATTTCTGGACCTATATAACGGTCTTTTGGTCCCATATCCCTGTGTGTAAGTTTAAACCACGCTTTCGCGAAAGCTTCTTCAAAGGCTTTATGATCTTCATGAAATCTTTTTGAAATCTTCAAGTATTCAGGATCCTCTTTCAAAGCAATATCTGCCGTAGTCATCATGAGCGCTTGTTTCCCTTTACCACCAGCAGTAGGAGCCATTCTTGCTTGGGATTCTTTTGTAGGAGTCCATTGATGTGCTCCTGCGGGACTTTTTGTAAGTTCCCAATCGTAGTTAAGTAAGACATCAAAATAGTCGGCATCCCATTGAGTTGGATTAGGAGTCCAGGCTCCTTCGATACCAGAAGTAATCACATCATCAAGTACACCAGATTGAAAAGTATTTTTCCATCCTGTGCTCATTTCGGCCATTGAAGCGCCATGAGGTTCCACACCTACGAATTGTCCTGGATCTGCAGCACCGTGAGCTTTACCAAATGTATGTCCACCGGCAACTAGAGCAACTGTTTCCTCATCGTTCATCGCCATACGGCCAAAAGTTTCTCTTACATCTTTTGCCGATCCTATAGGGTCTGGATTACCGTCTGGTCCTTCAGGATCTACATAGATCCAACCCATCATAACTGCGGCTAGTGGATCTTCTAAATCTCGTTTTAACGGATCCTTTTCTCCATCATATCGCGCTGCATTTTCACCCCATTCTGTCTCGCTTCCCCAGTAAACATCCTGTTCTGGTTCGTAAATATCTTCTCTACCACCTGCGTAACCAAAGGTTGGGAATCCCATTGATTCTAAAGCGACATTTCCTGCTAGAATCATAAGATCTGCCCATGAAAGTAAACTACCGTACTTTTGCTTTATAGGCCATAATAATAAACGCGCTTTATCTAGGTTGCCATTATCTGGCCAGCTATTAATTGGGGCAAAACGTTGATTACCTGTTGATGCGCCACCACGACCATCACCTACACGATAGGTACCAGCACTATGCCATGCCATTCTTATCATTAATCCGCCGTAGTGTCCATAATCTGCTGGCCACCAATCTTGAGAGTCTGTCATTAATTGTGTAAGGTCCTTTTTTAACTGGTCGTAATCAATGCTAGCAAATGCTTCGGCATAGTTAAAGTCTTCTCCTAATGGATTATGTTTAGGATCGTGTTGTCGTAAAATATTTAATTTAAGTTCATTAGGCCACCAATCACGATTTTTTGTTCCATGACCAGCCGTTTGACTTTGATTCCCGCTTAAAAAGGGACATTTTGAAGCATCGGAATCATTGATGTCAAAGGCTTCTCCATGCGGTTTGTTAGAGCTCATAGTTATTTGTTTTAGGTTAATAATCGAAATTAAACTTGTTAAGTATGTTCTCAAAATTAGCTGTTATTACGCTACTTAGGATTAGATACAAATATTAATATCGTATTTAAAAATAAGAAAAAACTATTAAAGGTTAAAATTACATAGCTTTAAGTAATTGTTAAGTGATAGAATAAAAAAAGGGTGTACCTACTAGATACACCCTTTAAAATGATTGTTCTAAATCTTACTTGTAAGCAAAATATTGCTCTCTAGTTTCCATTATATTGTTTACATAAGATTTAAACGCAGCATATTCTTCCTTAGAAATATCGGCTGTGTCGGTTTCAGAAATAATTTTGACCTCTACTTTATTTGCTGAAATCTTATTGAAAGTCATTGAATAACTATGGTTTTTATAATTAAAAGACTTGTTTTCAGGAATTTCTATGAATTGTTTTCCTGATGGAATTTCAATTAAAGTAGTTTCAATGTACTTGTTAGCGTTCTCATAGTATTTATAAACTATGTCGTGCTGTCTTTCATCTTTTTCTACAATTCCTTTGGTATACGGTTGAGAAAATAAAGGAATTTTAAATGTTTTTAAAGAGCCTATTTTAGCCGGTTTAGCTTTTACTTCAACTTGGGCTTTTAAAATTGCTTTATTAGATTCATGCTCATAGTTTGCCGTAATTAATTCATTGAGTTTTATCTCTTCGTTTGATCTATTTTTAATGAAGCTTTCTAAATTCTCTTTTTTAAGTTTTTCACTTTCTTCATCTAATAAACTACGTAGATAAGAACTAGCACTACTTGAAACATCAGTAGTTATGGTAGCTTGATAGTTATCATCTGTTACGGTAACTATGGCATCGGTAGTAACGATACTTGGTTCAAAATTTACTTCTTTTAGATTGAAAATGTTGTTAGTAGATCCAGTTGCGTTAAATGGAATTTCTAGTGCAATAGCCCCATCTAAAGTCTCAGGAAAAGATTTAAATGGTAAGAACTTATCCGTTAATTCAATGAAATAGTCTTCACCATCAATTTTTGACTTAACTATACAGTGATTGAAATCTCTTGAAGGTAATCTCAATGAATTCTCGCCGTAATCAGATGTCAAGATAAGGACTAAGTTGGCATCCAAATCAACTTGACTCGCAAGAGCCACAAATAGGGTAGAGAAGTCCTTACAATCACCCAGCTTTGAAGTAATAGTTTTTGAAGGCTTTTGAGGAACATAACCACTTTGCTTAAAACTTACATAACTGTAAGTAAACTCATCAGTAATAAAGTCGTAAATAGTTTTTGCTTTTTGCTCATCAGTCAATCCTGCATGACCATTCGGGAAAATTTTTGCAATAACGTTTTTCACTTCATCTTCTACTTCAATTTGACTTCTCACAAGATCAGAATACCAGTCTGATATTTCATTCCAATCCTTTATAGTACTTATATGAATTCTAGTCCCTATATCAGACATAGGCTTCATGTAGTCTTCTGAAGTTCCTATTCCAGGTACATTACTTGCGGTCCATTCATATCCTTTCATACCGTCAACCTCGATGTTTTTAAAGGTCATATTCCCATTAAGAACCTCATAGTTTAAAGGCTGATTATTTTCAGTTATAATTCTTAACGAATATTCCTTGATAGGGTGGTAACCTTGAGCAGAGAATACGTTATCATAATCTTTATAAAAGCGTCCATAGCTACCATATTCTGATTCATAGGATATATAAATGACATCTCCAATTTCAAGATTATTAAAAACCATGTTTGATCCACTGCGCTCTGCTTGTTCTACAGAACCATTAGGTTTAACGATCTCTGATTTATCGATATAATAATTACCATACAAGCCTAGATCGTATTCTTTCATTATTTCAATACCGTTATCTGAGGTGATTTCATAAATGTAGTTAGCGTAAAAACGAGATCCGCCTCGTTCATAAAGCATAATTAAATTTTCATCAGAAAGAATAGTAAGGCCGTATTCATTTTCGGTGTTTTGCCCGCGATTTGCCTCTATGAACTCATACCTATCTTTTTCCTTTACTATCTCAAACGGATCTTTCTTGTCTTTAAGATCAAAAATCTTACGTCTTAAACTCAGGTTTGACGCACTGCGAGCCAATTTTTCCTCATACCATTTAAGTGCATTTTTTTTGTCATTCTTTTTTAGGTATATATCACCTTTCATTTCTCTTACTCGTAAAGCATAAGGGTAGTTGTCTAAAGCTTTATCAAGTATTTCCAATGATTCATCAAACTTTCCAAGATCATATTTAATTCGAGCTAATCGTTGAACATTAGCATTCATAAAGTCATAACGGCCTAAGTGCTTTGTCATGAATTTCTCATACTCTCTTTTACGACCAGATTGGTAATAATGTGAACCTAGCTTATTCATTATTTGCCAGGTAAAGTAATCATCCTCAAGATTTTCTAATTGCTTTTCAAAAAGACTTTCATTTTTAAAAAGGGTTTTATAGAAATTGATAAAAGTAACTTTAGTGCTCAAACTAACTCTATCACTACTTACGATTTGATCAATAACTGCTTTAGCTTTTAATGGTTCTTCTTTTCTTATCGCAAGAAAGAAGTCAGTTCCTAATCTAGTTTGTTCAAGTGTAGTAGCTTTCTTTACCTTTTTAATAAAAGTCTCGAAAGATTTCACGTCTTTCTTAAACAGCTTCTCTGTATCTAAAAACTCTAAAACCAAGGATTGATAATAATCTGAATCCTCTCTTTTAAGATCTTCAAGATATTGAAGCATTTTTTCATCTTTCTCATCATCGCCAAAAGCGTATGCTTCAATCAAATATACCTTGATAATAGTACTATTAGGATACTTCTCAATGTATGGCTCAAGAAAAGCTCTGGCTTTTTTAACTCGACCATTTCTTAGATAAGTACTGTATAAACTGAAGATATTGATAACATTATCCGGATTCTCTTGAATCTTATTTTCAAAAAAGCTTTCAAAAGGATGTGTAATTACCTCTGGATTTATATCTGATACGGTTTGTTTAGTATAAGATTTATTAGAAAGATCGCCATTAAGTGGAAGGATGTTATTCTCATCATCCATAAATCTTAACATGAAATAATTCGTATCACTAGAAGCCATTTTGATAAGAATTCTATTGACACCTTTCTTAAGTGATACTTTAAATCTGTTTGCATCCATTTCGGTTTGCACATCTTCATCACTTTCAAAAGCAAGTGCGTCATTCACAAAAACTTTGATCAAACCACCGCGTCCTAAAGACATAGTAACTCTTTGATCCTTATCAGAGTGTATAAAGGTTTGAGCATAGCTTACTTTATCACCATATTCATCATGATTTACAAAGAAGAAATAAGGTCGATCTTTAATTAAGTTAGGTTTATACCAATTAACTATTCCGTTACCTTTAGTATCAAAACCATTTGCTGAAACAGCTTGAAGCTCTGGCTCATACTGGATGTCCATACCACTTTCATTTAGGTTTTCAAAAGGCCCAACAAATTCCCAATTTTCTACTGTAGGAATAGATTGCTTAATATCTTGTCGATCATCAAATTCCTTTAAATTGTTTAAAACTAATGATTGGACATATTTGTAACCATCTCGTATGGTTACATCATTAGTATTAAGAGCCTTTATTTTTTTAAGTACTTTAAGTTTGGCTGGTGAAAATCCTTCATCTCTATAATCACCTAAAAATATATTTGAATCCCAACCAGCATATAGATAAGGTTCAAAACCTGGTAACTTTATAAAGCTTTCTAGAAACTCATATTCATTGTCGATTTGACCATTTTCTGTCTCGGTTAGTTTTCTTAGAAAAGCTTCTTCAATATTGTTCTTTTTAAGTTTTTTTGAGGTAGTGAGCGCTTTTGCTCGGTTGTTGTTTAAAAGTGATTTACTGGTTGATGTAATCGTTGGATTTTGAGCTAATGCTCCTTGGACGACCATCAAGAATATGATGAGCGCAATTTGGAATGGTTTCCTCATGATTGGTTAAAATTTTTTACTGAGGACAAAATAGAACAGAAATCTGTTTCTACCGTAATTTCTTACCTTCTAAATCATCGTAATAGGAGTTATTTAACAATTTTTTAAACCTTACATTTGCCGCTCCTTAAATCCAGATTACAATGTCTAAACTTGACGCCAAAATACTAAACAGAGCCAATCATAAATGCGAACTATGTTCCAGTGAACAGAATTTGGTTCAATTTGAAGTTGAAAATACTGGATTTGATCAGTTTGAAAATGAGGTGATACTCTGTTCAAATTGTGAAGAACAAATCAATGAGGTTGTTTCTGTTGATGAAAATCATTGGAGATTGTTAAATGATAGCATTTGGCATCCAGTAATTGCGATCCAAGTGTTGTCCTATCGTCTATTACATCAGTTCAATCAGTTTTCATGGACTCGCGATTTGATAGAAATGATGTACATGGAAGATGAAGTAAAAAATTGGGCAGATTCTGCATTAATTAAAACACCGCAAATAGTACATAAAGACTGTAATGGTAACCTTTTAAAAAAAGGTGATAGCGTTGTTTTAATAAAGGATCTAGATGTAAAAGGAACCAGTTTTGTTGCAAAGCGAGGAACCGCAGTTCATAATATTAATCTGGATCATGAAAACGAAAATCACATTGAAGGTAGAGTGAATAGTCAATACATTGTTATTCTTACTCAATATGTTAAAAAGACTAAATAAACAGTTTCATTTGACCTGTATCACTATTTTTTCTTTCTAGGTCTATCAAATACCTTTTAGCTTTTAAGCCACCAGCATATCCGGTAAGACTGCCGTCTGCGCCAACTACTCGATGACAAGGTACAATTATGGAAAGCGCGTTAGCACCATTTGCAGCGGCTACGGCTCTTATTGCTTTTTGTTGATTACGCTTTCGCGAAAGCGCACCATAAGAAATAACCTCGCCGTATTCTAGGTCCAGTAATGTATTCCAAACGTCTTTTTGAAAATTGGTTCCTGCTAGTAATATAGGGATTGTGAACTTTTTTAAACCCTTATTAAAATAATCCTCGAGTTGTTGGAAAATGGTTTGATGGAATCTCGTTTTCTTATACTCAAGGCTTGCATTAAAATATTGAGTCAATCGATGATCGATTTGATCTCGTTGCTTTCTATACTTCCAATCGCATAACACCAGATGATCGTCAAAAGTTCCAATTAAAAGAATCCCTACTGGACTGGAATAGGGTGCAACGAGTATGCGATTACTCATATCGCAGTGATTCAATAGGATCTAACCTTGCTGCTTTTATTGCAGGAAAAAGTCCAGAAAGAATAGCGATTAAAATAGAAACAATGGTCGCATAAATGATCGGATAAACCGGAATTTCAAATGGAATCTCAAAGGCAAAGGTAGACATGGAGTAACCTATGAGCATACCTAATAAGATTCCTGTTATACTACCATATTGACTGATAAGAAAGGTCTCAATAAAAAACTGCCAGGAAATTGTACTACGTCTAGCTCCTAGTGCTTTACGCACACCTATTTCTCTAGTTCTCTCTGTTACAGAAACTAGCATGATATTCATTAAAGCAATACTTGAACCAAAAATCGTAATGATAGAAATAAAGAAGGCTGCAAATCCTAGTGCTCCTGATATCTCATTGAAGGAAGCTAGAAAACTATCACTGCGTACTATCCCAAAATTATTTTCTTGAACAGGTGTTAGGTTTCTAATACTGCGCATGAGTATGGTAGCTTTATCCTGAGCTTTGTCCATATAATTTGCATCAAACACCTTTACACTCACGTTATAATTGATATTAGGCGACGTATAAATTGATCTCGCCATTCCTATTGGAATTAAGACTCTAAGATCCTGATTGTTTCCAAAAGTGGCTCCTTTTTCCTTGAGCATTCCAATAACCGTAAACTTATTGCCGCGTATGGATAATTGTTGACCTATAGGATTTAATCCTTGAAAGAGAGCATCTTCCATATCACTACCTATCAAACAAACCCTTGCATTTTTTTGAATATCGATAGAAGTAAAGGGTCTACCTTGCCCCAATTCTATACCTGCATTTTCTACATAATGTTCATTTACTCCAGCTACAATTACTTTAGGTTTTGTTTTACGATCCTCGCTTTTTATTTCGGCCTGGCTAGTAGCCTGAAAGGAAACACCTACTTGAGTCAATGGATCCACATAACGCTCTTCAAATTCTTTAACTTGGGAATAGGAGATTATAGGATTAACCTTTGTGCGTTTTCCACCACCTCGACTTCTGAATCCTAATTCATATTGCTGGATATTAAACGTATTGGCACCGATTCCTTCAAAGCCATTTGTAATAGTGGTTTTAAGAGCGTTAACTGAGCTTAGAATACCCACAAGAGCAGTTATTCCTATGGCGATTATTAATACGGTGAGCACGGTACGCAGCAACTGCCCTTTAATACTCTGCTGTGCAATACTGATATTCTGTCGGAATAATTTGAACATGTCAATAGGACTACATAAAGAGTGAAAAGTTACGAGATTCGGTTAAAAAAGTTGCAAAGACTTAAGATGACTTTATGAACACGGTATATACACAGTATATTTGCACTCAGAAAAAAAATTATGGCACAGAAACCTTCTACTCCTAAAGGAACCAGAGATTTTAATCCGTTGCAAGTACAACGTAGAAATTATATTATTCAAACCATAAAAAGACATTTTGAATTGTATGGTTTTATGCCTATTGAAACTCCTAGCTTTGAGAACTTATCCACATTAATGGGTAAATATGGAGAAGAAGGAGATCGATTGATTTTTAAGATTCTTAATAACGGAGATTATCTGAATAAGGTAGATGAAGACTTGTTGAATAGTAAGGATTCAAATGCTATGATTTCACAGTTAAGTGATCGTGCGCTCAAGTATGATCTTACCGTACCATTTGCTAGGTATGTAGTGCAACATCAAAACGATATTACATTCCCTTTCAAAAGGTACCAAATTCAAAATGTATGGCGTGCAGACAGACCTCAAAAAGGTAGGTATCGTGAATTCACGCAGTGTGATGCCGATGTTGTAGGTAGTAATTCTTTATTACAGGAAGTTGATTTTATTAAGTTATACGACGATGTTTTTACTAGCCTAAAAGTTAACGGTGTTACCATTAAAATAAACAATCGTAAAATCTTAGCCGGCCTTGCAGAAATCATTGGCGCGGCAGATCAATTGATTCCCTTTACTGTTGCACTTGATAAGTTGGATAAAATAGGAGAGGAGCGTGTTAAACAAGAAATGCAAGAACGAGGAATTTCATCTACAGCCCTAGAAAAACTTCAACCAGTATTTACTCTTACGGGAAGTTATGAGGAAAAACTAGAAGCAATGAAAGGGCTATTATCAAGTTCTGAAATAGGAATGAAAGGAATTGAAGAACTTGAATTTATAAATCAATCCTTAAAGTCAAATCAGTTAAAAACCGCAACTCTAGATTTAGATATCACATTGGCTCGTGGTTTAAATTACTATACGGGTTGCATTTTCGAAGTTGCTGCTCCAGACAGTGTTAAGATAGGAAGCATCGGTGGTGGTGGTAGATATGATGATTTGACCAGTATTTTTGGATTAAAGGATGTAAGTGGTGTAGGAATAAGTTTTGGATTAGATCGAATTTACTTGGTTTTAGAAGAGCTTAATTTGTTTCCAGACTCAGTTAGGGCTGGTGTAGATGTTTTATTTATCAATTTTGGAGAGATGGAAGCTGCACATTGTTCTGGGTGGTTGTCTCGCTTTCGCGAAAGCGGAATTAAAACAGAATTATATCCAGACGCTGCAAAAATGAAAAAGCAAATGGGTTATGCAGATAAGAATAACATTCCCTTTGTGATTTTGGCAGGAGAAAATGAAATCGCTACTGGTAAACTTACCCTTAAAAATATGATAGAAGGTAGTCAAGAATCACTAACTATTGATGAGATCATTGCTAGATTAAGTTAGTCTTACAAAACATATAAAACGAAAAAGCGGCTTAATTACCAAGCCGCTTTTTTCTTTATTGATGGTTGTACAATTATTTGATAATCACTTTTTCAGTATGATTACCTCTGTTAGTATTCATATTTAGTATATAAGTACCTGCTGCATATGAATCCGTGTTTAGAGTAGTTAGCTCATTATTTTCATCATTCTGTACCGATACAACTACCTGACCAAGCATATTTACTAAAGAAAGTTGTTCTACCAATAAACCATTACTTGTTTGAATATTTAAAGTTTGGTTTTCTTGTGGTTGATAAACAACCATATCGTTTGAAACTGCTGCAGTATCGTTAGATAGGGTAGAAGGATCATTGAATACTATGGAAAATCTTCCATTTTGATTACCTGCATTAAGAACTGGACTTGTATAATCTCCATTCATAAGGTTAGTATAGGTTCCTAATACAGCGTCCTTCACATAAATAACTTGACTAGTAGGAACATTTTCTATCGCATCTAAACCTATAACAAAACTGTCAGTACTTGATAATTTAATATTTAAAGGTAGTTCAACACCGTTGTCAATTGATGGAATTCCTTGTATACTTAATTTGTCTCCATTAAGATCAAATGACATATCTTCGAATTGCGTGTCTTGTTGTATACCATCAAAAGCTCTGTCAAAACCAGAAGTACTAGCAGGATCTATAGCAAGAAGTATTTGTCTGTGAATTCCACCTGCACCATCAAAACCAATTCTGAACTTCATGCGAGTATCGCTATCTGTGTTGTACTCATTATTTCCTTGTGCAACAGCACCACTACCTGGAGCAGCTACAAAAATACTGTTCCCAGAATTTTCTTTTACAAATTGTCTTTGATCATTTTCAAAGCGAATTGTCCCGTTAGAAACACCTCTTACAAAGAATCCTTGTGCTACAGGTACGAAACGTTCTGGTCTTTTGGTAGGTGTTCCTCCTGAATTTACTAAAGGATTTGATGTACCCAGTGTTGCATTTGGCACTCCACCTGAATAATTATACATGGCATAACCACCTTGGTATTGTTGTAGTACGTGACTGTTACCACCCCAATGTTCCCAAAAGTATAATGTACCGTCTAAATTAGGATTGTCCTCAATAAATTCATGAGCATCTAGGGCACTAGGATATGGATTACCTACTAGGTAATCATTACCTGCATTGATAGGTAATGTAATATCACCATTATTAGGCTTTCCAACAAAAACATAATTTTGATCACTAGTTGATGCACCTGTTCCTTTCATTGTAAAGCCTTCACCTGCTTGCATGCTACCATTAGGACCTACATATTGCCAAGCACTATATGTATTTTGAGCTAGATTATTATACTTGTATAACCAACGACCTGATATGGTAGCAGCAGTTGTTGCATCACCAGGAGCACCATCGCGAACAGATCTAGCAGTAAAGTTTAAATCTCTAGGATTTTCTACGATAGTTCCATCTTTAAGCTCTCCTGCAATCGTGTAACCATGGTTTATGGTAGTATTATTTATTGAACTTACTGGAGATGACCAATAATTATAATCAAATTGAACATTGGTACCTTGTTGGTCACGCTCTAGGTTTCCAGTACTGGTAGGTTCTAAATCACTGTCAACAGTCTGAATAAGTTGTGATTCTCCTTTCAAATCTATAGTACCATCTATTTCTAAATGATGGGTAACAGTAAGTCCATGATCATTCTCAACATCTAATTGATTATTAAGTACAAACAAACCTAAAAGTGTAGCATCTGTATTCAGAATTTCAACATCATGTGTGGTTTCAACAATATTCCAGTCAACCTTGTGTACTATACCATTTACAACTCGAGTACTTCCTGGAGTAAATAATAAGGAACCATTTTCCCATGTAGAATTATTTTCCCATTCTCCATTTGTATTTGATTTGTATGGTAGAGGTGCAGTTTGAACCCTAAGGTCGTAATAGTTTTCATTGGCCATTCTACCATAACCTCTATTTGTTGATTGATCATTTAATGCTGTACCTATAAAGCTATTCATGCTGTAGTACGCTTTAAGTTCTGACCAATCTACTGTGTTTATTTCATTCTTAGTAACGGTAAAAGGAATTACAGTACCTGCTACAAGGTCAGTGTTGTTTTCCAACTCTTGATTCATGATGTACCTGATCTGATTTTGAGAAAGCGCAATATCCCACATTCTAATTTCATCAACTTCACCTGCCCAGTGATCATAGGTAGAACCATCTTCATGTACGCGAGCTCCTATTGCTAGAACATTACTATCTGCAACCGGCGTAGTTACGGCAGCTGTATTATCAAGAATACCATCTATATAAATACTTACGTCAGATCCGTCATAGGTTACAGCGATATGTTGCCAAGCATTGTCATTAATTGCTGTATTAGAAACTATTCTTTGTTGGGATGGATTGTACCAAACAACTCGTATACGATTATCCGGTCTCAAAGAAAGTTGGAATCCACTAGTACCTTCACGCTTAGCAACAATAGTTTTATGATTACCTAAATCGTTACTACCAGCACTTAAAACCCATGCACTAGCAGAAAATGTACTACCTAATCCAGTACCATTATCAATAATTATGTGATCATCAACACCATCAAATACAACTGATCTATCTTCAAATTCAACATAAGAAACACCTATTGAAAAATACTTAGTGCCATCAAAATCATATTGCGTTCTTTGGTAGGCACCATCTTCCCAGAAAAACCTTGTTTCAAAATTAGTGGTAAAGTTAGGATCATCTGCAACTAATAAAACGTATTCCATATCAGTTGTTAGAGCTGGTAAACCGGAAAGGTCACTAGTAGCAACTCTAATTCCAGTTACTGGAATATCAGTTGCCACTTCATTGATTTTCCACACTCGATTCATTCTCTGAACTCTCGTATTTACCGCATCTGTAATACCTAAATCATGACTTATATCTCCACTTCTCAAATTAGTGTCTTGACCATTATGACCCCAAATTAGAAAGTCTTGATCATTATTGAAATTTTGACTGTTATCTGTTCCTATATCTTCTACATTATTTAATCCTATAGCAACGATGCTTGTGGAATTTTCACTTTGAGATTGTTTTTGAGCAAGTTCAGATTTATCATCTCTTCCGATACCAGCCACATCCCAATTGTAACCAGAATTACTTGCATAATCCCAAATAACAGCATCATCACTATTTAAATAATCCCAATCTGCTTGATGATCATCACTAGTACTTGATGGGTTTTTAAGAGAAACACCGTTTTTAATAGCTAAGTAGGAATAAATACGTTGTTGTACAGCCGAACTAAGTCTATTTCTATAACTAAAAACTTCAGTGATTTGTCCATCTAAATGTGTATCAAATGGCAATCCATTCATTTCATATCTTCCTGCAGCTAAATAAAAAGGCTTGTTTTCAAATTCTTTAAAATTTAATGTTTGCCCACTTACTGTGGTTGTTCCAGTAACGTTATCAACTTTTCTTCCATTAATATATATTTCAGTACCACTATCAGAAGGGTTGTTTTTTACATTGATAATATGAACATCATCAAAAGTTCTAGTTGGATTTGAATACGCACGACCATAACTGTATTCATTAGCATCATTTTCAGATACAGTACTTACATTGTGTGCTAATACCTCATTGTTGTATCTAGCACTTGTAGGTCCCCAACCTAGACCACTTGGATCCTTTGCAGGGTTAATAGGAGCAGCCTTAGCTCCTAAAAGCATAGTTTCATTAGATAAACTACCTGACATATCTAAACTACTTCTAACAACAATCCAGTATTCGTCAGAATTGAAACCTCCTTTACCTCTCATATGTTGTTTTGCAGAACGATCAAAACTAACTGTAGGATTAAAATTGATGTTTTCAACTGGATTATTGGCAAAATTAGGGGCATCAGAAGGGTTTTCAAATGCATCATTATCAAGAGCTTGATCTTCCCAAACAGTAAGTAAATCGCCATCAGTCGCTGAAATATCTTGAGAACGTAACCATAGTGACAGATTATCATCAACATCGGCTGGACCATCTGGAGCAACCATAGGTGTTAAAGGAGTACCTGTAATTATGATATTATCGAATAATACTCCATCATCTCTTGTATTGTCTCCATCTGATCTAAAAACTATTCTAAATCTAACCGTTGGATTGTTATTTAAAACTGCTGGTAAACTATGAGTAGCCTCTTCAAATCTACTTAAAGATGGATCAAGTACAGAGTTGTCAAGCGCCCATGCGTCGGCTCCATTAGCAAAACCATCTACATCGGTTTCATTATACCAGTTCTCTCCTGAGCCAACACTTCCTAACACATTCCATGTAGTTCCACCGTTTGCACTATATTCAACACGCATACCATCATCATTGTCATTGGTATTTGTTCTAAAATCAATTTTAAAATTCATGTCTACCCATCCTATAGTAGAGATAATAGGACTAGTAATACGGGCATTTGCATTACTAGGATAATTATTAAAATTATCTGTGTACCAATAATCACCTTCACCTTTTTCACCAGTGTCACCTTCATTTCCTAGGGTCCAAACAGTACCACCTGTATTACTGCTCCATCCAGCAGGTCCATTGTCAAAATTCTCATAATACAATGTATTTTCTGCTGCTACAGATTCACCTGTAATATTAAACACATAAGGATTTTCATCAGCATCATCATTAGTGATGGTAAGTGTGGCATTACTTATACCATAAGTTGCTCTAGAGAAAGAAACATCAAAAGTTGAGCTTGAATTTCCTGGTATTACTGCATTTGGTTGATTATCAATGTTAAAATCTCCAGCATTTACCCCAGATAAAGAAACTGAATTGGCTCCTAGATTTAGGTCAACCACTCCTAAGTTTTGAACAGTAAAGGTTCTTGTTATTGTTCCATTATCTACAACTGTTCCGAAGTCTGTACCATCTGTTAAACTAGGTGTGGTGTCGTTATTTACAATATCATTACCTAACCCTTGAATATTAATTTCTTGTGTGGTACTACCACAAGTTCCTCCACCGCCGCTAACAGTAAAATTATAACTGCTTCCTGATGCTCCACCAGGTAAGTTTTGATCAAAAACAACCGATCCTCCGCTAGTAATTCGGATATACCCTGAACCATTCCATCCATCATTATATCTATCCCACAACCTAGCTCGATAAGTACCGTTAGGTAAACATCCTAGATCTATTGTTGTAGAATAAGCAACAGAACTACCATTATAACAATTAGTTGGATTACAAATTCTAATTATTTCGTTACCTGCATTGTCATATATGATGACATAGTTTTCACCAGACCATTGTGGCCAGTTAATTTCTACATCTACTTGACTGGTTTGACTAATTGAATAAAAACCTATGAATATGATTATTAGGGTTAACCAATTCATTTTAATCGTAGGGGTAATGTTTTTCATACTAACATTTTTTAATATCCGGACTAAAACTATATCCGTTTAACGATAAAAAAATGTTTTTAAACGATAAATCGGTAAAATACAGATTAAATATGCACTTAATCGATATAATTAACCATGGTTACAATTATTATTTTGAAATAATTCGAGATTATTAACAATTGATAATAATTCGATATTTATGTATTCTATAAATAATAATAAATCCTTAGGAAGAATAAATGCGTGAGAATTTCTAGGGTTAGGGTATGATTTTTAAAAATTCAAACTCTGAAGATGACAAATAAAAAAACCGTTTCCTTAGGAAACGGTTTTTAGAGTAGCGTGGGGCGGGCTCGAACCGCCGACCTCAGCATTATGAGTGCTGCGCTCTAACCAGCTGAGCTACCACGCCGTGATTCTGGTTTAGCGGCTGCAAATATACTGTTATTTATTATTCTATTCCAAAGCTTTTTTAGATTTAATTTTCTTCTTAAAAATTTTAACTTTTATAAATATACTTTATATTGCCAGCAAAACCTTAATCCATGGATGAACCAATCAAGTTTGACTTAGAATTCGTAATACAAGTATCTCCTTCATTATTATATAATTACATTGCAACACCTTCCGGTATGTCAGAATGGTTTGCGGACAATGTAAACAGCCGTGGTGAATTCTTTAAATTTATATGGGATGGTCAAGAAGAGAAGGCAAAAATCATAAAAAGAGTCTCAGGTGAACGAGCTAGATTCCAATGGGATTATGATGAGGATACTAAAAAATATTTTGAACTTAGAATCCAAGTCGATGAAATTACTAAGGACGTATCTTTAATAATCACCGATTTTGGTGACGACGACGATGAAGTTGAGGAACAAAAAATGTTTTGGGAAAATCAAATTGCAGGTCTTAAAAAAGTCTTAGGTTCTAGATAACTTACTCAAATACATTATATCTTTGATCCCTTTATTTTAAAGGGATTTTTTTATGATTGTTCTCAACGGAGAGTTGGTTTCAAAAGATAAGAGCTTAATACCGTTTAATAATCGCGGTACTTTTTATGGTGATGGAGTATTTGAAACACTAAGACTGTTCAAAGGCAAGGCATTGTTCTTTGAAAATCACTATTTCAGGCTTATGTCTGGAATGAGAATCATGAGAATGCTTATTCCAGAATCATTTACACCAGAATATTTTGAAAAATCTTTCACTGATCTTATATCAAATAATAATTTTGAAAACACAGATCATTTAAGAGTTAGGATTAGTGTGTGGCGAAAAGAAGGAGGAAAGTATACCCCAAATTCGAGAGAGGTCAATTTCTCTATCGTAATGGAACCATTGGATAGTTCCTTTGAGAATAAAGAAACTTGCGAAGTAGAGCTTTTTAAGGACTTCTATATATATGCTGATTTATTGAGCAATCAAAAGACTATTGATAAAAAGGTGAATATTCTTGCCGGTATTTTTGCCAAAGAAAACTCCTACCATGACATGTTTTTAATGAATCATAATAAAATGATCATTGAAACAATTAGTGGCAATGTATTTTTAAGAAAAGATAATATAATAAAAACACCTCCTTTATCTGATGGATGTTTGAATGGTATAATGAGAGAGCAGGTTATTGATCAATTGAAAAAAATGATCAACTATGAAATTGTAGAAGAGACAATAACACCCTTTGAATTACAGAGAGCAGATGAAATTTTTACTACTAACGTCATTAAAGGAATTCAAAGTATATCAAAATATCGTAAGAAAAAATATTCTAGAGATGCTGCTACTGAATTATTGAGCTTATTGAAAGAAAAACTTTTCTAATTGTAATTAGGATTTTCAGGAGCATTAAGCCATAATTGATAATTACCACCTAATGTTTTCATTTTTTCTTTCCAAAACGCTAGCATGTTCTTTGTTAGTAGTTTCTTTTTATCTGTGTTTTCAACTACGACCCACGAATTAGCATTAAGTTCATTATCTAGTTGTTCTAATTCCCATCCAGAATATCCCAAGAAGAATTTAATATTACTAGGTTCAATTAGATTTTTATTAATTAAATCAATAACTACATTAAAGTCTCCGCCCCAGTAAATATCATCCTTAATAAGATGTGAATCAGGAATTAATTCTGGAACATTATGCAAGAAATATAGGTTATCAGTATCAACTGGTCCACCTTGAAACACCTCAAAATTGGCACTTACTTCAGGTAATAGTTGGTCAAGAGTACAGTCTAGTGGTTTGTTTAAGATAAAACCTACAACTCCTGCTTCATTGTAATCAGTAATTAGGACTACAGATCTAGAAAACGAGTAATCACCTATTACACTAGGTTCTGAAACCAATAGATGTCCGCGGTCTGGTGCTACTATTTTCATTTTTTGGTTTTTATTAGTACTCTAACTTAGTCAAAAATTCTTACATAACCATAAAAACATGTTTTTAGGTGAATTTTATCGGGTTAAAAGCAAAAAAAAACCTCACTATAAGTGAGGTCTTCTATAAGTTAAACTAAAGAATTCTTAGTTTACTGCTTTTTGTAAGTCGCTACCAGCTTTAAACTTCACTACATTTTTAGCAGCGATTTTGATTGTTTTACCAGTTTGAGGATTTCTTCCTTCACGAGCTGCTCTTTTAGAAACTGAAAAAGAACCAAAACCTACAAGAGATACACGGTCTCCTTTTTTAAGGCTTTTTTCTACACTTCCTAAAAATGATTCTAAAGCTTTTTTTGCAGCCGCTTTTGAGATTCCAGCGCTTTCTGCCATTCCTTCGATAAGATCTGTTTTGTTCATAATAGTAATTAAATTAAAATGTTGGTTAAACTAAAACGTATAACAAATTTAGAGGTAATTCGCGTTCACACAAGTAATAGCTTGATTTTCTCATTATTTTGTTTATAAATATGAGGAATTGTTAATAAGTTATCGCAAAAAAACCTATTTCGTCTTAACCCTTATAGAATCTAGCATTGGGATGAAACTGATATCCATTTAATAAGTCTTTCACTTCCATCGCTTTTTTACCCGGTAATTGTAATCGATTTACCTCGATGAAATAATCTTTTGTAGCAATAAAGAGTTTTTTGTCCTTTAGTAACAGAGTTCCTGGTGGCACATGTTCTGATTTTTCTTCAGAAATTACCGCAGTATGAATTTTACATCGTAGCTCGTCGTCATTATTATAAAACAATGCCTTGGCTACAGGATATGGATATAATCCTCTTATTAAAGCGGTAACTTCAGCAGCAGATTTGGTAAAATCAATTAAGGTGTTCTCATTATTTAATTTAGGAGCAGCTTTTAACGAGCTAGAATTGGATTGAACTCTAGTACTAATGTTATTATTTGCTATATCATTTACCGTTTTAAGAGATAAATCTGCTCCCAAATTCATTAAACGACCATAAAGACTACCTACATTTTCATTCTCTTCAATCTGAGTTTCAACTTGATCGATTATAGCGCCTGTATCAATCTTATCATCTATAAAAAAAGTGGTCACTCCCGTTTTTTGCTCCTGATTAATAATAGCCCAATTAATAGGTGCGGCACCTCTATATTCAGGAAGCAAACTCGCGTGCAGGTTAAACGTACCCATTACAGGTAAGGACCATACCACCTTTGGCAACATTCTAAACGCCACAATCACTTGTAAATCTGGATTGATTTCTTGTAATTGTTCAACAAAATCGGGTGATTTTAAATTAGTAGGCTGCAAAACAGGTATATTATTATTTACCGCAAACTTTTTTACATCACTTTGTTGTAGTTTTCTACCACGTCCAGCAGGTTTGTCTGGTGCAGTAACTACTGCTTTTATATTATGATTCGATTCGTGTAATTTTTTAAGTACACCAGTTGCAAATTCTGGAGTACCGTAAAAAACGATATTTAATTTCTTACTCATTTATTTGAAATAAATTGTTCTGTACTTTTTTAAGTTTATTGTTCTCCATCAAGGATTTTACTGATGAAATCAAATTTTCCATTGTAATACCACTTGAAATGGAAACTTGTGATAGGGTAGTTGGGTGATTAAAAAAAGGCAACAAGTTACTCTCATTAATAATAACGCAGTTACTACAAGATCCACAATTTTCAGTATTCTTTTCTCCGAAATAGGAGAGTAACATTTTGTTTATACAAATCTCTGTATTAAATACTATTTTAACAAGAGCCTGTAGCTTTTCTGCTTTGTGGGAATTCTGTATCTCTAGTTCTCTTGAAATTCTATTAATCGCTCGATCATCATCCCTAGGTTCTAAAAAAGAGATAGAATTATCGGTGTTTATCAAAGTAACATCGGCTAGCTGTTGCTCGTGCATTTTTGATAGAGTTTGTATTACTTGAGCTTCAGTTGTATTACTTCTGTGAGCAATGAGCGGTATTTGAACACTTATATTTTGATTACTGCTTCCACCATAGGTGCGCAAAATAGCTTGGATGATTGCGTAATAGGAATCATTAGTTTGGGCAAACTGTCTTGTTTTTTCTGCGCTTTCGCGAAAGCGTACTAAACACTTTCTTTTAAACACAGGAGACAACTTTATAATTCCAAATCTATCTAAAGTATTAAGTGCTGTATGGGCAGGTAGTCCTAATAAGTCATAGGTTTTACAAAATTGAGAAAACGATAAGTAATGAGTGGTTTGATAACCTTCTCCAAAAGCAATATTTAAATAGTTATGTAAATGTTTGTAAATCTTTTTTAAGTAATGTTTATCGGGTTGAGAAGCCACAAATTGATGATGAGCATGATTGACATCATTACGATTAAATATGAAAATGGCATTTGAGGGTTTACCGTCACGTCCAGCACGGCCTGTTTCTTGATAATAACTTTCAATACTATCGGGAAATTGCAGGTGATACACTTGTCTTACATCTGGTTTATCTATACCCATTCCAAACGCGTTTGTGGCAACCATAACTTGAGAACTGTTATTCATCCATGATTGTGTGTGCTGTTCTCGTTGTTTGGGTGTAAGTCCACCGTGATAGTGAGTTGCAGTAATACCTCGTGCTTTAAGTTGATTAGCAAGTATAACAGTATTTTTTCTGCTGCGCATGTAGATTATACAGCTGCCAGTAAGCTCCTTTAAATATTCTATTAATACACTAAGCTTGTTCTCAGTTTGAACAAATTGATACTTAATGTTATGGCGTTTAAAACTACTTTTTATAACTACAGGATCCTTTAATTCCAGGTTTATGGCAATATCCTGCTGAACCTGAGCAGTAGCAGTTGCTGTAAGTGCCACCATAGGTGCTGCTATTCCCAATTCACGTAAAATTTTAATACCTCGATAAGCTGGTCTAAAATCATGTCCCCATTCACTGATGCAATGTGCCTCGTCAACTGCTATTAGGTTTATGGGCATTTTTTGAAGTCTTTGTTGAACAAGGTCTTGTTGTAAACGCTCTGGACTGAGATATAAAAATTTATAATTACCATATATACAATTATCCAGCCGTTCATCCAGTTCTTGATGGCTTATACCACTTGTAATTTCTATTACTTTAATTTGTCTAGATCTTAAAGATTGTACTTGATCTTTAATTAAAGCAACAAGTGGAGATATTACAATAGTAATACCATTCATTGTCAATCCAGGAACCTGGTAACAAACTGATTTACCACCACCAGTAGGTAAGAGTGCTATGGTGTCATTACCTTTTAAGATATTCGATATAACTTCTTCCTGATTACCTTTAAAGCAATCATAGCCAAAAGTGTTTTTTAATATCTCGCGAGCGTAATCTATCATTTAAATACGTTCCAAAAGGTATTTTAATCTTTGGTCAACCGGTAAATGAGGAACTTCTATAAGTTCATAATTCAAGTTATTGTAATACGTTGTCAAAATTTGAGCTATGGTTACAGCCTGTTCATAGGTTTCATAGCGCTCCTCATCGGTTTGATAAATATCTTTCCAAGGCGGTAAAAAAAACACCTTATCATATCGATAATCCTCACAAGCCTGTTCGTATCGTTGTGGAATTTCTTCATCCTTATATACATGATAGGCTGGGATATCAGGAATACCTCGATCATAAAAGTTAATTCCCTTTTGCGCTTGTTGGAATTGTTGGATACGTCCTTCTAACAAAGCATCGCTAAATGCAAACGGTTCTACAAGAAATAGTTGATCTATGCCGCGTTCTCTAGCTTGAGCTGTAACTTGTCTAGAAATTTCAGGATGAATAATATGTCCAGATTCCTCTATAGCTTGAATTAAGGTAGTTTTACCAGTTCCTGGACCACCAATTAATAGAATTCGCTTAATTTCATTCATAGGTTACAAAATAACTAAATCTAACGCTACGTATAGCCGATCTCTTGAATTATATTTGCACAACTTTATGGCAACACACAAAAACTCAGACGAATTTTACAAAAAATTGAAGGAGCAGTTAGCAGATACGTCTAGCTGGCCTAGTAAATACATGTATAAATTTATAGTTCCATCAGATCAAAGTAAAATTGATCAAATAGAGAACATTTTTGATGGTACTGGTGCGGTGATTAACACAAAAGCCTCTTCAAAAGGCACTTACACAAGCTTGTCTATAGTGGTAAATATGCCTAGTCCAGATGCTGTCATTGCAAAATATAAGGAAGTAGGAAAAGTGGAAGGCGTGATAAGTTTGTAATTCAAAGTTATTGCTTACATTGCACCTTACTTCACAGAATTTAAATCAAGACTATTTTGATATCTTCATTAGAATACAACACTGAGCGTAACAAGCTTAATATTCCAGAATATGGAAGACATATTCAAAAACTAGTTGAACACTGTAAATCATTACCCTCAAAAGAAGAGCGTAATAAAATGGCACATGCAATAATTGGTGTAATGGGTAACTTAAATCCACACTTAAGAGACGTACCAGATTTTCAACATAAACTATGGGATCAATTATTCATCATTGCAGACTTTGATCTAGATGTTGAATCACCATACCCTATACCAGATAAGGAAGAGCTAGAGGCACGTCCTGAAAGGATGTCATATCCACAAAAACGACCAAAATATCGTTTCTATGGGAATAACATTCAAAATATGATTGATGTTGCCGTAAGTTGGGAAAAAGGAGAAAAACGTGAAGCCTTGACCTTCATTATTGCCAATCATATGAAAAAGTCTTTTCTTAATTGGAATAAAGACAGTGTAGATGATTCAGTAATATTTGGTCACCTTTTTGAAATGAGCGACGGAGCCATAAACCTAGCTGCAAAAGATGAAGATTTACTAGAGTCTAAATCTCTTATTTACCGTAATACCAATTCTAATAGAAGTCGTAATAACAATCATAGACGTAATAACGGTAAAAAGAATAATCGTAATAACCAGCGACGA
Source organism: Nonlabens sp. MIC269 (assembly GCF_001430865.1). Classification (GTDB taxonomy): domain Bacteria; phylum Bacteroidota; class Bacteroidia; order Flavobacteriales; family Flavobacteriaceae; genus Nonlabens; species Nonlabens tegetincola. The sequence goes on along the minus strand of NZ_CP011373.1, from coordinate 153,315 downwards.
CGTAGATAAGCAATTATTAAGATATATAGTTTATAAAGAAGCTCTAATAACTAGATTATTAGAGCTTTTTACTTTAACAATTCTTGTGCTTGTTGTTTCCAGTTATCTCTTTTAATCCTACCAGGAAAAAAAGCTATAAGTTCAGTTATTTCCTTCTCTTGATCATCAGACATAGATGCGAGTTGTTCAAACTGGAAAATACCGATGCTGTTTAATTTATTCTCTATGGCTGGACCTATACCCGTGATTTTCTTTAAGTCATCAGCATTTTGAGCGTTTCCTTTCCCCAGTGGGAAATCTTGAAAATTAGTAGTGTCATCAGTACTCAATCTAGGGTCAATCAATTCTCCAGTTCTATCCCTAGTTTGCCTAGCTCTTATTTGTCCTGGTTGTATGAAATCCGTTAACTCTTCCGTATCTAGCATATTAGATTGATCAAACTTTTTACTGGAAGATTTTTTAGGTGGCTCTTTGATGGAAGAGGCACTACGTCCAATAAGGTATGCGCCTAGTAGCATTAGAAATAAAACTAATACCACTATAAACTCATTTTGAAAAATTTCCATTGTATCCTATTTTGAACTAATAATCAATTTAATACCACTAGCTGCCACGCCGTTTTCAAATGGAATAGAAGCAACATGAGGACGAACAAGTATGTTATCACGAGGTATTCCTGTACTTCTTAATAGTCTGGCAATGTAATTACCTCGATTTTCAGCAGCGTTTGTCACCTCATTTTCATCTTGATAACTGTGAATGGTAACAATATAAGTCGGGTACTTTTCTAGTAGTTCTTTTACGGTTACACCGTAGCGACTACAATTAAACGGTAATCTTATCTTAGCTTGATTGTAATACATTTTGACTTGTGAACCACAATCAAATGCTACAGAATCATCTGGATTAATAATTTTAAAGTCAATATCGTAATCTAAATTTCTTTCCTTGTTAATCACTTCATTTCTAACTCCTGATACCGTATTATCAATAGAAACGTCTTCTTTCTTTGTTGTTGAAATACTATCGGAAACTTTAATGGAATTATCTATTAAACTATCGGTTTGTAATATTTCTGTATTTGAAGTTTCTGTAAAACTTCTTTGTTGCTCAAGTTGAAGATTTCTAGTAGACGTATCTTCTTTATTATCAACAAATTTTGTGGTTGTGTAGATATAATAAAATAAGGTACAGCACACAGCGCTATACAGCAAGAAGAGTAGGGGATTTTTAAAAGATTTGTTCACAGGAACTAAATATTTGTTAAATATAGTAACTGTTTTTAAACTCTTTTGGTTTTTGCTATAAAAACTTAGCTTTAAGTTCTGGTGTTGGAATCATGCAACTTTCTTTTTTACCGAACCATTGATATCGATTTGAGGCAATCCAGTCATAAACTGCGTTGGATATAAATCTAGGAACGATTCTTAGAATAGCGAGTGCTGGCCACAGTCCAGATAATTCTTGAGCAATGCGTAGTGCTGCTCCCGCTTTCGCGAAAGCGTTATTATCATCAACCAAAATGATAGAATCGGTTTTTTCTGGATCTATTTGATGTTTTCTCAATAACTTTTCTCCTATCTCACTTTGTAAGGCCGCAAATCTAAAAACATCTTTTTTATCGCGCTTTATAATAAAGACAACAGCACCATTACACAGGTTGCAAACACCATCAAATAAAATGATTTTCTTGTCTTGCATTATTTTACCTTCTCTAATTTTTCTAGGTCTACTTGAGTAGTGAACAATCCATAATTCACGATAGCTTTACCTTTTTCAATACTATCAATCGTACCTACAGATTTTGAATCGAGTAGCCTTACTTTGTCGTTAAGTTTAAGTTCCACCTTAGGTTGTGGTGGTGTCACATTGTTTACTCGTTCTTTTACTTTTTGACTTCTTATTTTTTGAACCTTTTGAATAACTTCATTTTCAATCTGTTTATCTCTAGATTTTTGAGTTTTGTTTGCTGGTTTTTTCTTTTGAGCAGGGCGATGTTTTACATTTTCTGTAATCACCAGTTTCATAAGTTCTTCCTGCAGTTTCTTTTTCTTTTTATCTTTATTAAAAGTTGCAGCAAGTTGATCAAATTTTTTACCTAATTGAATAAAACGCTGGTAATTATCATACAACTCTTGAAAGTCCTGAAGTTTTTGCTGTACTCTTTCTTGAGTAACTTCTAGTTTATTAGCCTTTTTGGTAGCTTCGATCTCTTTGTCCCTTAAATTCTCATTATTACGTCTTAAATGAGAACGTTCTTTTTGTAGGGCTGCAATGGACTTATCAAAGCGTATTTTACCTCGTTCGACTTTCTTTTTAGCCTTATTAATTAAGCTATAAGGAATACCATTCTTTTGCGCCACTTCAAATGTGAACGAGCTGCCTGCTTCACCCATTTGCAGTTGATAAACAGGTTGCAAGGATCGAGAGTCAAACAACATATTGGCATTGTTCATTTCTGGAACCTCATTTGCCAGCATTTTTAGATTAGTATAGTGTGTTGTAATAATTCCATAGGAAGAACGGCTGTGTAATTCTTCTAACATACTTTCAGCTAGTGCTCCTCCTAACTCTGGATCTGATCCTGTTCCAAATTCATCTATGAGGAATAAGGTGTTTTCATCGGCTGTTTTTAGAAAACCACGCATGTTCTTAAGTCGATAACTGTAAGTACTCAAGTGGTTGTCTATACTTTGATTATCTCCTATATCAGAAAGTATTTTCTTGAATAGGCAAACTCTGCTTTTTTCATGAACGGGTATCAACATTCCTGTTTGAATCATTACTTGTAATAATCCTACTGTTTTTAATGTGATGGATTTACCACCGGCATTAGGTCCAGAAATTACTATGATACGATTATCCTTATCTAATTTTATAGTTTGTGGATAGGTCTTTTCGCCACGAGCCTGATTTGCAACCAACAATAAAGGGTGGTAGGCATCAACCAGTTCTAACTCACGATGATTGACCATCATGGGTAAAATGCCTTGTATTTTTTGGGCATATCTTGCCTTACCACTTATAATATCAGTATGAATTAAATAATCTCTATAGGTTTCAAAATCTGGGATAAAAGGCCTTAAGAAGTCGGTAAGTTCTTTAAGAATACGTTTAATTTCGTCCTTTTCCTCTATCTCGAGCTCTGCAAGTTGTCTACTTAAGTTCAATACACGTTCTGGTTCAATATAGGCAATACTACCCGTTTTAGAACTACCCATTACTTTACCTTTTACCTTACGACGGTACATAGCTCTAACTGCTAGAACCCTGCGGTTTTCCATAACGGTTTCCTTAATATCATCTAGATATCCTAGCTGACCATAATGGGCTAGCGCTTGTCCAAAACTTCCATTCAATTGTCCACGCACGGCATTCATAGAACGTCTAATGTTCCTCAAATCTGGTGACGCATCATCTTTAATTTCACCATATTTATCAATAACATCATCCACACGAGCAGGAATCATTTCGTTATAGGGTATACCTTCTAATCGTTCACTTAAAGTCGGGAAATGCTCTACCGTTTTTCTAAAAAACTTATGATGCTCATTAATCGTTTTGGGTAACGAGGCTAGTTTGCGTACACCTTCTTTCTCTAGCGTACTGTTTTCTATACCTAGAAGTTGTAATTCTCGTTCAATAGGATCAAATCCATGATTTGGAATTTGATATTCACTAGAGTAGGACGCCACATACTCATTCGTGTGGTTTAAAGCAGTAAGTACTGCATTTTTATTTACATGTGGTTTTTGAAGTAAGGCTTGTTCCTTACCGTCATCGGTCACACAATTTGCTGCCAGCTGTTTTAAAACTGACGGAAATTCTAAATCTTCTAGTGTTTTCTGTGATATCTTACTCATAAATCCTTAGACAAAAATACGCTGCTCGCCATACTTAAGTCGGGATTTTTGATAAAATTATCATTACTCGTGATGGTAGGGCTCATTACGTAGAATGGTAAACGCTCGATAAATTTGTTCTACAGCAAATAATCGTACCATTTGATGTGAAAAGGTCATGGCGCTCAAGGATAATTTAGATTGACCTCGTTCATACACTTCTTGAGAAAAACCATAGGGACCACCTATGACAAAGATCAAACGTTTTAATCCAGAAACACTACGTTTATTTATTAATTGAGCAAACTGACTACTGGAATAGCTTTTTCCTTTTTCATCCAATAAGGTGACAAAATCGCTTTTGTCAATCTTATTCAATATCAACTTTCCTTCTTCATTTTTTTGGTGTTCGATACTCATATTTTTTGTGTTTTTGAGATCTGGTATAACTTCCATTTCAAAATTCACATAGTGTTGTAGGCGTTTTTGATACACGTCTATCAAATCTGCAATACGGTTATCATCGGTTTTACCAACGGCAAGGAGCGTAATTTTCATAGTGCAAAAGTAAGGAGGTAGCTTCATATTCGTCACAATGTTTCTAAAACCGTATTTTTGAACTTTAAACCATATTATGAATTATAATAGTCAGGAATTTCAAGACGAACTCACACGTATTATTACCAATGCTTTGCGTGAGGATGTAGGTGATGGTGATCACTCAAGTCTATCCTGTATTCCCAGTACTGCAACTGGCAAGGCTCGTTTACTCGTAAAGGATAATGGTGTAATTGCTGGTCTCGCTTTCGCGAAAGCGGTATTTCAACAAGTAGATCCCGATTTAAAAGTAGAATTTTTAATGAAAGACGGTGATACAGTTAAGTATGGTGATGAAGCATTCTATGTATCAGGTTCATCACAGTCTATTCTAAAGGCCGAGAGACTAGTGCTTAACGCCATGCAAAGAATGAGTGCCATCGCTACAAAAACCAGAAAATTTGTAGATGTTCTCAAGGGAACAAATACCAAAATACTGGATACTAGGAAAACCACTCCTGGAATAAGAGCTCTTGAAAAATGGGCAGTTGATATAGGTGGTGGCGTTAATCATAGATTTGGTCTTTATGACATGATCATGTTAAAGGATAATCATATTGATTTTGCTGGTGGAGTAGTAGAAGCTATTGAAAAAACTAAACAATACCTGAAAGATATTCAGAAGGATCTTAAGATTATTGTTGAAGCCAGAAGTTTAGAAGAAATTGAAAAAATCTTAAGTGTTGATGGTGTATATCGTATTTTAATTGATAATTTTAATTACGAAAACACTAAAAAGGCTGTAGCCCTTATAGGCGACAAATGTTTAACTGAGAGTAGTGGTGGAATAACCCTTGATACTGCAAAAAACTATGCAGATTGTGGAGTCGATTTTATCTCTAGTGGTTCACTTACTCACAGCGTCTATAATATGGATTTGAGCCTGAAAGCAATGCATGAGTAAAAAGGTTAAAATAGTTCAACGCTTTCCCTTTTTAAAGAAACTGATTGATAAGGCAGATTCTATACATCTTCCTGGTTTTGAAGGAATGACTGCGTGGGATTTATGGGAAACCTATGCCGAAGGAATAACAAATGGAGCTTTTAGCGCACGTGCTAGTTCTATTAGTTATAGTTTTTTTATGGCCATTTTTCCTTTTGTACTATTTATCCTAAACCTGATACCCTTTGTACCTATTAATAATTTTCAAGAGGACGTAATTAGATTTTTGAATGATTTATTGCCTTATCAAGCAGCTGGTGCTTTTGATGGGATTTTTACCGAAATCGCTTTAAAAGAAAATACAGGCTTATTGACGATAGCTTTTTTCTCTTCTTTAATTTTTATGACAAACGGTGTAAATGCCATTTTTGATGGATTTGAGCGCAGTTATCATTCGGTTTTGAATCGAGGTTTCTTTAGGCAATATGCAGTGTCATTACTGGTTTCCATCATGCTTGTGTTGTTTTTATTTGTAGGTGTTGTTTTAACCATCGCAGTGGAATATTTTTTAAGTGAACTACAAGCTAGGGAATACGTATCAGAAAGTAGCAGTAGCGTGTGGTTACAACTTATTAGATATGCTACCTTAATATTCATGCTGTATGTTTTTATAGCAACTTTATACTATGCTGGTACTAAAACTGGTAGACAAACCAGGTTCTTTTCAATAGGCGCAACGGTAACTACAGTTTTGATTCTCGCGGCCTCTTATTTATATGGTATCTATCTAGAAAACTTTGCTACCTACAACGAAATTTATGGTTCGATAGGAGCTATAATTATTTTAATGGTTTATATCTGGCTGAATTCCAATCTATTACTGGTTGGTTTTGAATTAAATGCATCTCTAAGATCGTTAAAGGCACGGAATTTGAATAACACTTAGTATATTGTAACACATTAAACAACATACAATGAAAAAATACATTTTTATTTTAGCTGCGGCTTTCATGACCTTTACTGCTCAAGCACAACAAACTGTAGAAGGAGTTGAAGTAGAAGGTTCTCTTTCTAAGTACGGTAAGGAACTTACCTTAAACGGTGCTGGTTTAAGAGAAAAAGTGTTTATCGACCTTTATGTAGGTGGACTTTATGTAACTGAAAAAAGCGATGACGGTGAGGCACTTACAAGTTCTGATCAATCTATGGCAATCACATTAGATATCGTGAGTAAATTAGTAACTCAAGATAATATGATAAGTTCTATAGAAGAAGGTTTTGAGAACAGTTGTTCTAGTAAGGAATACAAAGCCCTTTCAGGTAAAATTGAAAAATTTATCGCTCTCTTTAATGAAGAAATCGTAAAAGGTGATGAGTTTGTATTGTTTTACATTCCAGGTGAAGGAACTAAAGTTTCAAAAAATGGTAAAGAGCTAGGCACCATTCCAGGATTAGACTTTAAAAAAGGACTTTTTGGAATTTGGTTAGGTGATTATCCAGCAGATGAAGAGTTAAAAGAAGGTTTATTAGGATTGTAATCCATCAACCTTATTGTATATTCCAGCTGTCTCTATTTGAGACAGCTTTTTTTATTTAAAAAATTAAAACTATGAAATACGCATTTGTACTGTTGTTATCACTAACGAGCTTTTTCAATGTCTTGCAAGTAAGTGCTCAAGAAAAAGATATTACTGGAACTTGGAAAACGATAGACGATAAAACAGGAATCGTCAAATCCCATGTAGAAATCTATAAAAAAGGTAATAAGTATTATGGCAAAGTAGTAAAGATTCTTGATCCAGATGCTCCTGCTAAACCATTGTGTGAGAATTGTGATGGTGACTTAAAAGATGCGCCTATCATTGGATTAGAGATATTAAAGAATTTTGAAAAGGAGGATGATGAATATGAAGATGGTACAATCCTAGATCCAGAAAATGGAAAAACCTATAAAGCAAAACTTTGGCTAGATGAAGAGGATGAGAACAAACTAAATGTACGTGGTTACATTTTATTCTTATATAGGACTCAAACTTGGGAAAGACTCTAGGAGGCAATTTTCTCATATAAATTCTGGAGCTTTTCAAGATCGCCTGTATTCTCTATATGTTCTTTACAGTCGTGCATGAGAAGCTCTGCTTGCTTATGAATACTCTTATAATAATCTTCCTTAGAAGCTGGATTTTGAAGCAATTGTTCATACATGGACATCATTTTCAAGGAAACTATTACATCATTTCTAGAATAAGTACGCAACGCTGCACAAGTAGTATAAATAAGCTCTTCAAAAGAAACCGTTTTTAATTCAATTAACTCCTTGTCGTCTTCAATTAATAATTCTAGATCTGGTTTATTCATTCTTACACAAAAAAGCTGTGTAAGATAATTGATTGCATTAATAGCAGTTCCTGGATCATTAATTCCAGGAGACATAGCTTTTACCGCAATTTCTGTAATCTGCTTAAAACCTAAAACATAATTGTCACTTACCAATTCAGGTTCTCTAAATAAAAAATACTCCTGAATCTCGTCTGTAACTTTTTCGTCTATTTCTTTATTAATTTTAAACAAGGGACTATTAGCGAGTAGGTAAGTACCTTTTATCTGTAAAAGCTTAATCTTGATATCTTGCTCTTTAGCTATCTTTTTGAGACCCGAAATACTAATATTTTGCAGCGTACCGCTTTTTTTTGCTTTAAATGTGATCCAATCATCGGTGTTTGAAAATGAACCATCCTTGTAATTGGAATCGATTACTTTATTCAAACGTTTTAATGCTTTTGAAAACACATTTTTCAAAATGTTATTTATCTGAATATTGAATGAAATATTATGAATAAAAAATACGAATGCCGCAAGCGAAATAATAGCTGCTGTTAGGCCTAGTAAAACACTTAAAATAGGAATAGTCTGATTTTGTGTAGGTTCATCAATCCCAATTAAAGTAATAATATTGTATAGTATGCTTCCTAAAAAAGCTCCTAGTATCAATTGATGCTTTCTATTAGAGATCAAACTAGGTAATACACGCGGAGAATAATTTGCCGCAGCCTGACTGAGTAATAGCATCACCATGTTAAAGGTGAAAACTAGCATACTTATTCCACCAGCTATTAAGGTAGTAAGTAAATTACGAGCTGTATCAACATCAGTTATTTCTAATCCAGGAAACCATTCTATCAATTGTTTAGAAGCGTCTACCGTTTCAATATATTTCATAAAGAAAGCCAGGAAAATAGCCAGTATAGAATAAAAGGTAGGATAGAAAGCTATACTACCGGTCAAAATATTATAAAACGAATTAACCTTGGTAAATAATTTTTTCATGTGATTATAAATGTAGGTCGGTTTTAGGTTAAGCTAGGTTAATGGTATGCTAATGCATATTATATTTCACAAATAATTAATACCTTGCTACCACACAAAGAAATTATGGGCGATTCTACAACACTTAAAAAAGACTTACTTAACCAACTCATCTTGATGGCTCATCGAGACGGAAAATTAGATAGTAAAGAAATCTCTTTTGTCCTTAATGTAGGGAAAAGGCTAGGGTTTGAAGAAGTTGATGTTGTAGATATGATTAAAAATCCATCTGCTCAAATTGAAAAACCTCCTAAAGATTTTACACAACGCATTGTACATTTTCATCGTCTTATGATCATGATGTATATTGATGGTCACGTCGATGATAAAGAATTACAATTTCTATATGAACTAGGTCTTACTTATGGCTTTAGAAAGTCGACGATTGACACCTTACTTAGAATGATGGAACGCTATCCAAATGGTGACATTCCTGCTAGCGAACTCATAGAAATACACTCAAGAGACTATAATTAGTGTCATAATGGCATTTTAAAATAGTCTAAAACTGTCTTTTTGTCTTGTTTTTCATTTGGTATTCAATTTGCCTAGTACAGGTCAAATAAGTTGAATAAATAAAAAATTGAAATATGACACTTACAAAAAGAACTAACAACTGGTTACCATCTTTAATTGATGAAATGTTTAATCAAGATTTTAATGGTGGTAGTATTATTACTGACAAGCCATTCATTCCTGCTGTTAATGTAATTGAAGCAGATAATGCTTTCTCACTAGAAATGAGTATTCCTGGATTTAAAAAGGAAGACGTAAACATTGAAATTGATCAGGATGTCTTGACTATTCAATCGGAAGTTGAAACTTCAAAAGAAGAAAAAACAGAACAATTCACTCGTAAAGAATTTTCTAAAAAATCTTTTAAGCGCAGTTTTAATTTACCAGAAACAGTAAATCAAGATCGCATTGAGGCTAACTATGAAAACGGTATTCTTACTATAAGTTTACCTAAAAAAGAGGAAGCCTTACCACAGCCTAAAAGAATGATTACTTTAAAGTAATCAATTCAAGAGATGAAGCTTAAAGCCAGCAATATTGCTGGCTTTTTTTTTAACATAGAACTAGCATCAGTTTAACGTCTAGTTGGGTGAACCTAGAATACACGCCAACTATCTTTAACCTAAAACAAGAATATGAGTAGTAGTGATATACTTTATAGCAAAATAACCAGCGAACAAGACTTTAAAAATAGAATAGTGATGGCACCAATGACTCGTAGTCGTGCTACCGAGGATCACATTCCTACACCTATAATGGCTGCCTATTATGGTGAAAGAGCATCTGCAGGTTTATTGATTACTGAAGGAACATCTCCATCTCCTAATGGAGTAGGCTATGCAAGAATACCTGGAATTTATAACGATCAACAAATTGATGCATGGCGTGCCGTGACAAAGGCAGTGCATGCAAATGGAGGAAAGATATTTTTGCAAATCATGCACACAGGACGTGTGTCTCATCCTGATAACATGCCTAATAATGCTAAAATTGTAGCACCTAGTGCTATCGCTCCAGAAAACACAAAAATGTGGGTAGATGGCAAGGGCGAGTTAGAAATACCGGTACCTAATGAAATGTCGTCAAGCGATATAGAACAAGTAATTGAAGAGTTTGTTCAAGCTGCTCAAAATGCTATCGCTGCCGATTTTGACGGTGTAGAAATTCACGGAGCAAATGGTTATTTACTAGAACAGTTTTTTAATCCAGCCTCTAATAAACGGGAAGATGAGTACGGCGGTAGTGTTGAAAACCGAAGTAAGGTAATTCTTGAAATTGCCAAAAGAACCGTAGCTGCTATAGGAGCAGATCGTGTAGGAGTGCGTTTAAGTCCTAATGGGGTCATGAATGATGTAGGTCCTTGGGAATCTCAAAAACAAGACTTTGAATACCTGGTATCACAATTCAATTCTTTGAATCTACTTTACCTTCATTTACTCGATCATCAGGCAATGGGAGCAAATCCTCTACCTGAAGATATACGTACAAGCCTGCAATCTAAATTTGATGGAATCAATATTCTTTGTGGTGGATACGACAAGTCAACCGCCATTAAGGATCTTACTAATGAAAAAGCCGATATGATTGCCTTTGGACGTCCATTTGTTGCAAATCCCGATTTAGTGGAAAGATTTAAACAGGATGCCGATTTGAATGAGGTGGATCAGGATACTCTTTATACTCCAGGGAAAGAAGGTTATCTAGATTATCCTAAATTGGAGCCTATATCCTAATTATTGATTTTATTTTTGCGCTTTCGCGAAAGCGTAAACCCTTTAAACATTTTTATGAAAGTACAAGCATATGGTGCTCAAGCATCAGATAAAGATTTAGAACCTTTAACTATAGAACGACGTGAATTACTTAGTAATGACGTTAAAATTAAAATCATTTATTGTGGTGTATGCCACAGCGATATTCACGCTAAAAATAACGACTGGGGTAACGCAAAATATCCTATCGTCCCTGGCCATGAGATCATAGGAAGAGTAGAAGAAGTAGGAGCTGAAGTAAGTAAATACAAAGCAGGTGATCTAGTAGGAGTAGGCTGTATGGTAGATAGTTGTCAAGAATGTTCTCAATGTAATGATGATATGGAACATTTTTGTGAAAACGGTAGCACCAGTACCTACAATAGTAAGGATAAACACTTGGGTGGACACACCTTTGGTGGTTACTCTACTCACATTGTCGTAAGAGAGGAATTTGTATTGAGTGTTTCAGAGAAATTGGATACTAAAGCAGTGGCACCACTACTTTGTGCTGGAATTACAACTTATTCTCCTTTGCGTCATTGGAATGTAAAGAAAGGAGATAAAGTAGGTGTTGTAGGATTAGGTGGATTAGGACACATGGGAATTAAGTTTGCTCATGCTCTAGGCGCCGAGACCTATATGATTACCACTTCACCAGAAAAAGCACAAGATGCAAAACGATTAGGTGCCGATGGTGTTATTATATCAAAGGACGATGAGGACATGAAAAAACATTTTGTAACCTTTGATTTTATTCTAAACACTATTCCCGTAGGTCACGATTTAAATCCATACTTACAACTGCTTAAACCAGACGGAACAGTATGTTTAGTAGGTGCCATAGAACCGCTAGAACCTTTTCACGGTGGTAACCTTATTTTAAGACGTAAACGTATTGTAGGTAGCTTAATAGGAGGAATTGCAGAGACTCAAGAAATGCTTGATTTCTGTGCAGAACACAATATTACTAGCGATGTAGAAATGATTGATATCAATGAAATAAATACTGCTTTTGAACGCGTTCAAAAAAATGATGTCAAATATCGTTTTGTTATTGATATGGCATCACTTAATTAATCTTTTGCATGGCAGTAATACGCTGCAGCAGGCTAGGATGTGAATATTGAAACCACACTACAGCCGGATGCGGTGTTAAATTACTTAAACTAGTTTTAGTAAGCGTCTTTAATCCTGTGATTAAAGGCGCTGCTTTATAAGTGCGCACTGCATAAGCATCGGCTTGATATTCAAATTTGCGCGATAGGATGTTCATAAAAATGCTTGTAACCATAGATATAGGTGAATACAGCAAGAAAAAGGCTACTAGTCCTATATGAAATGATGAATTTGAAACACCTAATGCTTGTGCCATCAAATCGCTGTCCACCACAAGGGAAAATAAGTATAGAGTAAATCCTGTGGTAAGCGTACCAGCTAGTAGGTTGTATAGAATATGCTTTTTCTTATAGTGACCAACCTCGTGTGCTAGAACAGCCACTATTTCTTCTTCGGTTAATTGATCAATTAACGTATCGTATAAGGTCACCCGTTTTTCACTTCCAAAACCACTGAAATAAGCATTGGCCTTGGTACTTCTTTTGCTACCATCAATCACAAAGATTTTAGTAAGTTCAAAACCTACTTGGTTGGCATATTCAGATATTTTATCTCTTAAACTACCTTGTTCCAAAGGTGCCTGTTTATTGAATATAGGAACGATCAATCGGGCGTAAAACATATTAAGTAATATACTCACGATAAAAATGACGATCCACGCGTGCCACCAAAAATTAGAATCTGCCCAATTGTAAATAAGAATAAGAACCGTAAGTAATCCACCACCCAAAATTAGTGTCATAAACCAGCCTTTTATCTTATCCAGAAAAAATAGTTTTTTTGTGGTTTTATTAAAGCCATATTTTTCTTCAATAACAAAAGTACTGTAATAGGATAGAGGAGTAGTAAGTAAATCACTGGCCATAAACAACACGCCAAAAAATAACAAACTAACCACGGTTTCATTATTGGTAATACTACGACACCATTGATCTACAAGGGCAAATCCATCTAGAAATATAAATACCAAAATACCAACAATAGAAATGAAACTATTTAACGTACCAAATTTGAAACGCTCCTTTTTATAAGCTTGTGACTTCTCGTATTCCTCTTGTTTATAAACATCAGACAGGACTGCTGGTATAGGTTTTGAATACCAAGTATAATTAAGAAAGGACAAAACCTCATTCAGTAAAAAGTCAAATACTAGAATACCGATTATGCAATAAAATAAAACTGTTGGAGTCATGATTAAAAATCTCTTTGACGTTTTGCTTCAAATAATAAAATGGCAGCACTTACTGATACGTTCATACTATCAATCTCGCCACTCATAGGAATGATGATGTTTGCCTTGGCTGCATCTCTCATTTCGTCTGTAAGTCCAGTAGCTTCAGTTCCTACAGCAATAGCGCTGGAATTCTTAAAACTGGCTGTATGATATGGAATACTAGTTTGTAAAGTAGCAGCGTATAGGTCAATCTCTTTCATTCTTAAAAATTCACAAATCTCACTAGTACTAGCACTTGCAATAGGTACAGTGAGCGCACAACCTACACTAGATCGTATAACGTTGGGATTATACAGGTCACATTTAGGATCTGCTAGTAGAACAGCATCAACCGCAGCGGCATCTGCTGTGCGCAGTAAAGCGCCTAAGTTTCCTGGTTTTTCAATAGATTGAGCAACAAGGACAAGGGCATTATTTGGTAAGTTAAGATCAGTAAGCTGTAATGTTTTCGCTTTCGCGAAAGCGATACAACCTTCAGTACCGCTGCGATAAGCTAGCTTTTCATAAACCTCAATACTTACGCTTATTATTTCCACATCCTTACTCACGCCAAGTTGAGCCTGTACAAATTCCTTGGAAACTTGTTCTTGCTGGTTAAATATTTCAGGACACACCAATAGAGTTTGTAGCTGATAACCACCTTTAATGGCAAGTGTGATTTCACGAGCGCCTTCTATAAGAAACAGCTGTTCCTTTTTACGTGCTTTGCTTTTACGCTGCAGCTGTTCTGCCTGACGTATCAACGCGTTGTGTGGACTAGTAATGTGCTTCATAAAAGTAGAATGTATGCAAAAATAAGAGATTGTAACTGGCTGTGTGACTACTCAAACGTTTAAGCATAAACTTTTGTCAACAACCGCATGTATTCAAAACCCGTGCAAGTGGTTTTATGTACCTTTACTACAAATTAAAGCATATGAATTTTCACACTCGTAAATGGATTAAACCAGAAGATTTAAACCCTAACGGAACCTTATTTGGTGGTAGATTACTAGAATGGATTGATGAAGAGGCTGCTCTCTATGCAATTATTCAGCTGGAAAATCAAAAGGTAGTCACTAAGTTTATGAGTGAAATTAATTTTACGGCGAGTGCTCAACCAGGTGATATCATTGAGATAGGTCTAGAGGTTAACAAATTTGGTCGTACTTCTATAGATCTTAAATGTGAGGTACGTAATAAAATGACTAGGGAAACCATTATTACAATTGAAAATATTGTTCTAGTGAATTTAGGTGAAGACGGTTCACCAAAACCTCATGGAAAAACCAAAATTGAATACGTTAAGGATCGTTTAAAAGTTTAATTACTCCAATTTTTTAATAATCTTACAAGGATTTCCCATAGCTAGTACATTACTGGGAATATCCTTATTGACTACACTACCGGCGCCTATGGTAACGTTATCACCTATAGTAACACCAGGAAAAATAACGCTATTACCACCTATCCATACATTATTACCAATTACGACAGGTTTGGTAGTGGTGATGTAAGTACTATTTGTACCGTTTGATTTTATACGATCAGATGCTTTAAGAGGATGTGTAGCTGTATAAATTTGAACATAAGGTGCTATTAAACCATTATCACCTATTTGAATGCGATTATCATCTAGAAACATACAATTGGTATTCACAAAGGTATTTTTACCGATAGAAATGTTTTCGCCATAATCACAGTAAAATGGAGATTCAATCCAAACACCAGGACTTTTGTTTCCTAGTAACTCGTTGAGTAATTCAGCCTTTTCTTCGATCAAACGAGGATTTAATGTATTGATTTTACTAAGTAATTCACGAGCCTTAAAATATCGTTCTAATAATTCAGGATCCCGCGAGTTATAAGGTAATCCCGCTAGCATTTTTTCTTTTTCTGTCATAGCCTTGAGCTGTTTTTTAATGAGACACTATTTTCAACCCTACAATTGATGCAATTAAGGTGGTCATAAATAGCAGTCGTAAAAAGGTTACAGGTTCTTTAAAAACAAATATTCCCACTAGCACAGTTCCCACTGCACCTATACCAGTCCAAACGGCATAGGCAGTACCTATGGGCAAACTTTGAGTTGCCTTAATAAGCAACCCCATGCTTACACATAATGCCACTAGAAAACCAGCGTACCACATATACATTAAGGTTCCAGATGATTCTTTGGCTTTACCTAAACAAAATGCAAAGGCCACTTCAAATAATCCTGCAATGATTAAAATTATCCATTTCATTTATTAAAAATACGATAGATTCCGAACAGGTTGTAGATTAAAGTAATCAAAAAATGAGAAGGATCATAAAAGAAGATACGGAACTAATAATATTCATAGGATCTAGTTACCGTGTGTTGCAAACCATCCTTTGAATCAAAATATTCTCGCTTTAAAAAATTGCCGAATTCATCAATTCCAGATTCCGTTACTTTGGATTTTTTAAAGGGTAAACGTGTACTGTCATTACTTACCTTCATTTCTACAAGTTGATTGTCTCGATAAGAAAAAACTACTTTGGAGTACAAGCTATTATTCATATCGTTCCATTTTTTCCCAGTAGTAGTAGAGGAAAGGATTTTGTAATCCTTATCCCAAGTATGAATTGTCTTTAGCTCATACTTAGTTGTAATAGATTTAGTGTAAATGTGTAATGTACTATCATTGACTAGTACTTCTTTTTTGATTTTAGAAACTTGTCCGTCATCAACGGAGATAGTTTTAGAGTTTCGCTCCGTGTTACTAACCTTTTCAAAGAAGGTTATTTCACCTAGTGCTAGAGAATCTTGCTCTACATACCTGTGGTTATAATGATCAATGTGAGTAATAAAACCTTCTTCATTAAAGTGGTAAGTATCTTCAAAAGAAGTACTTGTAGCATGATTTAAAGAATGTTCAGTATAACTTTTAATAGGACCACTTAAATTATTACGTTTCAAGTCATTAGGAAAATTAAAAACGGAGGTTTTTAGAGAAGCTATTACTAAGCATATACAACAAAATACAAGATCCAATTTCATAGTTCAACCAATTAATACATCGTATTTGAATGGGCCAATTGATCTGGTATTTGTTGGATAGCATCCCAGTGTTCACAAATCTTACCATCCATATCAAACCGGAAAAAATCCATAGTCACGTACTCATCATTTCCAGGCCATACTTGATGCGTATGTAAGGCAACCAGATCATGCTGACCTATACAACGTACAAATTCAATAGTTTTATTAGGATACTCTTGTTGCATTCTTTCAAAATATTCAATAAAACCTTGGGTACCATCAACCACATGTGGATTGTGCTGTATGTAAGTATCGCCTACATAAAGTTCCACAGCTTTACTCGGATTCCCTAGATAAGCCATTTTATAAAAAGCGATAGCGTTTTCTTTATTTTTCTCAATATCCATAGTAGTAATTAAATCTAAAGATAAGCAAAGTAAAACACCTAGCATCTGGCAATTGTATCTGCCTAACTCCACATCTAAATGAAAAAGTAGGAGCGAAGTGATGTTCTATATCGCTATTGCGAAAGCGTAATACAAAACAATAACGCCTGCTGATAATAACCAATTACAGAAGAAAAAACTGTTGGATAACACGGTTCTAAGTTAGCCACGGGCATTTCTTATTTCAGGCTTTCAATTTTGATGGTTTTATATCTTACCTATTTATGAACCACGTTAATCTTCAACCACAAGTCGATCTGTAGAGCAAGGTAGCTCCTGTTATGTCTCGATTTTACTTAGTTAAGTCTCTTTTTTTCCACAAGCAACGCATAATTTAGCTTTTGATGTTTTATATGGTTTTCCATAGTTTTCGCAATCTGGACCAAACATAGCAATAGCATGATGCATAATTGCATTAGGTTCAGTTTCTCCAAAACTGGTTAAATCATTATAATAATCTAACAACTCTTTAAAACGTTCTTGCCTGCCTTCTCTCAGGATTTTGAAGTCTTTTGCATATAATTTGGAAGTCTTCTTCATTTAACATGGAAATTTCCATTTTGCATCTCCAACAGTATTTAATTTCCATGAACTGTACAAGTAATTTAAATAATCGTATTTCTATCTAATCCGATTAAATTTTTTCAAATACCAAGGATGAATTTATGTTCGTAATTTGGATAATTATATAAAACATGCGTAATGTTTGGAAATAACCCTGCCATTTGAAGACTCTGTCTAAAATACTTAGATTTAACTTTCTCACAAACAGTTTTTTATTAGTTTTATTTGTACTACAAACGACCTACAGATTTAATTTTAATAGAATGTAATTAGATTTTAGGATAACGAATTCAACGGTGTTGGTTCAATTAATTTAAAGACTCTTTATACAGATTAGTTATCGATTGAGAAATCGAAATACTTAAAATTACAAATCCTAAGAAAAAATAAAACCCATGTTGTAATTCAGAATTATTTGTTGTCAAAATATTTAAGCTCTTAGATATTTTTTCTAATTGATTAAGTTGGCTAGAGATAATTCCTGTAAAGCCTATATAGGACATGAATATTGCAACAACCATCACATCTGCCATTGACCATTTTCCACTTTTGAATACTAAAAATGAAATCATTTTGTTATTCACTAACTTCCCATGGAACATCAATCCTAAGCTAGAAATTATTTTTAATAAAGGGAAAATAATGCTGAAAGTCACGACTAAGATTCCTACGACTGTGACCTCGAATTTTTCTTGAGAAAGCATTAATGTTGACATTTCTACAATACTTTTACTTTTGTAATACAATACTTGGTCTTTAAAAGATATTGTTTCTCCAATAAGCTCAAATTCCATTATGCCTATTCTTGCATCAATATCAATCATTGGAAGAAGAACCCCTAAGAGCAAAAATTGAAGTGCAGTAATTATAAATATTACGAAATTAAAAGTTGAATGCTCCTTTGACAATAAAGTATATAACAGTATTACTATGTAACAAATGAAATTAACTACGAGAAATGAATTAATTTGTTTGTTATAATTCCTTATCGAATTTTTTATAATTATTGAACAATCATTTTTGTTATCAGTTCTGTATTTTGATAATATTAAATTAAATTGTTCGTAGTCTATCTTTTGAAAGGTACTATTTCTATACTTATCTAACTGTAAAAGAATATAATCTTTAATACTTTCTCGATTTTCTTCTTTTTCTAAAAAATTAATTATCTGGTCCGTAATCTCAGGAACATGTTGTTTTAGTCTTCCAAAAATATTAAAAACATCTGCACCAATATTTTTATAGGATATGCCAAAAAAAGAATTTTCTCTATTCTGCCTCTTATATGAGATCTCAAAATTTTCGATTACCTCATAAAGTAGTTTTTTAATTTTCTTTTCAGCTACTTCTCGATCTTTTCCTTTTAAATTTAATTCCTCTAGTCTGTTTATAATGATTGTGGCCAATTGGTCTTTCCATTTATCAACATTGAACAAACCATATTTAATATCTGATAACTCTATTAAGTCTTTTTTTAAAGATCGTTTGAAGTTTTCTAGATTGTACAAATTATAAGAAGATATGCTCGTAAATATAAAAAGCAAGCACAAAGTTATTTTTAATAAGTAATGTTTCATTTTAGCTTAAGAAAGTTTAAAAGTACTGTGGAGTGAACTACACATTAGACTAGCATTTATTTCTTAATAACTGGACAAATACCAACTCTTATTTCGTTTAACTAATTTCATCGTTCTTTTATAATCTGCGTTTAGTCCAAATAAAAATTCTATGTCTGCTTTTTTTTCTTTAAATATTGGAGTCCCAATAATTCGACCATATTTAAAATTTTGCATAAACTCATCTTTTTCCTCTACTGGATACGCTGATATGTATGCAATTTTGTCAACCTTGTTATCATTTTCATCATAAGGATCAACAAGAAAGATTGTTTGATTATAGTTACCGTATTTAGCTATTTCAAATAACTTTTCAAGAACTTTTTTTGGGCTTTCTGGCCATTCAAAAGTTTTATGAAGAACATCAAGTTTATTTTTAAGGTTATTAATATCTAAACGATAATTATAAATTATCCTTGATTTTTTTTCAAGTTCAGCAATTTGAGCTCGTTTTGTAGAAGAGGAACGTCCTATTTTAAAAGAATAAACATCATCAAATTCGGTCGAGAGTTTTTTGGATTGCTCATCGATGTTAGCCAAAATTTTATCTAGGTCAGATTTTTTCCTATCAATTCCTGAAATAACTTTTTGGTTATGAATTAATCGTTCTTCTTCGGACAACTGATTACAAGAAAAGAATGAGACTGCAAAAATCAGAAGTAGTATTTTTTTTTTCATATAGTTTTGTTTATGTACTTAAATTGTTTTGTAACTTAACATGTATGATTTATAACCAAAATCATAAATACATGCCATTCAGAAAATCTGCTTGTATTTTCAGAATTATACAGAAACAAGCAATTGCTTAGTTAAAGTTATATTTCGTTTTTAGATTTCTTTAATTCCAATATTTTTAAAATATTGCCAGGTATAATCATAAAATTCACTTGGTCTGGTATGGTCTTTAAATGAGCCATTTGGTATATAAATTATCATTCCTTGTCTGGCTCTGGTTAATAAAACTCTATATGTATTTTTTAAGTACTCTTTGCTTTTTTCTTTATTAATTTTCATCCACTTAGTACCCTTAAAGTTTTGATATTCCCAAGTATTATCTTTTAAGTAGAAGTTTGCTCCCCAAGCTAAACAAGACCAATCTATTTCTAAGCCCTGAATATCAAATTCAGTTGCTACTTCTTCTAAAAAATAAGAAGATCTAATATCTTTTTTTCCGTTTAGAAACCAATTCGGTGCGGATATTTCGTTTTTAACATCAATTCCCAACGGTCTTAGTCTACGAGCCCCAGAAGAGGCTATTAAACCTGTTCTTTCAGTTCCTTTAGCATTATTTCTAATCCAACTTTTGGCTACAGATAAATCTCTTGTGAGTAATATCGGAAAGTCATTATAAATTTCAGAATATAGATGTTTTGCTTTATCAATATTTAATTCCAGTAGTTCGTGTACAAAAGCTGAAAGTTTTTCGGACCTGAATGATCTTAAAGAAACGGATAAATGTAATTCTCTTTCGGATTTGGCATTTTCCAATAACCAGGTTCTTTGCTCATTTGTTCTAATATAGTTATTACTTTCTATAATTAAATTAGAATAATGTATATTCCAGTTTGTGAAATTTCGCTGAAATGAGTTAATCCATTCTTCAAGACCGGCTTCACCGATATTTATTTCTTGTCCACCACCTATTAAGCAAACAATGGTACACCAATCCTTGTGTCTATTCATAACATCAACCAAGAATTCAGGCTCAGACATATCGAAATTTTCTTCGCCTCTTTTCCTTTTCATAAAGGAGCTTACTTGTTTTTTATTCCAAGCACGTTGTGCTTCGTCGAAAACGACTACTTTTTCAAGCGCTTCAAATTGATTTTTTAAATATTCATCTCTAAAATGATGAATGTTTTGTATAAAGGCATTTGTTTTTCTTTTAGCATTTTCTTTTTTGATAGGTGTCCCATTAAGTTTAGAATTGAACACTATGTCTCTGGCTAGTGCTTCTCTTAAAACATCTACCAAAGGCCCGTTTCCTGACAAAAATACTGCGTGTTCATCTTCATCAGCATTCATTCTCTCATTGGTAATGTTTAATCCTGCTAATGTTTTACCTGAACCAGGAACACCAGTTACAAAACAAATTGTCTTTTTATTTTTAGATTTAGAATCTTCTATAATTCTATTTAGACAGTTGGCTGTTTTTGATAAATTTATAGCTCCTGCATCAGACCTAGATATATCTTCAACATTATGACCTTTATAAAGAGCTTGTGCAGCTTCTACTATAGTTGGAGTAGGTTTATATAGTGACATTTCCCAGTTTACACAATCGATTATTTTCGTTCTATTCTTTGTAAACTTGTTTATGCTATAGGCTAAATTGCTTTTATTTGATTTAACTACTTCAGTGTGATCCAAAACATTCTTGATATTACAATCATTATCAGCACCTTTAGTTGCTAATAATATAGGCACTAATCTTGCATTATGACTGCCTTCGTGGAAATTTTTTAAATCTAATGTGTAATCTAATACTTGTAGTTGTGCATAGTTTTTATAATCTGTTTCTCCAACTTTAAATTCTATAACAAAAATTGAATCCTTAATAATTACAATATTATCGACACGTTTTCCCATTCGAGGAATTGCAAATTCAAAGTAGATTTTACCTTCTAAACCAGATAGTTGATCTTTTAAAATTTCGATTTGTTTAACCCATGCATTTTTTTGTAGGTCTTCTAATTGTCTATTGGAATGATTCAAGCTTAATTTTCCTAGGATTGAGTTTTTATCTTCGGTTATAAAATCAAATATTGAGTTATTATAATAGGATCTATTCATTAAAAGTATGTGGTATTAATTACAGTATGAATGATAACGAATACAACAAGTTCAAACAATACACTTTGAATTCTATAGTGTGTCTTAGCTTTATTGTAGTCCTTGTTATCTCAGTTATTTTGTTTTCTCGATAACTTCAGTGATGTCTTTTCCCAGATAATTAGTCCAAATACCATTTTTGTATTCTATCACTCCTTCTTTGCTGTGGTAAAAGGTAGTACCCATTCCTTCTTTCGTTTCAATACCTACTAAATAGTCAGGTATGCATATAGTCTCGCCATTATTTTCTATTTCGGTATAACCTGAGTCGCAAGTATCGCTATCACAGGAATTCAAGGAAATTAACATTAGCGCAAATAAGCCAAAGGCAATAATTTTTCTTTTCATTTTTATTTGATTACTTCAGTTCCTACGGTTCTGGATACTGTTTAGACAATTACATTTAAAAGGTGCAACCGTTATACAATTGCAAGTACATATACAAGTTCAAAAACAAGTTTGTGGTGTAGGGCATGAAGGTTGGTTATTGTTAGGTAACTCAAATTTATAACACTTTGGTTAAATAAAAATACCCCAAAACGGGTATTTTTTGACCAGAATTTCAACAATCAGCCTTGCTAACCTCTTATTTTCAGAATCCTCCTTTTATCTAATCATATTATTGCAAAACACTTATAAACAGTTAGTTCAAAACAATCATTCTCTTAACAACAACCTATACAGTCAAAAAAAAAAGAGCCGTTTTTAATAAACGGCTCTTTCATCATTCATAGATGTAAAAAAACACCTATACAAATTCCTTATTATTCTGGGTGATTACCCAACAGTAAGTTAAGGATATCAATCGCAGCATCACTTATTTTGGTTCCAGGTCCAAAAACTGCCGCCACTCCAGCATCAAACAAGAACTGATAGTCCTTTCTAGGGATCACACCACCTACAATAATCATGATGTCATCACGACCGTACTTTTTAAGTTCTTCCATCACTTGCGGTACGAGCGTTTTGTGACCAGCAGCAAGGGATGACACACCTAGTACGTGAACATCGTTTTCTACAGCTTGTTTAGCAGCCTCAGCTGGTGTTTGAAAAAGTGGTCCTATATCCACGTCAAAACCTACATCAGCATATCCTGTAGCGACTACTTTGGCGCCACGATCGTGACCGTCTTGACCCATTTTGGCAATCATAATTCGTGGTCTACGGCCTTCTTCTTGTGCAAATTGGTCTGCTAGTTGTTGCGCTTTCGCGAAAGCGTGATCATTCATAATCTCTTTTTTATAAACGCCTTGTACACTCTTAATCTGTGCTCGATAACGGCCAAATACTTTTTCTAGCGCATCAGAAATCTCACCCAAGGTAGCGCGATGTTGTGCAGCTTGTACAGCAAGCTCCAATAAATTGTGTTCACCTGTTTTAGCAGCTTGTGTAAGTGCTTGTAAGGCGTTCTGTACTGCAGCCTCGTCACGACTAGCACGTATTTGCGACAATCGTTCTATTTGTTCATTACGCACCGCGGTATTATCAACCTCGAGTGTATCGATCAAGTCCTCGTCGGGACTAGGGTATTTATTTACACCTACAATAGTATCAATACCCGAATCAATACGGGCTTGTTTTCTAGCAGCGGCTTCTTCAATTCTCATTTTAGGAATACCAGCCTCAATGGCTTTGGTCATTCCGCCTAATTCTTCAACTTCTTCAATAAGTTGCCACGCCTTGTGAGCGATCTCGTGCGTGAGTTTTTCTACGTAGTAGGATCCAGCCCAAGGATCTACCGTTTTAGTAATGCCTGTTTCTTCTTGTAAAAACAACTGGGTATTACGAGCTATACGTGCGCTAAAATCGGTAGGCAAGGCAATGGCTTCATCCAGTGCATTAGTGTGCAAACTTTGTGTTCCACCAAAGGCTGCTGCTGCGGCTTCAATCGTGGTACGAGCTACATTGTTAAATGGATCTTGCTCAGTAAGTGACCATCCACTTGTCTGACAGTGCGTGCGCAGTGCAAGTGATTTGGCATTTTTAGGTTCAAATTGTTTGATCATTTTGGCCCAAAGCATGCGCGCTGCACGCATTTTGGCGATTTCCATAAAGTGATTCATTCCAATCGCCCAGAAAAAGGACAATCTAGGAGCAAAGGAATCTATATCCAGTCCAGCGGCTAGTCCCTTGCGCACATATTCTAATCCATCTGATAGGGTATAGGCTAGCTCTAGGTCACTAGTAGCACCAGCTTCATACATGTGATAACCCGATATGGATATCGAATTAAATTTAGGCATGTTTTTACTGGTGTATTCAAAAATATCTGAGATGATTTTCATACTAGGAGTAGGCGGATAGATGTACGTATTACGCACCATAAACTCCTTTAAAATATCATTTTGAATGGTTCCTGCTAGGTCTTTTTGATCCACGCCTTGTTCCATAGCGGCCACGATGTAAAAGGCCATAATCGGTAACACAGCGCCATTCATGGTCATGGAAACCGACATTTTATCTAAAGGTATACCATCAAAAAGGACTTTCATATCCTCAACACTATCAATGGCAACACCAGCCTTACCTACATCACCTACTACACGATCGTGATCACTATCATAACCACGGTGTGTTGCTAGATCAAAGGCTACGGACAGTCCTTTTTGTCCAGCAGCGAGGTTACGTCTATAAAAGGCATTAGATTCTGTCGCACTAGAAAAACCAGCGTATTGACGCACTGTCCACGGTCTTCTTACATACATGGTAGAGTAGGGACCACGCAAGTTGGGTGCTATTCCTGCTACAAAATCACGATGTTCAACATCATCAATATCATCGGGTGAATAATTGGTTTTTATGGCGATACCTTCGGCAGTGTCAAAACTCGCAGCGCTTGCCACTTTTTTTGAGCCGCCGTTAAAATCAATTTCTAATTGTGAAAGGTCTTTTCTTTTCATTTGTGTGTGCTGTAAGTAGGCTTTTACTCCAGTTTTCAATTAGGCTTGTTTCTCAAAATCTTCTGCCAGTCGTTTAGGGACGATAGGAGCGATGAGTGTTTTTCTAGGTTTGGTTTTTACATAAGGATACAGCTCGTATTCTTCTTGCATTCCTTGATCCTTATTAGGGTATTTATTTACGCCTACAAGAACTCTTTGCCCTGTTTCTAAAGCCTCGCGTTCTTTGGCATCACTTTCTTTGAGTTTGCGCTGCACCGTACCGTCAAACAAGGCTTGTACAAATCCGCCGGCTTTTTCTATTTCCTTAAACAAGTCATTGGCTTTCTCGGCTAGTTGTTTGGTAAGGTCTTCTATAAAATAAGCGCCATCGGCAGCATTGTGAATTTTATCAAAGTAAGCTTCGTCTTTAAGTACTAATAACTGGTTGCGCGCTATACGTGTTCCAAATTCATTTTCTTTATTGAAAAAGGCGTCGTACGGTAGATTATAGATCGTATCGCAGCCACCTAATACAGCACTCATACACTCGGTTGTGGTGCGCAGCATGTTTACGTTATAGTCTAATAAGGATTTGTTACGCAGGCTAGGCGATGCGGTGATGTAGGCTTCTAACTCCAGTCCATAGGCTTTACCTAAAGACTTGGTTACTAATCGATAAGCGCGGTATTTGGCAATGTTCATGAAGTAATCGCTGCCTATCGCGGTATCGATGTTGATTCTTTTTTCCGCTTTCGCGAAAGCGGATATCATATCATACTGTTCTAGGTGATTCAAATACTCGTTTAAATGAGCCATATAGTAAGCCAATTCCTGCACGACAGAAGCACCTGCTTCTTGATACAAACTAGTGTTTACAGTAATATTTGAAAAATATCCTGGATGTTGTAAAAGAAAAGCCAACCATTTTTCATGATCGGGTTTTAAGTTTTCAAACCAATTACCGTCACTCGCTAATTGATTGATAATATCCAAATGAACATAGCATTTAGGTTGTGCTTGTTGCAATTTTTCTAAAAACGCAAGGTCCAAAAACTGTGGATGCACTTGAATACCTATATTGGGTAAATCCTTAAACAACACTTCTATATCGATTGAGTTGTTAGGTATAATAAAAAGAACTCCTTCGGCACCTCGGGACAAACCGTCCTTAGCCTTTTCATTAGCTACAGCTGCATCACCTGCATAAATAGATTGGGATATGTACCAGCTGCCTGTTTGCGTAGCACGAGTAGGTACTTGAATAGGAGTGGCGTCATCACTGTGATAAAAAGGTTTGATATCGATACCTTCGGCAGTATGCGTGATTAAGGTCTCGTTATAGTCGGCACCTTTAAGATCTACATGTATTTTTTGTTTCCATTCCTTGGCGGTAACCGGTGAAAATTCTTCAAATAATTTACTCATTCTCTTTGTGTTTAACAGAGTCTGGATGTTCTATGATAAAAACTTCTTCGTTTTGTTTTTTCATTAAGTAGCGTTCTCTAGCAAATTTTTCTAGACCTTTTTGCGTACTTAATTGACTGATGCGTGCACTGTCGCGTTTGATACCTTTTCTAAAAAAGGCAGCATTTTGCTCTTTCTCGGCAATTTGCTTATCAATTTCATAATGAGAGGTAAACCAGGCATTGGCATCTAGAAATAGAATCCACACAATAAAAAACAAGCTTATAAGCACATATTTGTTGCTAAAAAACTGGTAGTATTTATTCTTTTTGATGGATTTCCAATTCATACCTCACTAAAATAAGCAATTACGCAATTTTTTGATCAATAATAGTGCGTAAAATTTTAACACCTACTTTATTAAAACGATTGGTAGGTATGATCACATCGGCATAGGCCTTTGTAGGTTCAATAAATTGTTGGTGCATAGGTTTTAAGGTGTTTTGATAACGTTCTAGCACCTCGTTCATATCGCGACCTCGATCTACAATATCTCGTTTTAACCTGCGAATTAATCGTTCGTCACTGTCACAGTCTATATAAACCTTGATATCAAACAGCTTGCGTATTTTAGGCATTGTAAGGATAAGAATACCTTCTACAATTATAACTTGGCTAGGAGCTGTAGGAACAGTCTCACCCGTGCGATTGTGATCTACAAAGGAATAAATAGGCTGGTCAATCGTAATTCCTTTACGTAGTTGTTTGATGTGCTTTTCCAATAAATCAAAATCAATACTTTCTGGATGATCAAAATTGATTTTTACTCGTTCTTCATAACTCAAATGACTAGTGTCCTTGTAATAACTGTCTTGTGAGATGACAGTAACCTCATTCTCTGGGAATTCATGGACCATTTGTTGTACAACAGTGGTTTTACCGCTACCTGTTCCTCCTGCTACGCCTATTATTAGCATGTTGATTTTGTTTTTGCAAAAATAGGATTTTGTTAGGTGACGACCACGTTAATTTACACGTGCTTTGATAAAAACTATTGACAGTTTTCTGATTCGTTCTTTTGGAATTGTTCATAAGAAATGAAGGCGAGCTTTTTAAGAACCGATAAAGCGATTTATTTTAGCCTAAAGCCGTTTTTTATGTCCATTAAATTAGACCCTAGTTGGAAGGAAATGCTGCGCGAGGAAATTGATGCGCCGTACTTTGAGGAACTTACTGATTACGTGAGAAAAGAATACGAGGAACACACGTGCTATCCACCAGGAAGCAAAATATTTGCAGCGTTAGATCGCACACCGTTTGAAGAGGTTAAAGTCGTTATTATAGGTCAGGATCCTTACCACGGACCAGGACAAGCTAATGGTTTATGCTTTTCTGTAGCTGATGGTATTGCTCATCCTCCTAGCTTGATTAATATTTTTAAAGAAATAACTACCGATTTACAAAAGCCTTATCCCAAATCGGGTAATTTAGAACGATGGGCAGATCAAGGTGTTCTACTCTTAAATGCCGTACTCACAGTACGAGCTGGACAAGCAGGTAGTCATCAAAAAATAGGCTGGGAACGATTCACAGATGCTATAATTAAAAAAATAGCTAATGAAAGAGAAGGAGTGGTGTTTATGCTTTGGGGTGGCTATGCTAAAAAGAAAGCCAAATGGATCGATAAAAAGAAACACCTTATTCTAGAAAGTGGACATCCTAGTCCATTGAGTGCCAACAGAGGTTATTGGTTTGGAAACCGTCATTTTTCAAAATGCAATCAGTATTTACGAGAGCAAATGAAAGAACCTATTGATTTTTAAAAGGCTTACTTAAAATTGAGGATCTGGTTGACGACGTTGATCCCATTTAATATCACTAAGCGCGCTTGCCTTAATACCGATAAAGAAGAACCACGATTGATTAGGACCAATAGGTGTCCAGTTAAAACTCATTCTGAAACTTTCTAGATCTCTATTGAATCGTAGTGTTGTGAATGAAATACCATTATTAGCAAAATCATAACCTGTGTTTCCTCCTACAGACCAACGCGGTGACAATTCCACATCACCACTCACCATTAAAGATTGACGGTTGATTTCATTTTGTCGTTCCGCATTATTATATGTCATCGTATAAGCAATATTAAGACGCCATGGAATTTTAAAACGATAACGTTTTTCGTCAACATTCACTTCTTCTGGATCTTGCTTTTTGTTTTTATAGTTTTCGGCATAATCCAGAGGTTTTCCAAAGAGGTCGTCCTCGCGACCACCTTGAGATAAAGATCTATTTTCTACTTTTTCATCACCAAGATCATCTTCTTCATCATCCTCACTGCGAGTAAAGTCCTTGTCACTCAAGGTAAAGTTTAATCGAGCTCCAGCGTTGGTTAATCTAAACAAGCTACCACCGTTATTGATATTAAACTCATCTACACGACGATTGTTAGCGTCTAAAGCATATGGATCTAGATTAGCATTTAAGTTTAAGTCAATCTTTTTAGTAATAGGAATTACTGCACTCATATTAATGGGACTCCACTGCAAACTATCACCAGCGAGGTTATAGGCTGTTTGAAAATTCAAACTTTTAATAAGTTGCACCTTTCTAGGTTCTGTTTTTGTGGTGTCTCGTTCTCGTACCTTAGCCTCTAGATTATTTTGAACACCTATTCCTATGGAACTAGAGAAGTTGCGTCCTGGTGCGCCAAATAGGGTACGGTCAAATCGGCTCGCAAAACGTTCCTCAGGAAAAATATCTTGACCGCTTTCAGTCAGAACACGATCGTAATATTGATCAAAACTAGGATTTGCCGAATACGAAATATTAGGTCTTATCGTGTGACGTATAGCCTGATACTTTCCCTTTTTATTACTGTTTTCCCACAAACCATATATAGTAGTACCTACACTAGCACCATACCTATAGGTACGATACGAATCAAAACCAGATAGCGTATCAATTTCAGTAGTGGCTAGACCTTGATCGTTAATCACCGCAGTAGTTTTAGTGGTTTGAAATACCCAAGTTTCTTCATAATTGGCATTTGCCGAAACACTAAAAGGACCTACCTTAAAGTTAGTAGCGACTGGAATTGTGTGTCGAATACCGCTTTGCGCACCTTCAAACATTCTATCAGATAGAAAATCCTCGTCAGTAGTAGTGATTCGGTTTTCAGCACGTACGTTATACTGAAGATTGATGTTCTCGATAATCCCTTTCTTTGCACCGAATTTAGGAGCAAATGGGAAAACTCGAGAAACGCTTCCTTGAAAATTAGGCAGGTTCATGGTAACCTCACCAGTTTGTACTAACTGTGAATGGGTTACACCTATATTAAAATTAACCTGAGGTTCTCCTTGAAAGGTTTTAGAATAATTAATCGAACTACTAAAATTGTTGTTTAAGGTAGCCGCTTGATTAATTTGGTTGAAGCTATTGCTATAAAATCTAGAACTACCTAGGTTTACACTAGCACTAAATCTAGAGTCTGGATTTGCCTTTG
Organism: Nonlabens sp. MIC269; assembly: GCF_001430865.1. Lineage (GTDB taxonomy): Bacteria > Bacteroidota > Bacteroidia > Flavobacteriales > Flavobacteriaceae > Nonlabens > Nonlabens tegetincola. The sequence goes on along the minus strand of NZ_CP011373.1, from coordinate 123,772 downwards.
GATCCTGACTGTGTTGCCAGTTAATATTATAGATAGTCGATTTTCTAAAGTCTGAAAATCCGCGCTCACTCTGTACTTGATTTTCGTATGAAAATCTAAAATTACCATTGAAGCTGTATCTTTTGGCATAAGAGCTCTCTATCCGAAAACCATAACTACCATTAGTAAAATAATCACCTAATACCGTAAGATCCACATAATCATTAATAGCAAAATAATAACCACCGTTTTGTAAAAAGTAACCTTGATTTACATTGTTACCAAAGCTGGGAACGATTACTCCACTTTTACGTTCCTCGGTCATTGGGAAATAAGCAAACGGTAAACCTATAGGAGTAGGAACATCGGCAATCCACATATTGACAAGTCCTGTTACAATTTTCTTTTTAGGAACAAATTTGATCTTTTGAGCAAGAAAGTAGTATTCTGGATTATCAGGATTTGACGAAGTAGTAAAACGAGCACGCTTCATGTAAAAGACAGAATCGTTCACTTTTTTAGTAGTCTCTGCAAATACATTAAACTCGCCTTGAGTGGTCCTGGAATTATAGGTAAGTGCTTTTTTAGAATCCTTATTAAAAATGATGCTATCTGGTTCTACGACATTAGTTCCTTGAGTAAAGACAGGTTTTTGTTCATAAGCTTGAGTACTGTCATTTACAATTCCATAAGCAAATACATCACCTGTATTATTATCAATCACTATTTTACCAGCTTCAAGCTTGGTATCACCATATTCAATAATGGCATTATCATAGAGAGTAATAATATTATTACGTCTATCGATACGCTTTCTACTAGCTTTTGAAACTAATTTATATTCTAAAAATGGTTTCTTTTCAGTTACGGTACTATCTTGTTTAGTACTGTCTTGTGGTTTAATAAGGTCTTCTGCATTAACCTTAAGTTCCTTTTCTTCTTCAGGTTTTGGTTCTTCCTTTACTGGAATAGGCGTATTGGAGCTAGGTAATTCCTGGCTCCAGCTGTAATTTAAAGCTGTTAAAAAGACGGTGAAAAATAAAAGTGTCCTCAATGGATGGTACAATCTTCTTATTAGTAATTTCGTTACAGAATAGTCTTGTTTTTGAAACGCCAAAACTACGTATAAATTTTGTAGGTAGATGAATTAATTACAGGGATGTATACCGCAGGATAGATCCTATTGAATTACAGGAAGTTGGTAGAAGTACAAGAAAGTTTGGTTATTACGCTTTCGCGAAAGCGTACCTATGAGCCAGCTTACCGTTATAAAATGGTATAACAATTGTATAAAGTAAATAACAAGTACGTTAATAAGGAAAACGAATTCGATTTTATGAAGATATATATTGCTCTATTGCTATTTCTAGGTTCTTTACAGCTGCACGCAGGTAATGAACCTGTGGATTCCACCATTACAAAGCCGGCAAAAAAGTTTACCGTAGTATTAGATGCTGGTCATGGTGGTAAGGATCCAGGTAAATTAGTTTCTAGCGTACGTGAAAAGGATATTGCTCTAAAAGTGGTAAAATTTTTGGGTAAAGAATTAGAGGACCATACGGATATTGAAATCGTTTATACACGTACAACTGATAAGTTTTTAGAATTATACCAACGAGCAGATATTGCTAATAAGGCCAAGGCAGACCTTTTTATATCAGTTCACTGTAACGCAGCAGCGTCTCGCAGTGCCAAAGGGAATGAAACCTGGGTATTGGGATTACATCGTAATGCAGATAATCTAGAGGTTGTAAAACGAGAAAACGCAGTAATTCTACTGGAGGAAGATTATGAAGAAAAATATGCCGGTTTTGATCCTAATGATCCTGCAAGTTTTGCCAGCAATCTAATTGTGCAAGAAGAATACTTGGACAATAGTATTGAGATGGCGTCCAAGGTTCAATCAAATTTTGAAGCAGATTTAAAACGAAAAAACCGAGGCGTAAAACAAGCTGGATTTGCAGTATTAAGATTATCCTACATGCCTAGTGTTCTTATAGAAACGGGTTTTATTACCAATGCTGAGGAACGTAAATTTTTAAGTAGTTCGACAGGTCAAAAAAAGGTGGCACACGCCATTTATGATGCAGTCATTAAATACAAAGCAAATCGCAGTCTCAATAATTTTGTAATAGACGACATTACGGATTTAAGTGAAACAGTTGAATCTAATAACACTATTTATAAGGTTCAAATAGCAGCTAGTAAAAACAAAATAGAGGCAAAGTCATACAATTTTAAAAAGTTACCAGCCATATCTAGAGAACAAGAAGGAGCCATCTACAGATATTTTACAGGTAGTTTTAATGATCTTAAACAAGCAGAAGATTTACAGAAGAAAGCGGTTAAGCTAGGATATAAATCTGCCTTTATAGTTAAGTATGAAAATGGCGAGCGCAGTCGCTTGTGATAACTCGTTGTTAATATAGTTGTATACTACATAGAGCTTATTATCTTTACATTTGTGAAAATCTGTAAAGATGAAAGTTTCTAAAGAAGTTAAGGTAGGTATTCTTACTGTTGCCTCAATCGCATTGTTTATATTTGGATATCAATATCTTAAAGGTCGTAATTTATTACAAGACGATCGTAATTTCTATGCGGTTTATGACAATGTAGAAGGCCTTACAAAGTCGGCTCCTGTTACTATAAATGGGCTACGAGTAGGAAATATTGACGATATTCAGTTCCTAGATTCTAGTGGAAGATTGTTAGTAAGTTTTCATGTGGACGGCTCATTTAACTTTTCAAAAGAAAGTACAGCGAGTGTATATAGCACCGGTTTAATAGGAGGAAAAGCACTTGCCATCGTTCCAAATTTTTCGTCGGACGGACCTATCGCCAAAGATGGCGACACCTTATCATCTAAGATTGATGAAGGACTACAAGGAAAGGTAATGGATGAATTCCTGCCTCTTAAAGATAAGATTGAACATTTGATTACCACGTCAGATTCGGTGATGAGTGATTTACACAAGACCTTAAATAAAGATACAAGAACATCAATCACAAACAGCCTTGCCGAAATTGAAGACGTACTTAGAGAATTTAAAGGGATAAGTCGTAATACCAATCAAATACTAGGAGATAATAAAGAGGCCATAGATAGGACCATTAAAAATCTCGACAAAACAAGTAGTAATTTTGCAGTTATGTCAGATTCATTGGCACAAATAGAACTAGCTGGTACCATTAAAAGTTTAGAAACATCGGTAGGTAAATTCAATAATTTGCTTGATCAAGTTTCAAACGGTGAAGGAAGTTTAGGAAAACTTATGACCGACGACAAACTATACGTGAATTTAGAAAAGGCAACTAGACAAGCCGAAGAATTATTACAAGATATAAAATTAAACCCTAAACGTTATGTTCATTTTTCTGTGTTTGGAAAGAAACCAGGAGAATATGAAGAACCAGAAAATCGAGACAGATAAAGCACTATGAAGATACTTTCCATCATTGTTTTTGCCCTTATTCTAGTGGCCGCAGTAGGTTTATTCGCTAGAAACATCAAGCGTATGATACGCAACATTAAATTAGGTCGAGAAGTTGATCGATCTGATAATAAAAAGGAACGCATGGCGCAGATGCTGCGTATAGCGTTTGGACAATCAAAAATGGTACGTAGACCTGTTTCTGGTTTTCTACATGTGGTTGTCTATATAGGTTTTGTTATCATCAACATTGAAGTACTTGAAATTATAGTTGATGGTTTGACAGGATCACATAGAATTTTTGCTCCATTCCTTGGTGGCTTCTATGACTTTTTAATTTTCACGTTTGAAATACTTGCCTTTTTAGTTCTAGTATCGGTTGTCATTTTTTGGTTACGCCGTAATGTAATGAACATTAAACGCTTCATGATGGGAGAATTAAAAGGATGGCCTAAAAATGATGCAAACTACATCTTGTATTTTGAGGTTGTTCTTATGAGTTTGTTCCTTACCATGAATGCGACAGATTTCATTCTACAAACAAGAGGAGTTGAAGGGTATGCACACGCAGGAGAAATATATGGATCATTCCCAATAAGTGGTTTTATAGTTCCTTTATTTGAAGGCATGGCCGATAGTACTCTTATTATTGTTGAAAGAGCTGCATGGTGGCTGCATATAGTTGGTATCCTTATATTCCTTAATTATTTATACTGGTCTAAGCACCTGCACATATTACTAGCATTTCCTAATGTCTACTTGGCAAAACTTACTCCACAAGGTAAGTTCACTAATATGGATGCCGTAACTAAGGAAGTAAAACTAATGATGGATCCGAACGCAGATCCGTTTGCTGCTCCAGACCCATCAGCAGAAGAAGGAGAACCAGAAAGTTTAGGAGCTCAAGATATTTTTGATCTCAATCAAGTTCAATTATTAAATGCCTACACATGTACAGAGTGTGGTCGTTGTACGAGTGAGTGTCCTGCAAATATTACTGGTAAAAAATTAAGCCCTAGAGCCATCATGATGAAAACTCGTGATCGTTTAGAGGAAGTAGGAGCGGTGATTAATAAAGAAGGTGAGTGGAAAGACGACGGTAAAACCTTACTCAATGACCACATCACAACCGAAGAACTTTGGGCTTGTACTACCTGTAATGCCTGTGTAGAAGCTTGTCCTATTGGAATTGATCCACTTAGTATCATAATGGAAATGCGCAGGTATTTAGTTCTTGAAAATAGTGCAGCGCCTAATGAGCTTAATATTACAATGGGTAATATTGAAAACAACGGTGCGCCATGGCCTTACAATCAAATGGATCGATTAAACTGGGCAAACGAATAAAAGAAATAGAATAAGTGATTTAAATTACGCTTTCGCGAAAGCGTAATCATCAAACAAAATATACAATGAGCGAAGCATTAAAAGTCCCTACAGCAGCAGAGTTTTTAGCACAAGGAAAGCAACCAGAAGTGTTGTTTTGGGTAGGTTGTAGTGGTAGTTTTGACGATAGAGCAAAAAAAATAACCAAAGCGTTTGTAAAATTATTGAATAAAGCAGGCGTAGAATTTGCCGTTTTAGGTGCCGAAGAAAGCTGTACCGGAGATCCCGCTAAACGAGCAGGAAACGAGTTTTTATTTCAAATGCAAGCCATGATGAACATTGAAGTTCTTAATGGTTATGAAATCAAAAAAATAGTAACAGCTTGTCCACACTGTTTTAATACTTTAAAAAACGAATATCCAGAACTAGGTGGAAATTATGAAGTAGTACACCACACCCAATTTTTAAAATCATTAATAGCAGAAAGTCGTTTAAAAATTGAAGGTGGTAAGTTTAAAGGAAAAAAAATAACCTATCATGATCCTTGTTATCTAGGTAGAGCAAATGATGAATATGAAGCTCCTAGAGAATTATTAGAAAAACTGGATGCAGCATTACTAGAAATGAAGCGTAGTAAACGTAATGGATTGTGTTGTGGTGCTGGTGGTGCTCAAATGTTTAAGGAGCCGGAACCTGGTAACAAAGACATAAACATTGAACGTACTGAAGAAACTTTAGAAACCGGTGCCGAAATTATCGCTGCAGGATGTCCATTTTGTAACACGATGATGACTGATGGTATTAAGGCAGCAGAAAAGGAAGGTCAGGTAGAAGTGCTTGATGTCGCAGAATTAATCGCAAACGCAGAAGATCTATAACATGAAACACCTAATATCTACCATTTTATTTCTATTACTAGTAATTACTAGTCAAGCACAGCAGTTTAATGAAGAAGGTATCAATACCTTAGCCGACAAGGTTTGTGAGCAACTAACTAAAGATGACATTAACGCTAGTGAACAAGGTCCAGGTGAAGCGGAAGCCTATTTTGAAAAAACCGTAGTTAATGTGGTGATGAAAAACTACAGGCTTTTTAAATCTAAAGGACTAGATATAAATGAACAAAATGGTGAAGCAATAGGTGAAGAAATGGCCATAGTGCTTATGGCAAATTGTCCTAAAGCTGCAGAGCTTTTTACAACCATGGCAATAGAGTCTATGGATGAAGAGGAAGACTCAAGTGAATCAGGTGTTGTTGTAGGAACTGTTGTAAGTATCTCAAGCGATATGATTCCTTTAATTACTGTGAGAGAAAATAATGGGAATATTGTTAAAATCCTATGGCTATCTACTGTAGAAAATTATCACCTATTATACGACGCAGCAAACGATGGTAAAAAATACCAGTTCACTATTTACGAGGCAACTATTTACGACGGTCGTATTCAAGAATATCGCGATATGAACGTACTTGAAATGGTGCAAGGCATTTAAAAAATAAGTATGTCTAACAAATTACCTTATGGAAAAGTACTTATAAGTGCTTTTATAGGTGGAAGCGTGTATGCCTTGATAATGAGTGCCTTCTATATTTATATGGAAGAACGCCCATTTAGTTTCATTAAATTCATCATTGATTTAATTTTAGGGATGGCAATTATGTTTGCCGTTACTTATTATAATTACCGAAAAAGAAAATAAAATGCTAGTAGAGTTCAATCAATTACCTGATGATGCCAGAGTTTGGATTTACCAAGCAGATAGACCATTTACTGATGAAGAGCTTGAAACTCTTAAACCACAAATGAATGCTTTTCTTAATCAATGGACCGCTCACGGCAAGGATTTGAATGCTGGTGTAGATTATCCCTATAATCGTTTTATCGTATTAGGATTAGACGAGTCAAAGGCAGGTGCTACCGGTTGTTCTATAGACGCATCGGTTCATTTTATTCAATCCATAGAAAAAGAGTACGGTATTGACCTTATGGATAAAATGAACGTTACATTTAAATCGGGACAATATCTTGCTCACAAAGATCTTGCTGCTTTTAAAAAAATGGCTAAGGATCGTAGTGTATCTGCTAAGACTATCGTGTTTAATAATTTGGTACAAAATGTAGGAGAATACCGTGAACACTGGGAAGTTCCTGCTAGCGAGAGCTGGCATGCCAGATTTTTCAAGTAACAAAAATCCATTTACCAACTACTGCCATGTCACATGATATTTTTTTACTTAATATTTCTGGACAAGATAAACCAGGACTTACAGCAGCTCTCACCGGTGCTTTGTCGGATTATGGTGCAAAAATTCTAGACATTGGTCAGGCCAATATTCATGAAACCCTTTCATTAGGTATTCTTTTTCAAATTCCCGCAGGAGAAAAATCTGCAGGCGTTTTAAAAGATCTACTTTTTAAATCTTATGAATTAGATATTCAGGTAAAGTTTTCACCAATATCCAATGAAGATTATGAAAACTGGGTAAATCTTCAAGGGAAAGATCGTTATATCATTACGCTATTAGGAGAACAGCTTACTGCACAACAAATAAGCGCTGTGACAGATGTCATATCTATAAATGGATTGAATATCGATTCTATAAAAAGATTGACCGGTCGTACCTCATTAATTCATCAAGATGAGTACAAGCGTGCATCGATACAGCTCTCAATAAGAGGGAAAATTGAGAATAAGGAACAACTGACTGAGAGTTTTATGAAAATCTCAGAACAAATGGATCTTGATATAGCTTTTCAAGAAGACAACATGTTCAGGCGCAACCGAAGATTGGTTTGTTTTGATATGGATTCTACACTCATACAGACTGAGGTTATTGATGAACTTGCCGATCTCGCAGGAGTAGGAGATGAAGTAAGAGCTATTACAGAAAGTGCCATGCGTGGAGAACTTGATTTTTCAGAGAGTTTTAAAAAACGAATGAAGCTTTTAAAAGGTTTAAAAGAGAGTACTCTAAATGAAGTGGCGCAGCAATTACCTATAACAAAAGGTGCCAGAAGACTCATTGAGACCTTGCGCAGTTATGGTTACAAAACGGCTATTCTTTCAGGCGGTTTTACCTATTTTGGAAACTATTTGAAAGAAGAGCTAGGCATGGATTATGTCTATGCCAATCAATTAGAAATTAAAAATGGTGAACTCACCGGGAATTATATAGGCGAGATAGTAAACGGTTCTAAAAAAGCCGAATATCTTAAAGAAATAGCTCAAAAAGAAGGTATTGACATTGCACAAACCATCGCAGTAGGCGATGGTGCTAATGATTTACCCATGCTTAATCTTGCTGGTCTAGGAATTGCCTTTCATGCAAAACCCAAAGTTCAAGAAGATGCTCAAAGCGCTATAAACAGTATAGGCCTAGATGGAGTTTTATACTTTCTAGGATTTCACGATAGACATATTGATTTGATGAATCCGTAATCGTTAAAAAACGGTTTAAAAACCACAGAACTTTTAGCAAATTCATCACACACAAGGTTACAGTTTTCCTTATCTTTCCTTATTAGGAACAGTTATTGATTTACTGTAATTCTTTAGACTTCTATGAATTTAAAACATTATAGCTACTATCTAGTTAGCCTTGTATTTTTAGGTCTCGCTTTCGCGAAAGCGCAGTCACCAACACTGGAATCAAAATCATTAAAATCCGAAATATCACAATCAGTAAATCCATTGCATGCAGATGATGTAATTGCTCAACAAATATGGGTTGACAGTATTTACAATCAGATGACAACTAGGCAAAAAATAGGTCAATTGTTTATGGTCGATTTGTTTTCTAATAAAGAAAAAGCGCATATTGATAGAGTGCGTAATTTGATTGAGAATCATGAAATAGGCGGAATAATATTTTCAAAGGGAACGCCACAACTGCAAGCTCCATTAACCAATGAGTTACAAGCCTTATCCAAAGTACCTCTTATGATAGGTATGGATGCCGAATGGGGACTTGCTATGAGACTAGAGAATACATTTGCTTATCCATGGAATATGACGTTGGGTGCCAATCCAGGTGATGAATTAACCTACGAAGTGGGTAAACGAATAGGCGAACACTGCAAGCGTTTGGGTGTTCATATCAATTTTGCTCCAGATGTGGATATTAATACCAATCCAGATAATCCTATCATCGGTAACAGAAGTTTTGGTGAGGATAGGGATAATGTGACCAGAAAAGCACTCGCGTTCTTGAATGGAATGCAGAGTGTAGGTGTACTTGCTAGTGCCAAACATTTTCCAGGTCACGGTGATACTGATCAAGATAGTCATAAAACCTTGCCTACCGTAAGTTTTGATGCAAAGCGTATTGATGAAATAGAACTGTATCCTTATAAGAGACTTATTGACAACAATTTAGCTAGCGTAATGGTTGCTCATTTAAATGTTCCTAGCTTGGAAACTAGAGCAGGATATCCAACTAGTTTAAGTGAAAAAGTAGTATCTGGTTTACTGAAAAGGGATTTAGGATTTCAAGGACTCATTTTTACGGATGCACTGAATATGAAAGGAGCAAGCAATTTCAGTTCTCCAGGTGACATAGACCTAGCTGCTTTTAAAGCTGGTAACGATGTGCTGTTAATTTCAGAAAATGTTCCAAAAGCTATTGATAAAATCGAAGAAGCTTTAAAAAATGGTGAGATTACTGAAGATCGTTTAAAACAATCTGTCGTTAAAATATTGCAAGCTAAATATTTAGTTGGTTTGCATCAATACAAACCTATAGAGTTGTCTGGATTGCAAGAGGACTTGATTACTAATCAAGATGTTTTGTTGTATGAGAAATCTATTTCAAACTCGGTTACCTTATTAAAAAACACAAGTAATTTACTACCCTTAAAAAACTTAGAAACTAAGAAAATAGCTTATGTTCAAATGGGCGATGATCATGGCGACGCTTTTATAGAGCAACTTAATAAGTATAGTAGAGTAGATCGTGTGCGAGCTGCCCGTCTTGATGAACTCATGAATAAGCTTTCTGCCTATAACACGGTTATAATCGGATTTCATAAATCTAATGATTCACCCTGGAAATCATATAGTATTTCTGATAAAGAATTAACTTGGATGTATGAGATTGCAAGAAAACACGATGTAATCTTGGACGCTTTTGTAAATCCGTACACGTTTAGAAAATTAAAATCTACAACCAATTTTGAATCCATAATAGCTTCTTATCAAAATAGTGAAATAAGTCAACAGGTAAGTGCTCAAATGATCTTTGGTGCAAGAGATTTTAAGGGTAAGCTACCGGTTACTAGTGGAGAATTCAAAGTAGGTACTGGTATTTATCTTCCTAGTATTGGTAGATTATCCTATTCAACTATGCCAGAAAGTGCAGGTTTAAGCAGTGCTATGATCGCCAAAATTGATAGCATTGCTAATCATACAATTGATCAACAAGGTGCACCTGGAATGCAGGTCTTGGTAGCTCGCAAGGGTAGGGTTGTGTTTGATACCAGTTATGGATTCCATACTTACGATAAAAGAAGACGTGTAAGTAGTACTGATAAATACGATATAGCATCAGTTACCAAAATTGTGGCGACTTTACCTTTGGTGATGGAACTTCAAGAACAAGGCATTATAAGCTTGGATGATACTTTAGGAGAATTACTACCAGAATATAGAAACACCGATAAAGAGAATATTACAATCAAGCAAATGTTGAGTCATTATGCAAGATTAAAACCATGGATTCCATTTTATAGCAACACTTTAGATAGCATTACACAAAAACCTTTAAAACAATTATATAGCAATACTAAAAAAGGTGGCTATTCTTTAATTGTTGCAGATAATTTATATGGGAAATCTGTTTTAAAAGACAGCATTTCAAATAGCATCAGATTATCTAGCTTACGCGAAAAGTTGGAATATAAGTACAGTGATTTTCCTTACTACATCCTAAAGGATTTCATCGAAGGCTATTATAACCAAGATTTAAATGAACTTACTCAGAACCATTTTTATGCCTCGTTGGGTATGGAGAATACAACGTATTTACCAAGGAATAAATTTGACAAATCAGAAATCGTACCTACTGAGAATGACACTGTATTTAGAAATCAACTGGTTCATGGTTTTGTGCACGATCAAGGTGCTGCTATGCAAGGTGGTATCGGCGGACATGCAGGTGTATTCTCTACCTCAAACGACATTGCCAAAATGATGCAAATGTATTTACAAGGAGGCTACTATGGCGGTAAGAGCTATTTCAAAGAAGAGACTATAAATACATTTAATTTCTGTTATTACTGTGATCAAGAGGTTAGGAGAGGAGTAGGTTTTGACAAGCCTCAATTAGATGAAGTAGGCCCAACTTGTGGATGTGTGAGTATGCAAAGTTTTGGTCATAGTGGCTTTACTGGTGCTTACACCTGGGCTGATCCAGAAAATGAAATTGTGTATGTCTTTTTAGCAAATCGTATTCATCCTGATGCGAATAATAAGTTTTTAATTGAGGAAAATATTAGAACTAACATTCAGCAGGTGATTTATGATCACATTATTGAATAAAATATAAATATGAAAATAGCCATAGTTTGTTATCCAACCTTTGGAGGAAGTGGAGTAGTAGCGACCATGTTAGGAACTGCCCTTGCAAAACGTGATCATGAAGTACACTTTATTACGTACCATCAACCTGTTCGCTTAGATTTACTGGCTCGCAATATCTATTTTCATGAAGTAAGTGTTGAAGAATATCCCTTATTTCATTATCAACCCTATGATCTAGCATTAAGTAGTAAATTGGTAAATGTGGTGCAAGAATATGGCATAGAATTACTACATGTTCATTATGCCATACCACATGCCTACGCAGGTTATATGGCTCAGCAAATGCTTAAGGAACAAGGAATAGAACTACCAATGGTAACCACGTTACATGGTACTGATATAACCTTAGTAGGAAATCATCCTGTCTATAAGCCTTCCGTAACGTTTAGTATCAATAATAGCAATATAGTAACATCAGTATCAGATAGCTTAAAACAAGACACGCTAGAATTATTTGACATAAGAACTTCAATTGAAGTCGTGCCTAACTTTATTGATATGAGTAGGTATTCTGAGGAGTTTAAAGATTGCGACCGCAGCATGATGGCCTTTCCTCAAGAACGCATCATAACACATTTGAGTAACATGCGACCTGTAAAACGCATACAAGATGTCGTAAGTATTTTTGAAAAAATAAGTAAGGAAATACCTAGTATTTTAATAATGGTCGGTGATGGACCAGAAAGAGCTGCAGCTGAGGAATATGCTAAAAAACTAGGTTTACAATTAAAAATAAAATGGGTAGGAAATAGTACCGAAATAGACCGTATTCTTTGTTTTACAGATTTATTCTTATTACCATCTGAAAAAGAAAGTTTTGGACTGGCAGCGCTAGAGGCAATGGCCAATAAAACACCGGTAATTTCTTCAAATACCGGTGGATTGCCAGAGGTTAATGAAAATGGTGTTACAGGATATACAAGTGATGTAGGTAATGTAGAAGAAATGGCATTAAATGCTATTAAAATATTGAAAGATGATGATACCTTGAGTATTTTTAAAACATCAGCGTATAATAAGGCACAAGAATTTGATATACATAAAATAGTTCCACAATATGAAGAATTGTATCACAAGGCTATTTATAGCAAGCATAATAATGATTAATTTGAACTCGTGCGGTGTTAGCAATGAGTTAAAAGAAAGAAGAGAAACCGGATATGAAATACTGTATGAATCACAAATAAGTGACTGTACAGATCAAAAAATTCGAATACTCGATGATGAAGACCAATGGACACAATACGTTGATAGTTTTAGAAATGACAAATTAGGATCCGTTTCTAATATTGATTTTGACAAAGAATTTATTGCCGTAGTTTGTGCTGGTACAAGAAATACGGGTGGTTATGAAATTAAGTCTCCGGTTATTTCTAAAGAAAAAGAAACTATGATGTATTATTTTGAAGTAGAAGGACCAGGTAAAGAGGATCTAGTAACTATGGCTATAACACAACCAATGATGGTAGTAAGAATACCATATAGCAGTAATAAGGTTATTTGCAGATGGAAGTAACAAGCACAGTATTCTTCTCAGAATGCTATGTTTCTATTTGACATAATATTTATTATAGTTCATTATGATTATGTATAAATATAGAATTACGATAAATTCATTAAATGCAATTAATAATACCTAAAGCATCAACAATTACTGAGTTATATGAATATATTGATAAGAATATATTCATAATTAAGGAATCACATAATTAAAGCACAAATAATCATACTGTATTATTAAAATCTCAACAAACCTGTTTTATATTGAATGATTCTTATTTAAACGTAATTTGAGCGTACGCATTTTTATTTTTTACTTGAATAAATGATAATTATGCATAGCAAACCGTGTTTTCGTCGATTCATACAACAGAATTAACTTACATTTCATCTAAAATGTTAATTGATCCCTATTAAACTTAATATCGGTATTATGCGCGCATAACATATTGATAATGTGGGAAATGTTAACAAATAGGCTTTAATAAATATTTTAACATATGTTAATAATAAAAGATCTCTAACCTTTTCGTAATTAGTTCGTTAAGCTTTATGCACTACATTTGTACTGGATTAATTATTCAAGTTAAGTTTTGTAAATTATAAAGAAGTTGTTTTGACTAGTGTATAAAGGCCATTTGCTCTCGCAAGTGGCTTTTATCTTTTATATCTTTTTTGGGATAATTTGAAAATTCAGTAATTAGCTTGTACTTCACATATACTACAAATGAAGGCTTTACTAGTTGTTACATTATTCTCTGGGCTTAGTTTTATATTTTATGGATTCAGCTGTTTGTATTCGAAAAAAATGAAAGCAGAATTCATTAGATTCCGTATTCCTAAATATCGTAATATTACTGGATTACTTCAGATACTAGGTGGATCCAGTCTGGTTATCGGTTACTTGATGTCAGTTTGGTGGTTAGCCTTTGTAGGAGCGTTAGGACTAGCCGTTTTAATGGCGTTAGGCTTCTTTACCCGACTTAGAATTAAGGACAGCCTACCATTATCAGCTCCTGCTCTACTCTTCTCGTTGTTAAATGCGTTTCTAGCTTTTAAATTTTACACCTATATCTAATACAAGTAAATAAATAAACACAAGGTTAAAAATAAGGCTGCTGGAAAAGATTTATAAAGCGGATCACCAATTTTTAAATGCATGATTACTGATCCAGTCAATAAGGCAGCCAACCCTAAAGCTGCATAGCTTTCAATACCACTTACCCATATAGAAGCTATCAACAATAAAGATAATGACACCTTGAGGATACCAACAATATAACATACTTGCACAGGTAATCCATAAACTTTGAATTCCTCAACTAGCGTATCGGCGTCGCCACCTCTCCATTTTGTTTTCTTGTTTCTTTGAACTAACCAAACATTCAATAAACTTACTGCTACAATTATTTTTAGGGCGATAATCACGTACTCCATTTCTAAAACTTTTATTTTTAAAGGTATACGAATGTCTAACAATTTATGTTAATAATTAAACAAAACAATGTTAGCAATTTATTATTTCATGTAAAGGACAAAAAAAACCCTTCTGTTAGAAGGGTTTTTGATTTTCTATCTTTAATTATACTTATAGACCAACTCTATAAATAAGATCCAAGCCTACAAAAAAGCTACTGTCAAATTCGGCGTTTAATCTATTACGATCATCACCACTCACCTGGAAAGTTAGCACCTGTGCTCCTACTTTATCTCCTGTGTTATAAACACCATAGTCAGTAGTATCAAAACCTGCTTTAATACGAGCTAAAACTTGGTTTTTAAACAATCCGTAGGAAGCGTACAAACCGAATCTGATTGATTCTTCTTGAGCATATAAATCTTGAGAATAACCATTAAGGAAATAAGATTTAACACTTGTCCTTAAATCAGCACCTAGAGCAAATTTCTTACTGAAATAATAGTTAGCCTCCATTTTAATAGGTAATAAAGCGTCTAGAGTAAACTTTCTATTTTTAGTCCTATAATACACACCAACCAACGGCGTAATGATTTGTCCAAATTCTTCGGTGCTAGAATACATTCCAAAACGGTAAACTCTTCTGGAGTTTTTCTTCATTTCCATAAAAGCTATAGCGCCAAATTGAAAAGCATTATCTAAATCACCATCAAAATTTGAAGCAAATTTTGGTAGCAACACATAATTACCCGTCCATTTTCTACTATGTTTCATTTTTACCCCTAAATTTAATCTAGTCATCAACAGTCGATCGTCCTCTAATGAATTAAAAATATTAGGGAAATTTGCTCCTTGTAGACTAAATAAATTGTCTATTTGAGTATTCTCAACAGTTAGACCAGTAACTAAGGTCGTTTTGGAACTTAATGGTGTAGGATATAAAATTTCTAAATTAACGTTAGAAATATCTGTTTCTTCAAAATCTCCATCAACATCTTGCATTGAAGTTCTAGCGAGATTTAACCGCACAACATCTAGTGTAGTCTGTGAAAAAGCCACACCAGTCATAAGGAAACATAGTAAAAAGGTAAATTTTCTCATTTGTTTATTAATTAATCGCTCAATGATACTATAAAATTATGAGAAATTTAAGAACACCTAGTAGAAAATGAGAATATAATAAACTTGTTAATAGGTAAACACACTCATTCTAAGATCGTTTACGCTTTCTTTGTCTTGCCTTCTTCTCGCGATATTTCTTTATCCTTTTAGCTCTTTCGGCAAGTTGAATGCTGTCGTAATTAGCTGGTAAAGCCTCGGTATAAGCTTTCCAGGTGGACTTGCCTTCAAAGTAATCGATAGGAATAGCACTTTCTTGTTCATCAAGAGTTTCCTGTCTAAAGGCATTTATTAAAATGTCTTCTATATAAAAATCATCTACAACCATATGTGGTTTGTACTCTTCCTTTAATGAAATATCAAAAATCTTTGCCGTGTTATTGAACCAGAATGCACTCCAGCCACTACGTAATCGCTTAATCAGTTCAAATGCAGTGTCGCCTGTCTGTCTGTGAATTAACTTAATAAGGATTTGACCTTCTGTCCGTGTCAATTTCTTTAGTTCGGCAGTGAATTCTTCCTCGATATACTTTTCGACCATTTTTGCATATCGTTTTTTATCCCTAGTATTTTCTAATGTCGCTAGCCTTTTATCCAATTCCTGTAACCTTTCTGCTGCTAGTTTTGCATAGGGCCACACTTTCAAAGTTTTACGTTTTAAGATTAAATACCTTATACGTTCGTATTTGTGGTCAAATTTCAACTTTTGAATAAGCATTATTTGGTCCAGTTCCACAGCACTCACTGAATCACCGTCTATAAAATAATATTCTGGCGAGCTGGTTTTTACACTGTCTACTTTTACCTTAAGTGTATCTGGTAATTGCGCTTTCGCGAAAGCGTACACAAAACAAACCAATAGAATAAAAAGTAATTTTTTCATAGCAGTTACCTCTGTTCAAAAGGCATTCCAAAAATAATAAAGCTGCCACTATAAAAAGTGCTAAGTGCGCAGTATATTCACGTTTTTAAATTTTTATCCATGGCAGAAAAAAGTCTTCTTAATAAAAAATCCCTTGAATTTTTAGAAAATTACCTAAACACAGCCTCGCCTACTGGTTATGAGTGGAATGGTCAACGTGTTTGGATGGATTATTTAAAACCTTATGTAGATGAATTTATAACTGACAATTACGGTACGGCTGTAGGAGTTATAAATCCCGACGCAAAATATAAAGTAGTCATTGAAGGTCATGCAGATGAGATAAGCTGGTACGTTAATTACATCACCGATGATGGACTTATTTATGTAATACGCAATGGTGGTTCTGATCACCAGATTGCTCCTTCTAAAGTGGTAAATATTCACACCAAAAAGGGTATCGTAAAAGGCGTTTTTGGATGGCCAGCTATTCATACTCGTAGTAGAGCCAATGAAAAAGCTCCTAAACCAGATAATATATTTATTGATTGCGGTTGTACTACAAAGGACGAAGTTTTAGAACTGGGTGTTGACGTGGGATCAGTAATCACTTACCCAGATGAGTTCTTTGTCTTAAACGGTAACAAATTTGTTTGTCGTGCCCTTGATAATCGTATGGGTGGTTTTATGATTGCCGAAGTAGCTCGATTACTGAAAGAAAATAATCAGGAACTGGACTTTGGATTGTATGTGACAAATTCTGTTCAAGAAGAAATAGGTTTGCGCGGTGCCGAAATGATTACACAAACCATTAAACCTAATGTTGCCATCGTGACTGATGTTACTCACGATACCACTACTCCAATGATCGACATGAAGAAAAATGGAGATGCTGCTATAGGTAAAGGACCCGTATTAGCCTATGCTCCTGCGATACAAAATAACCTGCGTAATTTGATTATGGATGCTGCAGATGCTGCAGATATTCCCTATCAAAAAAGAGCTACCTCGCGCAGTACAGGAACCGATACTGATGCATTTGCTTATTCTAATGGTGGAGTTCCTAGTGCTTTGATATCGTTGCCATTGAGGTACATGCACACCACTGTAGAAATGGTACACCGTGATGATGTTGAAAACGTGATAAAAATGATTTATGAATCACTGTTAAAAATAAATAACAATCACGATTTTAATTACTTCAATAATGGGAACACAGGTCTTTATTAATTAAGATAATAACTAATAATTGGAAAAACAGGTCAAATAACAAATTGACCTGTTTTTTTTGTGCTTCATTTTCTATTTAATGGGTCACTTTATTTATATCTCTTCTTTATTGGTATTTGCCTATTATAATATAAGCTATATCTAGTTACTGCTATTGTATGTGTCGATATGTTGCACTACTTTTACTTTATGACCGAAGTGGAAATAGCCGAAGAAAACAAACTTATTGCGCAAGGATATAAAGACTTGCTCAAAATTAGTTATCAAACTCTTACCGATGAGGATAAAAAACTTATTCGTAAGGCTTTTGATATTGCTGTAGAAGCTCATGCACCACAGCGTCGTAAATCTGGTGAGGCCTACATCTTCCATCCTATTGCCGTCGCAAAAATCGTAGCCAAAGAAATAGGTCTGGATGCCACAGCAATAGCAGCAGCCTTATTACATGATGTTGTTGAAGATACAGAATACTCTCTCAATGACATAGAGCGTCTTTTTAACCCGACAATCGCTCGCATTGTAGATGGTCTTACTAAAATCGCGCATCTTAAAAAGGATGGTGATATTTCTACACAAGCAGAGAATTTTAGAAAAATGCTGCTTACCCTTAACGAGGATGTACGTGTAATCATTATTAAGATTGCAGACCGTTTGCACAACATGCAAACAATGGACAGCATGCCCGATTACAAACAGGTTAAAATAGCGTCTGAAACGCTGTATATCTATGCTCCTATTGCACATCGTTTAGGTCTTTACAACATTAAAACAGAACTTGAAGACCTAGGCCTTAAATACACTGAACCTGAGGTGTATAGTGATATACAAAACTCAATTAAGGAAAGTAAAGAAGAACAAGATCGTTATATAAAAGAATTTAGTGATATTATTGACGATAGCCTTAATAAAGAAGGCCTTGAATATACGATATACGGTAGGCATAAATCAGTCTTTAGTATACGTAGAAAGATGCTTAAACAAGGTGTTTCCTTTGACGAGGTCTACGATAAATTTGCAATACGAATTGTTTTTAGAAGCGATCGTGCAAATGAAAAGTTTCTGGCTTGGAAAGTATACTCAGTAGTAACAGATCATTTTAGACCCAATCCTGTAAGGCTTAGAGACTGGATAAGCTCGCCAAAATCTACAGGTTATGAAGCGTTGCACATCACAGTGATGGGCCCAGATGGTAAATGGGTAGAAGTTCAAATAAGATCAGAGCGCATGCATGAAGTAGCTGAAAAAGGTTACGCAGCGCATTATAAATACAAGCAAGGCAACCAAGAAGACGGACTCGAGGAATGGCTGAATCGTTTACAAGACGCTCTAGAAAACCCAGAGGTGAACGCAGTTGATTTTGTTGAACAATTTAAACTCAACTTATACAGTAAGGAGATATTTGTATTTACACCAAAAGGTGATTTAAAATCATTACCTAAAGGCTCTACCCCATTAGACTTTGCTTTTGCCATTCACACAGAAGTAGGTATGCGCACTCGTGGCGCGCGAGTAAACGGTAAATTAGTACCGCTATCTCACGAATTAAAAAGTGGTGATCAGGTGGATATTATCACCTCAGAAAACCAGAAACCTACTAAAAACTGGTTGGACTATGCAACAACGGCACGTGCTCGTTCCAAAATTAAAAGTGCTTTAAAAGAAGATCAAACTCTTATTGCCGATGAAGGAAAAGTAGTGCTTGCGCGAAAACTGAAGTCCCAAAAAATCAACTTGGATAATAATGTGGTCAATGAAATGGTGAACTTTTTTAAGTTAAAAACCAGTCAAGACCTATTTTACCGGGTAGGAACAGGTGTCATAGACAACAAAGCCATTAAAGAATACGCTAGTAGTCGTAGTAACGCTTTATACAGTTTTATAAAAAACAAAATCCGTAAGCCAAAGTCTAATCCGGATTTGGATAAACCGGAAGTTACTGAAAATTACGACGACATAGTATTTGGTAAAGAACAAGTTCAATTAGATTACACATTATCTAAATGCTGTAATCCAATTCCAGGAGATTCCGTCTTTGGATTTACAACAGTAAGCGAAGGTATTAAGGTTCATAAAAACAATTGTCCTAATGCTATTAGTTTACAGAGTAAATTTGCATATCGTATAATAAGTGCAAAATGGATTGATTCTACACAACGTGAGCACAAGGCAGATCTTGTACTTACAGGAATAGATAGACTGGGATTGGTTCAAGAAGTGACACAAGTCATTTCAGAATTTATGAGCGTAAATATCAAAAGTATCAGCTTCAGTAGTGATGATGGTATTTTTAAAGGTGAGATTACAGTAGTAGTGACTAATAAAAAGATTTTACAAACGTTGATGCAAAATCTGAATAAAATAAACGGAATAGACAAAGTAACGAGATCGTAATAATGAGTGAAATTATTAACAATTTGGAAAAGGAGCAGGAAATCGTGAAGAATGTTTTCACTCAATTTCTTAGTGATAACAAACACAGGAAAACACCTGAACGTTTTGCCATCCTGGCTGAAATTTATGCCAGTGATGAGCATTTTGATGTAGAGTCATTATACATTAAAATGAAGGAACAAAACTATCGCGTAAGTCGCGCTACGCTTTATAATACGATAGATTTACTTATGGAATGTAAATTGGTGCGCAGGCATCAATTTGGTCAAAATCAATCCTATTATGAGAAATCATATTTTGACAAACAACACGATCATTTAATACTTCAAGATACCAATGAAGTTATTGAATTTTGTGACCCTAGAATTGAGTCAATAAAAAAGACAATTGAAGAGGTTTTTGATGTCCAAATAACCAATCATTCTTTATACTTTTACGGCGTTAAAAATTCAACGGAAAACAATCAATAATGGCAGTAGATTTATTGCTCGGTTTGCAATGGGGCGACGAGGGAAAAGGTAAAATAGTAGACGTTTTAACTTCTAACTACGATATCATTGCAAGATTTCAAGGAGGACCCAATGCTGGTCACACTTTAGAGTTTGATGGTATCAAACACGTATTAAGAACAATCCCTAGCGGTATCTTTCACGACAAAGCTATCAACGTGATAGGAAATGGTGTAGTAATTGATCCTGTAGTTCTAGCACAAGAATTAGACGGTCTTAAACAATTCAACATCAATTATGTTGAACGTTTAATAATTTCTAGGAAGGCGCACATCATTTGTCCCACTCACAGACTACTAGATGCAGCAAGTGAAGCGGCAAAAGGTAAAGCAAAAATAGGTTCGACCCTTAAAGGAATTGGTCCTACTTATATGGATAAAACAGGTAGAAATGGTATTCGTGTAGGTGATATAGAACTGGACAATTGGAAAGAGAAATAC
The DNA here is from genome assembly GCF_001430865.1 of Nonlabens sp. MIC269. GTDB lineage: Bacteria > Bacteroidota > Bacteroidia > Flavobacteriales > Flavobacteriaceae > Nonlabens > Nonlabens tegetincola. The sequence goes on along the minus strand of NZ_CP011373.1, from coordinate 102,986 downwards.
CGCGCTCTTGCAGATAAGCATGAAGATCTTATTGGTTTCCATAATGTTGATATACAATACGACCTTAAAGAATTAGAAGAAGAATTCTTCACCGCTATAGAACGTTTAAAGGAATTAACATTCATTGATTCTGAAGAATACCTACATCAAGCACAAAAACAGGGTAAATCAATCCTTGCTGAAGGTGCTCAAGGTAGTTTGTTAGATATTGACTTTGGAACGTACCCTTTTGTAACTTCTTCAAACACCACTGCTGCCGGAGCTTGTACAGGTCTAGGAGTTGCTCCTAACAGAATAGGTGAAGTATTTGGTATTTTTAAAGCATATACAACACGAGTAGGTAGCGGTCCATTCCCTACTGAACTTTTTGATGAAACAGGAGAAAAAATGGCTAAGGTAGGTCATGAATTTGGTGCCGTAACCGGAAGACCGAGACGTTGTGGTTGGTTAGACCTGGTTGCATTAAAATATGCCTGTCAAGTTAATGGTGTAACTCAACTTATGATGATGAAAGGAGATGTTCTTTCAGGTTTTGACGCTTTACAAGTTTGTACGGCTTATAAATATAAAGGAGAAACCATAGAACACTTGCCTTACAATATAGAAGCGGAAAACATCACTCCAATTTATAGTGAATTTGCTTGTTGGGAAGAAGATCTTACACAAATGACATCGGTAGATCAGTTTCCTAAAGAGCTCAATGCATACATTGAGTTTTTAGAAAAGGAACTAGAAATTCCAATTAAAATAGTAAGTGTAGGTCCAGATCGTAAACAGACCATACACAGATAAACATAAAGCTGGTTTCATTTTTGAACCAGCTTTTTTTAAATAAGTTTATTTTGAAAAAATATCTTAATACAATGCTCAAAGGTGTACTCATGGGTACTGCCGATGTCGTGCCAGGTGTTTCTGGTGGAACTATAGCATTTATAACAGGAATTTACGAGGAACTTATAGCCACTATTGATGGGTTGAGTTTTCAGGCTATTAAAGACATAAAACTTATTGGTTTTGGTGGTGTAATTAGAAAGTACAACTTAAAATTCTTACTCAGTTTAATATTAGGAATTGGAATAGCAGTTGTAAGCCTGTCAAAACTCATTAGTTATCTTCTTGAAACCTATCCAGTTCTAGTATGGGCATTCTTCTTTGGTTTAGTGATAGCGAGTATACTATACATAGCCAGACAAATCAATAGATGGAACGGCACTGCCCTGCTTGCCATAATAATAGGAACAGCAATATCGTATTACATTACAATTGCAGAACCTATAGGATCGCCAGATACCTGGTGGTACATTATTTTTTCAGGATTCATAGCAATAATAGCTATGATACTTCCGGGTGTTTCGGGTGCTTTTTTATTACTCCTTTTAGGAAGTTATAAAGTAATTATAGGTAGTATATCTGGTCTAGTAGAAGCCTTGTCACAAGGAGATTGGTCTTTAGTAGGTAAATACTTGACTAACTTGATGTTATTTGCTCTTGGTTGTATCGTTGGTTTAAAGATTTTTTCAAGAATTTTAACCTGGTTATTCAAGAATAAAGAAAATACAACACTGGCTTTGCTTACAGGTTTTATGATTGGTTCTCTCAACAAATTATGGCCATGGAAGAAGGTTATAAGCACACGAGTGAATAGTCACGGTGAGGAAGTTCCTTTTTTGGAAAAAAGTATTTTACCACAATACTTTGATGGAGAACCTAAAATACTGTTAGTTTTTATTCTTGCCTTGCTAGGTTTTGCACTTATTTTTATCTTAGAAAAATGGGCTGCTAAAAAACAATAACACGTGCGTCAACCTACTCGTAGTTTTACCGATAAGTTATTACTTATACTCAAGGGTATCGCTATGGGAACTGCAAACAAAGTTCCCGGCGTGAGCGGCGGTGTTGTGGCATACGTTACTGGTTTCTATGAAGAATTTATTTACAGCCTTCAAAAACTCAATCTCAAAGCACTTAAATTACTTTTTAACGGTAGATTCAGGTCTTTCTTTCATTATGTAAACGGCAGGTTTTTAAGCCTATTACTCCTGGGTGAAGCTATAAGCTACTTTACTGTTTCTATAGGGTTTGATGTATTACTAGAATATTACCCTATTCTTATTTGGGCTTTATTTTTTGGGATGATATTAGGTTCCATTTATTATATCGCCCGTAATTACAACAGTTGGACTCGACAAAATATCATCATTTTAATGATAGGTATAGCCATAGGCGTGGGAACATCATTACTCGATCCTGCTACACAAAACACTAATTTGTTTTTTGTTTTCTTTTGTGGGATGGTGAGTATTTGCGGTATGACCTTACCTGGATTGAGTGGTAGCTTCATCCTTATTCTTCTAGGTAATTACGTTCTTTTACTGGTTGATAGTATTAATGCTTTATTCAACACCATGGTGGCAATCGCAAGATGGGATTTCTCATGGTGGTACGATAGTGTTCATATGGATTTGTTATTGATCTTGGTAGTCTTTGTTGCTGGTTCTATTTTTGGCTTGGTAAGTTTATCTCATCTATTGGGATGGACGATGAAAAACTTTCGTAATCAGACTAACGCTATGATTATAGGATTTATAACAGGATCCTTAGGAGTTGTATGGCCCTGGAAAAAGGCTATTTATCAACGCACAGTTACAGGTGAAATTTCTTTAGATGCTAGTGGTAATGAGATTTTAGTAGATTACAACAGGTACTGGCCCGATCTTGCAACTGCTCAAACCTGGATAGCAATTGCTATGATTTTAATAGGATATTTAATTGTGTATTTACTTAGTCGTTATGGAAATAAAACAAATCCCGCGTAGCATTTTTGGATTAATAGGTAAGCGATTAGATTACAGTTTTTCTAGATCCTATTTTACAGAAAAATTCGAATCATTAGGCTTACAAGATCATGAGTATAGAAATTTTGAAATTCCTGATGCTAGTGAATTAGTTCGCTTTCGCGAAAGCGTAACCTATGACCTGCAAACACGCACTACAGCTGGTAAATCTGAAATTATACGTGGTTTGAATGTAACCATACCTTACAAACAAGATATCATGGATATTCTGGACGAGATAAGTCCAGAGGCGAGAGATATAGGTGCTGTTAATACTATTGCTATTGAAGATAACAGGTGGACCGGTTATAATACGGATGCTTATGGATTTGGCAAGGGCTTATCCCCTTTTTTACCTATCAAAAAAAATGCTCTTATATTAGGCACTGGCGGTGCGTCAAAGGCTATTGCCTACACGCTAGATTCTATGCAAATACCTTATTTATTTGTTTCCAGAAATCCTAAGGATGAATTTACGATAGACTATAAATCCGTTTCACCCCAAGTCATGAAAATGGTTGGGTTAATTATCAATACCACTCCGCTAGGCACTCATCCAGATGTTGAAGTTGCTCCTGAAATTCCTTATGATCAGGTAACAGGTCAACATGTTTTTTATGATTTAGTTTATAATCCACCACAAACTCTTTTTATGAAAAAGGCAAGTGCTCACGGCGCACAGGTTATTAATGGAAAACAAATGTTAGTACATCAGGCTGAAAAAGCTTGGGAAATATGGAATAAGTAAGGCATCATAACGTTGTGATTGCATATCATTCTGATTATCTTGCCCACCTATTTTTTAAATGAAAAAAATGAACAAGAACGACAACCTGCCACAAGCAGATGGACAAAATGATGCAAAGCATCTTTCCGACGAGACTAATGCGATTGAAAATGCCTTTATCGCAGAACAAAAAAAGGCAGAAGAATCTGAAAAGGAGCACATCGAGGTGGAGCCTGTTACAGATACTCCGACAGTTGAAGGCACCAATAAAGCTTCTCAAAAAGCAGAAGACGATTCTACTACTCATGAAGACACCATGGTGGAAGAAAGTGAAGCTGTACAAAATGCTACTGATCCTATCATCGATGAAAATGAAGAAGCCGATAAGGATGAAAATCAGGATAATACGGTAGAAATCCCTGAAAAGGAATACGAGACCATGAATCAAAAGGAACTTATTGATGAGCTGCGTCAACTGATGCAAGAATATCCCATCAATAGTTTTAGAGATCAGGCCGAAAAAATTAAAAAGAACTTTGAAAAGCGTGATGCAGAGATTCACGAGGAAGAAAAGGCAAAGTTTGAAAAAGAGAATCCACCTTCTGACGATCCACTAGCACCACAGTTTGAATACAATAACGAGCTTACTAAGGTATTTAACGATTTACACCGTACATATCGTAAGGAAAAAGGAGAGTTTCAAAGAAAACGTCGTGCACAGCAAGAAGCTAATCTTGTAAAACGTCGTGAGATTATTGAAGGAATTAAAACCTTGATTACCGAAGAGGAAAACATTGGTACAACTTTCAAAAAGTTTCATGATTTACAAGAAAACTGGCGTTCTACAGGTCCTATCCCGCATGATGCTTACAACATCACTTGGGAAGATTATAGACTTGCTACCCAAAACTTTTATGATTACATAGACCTGTCAAAAGAATTACGTGATAAAGACTTTGAACGTAATCTTGAACTACGTCATAAAATAATAGCTCGCGCTGAAGAATTAGGACAAGAAGACAATATTCACAAAGCGCTACGTGAACTTCAGGAATTACACCGCATGTGGAAAGAAGATGTAGGTCCAGTAGCTCAAGAACACAGAGACCCAACTTGGGAATCATTTAAAGCAGCTACAAAAGTAATTCATGACAAACGTCAAGAATTTTATAAGGAGCGTGAAAAACAGCAAGAGCACAATAAGATGGTGAAGGAAAACATCATCGCCGAGGTTCAAAAAATTACTGAAACAGGTGCTAAATCTCATAAAGAATGGCAAGACCGTTTAAAAGAGATTGACGTACTCAAGGAGTTATTCAAAAATACAGGAGCAGCTCCTAAAGATGTGAACAATGATTTATGGGATCAATATAGATCGGTAACTAGGGAATTCAATAGAGCCAAAAACAACTTTTATAAAGAGCTTAAAGACGAGCAAAATGAGAATCTTAAAAAGAAAATGGATCTCATCGCTATTGCCGAAGAACATCAAAACTCTGAAGATTTCGCTGGAAGCCTACAGGTTATGAAGCGTATTCAGGCAGACTGGAAAAAAATAGGTCACGTACCTCGAAAAGATAGTGACAAGATTTGGAAACGTTTTCAAAAGGCTTGTAACGCTTTCTTTGATAAAAAGAATGCTCAAAAAGAAGCTGCTACTGTAGAAGAGAAAGAAAATTACGAAGCAAAGCTTAAGATTTATGATGCCTTAAAGGAAATGTTGCCACAGGATGATAAAGAGGCTATGCAGTCGGATATTCAATCTTTCATGGATCAATGGTCTGCTATAGGACGCGTGCCTTACTCAAAACGTTTTATTCAAGATAAGTTTGAGAAACTAGTTAAAGCTAAATTTAAAGCAGCTGGTTTAAGTGAGGTAGATGCAGAAATGCTAAAATATCAAAACAAATTGAGCTCGCTAGAAAATGGTAATGAAAGAGACTTTAAAAACGAGCGTTTTTATTTGAGAAAACGTCAGGATGAGATAAAAAAGGAAATTTTACAACTGCAAAATAACCTTCAGTTTTTTAATTCTAAGGATGACAAAAACCCATTGATACTAGCACAAAAGAAAAATATCGCAGATCTACAGAAAGAGCTAGACGTGGTAAAAGAAAAACAAAAGCAGGTTAATATACTTGAACGTCAATTGGCCCAACAAGAAGAAGTAACCACTGAGGTTACATCGGAAGAATAAGCAGATAAAATTTATCTTAATTCAATAAAAAAGCCTTGAACGATTGTTCAAGGCTTTTTTATGGGAGAAATATCCGATTAATCTACGCCCTATTCATCTTTCTATATCCTTAAACATTTAAAGGAAACATAAAGATGAAATATAAATAAAATTAAGTCCGTAACTTGGACTTTAATATGATGACGTTTATCGTAATTCTTACAGTTTCTGCAGCTTTAATTCTTGGAGCCGTTTGGGGTATTTATGGTTCATTGTCTAAAAAATTGGAAGGTTTTTTAGTCGCTTTGGCTGGTGGAGCTTTATTGGTTTCAGCAATCTTGGAATTAATTCATCCTTCATTGAAGAACGATTCTGTTGGGATCACGTTGCTCTGTGTATTTTTGGGCGCTACTATTTTCACAGGTTTGGACTATATAATCAAAGAAAAATGGGGATCTAATAGCGGTGCCGGTTTACTGGCTGCCATTACTTTAGATGGCATACCAGAAAACCTAGCTTTAGGAGTTGCTTTGATAAGTGCAAGCCCATTATCTGTGGCAGCGCTTTCTGGTTCCATCCTATTATCAAATTTGCCCGAAGCAGCTGGTGGTGCTAAGGAGATGGCTGAAAACACCTCTTCCAAACGGAAAATATTAATTCTATGGATCGCTACCGCCATAATCTTATCTATAGCAGCTTTAATAGGTAATTTTCTATTGGATGATGTTCCAAAGAGTTATTTAAACTACATAAAATGTTTTGCTGGCGGTGCAGTTGTAGCTTCTCTAGCAATAGAAGTATTTCCAAAGGCTTTTAAGGAAAATAAATACTGGAGTGGAGTGGCTACTGCTATAGGTCTTATTCTGGCTCTATACTTAAATACTTTAGGAGAATAATAAGAAACCTTGTGAGTCAAATTTCTACCTTGCCATAAAAAAGATGACTCCATATCCTAAATCATTTTCCCATATAGGGATTACAGTACCCGATATTCATAAAGCAGTTGAATTTTACTCAGAAATAATGGGTTGGTATGTAATTATGCCACCTTCAACAGTGAAAAAAGAGACTGACACGGCCATTGGTCAAATGTGTATTGATGTGTTTGGTGAAGATTGGGAAAGTTTTGAAATCGCTCATTTATCTACATCTGACGGAATAGGTATTGAACTATTTACATTCCCTTTTGGTCAAAAAGAAGCACCAGAATTTAATCCTTTCAATACAGGATTATTTCATTTTTGTGTTCAAGATCCTGAGATTGAAAAATTAACTGAACGTATTGTGGCTGCTGGAGGAAAACAACGTATGCCAATAAGAGAATATTATCCTAATGAAAAACCGTATAAAATGGTTTATGTTGAGGATCCATTTGGAATTGTGTTTGAAATTTACACACACAGCTATGAACTCACCTATTCCTCTGGAGCTTATCAAAATGAGAATTAATCCATTTTAAGACATTAATTATAACGCCCAACAAAGTACCTTCATTTGGAATTTGTGGAATTTTAAATTGAACAAGTTTCGCAAATTCCTTGAAGTAGTACATCAGTCTTGTGTATAGTCCGACCTGAGATTTTAGGAATATTTACCGAGGCTTCTTCTAGACAATCTACCTTACCACAATTCGTACATTGAAAATGAGGATGATCATGCACGTGTGAATCCTTATTACAATCCTGGCAAATAGCGTAGCGCTTAATCCCATCGCGGTCTAAAAAAGAATGTACTAGGCCATCATCCTCTAGCCTTTCTAATGCACGATATACCGTAGTTTTGTTTACTTTTTCTTTTAAGCGATCAACTAATTCTACAGCTGCAATAGCATGATTACTTTTCTTAAATTGATCAAGCAACAGTCCAATTGTCGATGTCTTACGTTGTATGCCCATAACGCAAAATTATACTTTCATAGAGTTACTACCAACTTTACTTCTTACTTTTGCAACTGTGTTGCACTAAAATAAAAAAATGAAAGTAAACTTATTAAAACCTGATGTATATGGAGCTACAGCAAGCATTATGTGCATTATACACTGTGTCGCAACTCCTATTCTTTTTATCGCACATGCGCACACTCATGGCACAGTAGATCATCATAATCATGCCGCAGCACCTCTCTGGTGGGATTATCTTGATTTTATATTTCTGTTTGTTTCCTTTATAGCTATCAAGCAAACTCTACAAAAAAGCTCTAGGAACTGGATGAAGTACGTTTTATGGTTGACTTACAGTTTACTGTTTCTCTTAATTGTGAATGAGAAAATAGAAATTATAGCTTTGGCAGAATCTGTTACTTATGGCGTTGCTATTGTGCTTGCAGGTTTACACCTATTTCATTTAAAGTATTGTCAATGTAATGATGAACAATGCTGCATTCATTAATAATTGTTACATCCAATTACGATTGCTTTTTATTACCGTATTATTTATATAATTAAGTAAGTGGTTGACAGCGTCTTTTTTAAAATACCTCAACCCATTACTACCAGAGGCTGTATGAAACTTAATATGCATTTCTTCACGCCTTCTTATAAAAATACTGTCCCATTTTTCAACTGCTTGCGCTTTAAATACAGGACTTATAGAAAAACTCTTGAATAACCAGCCTTTTTTAAATCCTATAAAATCTTTATCTGTGACTATACCACTATTGCTACCATACATATAGCTCCAAAACACAATCAATACCGCTGGTATAAGCATAGGTACCACCCAGTTATAATCTCCAAAATATGCTAGCGGAACCAACGTAGGAATCAAAGTAGCAAGCATGATATAACTTGCTAACCTCATATATGAAAAACCATTACAGGGAATATCAATAGTAGCATCAACAACGCTATCCTTAAAAGCCGTTTCTTGTAGTATTTTAATGTGCTCTTTTTTACAAGCAGGAATACTTACTTTAGACGCCTTATTAGCATCTGACTGAGCTTGATAAATATAGGCGGTGGAATAGCCTAACCACTGTCTTAAAGGGTTTGTTCTAAATTCGAGAGATTGAATTTTCTCAATAGGAACACGTATTTCTTGACGCTTAATTAACCCCATAGAAAGTTCAAGATGACTTTGATAAACTACAGCCTTAAAACCATAGTAATTACTAAAAACAGTTATTAAGCTTACCACTATGGAGAATACCAAGAATATCAATAAAAAACTAAATAGCATACCCAAACTAGCAAAACTCATTAGATTTTCCCATTCCCAACCATCTAAATAATCTCCAAAAAACTGCTTAATTACATCCTGAAATTTAAAGTAACTTCCTACTACAAGACCTATTGCCACGCCACCACTGCGCAAGTGGTTTTGGGTCATACCCACTTTAAAAAGATCCAAGAAACTTAATTTTAGCAAGGTAGATGAAACCTGGCTCGTAGTAGCATTTACTGTTTTCTTTTCTGGTTCTGTAACTTCAGTTTTCTCCTGCTCCACCCTTTGGTTACTTATGTCGAGTAGAGCTTGTTTAAGAGAAAGCGCTGCCGACTCGTCCAGTGCTTTAATCTCCAGTTCTTTCTCCTTGGAACCAGCTGTTTCTATTTGTACACTGTATACCTTAAGAATACGTTGTAGCAAATTTTGCTCTAGGTTTACAGATTGAATACGTTCTAGCGGAACCGCTTTTTTTTCCTTAAATAACCATCCTTTATTCAGTATAAATTCATCTTGTTCAATGTGAAATTTGAAAAACAAGTATTGAATTACCGGTCCTATTAAGCTGGTAGCCGCAACAAAAAGTACTAATCCTGTAAAAGCAAGCCCTTCAAGAAATCCTCGCATCCCAAAAGCTGCAAAAACGAAAAAGAATATAAAACCCCTTAAGCTCTTAAAGGCATACAGAGCAATAACTTTTTTGCTTTGTCGCTGTGGAGTTGTTAAATCAAACATGTGTGCTCGTTTTTCCTGCTACAAATGATTTTAAATTTTGAGCATCTTTTGGGTCAAGACCGCTTATGGATAAATCACTAGAAGAACCTCCAGCGGTATAAATCTCTAACTCACAAAGATTAAAGAGTCTGTCTATAGGTCCATGGTTGATTTCAGTATGTTGAATGCGATTGAAAGGTACTGTGATTTGATGGTGAAAGATCCATCCTTTGCGATACGTTATATCGTGTTCTCTTAAAGTATAACCACGAACAAAATATTCCTTATAATTCACAAATAATGAAAACAAAAGTATAAAAGCCCATAGACCCAATCCACTCCAGCCCAACCAAGGAAATTCTGAAAAATTATAAAACAAAAAGCCTACCGCTATAGCAAGTGGTATCATGTATAAGGTGTTGGCTATGAGTTTTTTATTTAAAAAACGCTTAGGATGTTTTTCAAATGAAAAGCTTTCAATGTCCGGTAATGAATGGGTAAGAATTTGCTCGTTTGTCATTATCAACTATTAGACTCATAAAGTTAATAGCTGTTACGCTTTCGCGAAAGCGTAATAAAGAAAATATTAAAAATACTAATTAACAATCGCTCAAACTCACATTAACTGCAAGTCCGCCTTCACTAGTTTCTTTGTATTTAGAGTTCATATCTTGAGCCGTTTGCCACATGGTATTAATAACCTTATCTAAAGGTACTTTGGCATGTGAGGCGTCGGCGTCGAGAGCTAGTTCACAAGCATTTATAGCCTTAATTGCTCCCATAGCGTTGCGTTCTATGCAAGGAACTTGAACCAATCCTGCAATAGGATCACAGGTAAGTCCTAGGTGGTGTTCCATCGCAATTTCCGCAGCCATAAGAACTTGGTCTGGTGTGCCACCCATAAGTTCAGTTAATCCAGCAGCTGCCATTGCGCTACTTACACCAATTTCTGCCTGGCAACCACCCATTGCAGCACTTATGGTCGCTCCTTTTTTAAATAAAGCTCCTACCTCACCAGCTACCAGTAAAAACTTCTTGATGTCCTCAAAGTTTGCGTCGTGGTTTTCAATTACCATATAATACATGATTACAGATGGAATAACACCAGCACTACCGTTAGTAGGAGCTGTTACCACACGGCCCAAGGATGCATTTACTTCATTAACCGCAAGGGCAAAACAGGACACCCATTTTAAAATTTCTCTAAATTTCACTTCGGTATCACGTATAGCTTCAATCCACTCTTCTTTATTAGAATAGGGTTTACCCTTTTGAAGCTTTAGGTGGTTGTCATAAGCGCGACGTCTTACGTTTAATCCACCTGGTAAAGTTCCCTCGGTATGGCAACCTGTATACATACTATCGAGCATGACGTCCCAAACAGCTTTGAACTCTTTATTGATTTCTTCATCACTGCGCATGTATCGTTCGTTTTCTAGAACGACCTCGCTTATTGCCATGCCGTCTCGATGGCAATAGTTTAATAATTCTGTTGCTGTTTGTACCGGTCTAGGAAAACAGCTGAAGGTCACTTTTTTCTTTTGCGCTCGCTTACGTTCTTTTTGAACTACAAATCCGCCTCCTATACTATAAAAATGCTCTGTTCTAGATTTACCGTCCTTGTAAAAGGCTTTAAATCTTAATCCATTAGGATGATAAGGTAAAAATTTACGGTGGAAGGTTATGGCTTCAACTGGATCAAACTCAAATTGAATATCGTCATTTAATTTGATACATTTTTCACTGCTTAAAGCCGCTACATCGTGCGGAATTTGAGCAATATCACAAGTCACAGGATCTTTATCCATCAATCCCATCATCACTGCAATGTCGGTGGCATGACCGCGACCGGTCAAGGATAAGCTACCATAAAGATCCACTTGAATGCGTTGTACTTGCTTTAATTTATTCACTTTACGTAATTTCTCAAGAAACCTATTGGCTGCACGCCATGGTCCTAAAGTATGTGAACTAGAAGGTCCTACTCCTATTTTAAGCATGTCAAAAACGCTGATTGCTTCCATGTTGTTTCTTTTTCTTTCGAAATTCAAATATACTTTTATCCTTTGTCATAGCCGAAAAATTGTAGCATTATCCGACCCTATTTTTAGTAATTGTAATAGTGGTTTAAAAGTGTCATTCGGTACATGGGCAAATGTTCATAAGTAGAACTCTTGTATACAGATAGGTAATTGTTCACTGTCAGCTTTTCTATAATTATGACATCCTGTCACTGGCATTTGCTTGGCACAAACATTGACTTATGCAGAGTGTAAAAATTTGAATAAAACTTAAAATTGATATAATGAGTAAAATAATAGGAATCGATTTAGGTACTACAAACAGCTGTGTTTCGGTAATGGAAGGAAGCGAGCCTACTGTAATACCTAATGCAGAAGGAAAACGCACAACACCATCTGTAATTGCGTTTGTAGAAGGTGGTGAAATTAAAGTGGGTGATCCTGCAAAAAGACAAGCAGTAACTAACCCAGAAAAAACCATCTACTCTATCAAAAGATTCATGGGTAACAAATACTCTGAATCTCAAAGAGAAGCTGATCGCGTACCTTACAACGTGGTAAAAGGTGACAACGACACACCACGTGTTGATATAGATGGAAGATTGTACACTCCACAAGAATTGAGTGCTATGATCCTACAGAAAATGAAAAAAACAGCCGAAGATTACTTAGGTACTGAAGTAACAGGAGCTGTAATTACTGTACCAGCTTATTTTAACGACTCACAACGTCAGGCGACTAAGGAAGCTGGTGAAATCGCAGGTCTTAAAGTAGAGCGTATTATCAACGAGCCTACTGCTGCTGCACTTGCATACGGTCTAGATAAAAAAGATACAGATCAAAAAATCGTTGTATTTGACTTTGGTGGTGGTACGCACGATGTTTCTATTCTTGAATTAGGAGATGGCGTGTTTGAAGTATTATCGACTGATGGTGATACACACCTAGGTGGTGATGATGTAGATGAAGCAATCATCAACTGGCTAGCTGATGAATTCCAAGCAGCTGAGCAAATGGACTTACGTAAAGATCCAATGGCGTTACAACGTCTTAAAGAGGCTGCAGAAAAAGCTAAAATTGAACTTTCATCAAGTGCTCAAACTGAAATTAATTTACCTTATGTTACAGCTACCGCTAGCGGTCCTAAACACTTGGTAAAAACGCTTACAAGATCAAAATTTGAGCAACTAATTGATGATTTAGTAAAACGTACTATTGAACCATGTAGAACTGCTCTTAAAGCAGCAGATCTTTCTACTGGTGATATTGATGAAATCATTCTTGTAGGTGGATCTACTCGTATCCCAGCAGTACAAGAAGCAGTTGAAAAATTCTTTGGTAAAAAGCCTTCTAAAGGTGTAAACCCTGATGAAGTTGTAGCAATTGGTGCTGCTATTCAAGGTGGTGTACTTACAGGTGATGTTAAGGATGTATTACTTCTAGATGTAACTCCTCTTTCTCTAGGTATTGAAACTATGGGTGGCGTTATGACTAAACTTATCGATGCTAATACAACCATTCCTACTAAAAAGTCACAAGTATTCTCTACGGCAGCTGATAACCAGCCTAGTGTAGAAATTCACGTACTTCAAGGTGAGCGTTCTATGGCTACGGATAATAAGACGATTGGTCGTTTTCACTTAGATGGTATTCCACCAGCACGTCGTGGCACACCGCAAATTGAAGTGACTTTTGATATTGATGCCAACGGTATTATTAAAGTAAGCGCCGAGGATAAAGCTACTGGCAAGAAACAAGACATTCGTATCGAAGCGTCATCGGGTCTTACTGAAGAGGAAATCCAAAAAATGAAGCAAGAAGCTGAAGCTAATGCTGAAGCTGATAAGCAAGCTAAAGAAAAAGCCGATAAATTAAATCAAGCAGACCAGTTGATTTTCCAAACTGAAAAGCAATTAGAAGAATTTGGTGATAAACTAGGTGATGATAAGAAAAAGCCAATTGAAGAAGCTCTTGAAGAGTTGAAGAAAGCTTATGAAACTAAGGATATCGCACAAATTGATCCTGCTCTTGAGAAAATGAATACTGTATGGACTGCAGCTAGTGAAGAAATGTATAAAGCTCAAGCCGAGGCTCAAGGTGGTCAACCTGGTCCTGATGCTGGTGCTCAACAACAAGCTGGTGACGATACAAGTGATGTAGAAGATGTTGACTTTGAAGAAGTAAAGTAAACTCATAAACAAACCACGAGTTTGGTTGTAGTTTCTTTATTTGAACTACGATATAGTACAAGAAAGGCCTTGATTAAGTTCAAGGCCTTTTTTATTACTTCTGAATTATAAAACACACTTAAAATTACTCCTTACTAGTAGGATTTAACAAATCGCTAATACGTCAAAACACGAAATATATCTACCTTATGAACTATGTTAAAATCAGCTTTTCACAGGTTTTTACTTTTTGGTTTATTGGCATTTGCTATCCTAGGAAACAGTCAGGAAAAAGAAGCTGGTCCAACTCGTGATTTTCCTAAATTATCCGATACCATATCTGAAGCAGGTACCTACCAATCAAATCCTATTGGAGCGTATAACGAGGCTTTTTACATTGTTAATAGACTAAATGAAAACATTGGGTTACCACCTAATCATTTAAACTTTCAAACACCACAGGCAACACTAGAACAATTTATATCTAGCTGTAGAAACAACAACTTTGAAGAAGCCGGTTATGCCCTTAACTTAAATCTTTTTCCCAAGGAAGTAACTAAAAAAGAAGCGGCAATTCTCGCAGAGAAATTTTATTTCGTGCTCAATCAACGAGTCAAAATTGATTGGAACAACATATCAGATAGACCCGACGGACAAATTGATATAACTACTTCGACAAACGGAGCTATTGCTGGAAACCCTAGACGAAGTGTGGTTTTTGGAGAAGTAGATTTAAACAACCGCGATGTAGTCCTACGCTTACAACGTGTTAAATTAGACGATTATGGAGCTTTTTGGATGATAGCATCCAATACAGTAGAAAATATTGAACCCTTGTATGAGGAGTATGGTCCTAGAAAACTTGATCGTATCATGCCTCAATGGGCCAGAGTTTCATTTCTAGGTTTTCCTGTTTGGAAATTTGTAGCGACCATTCTCCTTTTCTTTATGGCATATGCTGTAGGAAGAGTTTTTAGTTATGTAACAAGAAGGTTGTTACTTAAGTCAGACAGAGCTTGGTTAAGAACAACAGCAAATAAGTTAGCCAAACCAGCAGGAATTGCCCTAAGCATGCTATTCTTTTATATCATACTTAATAAACTCATTTCATTTTCTGGGCCTTATTCTAGTACTATTTACGCAATCCTTTTGGTCCTGGTAATTGCTTCCATTGCCTGGTTGCTCATGAGTTTTATTAATGCTGTAATGACCTACATCGCCGAACATAAAATAGGCGATTCATCCATAGAGGAAAACACACAAGCTCGTATGATGATGACTTACATTTCGGTAGCGCGACGATTATTGACCATCATTATCATCTTTGTTGCCATATCGGTGGTATTATCACAGTTTAGATCTTTAGAAAAATTAGGTATTTCCTTACTGGCGTCTGCTGGTTTGATTACCATAATATTAGGTGTAGCAGCACAAAACACCTTAGGAAATATCATAGCAGGAATACAAATAGCACTTACAAGACCGTGCAAAATTGGTGACACTTTGTATATAGGTGACGAATGGTGTTATGTAGAAGACATACGCTTTACCTACATGGTTACACGTACCTGGGACAGTCGTAGGCTTATTATTCCTCTTAAAGACATTATCTCAAAGCCATTCCAAAATTGGTCCATGACCAATGCTCACCGTTTACAGCCCATTGTTGTTTATGCCGATTATAATACCGACGTACAGCTAGTACGTGAAAAGTTCTCTGAATTATTGAAACAAGAAGAAGAGTATGATGAAGAACATCCACCTGTTGTTCAAGTTACCGAAGTAACTGAAAAAGCAATAGCCATAAGAGCGCTTTGTAGTGCTCAGGATGCTAATTCGGCATGGGAATTACACTGTAAGTTAAGGGAAGAATTAGTGAAATTTATAGCTCAATTAAACGATGGTAAACACTTGTCCAAAGAGCGCATCTTGATTCAAAAGGAATCTACCTAATGGAAATACTGCAAGTGAAATTAGGTCATGATCCCTAATAAAGCTGATTTAAGTAGCGATGGAATTATCACCACGTTACCACGCTGAACAACATCTTGTAATAACTTAATAACAAATCGTAAATCAAGATAAATACCTTCTTATCTTTATCCTTTATGAGTAGAAAGAAAATTGAACACCGTATTTTACACGAGGACAACCATTTAATTGCGGTCAACAAAGAATCTGGTGAACTAGTTCAAGGTGATAAAACTGGTGATCCTATTCTACCCGATGCTATTAAAAAATATATAGCTCACAAATACGATAAACCAGGTGCTGTTTATTTGGGTGTGACACACAGGCTAGATCGACCTACTAGTGGTGTTGTAGTTTTTGCACGTACTTCAAAAGCGTTACCGCGCATGAACAAATTATTTGCCGATCATAAAACTGAAAAGATCTACTGGGCACTTGTAGAAGGAACGCCAAAATCTAAAGAAGAACGGCTCGTTCATTACCTAGTGCGCAATACCAAACAAAATAAAAGTTATGCTCACGATCATGAAGTGCCGGATTCAAAAAAGGCAGTACTCACCTATAAAATCATTAAACAGTTAGAACGTTATACACTGTTAGAAATAACGCTAGAAACAGGTAGGCATCACCAGATAAGATGTCAATTAAGCAAAATAGGTCACGTTATAAAAGGAGACCTTAAATACGGTGCACGCAGGTCCAATAAGGATGGCAGTATACACCTGCATGCCAGACAACTGTCGTTTATTCATCCTGTTAAGAAAGAACTTGTTACAATCGTGGCACCAGTACCCGATCATGATAATTTGTGGCTTGCTGCAAGTAAATAATTACCTATGAATGTATCCCACTCACACCGTTTACAACAGCAGTTTTTTAAAACTGGAGCTACTAAAGAATTACATTATAGAACTCAAAGTTTACAGCGATTAAAAAACACATTAGAAACTAGAGAGCAAGACGTGTACAACGCACTTAAAAAAGATTTGGGTAAAAGTGAGTTTGAAGCTTATGTTACTGAGTATAATGTAGTCATGGCCGAATTGCGCAAGTTTCTTTACAAACTTAAACGCTGGACAAAACCTAAAAAAGTACGTGCGGCCTTACTTAATTTTCCATCCCAGGCTAGACAATATCCCGAACCTTATGGAAACGTTCTCGTTATATCACCATGGAATTATCCCTTTCAACTAGCGCTAGCTCCAGTAATAGGAGCTGTAGGAGCTGGTAATACTGTGGTTTTAAAACCTAGTGAATTTGCACCACACACCTCTCAATTACTCGAGGAAATTATTGCTACAAGCTTTTCTCATGAACATGTAACTGTGTGTAAAGGTGATGCCGCAGTTGCCAAGGAGCTTACAAGCCTTAAATGGGATTACATTTTTTTTACGGGTAGTCCACAAGTAGGTAAACTTATCTACCAGGCAGCCGCACAGCATCTTACTCCTGTAACACTAGAATTAGGCGGTAAAAACCCTTGTGTCGTTCACCAAAGTGCTGCGATAAAAACGGCCGCAAAACGAATTGTATGGGCCAAATTTCTAAATGCTGGTCAAACTTGTATTGCACCTGATTACATACTGGTTCATGCAAGCGTAAAACAGGAATTGGTTAAACAATTGCAATTAAGCATAGCACAGTTTTATGGAGAACAACCACAATCTAGTAATGATTATGGCCGTATTAATCGCAAGGACCACTTAGAAAAATTACTTTCTTACCTAGATGGTGAACAACTTATCACCGGTGGTGATTACAACCTAGAGCAGTTGTACCTAGCTCCTACTCTACTTGACGAGCCTGGTGAGGAAAGCGCTGTCATGCAACAGGAAATTTTTGGTCCCATACTACCCGTCATTAGTTATCAGGAACAAGACGATATTGAAAAGTGGATTCACAGATATGAAAAACCCTTGAGCGGTTACGTTTTTGCTACTCAAAAATCGTTTATTAATTGGTTTACAAAACGTTATAGTTATGGTGGTGGCGTGATTAATGATTGTATAGTTCATTTTGTGAACGATAGATTGCCCTTTGGTGGTGTGGGCAACAGCGGTATAGGAGCCTATCACGGCAAGCACAGTTTTGACTGTTTCAGTCATTATAAAAGTGTGGTACATAGAAAAAACTGGCTGGATATTACTTTAAAATATCCACCTTATGCTGGTAAATTAAAAGCAACAAAATCCTTTTTAAAGCGTTTTTAACAACGATATAGGTACATCCTTAAAACTGTCACAATGTGGTGGTAATGTTTTGTTAGTACGCTTTCGCGAAAGCGTAATGATCAACTACCTTTAAAATAAAAATAGCTATGATAAAGGAAGGAACCAAAGTAAAATGGGAATGGGGAAATGGTACTGCAACCGGTACTGTACAGTCCACATTTACTAAAAAAGTGACACGTACCATAGACGGCAATGAGGTAACTAGAGAAGGTGAAGAAGGAAATAAAGCCTTGTATATCGAACAAGAAGACGGTAGCAACGTTCTAAAATTAGAGAGCGAAGTAAACCGAGCAGATTAATTTTTTACGTATATTTAACTATACATTTTTTACACACTACTACCCTATATGATGAATTGGATGGAACTAGGAACTGCTACTGTAGCCATTGTACTGGCTGCCGTTTTTATACTTGCCGCTGTGATTGCCTACCGCAGCTGGGTAGAGTTATGCAGTCCTAAGGATAGAATGGGTATTAAAATTGATCGCAATGGTAGACATCGCTATCAACCTGTACCACAACCCGATGTAGAACAAGTTAGACTGTGGACGCAATTGTTTATCGCGGTACTTACAGCAATAATTACCCTATCTAGCTTGCACTATTTATTTTTAAGGGATTAATATGGCCGATTTTATTAAAATTTATGAGGATAACCCTAATCCTAGAGAAATTAAACGCGTTGCCGATGCCATGCGCAATGGTGCGCTTGTAATTTATCCTACTGATACGGTTTATGGTCTGGGATGTGATATTACCAATAAAAACGCCCTAGAAAAAGTGGCTCGTATTAAGGGTGTAAAATTAGAAAAAGCCAACTTCTCTTTTATTTGTGAGGACTTAAGTAATTTAAGCGATTACGTAAGTCAAATAGATAGCGGTACTTTTAAATTACTTAAAAGAAATTTACCAGGACCGTATACTTTTATTTTGCCGGGCAATAATAACTTACCTACTGTTTTTAAGAAAAAGAAAACTGTAGGTATACGTGTACCTGATCATCCTATAGCGATTGCCCTGGTGCGTGAGCTGGGTCGTCCTATAATTTCTACTTCTATAAAGGACGATGATGAGGTAATTGAATATACTACAGATCCCAGCCTGATCTGGGAGAAATGGGACCATCTTGTTGATATAGTCATTGATGGCGGTTATGGTGGTAATATAGGATCTACTATAATTGACCTTACTGGTGATGAACCGGTATTGGTGCGTGAAGGAAAAGGCAGTGTAGAACTTTAAGCCCATGAGTGTCCTACTCGCCTTAAGTACCCATTAAGGATACCTTGCATTTATTGTAAAAACTGCATCACATTAGGAATTTTGTCCAAATGAACTCGAGATACGTGTGTATATATCAAGGTCGTTTTAATATCGTTGTGACCTAGTAATTCTTGAATCACTCTGATATTCACACCAGCCTCCATAAGATGAGTGGCATAGGAATGTCGCAAGGTGTGTAAAGTAACCTTTTTATTTATTCCTGATTTCTCTAGAGCTTTAGCCAGTACGGCTCTTAGACTAGATGCACTATAGCGACTGTGATTATATCCTTCTATCAAGTACTCTTTGGGCTTGTATAATTTGTAGTATTCTCTCAACCTTACTTTCAGATCCTTGGGTAAAGGCAAGTACCTATCCTTGCGACCTTTACTGGCCACAATTTTGACCTGATCACGCTGCCCATTTATGTGGCTTATTTTAAGGTTAATGAGCTCGCCACTACGCAATCCTAATGCGTATATCACGAGTATTGCTGTGTGGTGTTTTTTATTGGTAATTGAATTTAAAATTAAGTTGATCTCGTGTGCGCTTAAGACATCGGGTAATACTTTTTGAGGTTTACGAGGTGTTACGGTGGTTAATTCAATGGACCTGTTGTGCATGGTGTTTAAGTATAATCTTATAGCGCTAGCAAGTTGTTTTTGGGTGGAATAGGCCAGGTTTTCTTTAAGAACTTTTTGAGTAAAAGTTTTTCTTATAACACTAGAATCAGCTTGATGAATGGGTATATTTTTACCTAAAAATTGTTGAAAGGAATTGAGTAACCCTAGGTATGTTTTGGCGGTGTTTGGACTGTATCGTTTTATAGCTAGGAATTGTTTAAAGTCATCAAACATGTGTATATACCATTTATACAGCAATATAATAAAAATGTAAAAAACCTATTTATATACCTACATTTTGGGTGGTATAGTGTTAATTTTTGGTATATTGCTTATATAAACTAGTTGGGTTTAATGCTGGAGCAAGTTTGCGGTTTGAAAAAAAGCCTGGTTTATTTTTCGATTTTTTTTTAGAATTTTAAGGTAGATAAATCTGAAAAACTGTGTGCGGAATTTCAAAAATTTTCGGAATTATCACTCAAATGTGGAATGAAATACAACAGCGGAATTGCTCACGGTTATTGAGCGATAGTCGAAATGCAAACTCTGAATTGAATTACTCTTGACTTTTTAGCTTGTTTGCGCAATCGGAACTGGAAAAATAACGCTGGAATTGCGCACTCAAACGTGAATTAAAAAATGGTCGGAATTTGAGCAAGCCTGCCTGTCGGCAGACAGGTTTGCGGAATTGAATCGCAGAACGGAAAACATAAATTGTGGAATTGAAAGCTGACCAAAAATAAAAAACGGAATGAATTATAAAACCGATAAAAAAGCACTAAAACCCAACACTGGCTATAATTCATTACGGCGGAATTTCCTCGCGGAAATTCCATGCATTTTTGCTATCTTTCGGTCAACACTGGAAAAATGGTCGCCCATTTTTCCGTAACGAAATCATAGCCAAAACCGTTGTAGCACATTTGAGAAAACCGAAATCTATTGAACCTAAAAACGGAATATTTAGACTTTTTAAAAGATAATTTCAGCGGACTGAAAATCAAAATGCCATTATTTTATAATTGGAATTTAGGATTAAGGTTTGACTTGCAAAAGGAATTTACAAACCCTGTTGATACTGATGATGATGATTATTTTAGTGAAGTTTATCACAGAGCTAAAAAACTATTTGAATTCTGCTTTGAACAAAACGACACAGTTTATTTATCTGTATTTAGTTACAAGTGGAGAAAACAACGGATTAAGAAATCGAATTTTATTTTTAAACTATTAAAATCAGGTTCAAAAACAGAAAACGTATTTGACAAAGTTGCAAATAGGTATGAACCAAATGAAAAATGGAACAGACTTTTAATCAAAGAAAAAATAAAAAATATTGATATTGACAACTTAATAATCGGATTATGTAACACAGACTTCCCAACAATGCGACCTTGTATTCGAGAAGAAGTTTACCTTATGAATATTGACAAAAAATTAATATTCCATATTTATGATGACAGAGGTTTAGATATTCTTGCAACCGACAAGAAATTATTGAATGAAATTTATGACCGATTTGATAAGTGGATTTTGGAATACGACAGAGAAAAAATTAAACAACAACTGAAAAAATAAAAACGTGCTACAACAATGTATAACCGCAATTACGGCGGATTCGACTACGTCCGAATCCACTCGGAATTGCTAACGTCTGTGCTTAATCCGAAAATTACTAACTTTAATCCCGTAACTGACGGTTATACGTATTCCAAGGTAAAAAACAAGCTTTTAATCAATAATTTGTTGCAGCTATATTAACGAATGGTGTACCTCTTTTGATAACAGCAAAACTGCGTGCTAAAATCTTGTTTCTCACGTTGTTTAATGCTATCATTTTATGCTTCCCTTCTTCGAGTTTACGATGGTAATAATTTCTTAACTCTTGGTCTGATTGAATTGCTGAAACGGCCGCCATACTTAATAAAGTCTTCATCTTCCTATCCCCTATATAATGACTCTGTTTTCTGCGCCGGATAGAGCTGCCCGAACTGTATTCAAATGGCGCTATTCCACAATAACTCGAAAAGCTACGCCAGTTGTTGAATTTCATAAAATTACTGGTATGATACAGCAGTTGACAACTTAGTATCAATCCTACTCCTTTTACCGATCTTAACAAATTATAATTTGTTTGTAAACTATCATCTGTTTCAAGCAGCTCCTTCATACGTCGCTCTATATGTTGGACCTGTTTGTCTATATGCTTGATACTGCGCTCTAGCAGTTTGCAGCAACTATCTGTTGACGGACTTGATAACAAGTGCTTTTGCTCTTTTAAAGTCGACTTCAATCCACTGCGATCTCTTACTAATTGATCTCTCAATGACAAAAGCCTTCCTAGTTCCTGAAATTCCTTTGGCTTTATCTTACTAGGTTCCAGTTCTTCTCTATACATCCAACCATATCTGGCAATCATATAAGAGTCTAACTTATCTGTCTTCTCTCTAGTAAGACCGGTACTACGTTTTATACGCATGGGACTTTCTTCTACATAAACCAAGTCCTTTGAGCTTAGAAATACAGAAAGCTTTAGTGAGTAATTACCCGTATTTTCAAAAATGAAAAAATAACTACTAACTTCTAATTGATCAGAAACCCATGATAATAATTGAGCATAACCTTTATCATCATTTGTAAATACCGCATGTTGCTTAACGTGATAAAGAGTTGCATCTAATGTATTTTTTGACACATCGATACCTACTACTTCTCTTACATTTTTCATACTTTTATAAATATTAATGATTATTGATGCTTGGCAACTATTTCCTTTAATGAGCTTTTTAAGCTAGGTATTCCAAGTAGTTCAACTAAGCATCCCACAAGAGACTGAGAGGACTATTACGTATAATAGGTAATGCCTAAAGACCGTTAGAGTTCTCCTCTCTTCTCTTGTTAAAATTAATAAGGTCAAAGTAAAGGAGACCGTTGCTGGACGATATCTACGGTCGTTCAGGCCATTTCGCTAGCGCTCAATTCTCTCCTGAACTTATTCATTAGTTTCACGCGTGTCTTCCTCTCGCAAACTGCGTTTGCTCGTCGGAGACAAGTCGCTGTAATTTGCTTTTATCTAACTATATTTATAACCTAAACAATTTAACACTAACCAGCGTTACTGGTACCGTCCACAACTTCGGTTATAGCAAATTTGTGCATTCCTCTCATGTCGCTTTCGCGAAAGCGCACTCGTCGGATGCAAGAATGGCTAACGTACACTCTAGAATGCTGCGCATTCTGCGTGAACTCGCCATAACCTGTGCGTGTTGTGTACGATTAAAAAGAAACCTACTTTGATAGAAGAATTAAAAATAAAAATTGAATGCGAAGATGGTTTTATGCTATCTGGAAAGTTATTTAAGCCAAAAAACATTTCATCTTCTGTGATGATTGCACCTGCTACAGGAATTACAAAGAAATTTTATTCTGCATTTGCTAATTATCTTGCGGAAAAGGGATTTGCTACCTTGACTTTTGATAATAGAGGTATTGGAGAATCTAAAGGTAATTCCATAAACTCTTCAAATGCATCGTTGACTAATTGGGGAAAATTGGATATGACAGCAGCATTAGAATGTTTAAAAAGTGAAATCCCAAATTCTGAATACCATCTTATTGGACATAGTGCTGGCGGACAATTAGTCGGTTTAATGAAGAATGCTAAAGAAATAAAGTCAATGTTCAACTTTGGTAGCTCATCAGGGAGTTTAGAATATACAAAATACCCATTTAAACTAAAATCTTTTTTTTGGCTGAATTTTTATATTCCATTAAGTAATCTGATTTTTGGACATACAAAATCACAATGGGTAGGAATGGGAGAACCACTTCCTAAAAATGTAGGGAAGGAATTTACTAAATGGTGTAACGGAAAAGGGTATGTAAAAGTTGATTTAGACACTAAAATAAAAGAACACTTATACAATGAATTAAGTTTTAATACACTTTGGGTTCACGCAAAAGATGATGAAATTGCTAATTATGAAAATGTTAAAGATATGATTAGAGTTCATCCTAACATTAAATCAACTATTCTGACTCTATCACCAAAAGAATATGGATTTAAAGATATCGGACATATGAAATTCTTTAGTAAAAGAAAAAAAGAGTTATGGGATTTAACTATAAAATGGTTGAACGAAAATAAATAACTGTACACAACAATGAATTAAGCTAAAACCAAGTGCTTTTATAGTAAGTTTCTAGCATAATTCGGATCCTAACACAATCTTGATATCACTATTCAATAGGCTCATTTTCTCAGTCTTGACTCCTACTTTATTCGTATTGATTGAAGTATATTTGAGAAAACTAAGTACTAACCAAACCAACAACTACCGTACACTCTAGAAGGCGAAGCATTCTGCGTGAACTCGCCATAACCTGTGCGTATTAGCTAGAATTATGAAAAAACTCTTTCTATTATTTTTATCGGTTTTCATTATTTCTTGCTCTTCAAGTAAATTACCATTCGGAATAAGAAAAACTATTTATCAATTAGATAATGAACTGAATGATACGACGAAGTATGACTTCAAAATCGCACCAGAACAAGTTGCAACCTTTAAATACGATTGGTCGTTCGGTTTACACACACCTAATGGGCACAATATCAAGGGCCAAAAAAGGCTTCTAAAACTATACTTTAAGCTGAATGGAGTGTCATCCCCATATCATATGAGCGAAATAATTCGTACAACATATCACAGACATCTGAATAACCAACCATTAAAATTTCGAGAACAAACCAAGTATTTTAAAAAATATGAAAAATTACTAAAAAAGAATATGGATACCGCATTTGCTTGGGACGAACGAAATAAGCCTATAGAAAAATACAGAGAAGAAGAAAAAGATTATTTTAAGCTATATGCTAATGGAAGATTGGTTATCGGAACGACTTCAGCTTGGAAAAGATATAGTAAAAGTAGCAGTGCTAGTACTGATGTGGAATACACCGGTCGAGTTATAAACTTGAAAGAACGTAGTTTATACGTGGAGATTATCCAAGTTGAAAAACCAAAAGATGGATTTAAATTGAATCAGAAAGTTGGAGATACAATTCAAGAAAGTCCTTACAGCGTAGTTCTTATTCCAAGTGAACGAAAATAACTCTAGCTTTCAATGAACTAAGCTTTAAACCAAGCGTTTTTTCGATTAGTTTCTAGCATAATCTGGATAATGAAGCAATCCTGATTTCACTATTCAATAGGCTCATTTTCTCAATCCTCACTGCTACTTTATTAATATGGAATTCAATATATTTGAGAAAATTAAGTACTAACCAAACCAACAACTACCGTACACTCTAGAAGGCGAAGCATTCTGCGTGAACTCGCCATAACCTGTGCGTGTTGTACACAATATGAAAAACAGCTTCTTGATAGGATTGATTTTTACATTATTTGGCTTTATAAGTGCTGATTCTACTTTCACATTTCAATATCCAGATAAAATAAAATACTTAGGAATTCAATATTCATTAAATGAGGAAACAAATCCTTTTGAAGAATATTTCGATAAAAACCCTGACAAAAGACCTGAATCATATACCACTGCTTTATGGCGTGGATATATTGGTTACTTCGAAATAATTGAGCAACAACTTTTTTTGACTGACATAACTCGACCGAATCCTAAATACGAATTGACTGAAGATAAAAAAACACAAATTTCTTTCTTTAAGGAAATCGCTCGAAGTCAAGATAAATTTAAAGTGGAATGGTATAATGATATTTTAGTTTTCTCTAAAGACGAGTACACTAAAAATGGCAGAGATTACTTCTTACTTGAAATTAAAAAAGGAATTTTGACTAAATCCAAAAATTTAACCTACAATGAATTAACCGAACTTAAGGAACGCCTTTTAATTGAATTCCAAAAAACTGATGATTATAATATTAGATTTAAAAGTCTTAAGAATAGCTTTCCAGATAAAGATGATGTATTTATCAGAAATTATATAAAAAACCATATTTTGGAATATATAACCGAATTCCTAACTGATTAAAAAATACTGTGTACACCATGAACTAATCTAAAAACCAAGTGTCCTTTTGATTAGTTTCTAGCATAATTTGGATCCTAACACAATCCTGGTATCACTATTCAATATGCTTGTTTTCTCAGTCCTCACTCCTATTAAATTTCTATTGGTTTAAGTATATTTGAGAAAACTAATTACTAACCAAACCAACAGCTACTGTATACTTTAGAAGGCATAGCATTCTGCGTGAACTCGCCATAACCTGTGCGTGTTGTAAGCAAGCTGAAAAACGAAAACTATGATACATTTAATTTGGTCAATAATAAACGGAATAATAGTAATTTACTTTCTTTTTCTGATTGTTGGATTTATCGCAAGAGGAAAGAAAATTTTTAAACCACAATTTAAAGTTGTCTCAATTTTCATAATGGTAATCGGAATTGTTCAAATAATTTCAGCTTCTGATTCTGAAAAAAAATCAAACCGAATTTCAATAACTGAAGATTATAATAGAAAAAGCAACTCAGCAATAAAACAAGTAAAATTGGAAAACAATTGGACTTTTGACATTAATATGCTTGTAAAATACTCGATTGAAGAAAACCAATATATCCCAATAGAAAGTAACAGCTTTTTGACTGGACTTGTGAGTGGTTACAATTGGGAATTTAATTCGATTGACACAAATAACTTGAATCCAAATGGAAAGGCTGAATTTATAGCTAACGGAATTTTAAAGTGGAATCTTTTTGGAATCACAGTATATAGTGAATCTAAAACATTTAATGGAACAATTGAATAAAAGCCAGTTTACAACAATGTATAACCGCAGTTATGGCGGATTCGACTACGTCCGAATCCACTCGGAATTGCTAACGTCTGTGCTAAACCGAAAAACTTGCATAATTTAACCCGTAACTGACGGTTATACCAGAACGTTGCTGGACGATACCTACGGTCGTTCAGGCCATTTCGTTAGCGCTCAATTCTCTCCTGAACTTATTCATTAGTTTCACGCGTGTCTTCCTCTCGCAAACTGCGTTTGCTCGTCGGAGACAAGTCGCTGTAATTTGCTTTTATCTAACTATATTTATAACCTAAACAATTTAACACTAACCAGCGTTACTGGTACCGTCCACAACTTCGGTTATAGCAAATTTGTGCATTCCTCTCATGCCGCTTTCGCGAAAGCGCACTCGTCGGATGCAAGAATGGCTACCGTACACTTTAGAAGGCCAAGCATTCTGCGTGAACTCGCCATAACCTGTGCGTGTTGTGGTGCATTACGAATGAACAGAACAATCAAAATATGTGATGAATGCGATAGTGAATACTATTCTGACACTTCAAAAATGACAAAAATGTGTCCGGATTGTTCTCACTTTCTATATGGATATGATAACTGTAATCACGAATTTAAAAATGGCAGATGTGTTCACTGTTACTGGAATGGAAAGAGTTCTGAATACGTAAATGGATTGAAAAAATAATATGAGCTCAAAAGTACCAACTGTAAGACAAACCAATTGGATTTCTATAATTCCTCACCTAATAATTATGGGAGTTATAATTTTTATATGGTATTTAATAAATCCAGAAAAAGCATTTCTTTATGGTGCAATGACTTACTTGTTGATTTCTTTCTCTTTAAGGAACTTAATTCCAAAAGACCATAGAAATGGAATTAAGAAAAACAATTCTGAAAATTTTAAAGAAGCAATTCTTGACTTTGAAAAGAGTTACGCTTTTTTCAAAAAACATGAATGGATTGACAAATATCGATTCATTACTTTACTAAGTTCTTCCAAAATGTCATATAGAGAAATGGCTTTAGCGAATATTGGATTTTGTTACTCTCAAATAGGGAATGGTATAAAATCAAAAGAATATTATCAAAGAACCTTAGCAGAATTTCCAGAAAGTGGACTTGCAAAAAGTGCCCTAAAAATGATAAACTCAATGGAAAAAAACGCACCACAACACGGTGTATAAAACATAGCTAATAAGTACTTAATCTAAAGGCTTGTGTATATTTAGAAAGTCCACCTTTTTTTTATTTGGCTTTTTATAATAGAAAAATTAATAACAATATATAAAAATTCGGCTCAGTTCTTATTCGAAAAGTCCGTACCTTTTTGCACGCTACGGGCCATACACTTTACCGTTACCACACATTTGAGAAAAGCATCGTACATATTAATTACCATTGGTTTTATATTTATTTCGTGTCGTAAAGATGAGCTAAAAGACCATGTTTGGATTGGAGAATACTCTACTAATGATGACCGAGAATACTACTTTTCTGAAGAAAACTTAATATCCTTCGAAAATGAGGAATGGGTTGCTAAAGGAGTATCGCTTAACTATGGTGAAGAGACACGATATGGAAATCAAGAAATGTTTTCCGAACAAATCGTTTTTAACGAAGACTGGACGGAGGAAGACCCAATCGAAATTTATGATATCCAAACCGTTGGTGGAGACTCTCTTGTATTAAGGTCGCCTAATAGTGATAATTTCCATGTTTATAGAAAATTATCTGAAATAGCTAAACGTTCCGAGAACATCGACATTTCAGGAAAGCAATATGTTTGGAGTAATAATCATTTTACTGATACCATTTATTTTAAGGAAAACTTTGAAGTTCTAAGAAAGTCGAGTGTACAATTTAGTGCACCATGGCAACGAATTGAATTTAGCGGTTACGACATCCTCTTTATGTACGGAGACGTACCTTATGTCATTCAAAGAAAAGTCGGAGACACGATTTTTGCGAAAACATTTCACAAAGAAAACATCGAACATAAATTTATTGAACTTAATAAAAACGTGTGGTAACACTGGCTAAACAATATTGCACGGTTCTTGCTCATCCGAAAATGCCTACTATATTTTCTTCTATTTAGGTATATTTGAGAAAACAAAATACTAACCTAACCTACTACTACCGTACACTTTAGAAGGCAGAGCTTTCTGCGTGAACTTGCCATAACCTGTGCGTGTTGTATACAATTTGAAAAATGTCGAAATCTATTCAAATTTTAATAATTCTACTAACACTTTCTGCTTGTGGAAGAAGTTCGGATATAATGAAAACACCTATAAATGCGGATGAAAAGTTTGCAGAATTTATTGCAAAGGAAAAGTTCTTAGCTGAAAAACATTACCCTGGAATTGCTGACGAAAAAATGCGACCAATTTTTACAGAAAAAATAAACCAAGTTGCGTCTGAATTTAAAACTCTTGCGGAATCTGATAATCCGACTGACAAAAAATATCAAGAAAAAATTAGAATTGGACTTTCAAGGTTCTCGGACGTTTATATGGAGTTGGACACAGAAGACCGAGAAAGAGTCTGCACATACATTGAGGAGCTAATGGATATTGTCGAACTAAAAAGCTCAAATGGACTATTGAATAAATTTTTGTACGGTTTTGACCCAAATGAATTGATCAAAAAGAACTAAATGACTAATAAAGAAATTGAAACACTAGATTTATTCATTTATAGAACTTCTATGTGGATAAATCCAATTGATAAAAACACAATAACTTCATTTATTCACGGATTTGAAGCTGGTACAGATAAAAAGTCCTTCACTTCATTGCTAAAAGATTACCTTGAATCTGAACACAATATTAATGGCTCAAATCAAGGTTGGCCTAACCAAGTATTGTTATATGCACAGAAAAATGAATTAAGCTGGAGTAATGCATTCCTTGAATTGGGAATAACAATCATATCGAAATTAAAAACTGTAGCCAACAATGAACTAAGCTAAAACCAAGTGCTTTTTTGATTAATTTCTAGCATAATTCGAATCCTAACACAATCCTGATTTTACCATTAAATAGGCTCATTTTCTCAGTCCTCACTCCTATTATTTTCTTCTAATTAAGTATATTTGAGAAAACAAAATACTAACCAAACCAAAGGCTACCGTACACATTATAAGGCGAAGCTTCCTTCTCGAACTCAGCATAACCTGTGCGTGTTATCCAACAATGCGTGAAAAAGCAAAAACCTGTTCCTAATCAGAACTTATTGCTCATTGCTATTTTTATAAAGAACACTATCAAAAATGAAGAAAATCATATTTATATTAATAGTTCTGTTTCAGATTAATTTATTTGGACAGAAACCTGAATATAAAGAAATAACTAAAATAGAGGGTTTTAAACCAACAAGAGTAATTAGTCTTTCGGATACTATTAACTGTAAAGAATGGGACATTTTTTCTCAAAAAAGAAAAGAAAGAATTAAACAGATTTCATTCGAAAAGCAAACAGATATAAAAAATGACACATCAATTGTTACACAACTTTTATATTACGGAATAAAAGAAAATATTGAAATCAAAATGAACGATACAATATTTATTTCAAAAAATTTGAATACTCAATCTGAAGAATATACTTATGAAATAAATGATCATCCAAGTAACAAGAAAACATTTGAAATTGGAACATTAAAAAGAAATAGTGGTATTCAAGAATTGACCATATATTTCCATAATAAAAAGAGGTTTGGTCGAATAAAAATTGACACTAATTATTCACAAGTATTTATAATTCCAGAGACTGATATTGAACTAATTCAAATTCAAGAGGCAGAATCAAAAGAAAAAGATAGCGGAATACCAAAACCCGCAAAAATGAAAACAATAAAAGTTGAAGATAGAATTTTAATAAATTATAGAATTCCGAATAGAAAGCACAGTTGGTAAAACCGTGTACAACTAATGGCTAGTTCTCGCCTTTTTACGAAAGTCCTTGCTGACTTTCTATCTGTGATTTATTTGCTAAATTTATTGTTTAAACACAACGAAATCATACACTAGACCGTTGTAACACATTTGACCAAATCAAGAAAATGCGAGAATTTAAAGATTGGAAAGAGTTTATAAACCGAATTTTAATTAACAGCGGACAATTTGAAAAACCAGTTATTGAATTCAAAGGAGAAGTGGAAATTGAAACTTATAAATTGACTGACAAAAATTCTCTCACTGAAATCCGAGTTGGATATTTTTTACAAGAAAACAAACTGATTTATCTTCATATTTTCAATCCGACAGTTCCAGGTTATAATAAATATGTTGAAGACGAGTATTTTTATTATTATGATTTTGACGATAAAAATAGTTATGGAGACCCAGCTCTGGAATTTAATAAAAGGAATGTAAACGGAGTATTCTCAATACTCAAAAACGGATTAAAAGGAAAAGAGATTCAGTTTGTGAAGAACGACAGAATTTTAAAATCCATACTTTATATACATGGAGTAAATCCTAAATTCAACTTTTCATTTTCCTATGATTTTACAAATCGAGGATTTTGGAATAAAATATTCGGACAGAAAATTGACAAAATGAACGGAGTTGAAAAACGTGAAATAGAACTGAATTCAATATTTAATGGAATATAAAAAACGTTTTACAACACTGTATAATCGTAACTGACGGTTATACGAAGCCAATACCACACATTTGAAAAAAATGATATTCATCTTAATATTTTGCGGAATTCTTCTTGGATTAAATTTAATTCCAGAGCTGATTAGGAAAGAATATCCCAAAACCGAAAAAATTATTGCTCGAATCCTGCTTTTTGCGACCATAATATTCCTGATTTTGATTTTATTATCCCTTTTTGGAATTAGACTCAAAGGACTTTATACGGACGCAATAATCAGTCTGACTTTTTTGATATCAAGTTTTACTTTTTTTGCAACGAAAAAGAATACAAGGAATAAAATAATATCAATTGTAATCTTATTTCCATTGATTTTAGTTGGTTTCTACTTCCAGTTTTTTAGTCAAAATTTGGGAACATATGAAGTAAATGACGAACTCAATATAAAAATTAGCCAAGAAGGATTTTTGGCTTGTGGAGAAATAATTCAACTAACTAAATCGAGACTTCTGATTTTTGAAAAGGAATTGATTTATGATACTAACCAATGCTTAAGAGGAATAAACAGAATTGAAACGATTAAATTTAATAATAGACGTGCTGAATTTTTAATTTATCACAACGGAGAAATGGACTCTGAAAACCCTTATCATTACGAAATAGAGAATACAAACCTGTGGTAACAACTTATATAATCCATTGCTTGGAAAAGCTTGATTACAAAAATCCTTGCGGATATTAAGTTTGTTGTGCACTCGCTAAATCAAGTGAAAAATCCTGATATTTAAATGAAAAATGAAAACCTTACCGATTTACCTCTAATGGGTAAGCTAATTTTTGATGCTAAACATGTAAAGCTTTTTAAATCAAGTGCTGAAGAGCTTACATTATTGATTGAAGACACAGAATTGTTTGATTACCTAGATGACTGTTTAATCGAAAAAACCAATATTAAAATTAACCATTACCAGCAAATCAATGTTAATTCTCTTATTCTTTATCTAATTTTCTTTGACAACGACCAAGAAGAAAAATTGATAGAATTCATTAATAGTCTTGATACTAATGAAATAAACAAAATTTGGAGCCTAAACAATAAAAAACCATATTTTGGAATATATAACCGAATTCCTAACTGATTAAAAAATATTGTGTACACCATGAACTAATCTAAAAACCAAGTCTTCTTTAGAATAGTTTCTAGCATAATTTGGATCCTACCACAATCTTGATATCACTATTCAATAGGCTCGTTTTCTCAATCCTCACTCCTACTTTATTAGTATGGAATTCAATATATTTGAGAAAATAAAATACTAACCAAACCAACAGCTACCGTACACTTTAGAAGGCTAAGCTTTCTGTATATACTCGCCATAACTTGTGCGTGTTGTGTGTAATACCGAAACCAATATGATTGAAAAAATACTTCCTGCAATAATTACCATAATTGGAAATGTTATTTTCTATCTATGGATTAAAGGTCGTGTTGACAAATCGATAGAAAAAAATAAAATAGCATACAGCGGAATTTTTAAAGAAAAAGTCAATATTTATAGAGAACTACTCGAAAAAACATACGGAATTAAAAAAGAACTAAACAAATTTCAATATGTCGGAACAAAAGAAGAAGGAACTGAAATAATACAGAAAATTAATGATTATATTCAATTTTACTCAATCAATCAACCTTTTCTATCTGACCAAATGTTGGCGGAACTAAATAAAATACGTGCGGAATTTCAAGATGTCTTTGACAAGTTTTACATGCATATATCTAATTCTAAATCAGATAATCTGAATGAATTTTTTGAAGCTGGTAATAAGTTAAAAACAAACAATCCTTTTAACGAAATTGAAAAACGGATAATAAAAGAAATGCGTAATGATTTAAAAATAGCGGAATTTGGAAAATAAAGTACTACCCACAACAACGTGTATAATTAATTGCGGCTGAATTTCCTCATCGGAATTCTTTGCAATTTGCTATCTTTCGGTCACGACGGAAAATCCTCGCGGATTTCCAGTAACGAGCCATACACAAAACCGTTGTGTGTAAGCTGGATAAACTGAATAAAATGCCTCATAATTTACTAGATTGTTCTCAAGAATATACTGAAGAGACGTTTCAAGAAGTTAAAACCAGATATAGTGAATTTGGTAAAGACCTCTATGAAATTTTAAGAATTTACGAGCCTGAAATTTTTAAACATTTAAGATTTTATAAAGCGACTAAATTGATTGAAAAAACTACTTGGGGACAGGCTGAAACTGAAAATAGTTATGCAATATATGACGACGGAAAAAACTCTTTCGGAATACAACTTGAACCAATGACTCCAGTAATTTGTTTGCATAATAAACTGACTCAAATAGAAATTGGAGATTGGAATGGAAATGATTATTACGGAGATTCTATTGAATTCATAAAAAAAATGCTTTTGAAAAATTAAAAGCCTACACATAACACCGTATATAATTTATTGCTAGTTATAGCCTACTTACAAAAATCCTCGCGGATATTCAATTTGGTACTTACACGCAAAGTTAACTGCTTGATCACGCAACTACTCATTGTCGAAAGCATTATAACAATTTGAAATAATCACGACCGAACTAAAAAGACTAAATTCAGATATTATTTTAATACTCTACACAAACAGTTATAAGCTTGTAGTTAAAACAAAAACATTTAGCCATTTTCAATATTTATCAAGGGAAAAAATCTACTTTATTAAAAATCGGAACAGCTGAAGAAAAAAAGTTGTTTCAAAATGGAGAGTTTGAAAAGATTACCCAACTAATCAATAAGGAACATGCAATAAAACAGAATCTTTTATCCCACCATGAAATTGAAGCACATAAGAATGAACTTAATCTAATTTTTGATCGTCGATGGGATAAAAAATCTCTTCGGTATCTATCAAAAAAATACTGCGAGCCTGAAAAGGAAGTATCCACCTTTGAATCTGTAATGATGTTTCTTTGGGCGGTTTTTAGCTAATTATAATTGCAACATCAATAAAAATTCAAACTACACGCCATTTTTTTACTAGCTTTAAACCATACAAGCAACACTAACCAATGAAAAAAATAAAAAGAATTGCGCTCGTTTTACTCGCGCTTGTAATTTGGACAGCATTTGTAGGCTTTGGATTTATTGACGGCTTTCTATTGCGCCCTATCACCTCAAAAAATACTTCTGATAGTTTTATAAACGCTACCCAGGATGTGGTTGATCAAGAGTTCGTGGGCAATTTTGCCATGACTCTTATAGAAAACGGTGAGGTTTCACAAGATTATTTCTATGCCCAACAAGGTAACGTAGATCAAAATACCGTTTTTCCTGTTGCCTCTATAAGTAAATGGATCACCTCGTTTGGAGTTTTAAAACTGGTACAACAAGGTAACATAGATCTAGACACACCAGTTGATAAGTACCTAACTCGATGGCAATTGCCCGACAGTGATTTTGACAACAATAAAGTAACAGTAAGACGCTTATTGTCACATTCCTCAGGATTGATTGACGATTTAGGTTACAGTGGTTTTGCGGCTACTGACAGCATACAAACTATTGAAGAATCCCTAAATAAAGCTGCAGACACAGATTACTCCGATGGTGTGGCAATTGTAGGAGTTGAACCTGGAAGCCAGTACTTATATTCCGGCGCTGGTTATACCATCCTACAGTTACTTATTGAAGAAGTAAGCGGTCAACCCTTTACCCAGTATATGAAAAATGAGGTTCTTGACCCGTTAGAAATGTACCATTCTACCTTTGAATATCAGGACGCGACCAATAAACAACTTGCCCAAGTCTTTAAAGAAAATGGTGAGGTACGACCTATGAACAGGTTCACCGCACTAGCTGCTGCCGGATTGTACACTACTACTTACGATCTAGCTAAATTTTTAAACGCAAATGTGTCTAAAAATCCCGTGCTTTCAAGCTCAACTATTAATGAAATGGCCACTGCCGAAACCTTTATAGGCACCACTGGTATTTATGGTTTGGGACCTCATCTTTATAGTCAAAATGACAAAGACTCTCAAATAATTGGGCACGATGGTAGCGGTAATAATGCCATCAACACGGCGGCTAGAATTGACCTTAAATCCAAAGACGGCATCATTATTCTGGAAACGGGTAATTATGATATCGCATCGCGCATGGCAGATGAATGGATCTTCTGGAAAGCAGGAATTGCCGATTACGTAGTAATGCAACGCAATAAATCCTACCTTTTGACCTTGTTGCTGGTAGGTTATCTTCTAATTATTATCGGCGCTATTTTTATATTCAAAAGCAATAGCAAGCATTCATAAAGGCTTTCTGTTTGCAATAGTTACCGCAGTTTTTAGCTCTTGACTATGATTAATCGTACCTAATAGTAGGAAGTTTATTCCGCTTTCGCGAAAGCGAAATCACCACACCAATACTCTATAACAACAAACACGTTGAACCTGCACACACAGCCATCATGAACGAACTGAAAAATTTAAAAAAATTAGGCTACAACTTACCAGAAGCTTCCACTCCAGGTGGTAGTTATGTTTCGGTTAATGTAAGAGGTCGTATTGCCTATATAGCGATTCAATTTCCCATTTTAAATGGAACCTATAAATTTCAAGGAAAACTGGGAAAAGAAGTGACCACACAGCAAGGATATCAAGCCATGGAATTGTGCGCGTTAAATGTACTAGCGCAAATAAAGGATAAAATAGGCTTTGATAATCTACTAGGAATTAACCACATAGATGCGTATTATCAAGCTGCGCCCGATTGGGATGAATCACCGCAGGTAGTTAATGGAGCCTCTGATTTATTTTTAAAAATTTTGGAAGAAAAAGGACAACACAGTCGGGCAATTTTTGGAGTGCACAACCTGCCACGCAACTTCTGCGTTGGGTTAACGGTTACCTGTACGTTACACAATTAAGCGGCTATAGGTTGAATAAAACATTCCATAAATAAACTGATTATAAGGTATAGTTGCTATTCGTTATGGAATAATCGATCAAATAGTTATTGAAATTGTACTTTTAGAAACTTAAAAACCAACACGAGATACAACCACCACAAGGAATGAGTAGAACGCATTTTCACACCTTTGACGCCATGCGTTTTTTTGCCTTTTTACTGGTGTTTCTATTGCATTTACCCAAAACCAATATTCCCTATGTCGATTTTTTCTTAAAAAGCGGTTCTATAGGTGTTATTTTCTTCTTTGTATTGAGTGGTTTTCTCATTACCTACATCCTACTTTATGAAAAGGAAAACCGTGGTAGTATTTCCCTTAAAAAGTTTTTTGCACGCAGAATTCTTAGGATCTGGCCGTTATTTTATTTGCTAGTAGCATTTGCTTACTTATCGCCTTTTTTACTCAGGCTATTCCACATTCCTTTTGAAAATCAAGGCTATGAACCTAGGCTATGGGTATCCTTACTATTTGCAGAAAATTACATGATGATGATCACCGATCAATTTCCCGATGGTGCTCCTTTACGAGTAATGTGGTCCATTTGTATAGAGGAACATTTTTATATTCTTTGGGGCATTTTATTCTATTTGCTGCCCGTTAAACGCATTCTTCCTCTATCGCTTTGTTGCATATTGCTCGCTCATATAGTGCGGTTTATTTATGCTTATTACGACATTACTCCTATAGATTTATTTACACATCTGGACTATTTTGCCTTTGGTGCTATACCAGCGTACTTGTTCATGTATAAAAAACACACAATTGAGCAACTCAATAAAATTCCTAAGGCTGTCAAATACCTTTTTGCATTAATAACACTAGGCGTAGTTTTCACTATACCTAACCTAGAATGGGAACAAATAGATTATCTTTTTCCTTTATTATGGGGAATACTTTTCTCAGTTTGTATACTCTTTACCTTGGGAAGCAATCCGCTAAGAATAAGTAACAATTCCTGGTTGACAAAGTTGGGGTTATACACCTATGGTTTGTACTTATACCATACTATTATCATCTTGTTGCTGTTGAAATTTATTCCCGTATTGCAATTCTCGCATTGGCTATTACTATCGGCTAGCGCATTACTGCTCACGATACTTGTAAGTATCATCTCCTATCGTGTATTTGAAAAGCCCTTTTTAAGATTGAAAAAGCACTTCTATTAATTTTGATAACCAACGCTGCACAACCCATCAATAAGGTATATCTACAGGAATGACAGGATCCCGCAAAACAATCTAGATAATCATTAAGTTAAAAATTGTTAGGTTGTTGAGTACGCTTTCGCGAAAGCGTACTAATTCAAAACCCTTTGTTAATACTCAGACTTTATCTAGTTAAAATGTTGGTCCAAAAAATGGTGGTATTTAGTTAGCTCTTTTTCAACATCGGCATTTTTTTCAATATCATGAAAATGAGTTGTGCCCAGTAAACTAAGACCGATGAATTGATTCATTTTATGAAAACCGAACAAAGGACCGTCATCTACGCTGGTTTGATTGAAAAACTCATTTTTAAGAGTAAAGGCCTCTTGCGGTGCATTCCAACTGGTGGTAAGTAGGTACTTTTTACCATGCAAACTACCACCTGTACCATAGTTTATTGCAGGATTGCTCCTGCTCCTACCATCACTTTTATAAATTCCTTTTTGGTGTCCGGCTGTAAAAACTTTATCCAGGTATTCTTTAAAACCAAAAGGTAGTTGAAACCACCAAATAGGTGTGTGATAAATGATAACATCGGCCCAAACGAATTTGTCCACTTCTTCTTGTAACTCATAACTATCGCCTACTTGAGTGGTTTTGATTGTATAATTACCAGTAGACTGTAAATAGGAAACTGTAGTTTCTAATAAGGTTCTATTGAATCGGCCAGGTGAATGTGCAAAAGCATGACCACCATTGATAATAAAGATATTTTTCATTGTTTCTAAATTCAAATTTTAGACAAAACTACAGGCAGTACATGTATTATAAAAATAATATAAATTATACATTTGTATAAATATTTTAATACATGATGAATTTAGAATGGTATAGGACATTCATAGCGATTTATGAAAAACATACCTTGACTAAGGCAGCTGAATATTTATATACCTCACAACCAGGAGTAAGTGTTCATTTAAATGCGCTGGAATCCTACATTGGTAAAAAGCTATTTGAACGTACATCTAGGAAAATGATTCCTACTGAAGACGGCAAGCTCTTGTACAGCAATATCATTGAACCTATTAAAAAATTAGAACGCGCCGAACAGCACTTTAAAAGAACTTCAAAAGATGTTATTCCTTCTATTAATATAGGCATGTGTACAGAAACGTTCCAAACCATTCTTGAAAATGAAGTGCCTACTTTACCCTTTAATCTAGTGGCAAAATTTGGAGAACATCAAGACCTAATGAAAGATTTGAATAAAGGTTTGCTTGATCTAGTTATCACACCTCGTAAACATGATAAGTACACGCTTACACAGTACGAGGCGTTTGCGCAAGAACATATTGTTATGGTTGCTGGTAGCGATACAGATGTCAAACAGATTACAGCATTAATCGAGGAACAGAATTTCGATCTTTTAGAATCCGAATTAAAAACAAGAGTATGGTACAGTGCTTCTAATGAAATGGAGCATTTCAGACGCTTTTGGTACGAGAGTTTTAAGAAGCGAGTAGATTTTAAACCTAATTATATTTTACCGAATATTGGTTCTATCATAAGATGTATTGAAAATAACAACGGATTTGCCATTGTTCCCGATTTTTTGGTCAAATCATCGATTGAAAGTAATAAAGTAAAACTTGTCTGGCGTGGTAAAAAGGCAATTTCAAATACCTTATATTTCGCTACTAGAGAAGATTTAAAATTTAAGAAAGAGATCAACTGTATCAAAGATATCTTTATCAGAAAAATGAAGAATACTTCGGTGCTTGGTGTATAGCCAGAAGTTTGTCAAAATTTGAGTAATGCAGACTATAAACCATTCTTTTAGAGTTAAATGAGCACTATTATGTTCTACCCTATTAAATTTTCCTTCAAATTATAAATTACGTTTTAACCACCAATACAACTAACTCATTATGTTTTTTCCTAAGGACATTCTTTATGTCAAATTATACCTGGATAAGATTGAAATTAGAAATATTCGAACTTTAAAATCTATTACTTCTTATCCACAATTAAAATATTCAAATGATAGGCTGTAAGTTGCTAATTTTGATCATGCATGTACTGAATTAAAAAAGAGTATTGCCCAAGTAACGACCAATAATAAACTTACCAAAATTGCAACTGTCGTTTTTCAACCCATGCATACTAGTATTACTGATTTTAGTCAGGTAGAATTAATGAGTTTTAGGGATTTATGTAACATTTGTGGAGCTTGTAAAGTATTTCTTTATTTGGAAAAAGACACATTAACAGATGCAAGTATTTTACAAAACTTAACTTCTAAAAATTCCGTTTTTACCATTTGATAAAAAACCTCAATTGCTGTGACTGGATAATTCTGGTTGCATTTATTCCGTGGACAGCACATTCAAAAGTTTATTTAAAGAATAAAGTAATTAAGTATTCAAATATTATCAGTTATTATAAATAAGCACTAGGTATACTTATCAAAAAACAAAGCTAGATTCTTGATGATTTGGGTAATTTAGTACAGGAATACGCCAAGAAGTAACTAGATTAAAAATCTAACTGTAACCTATTTATACATAACCCAATTAAGCTATTAATAAATAATGATGCTGACCGAAAAAGAACAATTATCCAAGTATTTAAATAGATATGCCTATATAGCTCAGGAAGAAGTTGACCTTATGTTCAGATTAATGGAAATTCGTAAAACAAAAAAATCTGAATACCTTCTAGAAGCAGGCAATATTTGTAGATATCAGTACTTTATTTTAAACGGGTTAACCCGAACCTTTTACATTGACAGTAATGGAAATGAAAAAATAACTCAATTTGCTATGGAGAATTGGTGGCTTACCAATTGGCATAGTTATAAAAGTGAAACACCATCTGAGAGTTACATACAAGCATTGGAAAATACCACTGTATTACAAATAAGAAAATCTGATCTAGAACACGTATTCGAGGAAATTCCCAGTCTTGAACGGGCATTCAGAAAAATAACCGAAAATTGGCTTATTGCCATTCAAAGGCGCAGCGAGTTCTATCTTAAATTAGACAGTAAAAGCAGGTATGAAAAATTCATTTCAGCTCTACCTGACTTCGCACAGCGCGTACCACAATACATGATCGCTTCCTATTTAGAAATCACACCTCAACATTTAAGCACGATAAGAGCAAAACTTGTTTATTAAGATATCTTAACTTAATTCGTGTTTCTGAAAAATACATTTGTTCCTGATAAAACAAATAAAACATGGAACGAATATCATTTAAAGAAATCCCTAATAACGTATTGGAAAAACTAATAGGTTTAGAAAACTATATCAATAACTCAAACCTAGAGATAACATTATTAGAATTAATGCGCCTAAGGGTAGCACAAATTAATGGATGTGCCTACTGTGTTGATATGCATTACAAAGAATTGAAGAACCTGGGAGAAACCGATTTACGTTTGTCCACGCTCGTGGTTTGGGAAGAAACAAACTTTTTTACCGATAAGGAAAGAGCGGTACTGCGTTTTACAGAAGTACTCACTACACTTAACGGTAAACCTATTTCAAATGCTCAATACGATGATTTACGTAGTTTTTTCATCAATGATGAGATCATCACTTTAACTTTAGCGATTGCTCAAATCAATACATGGACCAGATTAATGAAAACATTTCAAATCGAGGCTGGTAAGTACAAAGTGAATCGTTAAAAACATAGGTATTTAAACATTTTTCAGATAGATCCTACTTGATCAAAATAGACCTTTATGGATTACGCTTTCGCGAAAGCGTAAACACCGCCATCCTAGTGTATAATTAGTGTCATACCTTTAATGAGCAAGCATCTATAGGCATAGGTTGTCCTATTCCTGTTACTTAAAACATGGTATCTTTAACCACAATTAAATACTTAAGCCTACTTGTAACCTTATAACAATATGAAAATGAAAATTCATAAAATGGTAATTATCGTGTTAATGATAAGCTTTATAAGTTGTAATAAACAAGATGTAAAGGATCACTCCGATCACGTGGAAATGAATATGGATTTGAAAAATGAATTGGAGACCATTTTAATCAAAGATCAAGGAATAAGGGAACTTGTAAATGGAAATGTAAGTGATGAAAGAAAAGCAGAATTACTAGTACAAATGCAGATCAATGAATCGGATATTGAAGGAATTAAACGATTTGAACTCATGCAACAAATTGACAGTATTAATCTAGCTAAAATCGAAAAAATCATTGCAGAATATGGTTATCCTGGTAAATCCTTAGTAGGAGAACCTGCAAACAAAGCGGCTTTTTACGTCATACAACATTCCAAACAAATAGGCACCTATTTACCATTGATTAGAAAGGCTGCAGCGGCTGGTGACATAACTCAAACATCCCTTGCGATGATGGAAGATAGGAACCTGATGGAGCAAGGTCAAGAACAGATTTATGGAACTCAAATCAAAGGAAAAGCCAATAAACAAGGTGCATGGATCTATTTCTTGTGGCCTGTTAAAAATGCAGATTCGGTTAATTTGAAGAGAAAAGAAGTTGGATTTGACCAAAGCCTTGAAGAATACCTAAAAAGTATGGAAGTAGAGTTCCAGTTGTACACCTTAAATGAAGTAAATGAACTGTAACATCTTTTACAACAACTAATTAACTTACATAAACTCTATTTTATCTATCTTTAAAAGATTATGACTCATGCTTAACGACTATTTAGTCGTGCATGCTGTCAATCAATCAAAAAATTAAAAGAGTTTGAAGTATTTTATTGTAACCCTAGCAGTTGCTATAGTCCTCGGTTTGATAGGTTGTGACAGTAAGGAAAAAACATCCCAAATAGCCTATGCCTCGCAACCTATAACCACGCCTACTCCTTTTGCCGAAGGAGTAATTTCAACTAGTGACAATAGCGAGTTTGATATCACCTTTACTCCAGATGGGCTTACAGCCTACTTTTCTAGAAGAGTTCCAGGAGAAAAACAAAAGATCTATGTCACTCGATTTCTAAATGAATCCTGGTCAACTCCTACCCTAGCCCA
Source organism: Nonlabens sp. MIC269 (assembly GCF_001430865.1). Classification (GTDB taxonomy): domain Bacteria; phylum Bacteroidota; class Bacteroidia; order Flavobacteriales; family Flavobacteriaceae; genus Nonlabens; species Nonlabens tegetincola. The sequence continues at coordinate 60,533 of NZ_CP011373.1, read as the reverse complement.
ATTCTCGACAGACCGTGACGAAACCGCCTTTATTACTCCTGATGGTAAGTATTTTTTCTTTGGATCAGAACGACCGATTCCTGATAAACCCAATCTAGGGAATTTTGATATGAATATCTGGATGATGGAAAAAACTAAAGATGGATGGAGCGATCCAAAACCTTTACCAGAACCTATCAATGAAGTTCAAATTAAAGAGGAAGAATGGCCGTCATCCAACAATAATTTCTTTTTTACCAACGACAATTACAGGTACTATTACACCACGATGATGCGCGGTACACAAAGTGTAAAACTGTATACAACTACCTATGATGGAGAAACATTTTCACAACCCGAAGTGATTAATGGCATTTTTGAAGATGATAAAACCTGGATTTATTCTTCTGTACTTTCTCCAAATGGTGAGTATCTTGTCTTTAACTCTTACGATGCTCCAGGAGGAACCGGTGGTGAAGATATATTCATTTCAAAAAAAACGGTTGATGGATGGAGCAAGGCCAAACCTATAGGAAGCCTTATCAACACAAAGGATGAGGAAAGCAGTCCTCGATTTTCTAGAGACGGCAAGTATTTCTTTTTTAGCCGTGCAGAAAATTTAGGTAATTATGAATACGGTGAATGGAGTATTTATTTTATTGAAACAGAATCGCTCCACCTAGAAAACCTATTTGAACAGTAATTGAAAAACCTAAATGTTCTTCTAAAAAAAATAACTTAGTTCAATGAAAAATACCTCGTACTTTTTTTATTTCACTCTATTAGTTGCTTTGCTTTTTGCTGTGCAACCTGCCATAGCGCAAGAAGATGACTTTATCAATGAATATATTGAACGGCTGGAACGATCTAAAGAATATTTGATTCTGGTGGCAGAAACCATGCCCGAAGAGCAATATTCCTATCGCCCTACTGAAGAATCTCTCAGTTTTGCTGAAAACTTAATGCATATAGGTTGGGCCATGGATTGGCACAGTCAATCCTTAATGGGTGGAAGACCTGCTAGAGATTGGAACACCGATACAGAACTAAAAGTGGATAAAAAAAGTAAAGCGGAGATGATTGCCAAAATCAAAGAAACCTTTAATCAGACAATAGCGTTTATCCAGAGTTTTGATACGAATAAATTAAGCGAGCGACTGGATTATTTTGGTGCCAATAGAACTAAAAGGCAAATTTTATTATTACTTACCGATCATATTACTCATCATCGAGGTCAAATGCTTGTCCACTTGCGTTTAAATGGTTTAAAACCGCCTAGATATGTTCTTTATCAGTAGTGTATTTGTTTTAAGGATTATAATGATTATCTAATTGCTCAAATCATTTCTTATTGCTTTAAATTTGTGGTTGAAACCTTATGCGACTTACTTAATTACAACCAATCATGACACATAGAGAAGCTCAGAAAGATAATTTTACTATTTCGACAGATAAAAGCAAATTGGACCTGATTAGTATTCACGAATTTCTTTCTAAAGAAACCGATTGGGCACATGGTATTCCAATTGACACTGTAAAGAAGTCGATTGAGAATTCTTTGTGTTTTGGTGTGTATGATCAAGGTCAACAAATTGGTTTTGCAAGAGTAATTTCAGACTTCTCTACTATTGCTTACCTAGGTGACGTCTATGTTTTAAATGAATATCGCGGTAATGGTTTGAGCAAGTGGCTCATGGAAGAAATTATGAATCATCCCAACCTTCAAGGGTTAAGACGCTGGATTCTACTTACCAATACGGCTGAATGGTTATACAAGAAATTCGGATTTACAGAAATTCCAAATCCAGAATTTTACATGGAGAAACACGATCCAAATGTTTATAAGTAAGATTTAAAAGTTCTTTTATTAGAAAAATGAACACTTTCAAATCACAAAGAACTGAGATAAAAAACAAACTCTTTTTAGCCCTTTTTTAATGAACTAATTTTTGTGTTCATATCATCAGTCAATTCTTAATTTACTATTGCCAAAATATTCTTTGTCAGTTAGTTCCTTCCTCGAATAAAACTATTTCGTCGTTAAGCAAGTACCTAAAATGATAGGTACAAACTTGCTCTATACTGATTGCGCTTTCGCGAAAGCGTAACTAGTACCCACCTTTTACATTATATCCGTGCTGTAAAAAAGTGAATGGTAAACTCAAAAATTCTATAAATAGCACTCTAACAACTGTTTAATAATAGAATCTGATTCTAGTCTTAAAATAAAACAATTTATATGTTATTTTTATTTGGATTAAATCTAAATAGAGAATAAGTTTGCACCCAAAATTGAACCATTGAAACATTTTTGGGTAATAAGCATGGTACTACTTTGTGGAATAAAATCTTATTCACAACAAGGTACCCTTCAGGGATATGTTTTTTTTGATACTAATCAACCAGCACTTGCAGCATCTATTATTGTAAAGAACACAAACTTCAAAAAAGAGGCTACTGCTGGTGTTAAAGGTGATTTCATAATCAAGAATCTTCCTTACGGTACTTATCTTCTTGAAATTACCTCGTTAAATGCAAAACCCTTCACGCAAACAATCACTATCGATCAACCTTTAACGAGCCTATACCCTATTCTTGAATCTACCGATTTACAAGAATTGCAGGAAGTGCTAGTAAAAACTGAAACGGACAAACGCCGCAAGGAAACTCAAGGTTTTTCGGTAACACTTATAAATACCGAAGAAGCCGGGACTAGAAACATTCAAACCAATGAGTTATTAAATAATGCGGTTGGTGTAAAACTGAGACAAAATGGTGGATTGGGTTCACAGGTCCAGTACAGTTTGAATGGTTTGTCAGGAAGTTCGGTAAGTATTTTTATTGATGGAATTCCTATATCGATGTACGGTTCTTCCTTTAATTTAAATAGCATTCCGCCAGCACTTATTGAGGATATTGAAGTGTATAAAGGTGTAGTGCCTGGTCACCTGGCAGATGATGCTCTAGGTGGCGTAATTAACGTTATTCTAAAAAAAGGAACAAAAAGTAATTTAAATGCGTCGGTTTCCTATGGATCATTCAATACCTTTCAATCTAATGTAAATGGCTTATATAGGCTGGACAAATCTGGTTTTACAGTCAAAGCTTCTGGTTTTTACAACTATTCTGACAACGATTATAAAATAAGTGGTCCTACTATTGTGGACATAGGATTAGGTGGTCAAGAAACACGTATTACAGCACGCAGATTTCACGATGCTTATAGATCAGTAGGTGGTATCCTTCAAGTAGGTTACACCAATGTTTCCTGGGCCGATCAATTTTTTGTAGGCCTTACTGGATCAGATGATTACAAAGAAGTACAACATGGTGCTTTTGTTACCAAAATCCCTTACAAAGGAAGGTTCCTAGAGTCTGATGCACTGCTTGCCAATCTGACTTACCAGAAGAAGGATCTATTGGTAAAAGGTCTTGATGTAAATGTAAACGGTCTTATAGGCCAGCGCAATCGTGTGGTTAACGATACTGTAGCACAGGCTTATAGCTGGACTGGCGATAGAGCTATTGATTTTCAAGGAAACGAATTTGAATACACATGGGGCTCACAACAAGAAGGTGGTCCTACCCTATTACATATTAATAGGAAAGTGGCTTCCATAAGATCTGGATTGTCTTATGCTTTTAATCAAGATAACAGGATTCTTGTAAATCATGTGTACAGTGGTCTGGATCGCGTGGATGAGGATAGATGGTTGAGTACGTTAGAGAATTCTTTGGCTCAATCCAGCAATTTGTATAAAAACATTTACTCGCTGAGTTATGAACTGGATCTTTTTGAAAATAGATGGAAGCTAAACGCCTTTGGTAAACATTACCGCCAGAAGGTAGAAAACATCAAACCAGAATTTAATGATGACCGCACTCAAATTGTTGATGAGGTATTCACCAGCAATAAAAATTACAACGGTTACGGATTTGCCACTTCGTACGCCATAAGTGACGACTTTATGGTTTTACTTTCGGCAGAAAGAGCAATACGTTTACCTAGCGAGAATGAAGTTTTTGGTGATGCTGGTGACAATATTATCCCTAACCTAACTGTACAGCCAGAAATTAGTGAAAATGTAAATCTAGGATTTCGATTAGGAAAGTATACGTATAAAAAGCATGAGATCAGTCTTTCTACTAACCTCTTTTCTCGACGTATAAAAGACTTGATAGGCTTACCAGCAAATGCCGAAGAGCTAGGTGAAAATGATGAACTGGTACAGTTTGACAATTTCAATGAAGAAACAAACTCTAGAGGTTTTGAAGCCCAAGTACAGTACACTTACGATAATAATTTGGGCATCAATTTTAATGTCTCAAAACTTAGATTAAAAACTCAAAACCGCCGTGGCCAAACTGTTGATATTCCTAATACACCTTTATTTACTATGAATACGGCCGTTAGGTATTCCATTAAAAATTTCTTACAGAAAAAGGCTAGACTTGATTTGTTTTACAACCATTACTTCACCGATGAATTTTCATACCAACTAGCACAAGGTAGCAATGTAAGCGGTCTAGATGCCTTCTTAATCCCTACCCAATTTGTACACGATTTTGGCTTCAGTTATGCTTTTCCTAAACAGGATATAGTCCTAAGCTTTGATATAAAAAACATTTTCAATGCCGATGCTTTTGATAACCGGTCTGTTCAAAAGCCTGGTCGAGCATTTTATTTAAAACTCAACTATTTCATCAACAAATTTTAATCACAATAACTATGAAAAAAAGATTTCTAAAATTTAGATCTATAAGTATCGCCATTGCTGCTCTTACTCTAGTAGTAGGTTGTAGCGACGACGATGAATCACCTAATGAACCTACTAACAATGCAGATAGGTGGATTACTGTTGCCGCAGCACGCATGGGAACAAATCCTGGTGATGGTAATGGAGGTACCTTAATTTACTCACTGAGTAAAGAAGATGCTCAAGACCCTAGCATTTCTATTGAACCCTTTGATAATGGGTTTATAGTTCCATCAAACCGTACAGCTCGTTTACAAGCTTCAGAAGATGGAAGCACCATCTTCAATATAAGCTATGCCGGTGACACTGGCGGTAATTACACTAAATATACCGTTAATGGTGGTCAGGATTTTGTACAAACAGGAACAGAAATAAGTATCGCACCTTATGTAGGAACAGCTCCTAGATGGATAAAGTTGTTCGAGGTGATCAAACTGGTTGCGCCGTATATGTTTCTACAGAGCATGAAGTAGATGACAATGGTACGCCTAATGATGCTACAGATGATACTTATTTAAGAACAGAAGCTACCGTAGGAATTGTAACACTAGATCTACAAGATTCTAGAATCCTAAACTTTCAAGAGATAAGTGTGCCGTTATCATCACAAGAAGAAGCAAATGGGTATTATTTCTCACGTGTGGACATGCCTACTTTAAATGCTGCAGGCGACAAACTGTATATAGGTGGACGTTTAAGTAAAATAGATCCGCAAACTTTAGATAGTGATAGCGGTTATGAAATTTTAGGTTCCAAAACTATCGTTCTAGATTACCCTAGTTTAAACAATCCACAAGTGATTACTTCAAGTGTAGGAACAGGTAATACAAATGGTTACCGCAGCATTAACGCCTTTGAATACAACGGTAGTGTTTATCAGGCAAATCAAGGCGATCCTAATGGTTCACACATTCTTAAAATTGGCCCTAACAATCAGTACGATGATTCCTATGTTTTTAGTCTGGATCAAGCATTAGGAGTAACTGGTTCTTATATTTTGGCATGGAGACCAGCGGCAAATGGTAAAGCAGTAGTTGCTTATCGTCATGATGGTTCACAAGATGGTGTAGCTGGTGCTCAAGGATACTTTGCCCTTGTTGATTTGAATGCTAAAACGGCTACAAAAATTGATCAAATTCCTTATGAGCCTGATTTCTACTTGTTCCAGTATCAAGGTTTTGCTGTTGACGGTAATGATATTTACCTCACCCAAGCACCTGTAGGTAAAGATGGAAACATCTATGTTATCGATACAGAAAGCGGTCAGGTAACTAAGGGTGCGCAACTTATCAATGTACCTGGCAGTCACTTTATAGGCGCTTGGTAATTGTCTAATCATGTTTAGTCCACTTAAAGGCTGTCCGCTTAGGACAGCTTTTTTACTTTGCTTTTTTTCTTCATTGTATAGGAGTAGCGATCTGATTTTTTAGGGTTTTATAGTAGTTGTAATTACGCTTTCGCGAAAGCGTAAAAACCAATAACCCTTAGTATTATGTAGTCCTTGCAGGCAGAAAAACAGTTTGATAGGATTGCTGTATCTTAGTTTTACTAAAAGTATGACCATCACAAATCCTATGAAATTACCATATACTGCAATTGCTGTGCTAGCCAGCCTACTTTTAGGTTGTCATTCAGCCGAAAAGAAGAAAACCACTGAGGAAGAAAAAACCTATGCCGACGTTGAAGTGGTGAGTGCCATGAGAAATGTCATGTGGAAAGGTGAACTGGGCAGTAACATACAATTAGATAGCATTTCCGATAAAAAAGGACTTTATGGGATAGGTCCCGTGAGTTATCTACAAGGTGAATTACTCATCAACGATGGTAGTAGTTACGTGTCTACCGTGGTGACAGATTCCGCTATGAAAGTGACAAAAACTTATAAAGTCGGTGCGCCCTTTTTTGTTTATACCCATGTAAAAGAATGGAAACAAGTCGATGTTCCTGCTAGTGTAAAGAACATTAAACAATTAGAAACATTCATCAGTAATCAGGTCAAGGACATGAAAAAACCACTTGCTTTTAAGCTCGCTGGTCATGTTGCAAGCGCTCACATTCATATTCAAAACCTACCTGATGGTGCTGTAGTTTCATCACCGCAGGAAGCTCACCAAGGTCAAGTAAATTATAAATTATATGATGAGGCTGTTGAGATTGTAGGCTTCTACTCTACCGAGCACAAGGGAATTTTTACACATCACGATTCCTTTGTACACATGCATTTAATAACGCAGGATGAGCTTCAAATGGGACATCTTGATGAGGTAGAAATTAAGAACATGAAATTATTTTTACCTAGTAAATAGCCTATTAAAGCATTAGAAAAAATGGCATTAGGACTTGGACACTTATTAGATTTAAATAGAAAATTAAAAAACAACAAACAGTTACTTTCTTCAAAAAAGTCCAAAGCCAGATTAAAAAATCGAGTTGCTGGTCGTGGTAAGGATACAGGTAAGTACAAACAACAATCACCCAATATCTCTGATGCCGAATTAACTTTAATCAAATCTGATATTAAGAATAAAATGATAAAGGAAAATAGAAGAATCAGGTTCCTTACTATTCTTTGTTTTATACTTTGTATCAGTGTAATATTACTTATCATTTCGATTCTGTAAAACAGTTCGCTGCAATTTCAAACTTCTATGTAAATGACATAAACATGTATTCCTGGATACTTATTGAAATTAGGGATTTAGGTTGATATTCCGCTTTCGCGAAAGCGTACTGAATACATACAATTAAGAAGAATTGAGGTAAAAAACAACTCTTTTTTCACCGTTTAAGTATCTTTGAGAAAACAAAACACTAACCAAACCAACGACTACCGTACACTATAGAACTGAGTGAACTAGCCATAATCTGGTCGTGTTGTAAAAACATTTGAGAAAAATGCGAGCCAAAATTATAATAACTACATTTTTAATAGGAATTTTTAGCGTTTTGAACGCTCAAGAAAATGTGGATAGAAATGAAATGGTTGGATTTGCATGTTACTTTGCTGGTCAACCTTCAAAAACGGTAGAAAAGTATACTCAAAAACTATATAAGCAAAATTACAAGTGGATTTCTAAACGACTGAAATCTAAAAATAACGCGGAAAAATATATGTCGGTTATAATACTTGAAAGACTAACCGAGGTCAAAAAATACAAACTAAATGAAACTGAATTGAATTTGATTTCTGAAATAAAAAATTCTAATGAATTAGTTTCTGTTTGTTCTGGTTGTACATCTTTTGAAAAAGTATCCCTAAAAGAACTTTTGGCTGATGATAAAAAGCTTTTTGCAAAGAATTGGCTCGACAGGAATATTAAGATGTAAGAAAAAAACGTTTTACCACAATATATAATCACTATTACAGCAGATTCGACTGCGTCCGAATCCAGTCGGAATTGCTAACAACTGTGCTAAACCGGAAATCATTAACTTTAAACCCGTAACTGACGGTTACACTAGACCGTTGTGCATCATATGACCACAAGATCGATTTATTACTTAGTATTTATAGGGATTTTACTTTCTAGCTGTGCTACAAAGATGTATTATTCAAAAAATAATGCCTTAGCATCGAAAATAATACTCACAGACTCGAAATTTAGAATTATTGAAAGTAATGGCAATGAGGTCGTGAAGCACAAAGGTATTTACCAATTAAATGACAGCACACTTACATTAATTTTTGATAAGGAATCATCGCTTCCAATAATCACATCTACGAAAAATATCACGATTAAATCCCAATCAGAAACCCCAGATCGTCAAAAAATGACTATTATCTCAGCAATTGACGATAACCCAGCTTGGCTTGCTGAAATTGTTTTGAGAGATGCTTCGAAAAAAATTATCAGAAAAATGAAGCCAAATTTTGATGGTGAGGTAATTCTCGAAAATTTAGATAAAATTAGCGAAGTGGAGATATCTAGTCAAATAGATGCGCGAACAATGATATTTGATTTTCAAAAATATAAAAACCAAAATATTGAAATTAAGTTAGAACCCATAAAATGGGGTGGCGAAACAGTAAAAGCGCCCTATTGTGGAATAGTTTACGCTACGCAACCAGTCATTGTCGCGAAAATAGAACGGGACAAGGATACTCTGATCAAGATTTTCATCGATGAAAAAGTTTATTTAGCTGAAAGATAATATGATCTAGAACACGACCTATTTGCAATAGCTTGGGCATTGCTCATCCGATAATTCCTGCGGAATTTTCTCTGGTTTTGGTATCTTTCAGAAAATAAAATACTAACCAAACCATCGAATACCCTACACTTTAGAAGGCCAAAAATGCGGTGTACACTCGCCATGACCTGTGTATGTTAGCTACTATTTGGGAATGGTTCGTATTTGGTGTATTTTTACATCAAAACATGTAATTATGTCAAGACAAAGTATTTCTTTTACAAAACCAAACGATGAATGGCTAAAAGCCCAAGTGGACAGTAAAGAATATTCTAGCAAAAGCGAATTAGTTAACGATTTAATTAGACAAGCCCGAAAACAGCAAATTCAAATTGATTGGATTCGAGCTAAAATTGAAAATGCTGAAAATAGCGGATATACGAATGATAGTAAAGAAAGTATTTTAGCTCAATCAAAGTCTTTGTTAAATGGCTAAATACAAACTGACGAATGAAGCGAAAAATGACTTGATTCGGATTCACCATTACGGAGTTAAAAAATTCGGAATGATCCAAGCAGATAAATATTTTGAGTCTTTTTTTGAATATTTTGATATAATCGCTGAACGTCCTTTTTCCTTTGAATCTGTAGACTATATTAAAAAAGGATATAGACGTTGCGTATGTGGAGTTGATAGTATTTTCTATAAAGTCAATGAAAATATTGTGGAAATAGTGACGATTGTTGGAAGACAAGATTTGAATGAAAAATTTTAATGGGAATTTAAAAACTATTGTCCTCAAAGAAATGAGGTAAAAAACAACTCTTTTTACACGGTTTGGGTATCTTTGAGAAAACAAAACACTAACCAAACCAACGACTGCCGTACACTTTAGAACGCTGCGCATTCTGCATTAACTCGCCATAACCCATACGTGTTACCATACCTTTGAACCAATCAATAGAAATAGAATTAAAATTTAACCGAAAAGACTTTGAAGAAGTATATTTCAATGGAAATCAATTGAATTATTTCAAAAGTACTACGACGAAAAGACCTTTTCAGAACCTTTTGATTTATTCCTTGCTGTTTTCCGTTCTCTTATATAACGTAATATTCGAAAATTCAACTCATATAATGACTATAATTATGGGACTTATTTTCTTAACTAATCTGATAATTTATCTGATTAAAGTATATGGAATAAGGGGAAAGAGAAAAAAAGTAAAGGATTATTTAGATGGAGTTGAAAAAATCAAAAATCACAAATTAATTCTGACTAAAAATTCATTTACAATAATTCAAGAAAATGAAAAATTTATTGAAAAATGGACTGATTTTAAACCTATTGAGATTAATGAGATGTTTGTTTACCTAATGTCTGACAAAGAAAACTACCTTATTCCAAAAAAATCAATGACTGAACTTGAATACACCACTCTGACTTCAATTCTGACTGAAAAAATAAAATGAAAAAAACTGCGAAAAACATTTTAAGAAAACAGATTTTATCAATCTTTCTTTCGGAAACAATCCTATATTCGAACAAATTACTAAAGCTAACAATGAACTAAGCTAAAAAACAAAACGTTTTTTCGATTAATTTCTAGCCTAATTTGGATCATAACATAATCCTAGTTTCAGTATAAAAAAGGCTCATTTTCTCAATCCTCACTCTTACTAAATTTTTATTCGTTTAAGTATATTTGAGAAAACCAAACACTAACCAAACCAACGACTACCGTACACAATAGAACTGAGTGAACTAGCCATAATCTGGTCGTGTACGGTGGTAAACTATTATGAACGAACAACAAAGAACAAGTATACAAGCCTTACTATTAGTTAATGACTCTTCTTTGTCTAATCAAAAAGCGATTTTAACTGAATTAAATTACCTTCTTATTGAGTGTACTCAAGATTTATATAAGATTGGAATACAGTTTGAAGATGCAGGACTTTTTGAAAAATTGCTATTCCAAATAACCTTTCATAACGAAACGCTTTTAACTCTTACAAGTGGGAAATTAATTGAAATTCGTGATAAGCAAATAAAAATAAATGACCTGACAGCTGTTTATTCTATCGCACGACTTCAAATAGAAACATTCATTAATTTATCCTATATGTTTTTTGTTGACTCTGAATATTCTAAAGAAATAAGAGCATATGTATTTAAAATACAAGGATTGAGGAAACAAATTGAGCTAACTAAAAAGCACTCAAAGGATTTTGAACCGATTAAAAAAATGAGGAATGAATTAGCTGAAGAATTAAGGAAAATCAGAAAGTTAGATGAATTCAAAAAAGTACCAGTTGCTAAAAGAAAAAGATTTATAAATCCATCATATGCAAGATTAATTAAATTGGACGATATATATCCATTGATAAAAATTGGTAACTTATCAAGAATTCATTCTTTGTATTCAAATCATATTCACTCAGAGTATATAAGTATTCGTCAATTATATTCTGCGGTAAATGATAATTCTCAGTACGAAAGTTCATTTTCGACTGTGATATTATTGTGCTCAAGAATTACATCTTTGGTTATCACCAATATTGTTGAAGATTATGAAATAAAAAATTACTCTTACGCTAAAGCTCCTTTGAAGCTAAAAAAAGTAATTGAATCAATAAATAAATTGTCGAGTGAATTAAAATAAATTATATCGTAACAAAGACTAGAGATAAAAAAAGCAACTCATTCTAGCGCTTTTTTATTGGATGGAAATTTTGAAATTCCGTTCACAATATCGTCCTGATTTCAATATTGAATATGCTTGTTATGGAGTTTCATTGCATATCAACATAAAAGCTAATTTTCGGCACCTTTTTTTGAGACTGACAGTTGTGGAATGATGACTAGGTTTTCAGATCGTTTTGGCTTGTTAAAACGCTCTCTTGATGCACTGTATAATAATTGAATGTTTTTCTGATTACGCTTTCGCGAAAGCGTGATCAACACTTACCTATCGCATAACTGCTATAAACCTAATTTAAGAGCTCTTATACAATTAGGGCAAATTGGATCGTCTAGCATTTCTTCTATTAATTCGTTTCTGTTTTTTTAGTAAAAAATATTTACGACGTTTTTCACTAATAGATAAGTCATCATGGTCCCGACTTAATAAATCTTTGAGCTCCTGATCCTCGGTTATAATTTGGCGACTTCTTTGAGCATTGGATAAATTGTCAACATGATACCTCACTCCTAACGATAAAGTGAAAAAGCTAGCAGTTTCAAAATTTTCAATGAGATTAGGTGAAGCTTTTATATCATAAAAACCTTGCTCAAAACTAGGTGAAAGTACCATGGAAAACGAGTCTGCAAAACGATACTCTAGCGCCGAACGAAATTTGAGTAAGGAGCCTGAGTCTCTAAAAACTCCATTACCTTGTTCGGGAGATTGTCGATTTCTAAATTGAGTGTAACCATAACCTACATCTACTCCAACTCTAAACTTGTTGTGAAGAACAAACTCATAACCGGCAAAAAAATAGGCATTAAAACGATGCGACCTGTCATAAGTTCCTGTATCTAAAGAGTTATCGTTTTTGAAGTAATCAAAGTTCAAGGCTCCGCCTAGATACACGTTTTTATACGGATATAACTGTAATCCTGTTCCAAATCCTAGCCTACCTGTAAAATTGGACCCAACAAAGGAATCACCTGTAGGAATGGGCTGTTGTAAGTACCAGTCAAAAGCAAATATTCTGCGACCTGAATCCTCGCTTGTGGAATCATTTAATATAGGATCATTATCTTGTTCCTGAGCTGTGCATTCACTAAAAATTCCTAGAACTAACAAACAAGCGATAAAAAAACTTCTAGTAATTGATAACATAGGTTTGTGTATTTGCATCAATTTGAATAGTGCTTGTTGTGGTACTCGTACCATTAAAAATGCTTACTTCCATTTGTGATGGGGCTAGTGTGGTTACAGGAGCTTGTTGCGGATTCTCAGAAGCTGGAACTCCAATAAATTGAGGATTACACTCAAAGTTCTCTATAGAACTGGGTAATTGAAAAGTTCCATTTTCATAAAGTAACGGACAGTCCATCGATTCCGCTACAATTTGTATGTCAAGATCGTTATTCACTCCTGTAGAACTTTGAAAAACTAAAATCACATCGAGTTCTTCCTTAATAGGAACTTCAGGAATAAGTAATTCTAAATTTGTAAATGATTTTTTATTAATGCGATAATCTTGTAAAGGTTGGTCATCTCTATAAACGGTTAGATAAAAAAGAGAATTAGTTGCTGACAAGGCTGTCATTTCAATTTTTCCCTCATCGTCTGTAAAAGCTCTTCCTAAAATGAAATCACGATCTGGCTCAGAAAACTTTGCGTTGTCTCTAGAAAACAACCTGTTTATGATACGATAATTAGACAGTACCACTTCTACATCGGTTGCTCTGGAACCATCAGGTTCCATAATAGTAGCTTCTAAATATAATCGCGTATCGTTTTCTAAACGAGGTGTACACGCAACAATTACCATTAAAAAACTACAAAGGAAAAGATTTTTCATATAGTCGGTTTTACTTGAGATGTAAAATAATCAAAAAGGTTGCGTGATAGGCGAGTAAAACAAAAAACCCGATGTTGTCACATCGGGTTTTTTATATATAAAAGTAAGAATTAAGCCATTGCTTTTGCAACGCTTGCGCTTAATCTTTTATAAACACCACCTTCTAAACGGTCACGAATAGCAGAGAATGCGTCTAATGTCTCATTGATATCATCCATAGTATGTGAAGCTGTAGGAATCAATCTTAATAGGATTAATCCTTTAGGAATAACTGGATAAACTACGATTGAACAGAAAATACCAAAGTTTTCTCTGAGATCTTTAACTAGAGCCATTGCTTCTGGTATACTTCCTTTAAGGTATACTGGTGTTACACAAGATTGTGTAGTTCCTATATCAAAACCTCTTTCTTTAAGACCACCTTGCAAAGCATTTACATTTTCCCAAAGCTTGTTTTTAAGTTCAGGCATAGAACGCAGCATGTCTAATCGCTTCAATGCTCCTTTAACTAATTGCATTTGCAGAGATTTTGCAAACATTTGCGATCTTAAGTTGTATTTTAAGTAATCAATGATTTCTTGATCTGCCGCTATAAAAGCACCAGTACTAGCCATTGATTTTGCAAAGGTCGCAAAGTAAACATCGATTTGATCTTGTACTCCTTGTTCTTCACCAGCACCAGCACCTGTGGCACCAAGAGTTCCAAATCCATGAGCATCATCTACAAAGAGTCTGAAATTGTATTTTTCTTTAAGTGCAACAATTTCCTTCAATTTACCTTGCTCACCACGCATCCCAAAAACACCTTCTGAAATAACGAGTATACCACCGCCAGTTTGTTCAGCGATTTTGGTAGCTCTTTGTAAATTCTTTTCAATAGATTCAATGTCATTGTGCTTATAAGTAAAACGTTTACCGTGGTGCAATCTCACACCATCGATAATACAAGCATGAGCATCTACATCATAAACGATTACGTCATCTTTAGAAACAAGCGCATCAACTGTAGAAACCATACCTTGATACCCAAAGTTCAATAAATATGCAGCTTCTTTATTAACAAATTCTGCTAGCTCGTTTTGAAGTTGTTCGTGTAAATCAGTATGACCACTCATCATACGAGCACCCATAGGATAGGCACTACCATATTCTGCGGCAGCTTCTGCATCTACTTTTCTTACATCAGGATGATTGGCAAGACCTAGGTAGTCGTTTACACTCCATGTAATAACTTCTCTACCATTAAACTGCATGCGATTTGCAATAGGTCCTTCTAATTTAGGAAACACAAAGTAACCTTCGGCTACACTTGCCCATTTTCCTAGTGGTCCTTTATCCTTGTAAATTTTCTCAAATAAATCCTTCATAAAACCGATTTCTAATCGGCAAATATACGATATACTGCAAAACTTAACGGATATTGCGCACGTGCAGCGACGTTAAATTATCAATAATTGTTAATAACAGTCGGATATCCAGTAACTTTTAAGAATAAAAATCTAGGTATCAAAAATCATATTTGATACTCTAAGAAAATACAAGTAATTTAAGGTAAGTTAACTACTTATTTAACGTACTCAATGTGTTGCTGAGTAGCTGTTGATACCGAATCAAAGAAACCTTGCTCTTCCATCCACTTATCATTGTATATTTTACTCATATAACGAGATCCATGATCTGGAAAAATAACTACTACAACTGCATCCTTATCAAAAACTCCTTGAGCAGCTAATTGCTTTGTAGCTTGCATGGCTGCACCACTAGTATAACCTACAAATAATCCTTCATGCTGCGATATAAAACGAGCCATGTGAGCAGCGTCTTCATCTTTTACTTTGGTAAAGCTGTCTATAGCTTCAAAATCTGTTGCTGTAGGAATTAAGTTTTTACCGAGTCCTTCTATTCGGTATGGGTAAATCTCGTTTTTATCAAACTCTTGAGTCTCGTGGTACTTTTTAAGAACACTACCATAAGCATCAACTCCCAAAATTTGAACATCTGGATTTTGTTCTTTTAAAAATCGAGCTGTTCCTGATATAGTTCCTCCTGTACCACTACAAGCTACAAGGTGTGTGATTTTACCTGCTGTTTGTTTCCAAATTTCAGGACCTGTGCTGTTGTAGTGAGCGTCTATATTAAGTTCATTGAAGTATTGATTAATATAGATGCTGTCTTTAATTTCCTCGTGTAAACGCTTTGCTACTTGATAATAACTGCGTTCATCATCGGCACTTACATGTGCTGGACATACATAAACTTTGGCACCCATAGATTTAAGCATGTCAATCTTATCGGCACTTGATTTTGAACTTACAGCCAGAATACAATCATACCCTTTTATACGACTTACCATAGCAATACTGAAACCCGTGTTACCACTTGTAGTTTCTATAATTGTATCGCCTGGTTTTAAGATTCCTTTTCGCTCTGCTTCTTCTATGATATGTAAAGCAATTCTATCTTTTGAAGAGTGTCCTGGATTGAAAGCCTCTACTTTTGCATAAAAATTACCTGAATATGGGGCTACTTTTTCTGAAAGCTTAATAAGTGGTGTTTCTCCTATGAGTTGCAACACATTATCGTAGGCTTGTATATCTTGGTTCATATATAGGGTTTACTGTGTGTCCATTTTTTGGCACAAACGTGGCAAAGTTACACAAAAATTATCAGTCTGTAATTCCTTCTAAATCAAGAAGAAAAGCATACTCAAGCGCTACTTCTTTGAGTGCATCATACCTACCAGATGCACCGCTGTGACCGCTTTTCATGTCGGTTTTGAACAAGAGAAGTTTGTCGTTTGTTTTGCTTTCGCGTAAGCGGGCTACCCATTTTGCTGGTTCCCAGTATTGAACTTGTGAGTCGTGATAACCCGTTGTAACGAGAATATTAGGATAATCCTGCTCCTTTATTTGATCGTAAGGACTGTAACTGAGCATGTATTCATAACTGTCTTTATGGTTGGGATTACCCCATTCGTCATATTCACCTGTTGTTAATGGAATAGTGTCATCAAGCATGGTACTAACGACATCGACAAATGGTACAGCACTTAATATACCGTTGTATAGTTGTGGTGCCATGTTTATAACCGCTCCCATAAGTAGTCCACCAGCACTACCACCGCTAGCATACAATTGTTCATTGGAAGTATAGCCTTCTTTAATGAGATGTTCACTACATGCAATAAAATCTGTAAACGTGTTGCGCTTTTTAAACATTTTACCGTCTTCATACCAAGTTCTTCCCAAATACTCACCACCGCGTATGTGGGCGATAGCGTATATAAAGCCTCTATTAAGTAAGCTGAGTCTAGCTATTGAAAAGTAAGGATCTATAGTTGCTCCATAACTACCATAACCATATAGAAGTAAAGGATTACCGGTTTCCTTTTTCATACTAGTCTTGTAAACCAAGCTTATTGGTACTTTGGTGCCGTCAGGTGCAGTAGCCCAAACTCGCTGTGACGTGTAATTACTAGGATCAAAATCTGCGTCCTCTACAGGTTGTGTTTTAAGTACCTTTTTCTCTCTGGTTTCCATATCAAACTCTATAACGCTTGCTGGAGTTGTTAATGAGTTGTAGACATAGCGTAATTTTGTTGTATCAAACTGTAGATTGGCACCAGTATATGCCGTATACGTTTCATTATCGAAAGGCAGAAAGTAATCGGACGTGCCATCCCATGCCTTAATCCTAATCCTATTAAGTCCATTAAATCGATCTGAAACTACAAGGAACTTTTCAAATAGATTAAAATCCTCTAGAAGAACATCGTTATCATGTGCTATTAAGTCTTCCCAATTTTCCTTTTCGGTAAGGTGCAAGGGCGTTTGCATTATTTTAAAATTGGTAGCTCCATCTTTATTAGTCATGATGAAAAAATGATCCTTGTAATGTGCTACACTGTATTCTAATTCCTTTTCTCTTTCTTGAAATAATTGAAAATCAGCGTCTGGTTGATTAGATTTTATAAAACGGACCTCATCAGATAATGTAGAAGAGGATTTAATCATTATAAACTCCTGCGATAGCGTTTTATACACAAAGCAGTTGTAAATCTCATCTTCTTCTTCAAAAACCAATTCACCATCATTATCAGGGTTGGTCAATTTATATTTAAAAATGCGATTTGCTCTTAGAGTTTCTGGATCTTTTCTTGTAAAAAAGAGAGTATTGTTGTCTGCTGCCCAAGTGGAACCACCAGTGGTTAGAGGAACAGCTACATCCAGTATCTCACCTGTTTCAAGGTTTTTTACCATAAGAGTATACTCTCTTCTACCCTTTGTATCAATTCCAAAAGCGGCTAATTTATTATCAGGCGAGATATTCATCCCGGTAAACTTGTAAAAGTCGTAACCTTGAGCCATTTCATTTACATTAAATAATAGCTCTTCTTTTTGAGTGGCGTCATTACGCCTGTAATAATATGGGTAGCTCTCACCTACTTCCATTTTGGTATAATACCAATATCCGTTAAATAGATAAGGAACCGATTCATCATCCTCTTTAAGTCTACCTTTTATTTCTTGAAAAAGAGATTCTTTAAGATCATCGGTATGAGCTGTCATGGCATCGTAATAATCATTCTCTTGTTCCAGATATGAAAGAACCTCTGGTGCGTCTCTTTCTCTCATCCAGTTGTAGTGGTCGATTCTTTGATGTCCGTGTTTTTCGTGAACGTGCGGTATTTTTTTTGCCACAGGTAACTTCATGTATGCTCTTTTTTTAACCGGCGCAAGATACACAGATATTACCAAGCAATTGTCATCGTTAACTCACTATTCAATAAGCATTTCAAATCATGACTGTAAGGTTATAAATGTCTATTTTTGCAAATAAAATTTAGATCTATGTTTGGAGATATGATGGGAATGATGGGAAAAATCAAAGAAGCCCAAGAAAAAGTAGAAGCTACTAAACAACGTATGGACACCATATTAATAGATGAGAAGTCCAGCGACAATCTATTAAATGTTACGGTTACAGCTAGTAGAAAAATTAAAAACATCTCTATCAATCCAGAATTGCTAGAGGACCAAGAACAGTTAGAAGACTATTTAATTTTAACTCTTAATAAGGCATTAAGCAAAGCTGAAGGTATTTATGACCAAGAAGTAGCTGCAGCTGCAAAAGATGGAATGCCTAACATTCCAGGTATGGATTTGTTTAAGTAACGATCAAACCTTTTTTCCTTGCGCATCCATTTCAGGTAGAGCATCTGGGTCATCCATACTTTTTTCATCGTAATCGTCAAGGTCAAAAGCATCCATTTGAGCACTGAGGCGTTTGGAGATTTTAACCAAGTATTTTGTATCCTCAGTTAATACTTCAACCGCTTCAATGGTTTCATTTTTATGGTTTTTGAAGGTTATGATGTCTTCATCGCCGTAACCAGCAGGATACTTTTCTACGAGTAACGCAACCATTTCTGGAGTGAGCTTTTTGTAGTCTACAATAACATTTTTCATAAGACTAGAATTTTGAGGTGTTCTAAAATTAGAAAAAACTAATTACACCTCAACTTCTTCTAGACATTTTTAACTTAAAAAAGAGCTTTTCAGGAAGTGAATAACGTTTAAACTGTAGCCAATTCATGGAAAGCTAAAACAATATCCTCATTTTCCACCTTTTGATCAGTGACAAAATCGCCTATGCTAGACAAAAGAACAAATCGTATTTCTCCATTGACATTCTTTTTATCATGAGCCATCAATTGAATCATATCTTGTATATCACGGTCAGTAAATGAAAAAGTAAAGCCAAGTCCTTTGTACCAGTTTTTAATAGAATCGTATTCTAATTGAGATAAACCAGTATATCTAGTACTTAAAAAGGACTCTACAAGTATTCCTGCAGCCACAGCCTCGCCGTGCAAAACATCAGGTTGATCTGGTTGAGTTAGACAAAAAGATTCGATAGCATGACCTGCTGTATGCCCATAGTTAAGAGCTTTACGAGCCCCTTTTTCAGTAGGGTCGTTAACTACAACGTCGTTTTTAATTACGGCGCTTTGAAAAATTAAATGATCAAATATGTCATTATAATAGTTTTTACCGGCATTAATCATGTCGTTCCAATATGCCTTATCAGCTATTAAACCGTGTTTAAACATTTCGATGCTTCCATTGACTAATTGCTGCTCATCTAGAGTACGTAAAAATCTTGTGTCAATTAAAGTCATTATAGGTGGAACAATAACTCCTATTTGATTTTTAAGTGGTCCTAAGTCTACACCGTTTTTGCCGCCTATTGCTGCATCGACCATACCTAATAAACTGGTAGGAACGTGTATAAAATCTACACCTCTTTTAATGGTGCTAGCTACAAATCCACCTAGGTCTGTAATTACGCCACCACCTAGATTGATTACAAGACTGTTACGGTCTATTCCTAATTCGACCATCGCACTCCACACACCACTACAAGTTTCAATTGACTTATGTTCTTCTCCAGGATCAATTGCGATTACTTCAATTCTACTTTCAGTTTTCAATTCTGGCATAAAAACTGGGTAACAATGATCCATGGTGTTTTCATCGACCATAATGAAAATAGAGCTAGGTTGCTTAGTTTGTAGGTACTCATTAAGCTTAGTGTAGCTTTCTTCTTGAAAATAGATGTTGAATAGGTGATTTTCAATTGATTCCATATATAGAGTCAAATATTTTTACTTTGATTAAAACTGTGCTTCCCTCGCCTATTTATAGGCATCGGTCGCGAAAGCTTACCGCTAAAAAATCGTTCAAAACCGGTAATTTTCTTAACATTGCCAAAAGTAAGTCCGACTGTGTGAAAAAGTCGATTTTTACGACAAAATTATCAGTTTCCTAAATCGTTTTCGCAATTATATTTGCATTATGGCAGACAATCCTTTTAATAATACAGAACGTGCATTTGCATTAAAGAGTAATACAGATTTAAAAAAATCTCATTTCATCTTTAAAATGATGGATAAACCATGGTTAGTAAACTTTGGTTCCAAAGCTACTGTACTAGCTCTTAATCTAAACCTACCCATAAAAGGGCTTATTAAGAGCACCATTTTTGAACAATTCTGCGGAGGTACTACCGAGGATGAATGTATGCCACTTGTAGAAAAAATGTACAGTAAAGGTGTGAGCTCCATACTGGATTATAGCGTTGAAGGTAAAGAAGAGGAAGCAGAATTTGATAAGGTTGTGGACAAAAAAATCCAACTTATTAAAAAAGCTTCTACCAGTGAAGCGCTTTCCTTTGAAGTAGTAAAACCTACGGGTATTGGCCGCTTTTATATCTGGCAGAAGGTTACGGAAAAACAACCTCTTACTAGTCAAGAACAAGCAGAATGGGAACGCATACAGCAGCGTGTTGACTTAATTTCAAAAACCGCTGCTCAGTACGATGTGGCATTGCTCTACGACGGTGAGGAAAGTTGGATGCAAGACGCAGCCGATGATTTGATACGTGATATGATGTTGCGTTATAATAAAGACAAAGCCATAATTTATAATACGGTACAATGCTATCGTCATGATAGGTTAGAGTATATTAAAAACCTACATGAAGATGCGACCCAAAATAATTTTATTGTAGGAGCCAAAATCGTACGTGGTGCTTATATGGAGAAAGAAAGAGAACGTGCTGCCGAAATGGGTTATCAATCTCCTATTTGTATCAATAAAAAAGCAACCGATGCGATGTTCAATGACGTTATGCAGTTTATTCTTGATCGACTAGACCGCATCAAATTATGTATAGGAACTCATAATGAACACAGTACACTGCTAGCTATGGATATTCTTAAAGAAAAAGGAATACCTGCTAACCATAACGACGTTTGGTTCGGTCAACTTTATGGAATGAGCGATAATCTAACCTATAATCTTGCACATAAAGGTCACAACACCTTTAAAATATTACCCTTTGGTCCAATTAAAGACGTGATGCCTTATTTGATTCGAAGAGCTCAAGAAAACACTTCTGTTGCAGGACAAATGGGTCGTGAATTGCTATTAATTAAAGAAGAAATGAAACGAAGAGGAATATAAAATTCCTCTTCATATAAATACACAAGAAATAGTAGGAAATTAACCTACTACTACCCTATTTTCAGCTTTATCGATCACAGCTTGTGCTGCAGCGGCACCGTTAAGCATCGCCGCATTTAAAGAGGAATTACTCAAATGATCACCAGCAAGAAATACATGCTGCGTAAGTTGCGTTTCAGTACTTGGTAACGCATAATTAAGGTTATTAAGCACGGGCAACGCCTTCTTAATCTTGAAATATTTGATCATGTCACCTAGCTCTATTCCAGTTTCCTGCTTCAATTCTTGAGCAAGCAAACTTGATAGCTCTTCTTCGGTTTGTGTGTAATTCTTTACCACCGTAATACTTATTACTTTTTGATGATTTGGGAATACATCATGTAAAAAATGGAAATTATTAGCATATCCATTACCAGTGAGCAATCCAATGATAGGCTGTTTGAATCCTTCATGGTCGGTCTTAAAATAAAATACTGTAGTTTGTTTCCAGTCTTGTTGTTGGTTACGTAAGTTAGGTACAACATCACTTGCTGGAGTAGCAACTATAGTATAATCGCTTTGAACTTGACTACCATCCTTAAATGTTAATTGATTCCCGACTACCTCGAGTAATTCTTTATTGTAATTAATATCAATGTCATTTGCGAGTTGTTCAGGAATAGCCTTAATTCCATTTGCAGGAACAGTTGCGTTTCCTGTTGCAAACATTTTGAATACAAACTCAAACATTCGGCTGCTCGTTACCAATTTATCCTCAAGAAATATTCCTGCATAAAAAGGCCTGAAAAAATTTTCGATTATTTTATCTGAAAAACCGTAATCTTTCAAGTATTGCTCGGTCGTTATCTCAGGTGTAGAAAATATGTCAGATAGTGATTTTTGTTTTAGCTTTCGCGAAAGCGTAAAAACCTTCCATTTATCTCCTAGGGTACCTATACCAGCAAATATCGTAGGTAATAAAAATTTAAGATCTCTAGAGGCATCACCTAATTTGTAGGTACGGCCGTCTTTAAAGATTACAGCTCCAGGAGCAAATTTGATTAAGTCTAAAGATGACGTGTCTAAATACTCTTTTATTGCTGGATATTCATCTAACATTACTTGAAAACCCAAATCCATTATTACGTTGTTCTCAACAATAGTGTGTACGCGTCCACCTGGATGAGTGTTTTTATCAAATATGATAGGTTCGTATCCTTGATTTTTAAGAGTTTGAGCAGCTACAAGTCCACTTACTCCAGCACCAATAATGACTATCTTTTTATTCTCCATGCCACAAAAATAAGGTCGATCACTTAATAAAAGCTTATTTAGTTAAAGCTTAACAAATTAATAAGCAGCTCTATGTAATTTTAAGTATGTTGAATTTTCAAGAACTAAATGAAGTACCCGTAGATGAAAAAATCTGGGATACCACCGTACAGATGTACGACAATTTCATCGCCTTTTTACCTAGATTAGGTTTAGGTCTCGCTATTATCATACTGGGTACTTTAATCGCCACATTAATTGGGCGATTAACAACCAGTAGTGTAAAATTGCGCACCAAAGATCCCTTGATGAGCAGGTTCTTAGGACGTGCGATACGTTTTACTATTATCATCGTTTTTATCATGGTTGCTCTACGCGCTGCTGGATTGGGAGATATAAGCGCTGGTATACTGGCCACTGCTGGTGCAAGTGCTGTGGTACTAGGATTTGCTTTCAAAGATATAGGACAAAACTTTATTGCAGGAGTAATTTTAAGTTTTAATCGTCCTTTCAATGTTAATGATACCGTGGAGATAGGTGATAATTTTGGAAGAGTAAAAGCATTAATGTTTAGATACACAAAACTAAAATCATTTGATGGTAAGGATGTTTATATCCCAAATTCAGATGTGATAACTCAACCGGTTACCAATTATACTGAAGACGGATTCTATCGATGGGATTTTGTAGTAGGAATTGATTATGACGAGGATATAGAACTAGCTAAATCGACCATTATGCGAGCTCTAGAAAAGGATGAAAAAGTAATAAGTGATGAGAACCATGTGAATTATGTTATAGAAGATGAGCTTGCAACGAGTACCGTTAATTTAAAAGTTTTCTTTTGGGTAGATACATTAGATTTTGGTTGGAAAGCAAATAGCACGCGCGGTCGAGTGATAGGACGAGTAAAACGCGCACTAATGGAAGAAGGCTATTATTTACCGGCAGATATTCAAGAAATTAAACTGTACGGAAAGGATTCTGAATTACCTTTGTCACTCACTGATAAAAGACTGAAAAAAGATGCTTAAATTCTTTAAATATCTTGCTATTGTTGAAGGCTATTCCTTCCTTCTTATTTTATTTGTTACTATGCCATTGAAATACCTAGCTGACTTTGGTTTCCCCAACAAAATTGCTGGTATGGCACATGGTTTTTTATTCTTGGCTTATGTAGTAGTTGCCATATTAGTTGGAGCACAGCTTAAATGGAAGTTTAAAACTACTTTAATAGCCTTGGTAATGTCAGTTGTTCCTTTTGGAACATTTTGGTTTGAGGAAAAATACCTGGCTTAAACAGAATTTTAATATCGATAATTTCATAAAAATTGAAATAATCGATAATGTTGTTGAACTAGTCACCAAAAAACAGCAACAATGAGCAACAGCCTAACAGATTTAATGTGCCTTGACATTTACTTATCCAGTTTAAATGACAAAGAATACCAATCCATTCAAAAAGAATTAGAAACAGCTGAACCTAAGATGATGCCACTCCTGTCTTGGGATATCTTCATGGATGGTAATCACCGTTACACTTCTGCTCTTAAAAGAAAACAGGATCTCTTCTCCATAAAAAATTTAGCTAAGGAGTATCAATGGAATAACAACATTGAAAATCTATTTGAGTCAATGGATTATGAAGCGATTATCGTAACTGATAAAGATCAAAAGATAATTTGGGTAAATGATGGATTTTCCGAAATGACAGGATATTCTACTCAATTTGCAATAAACAAAACACCACGATTCCTACAAGGAAACCAAACTAAAGAAGCTACTAAAAACCGTATACGTTTTAAAATTAAACAACATAAACCTTTTAGTGAGGTGATTGTAAATCATAGAAAAGATGGTACCACTTACAAATGTAAAGTGAACATCATTCCTTTATACCATGACCAGACAACGCACTATATTGCTTTTGAAAAACAAATTGCTTAAATAAATAGGCGATGTAGTTCCTTGATTAAGTAGTTATCCTATATTTTCTTATTATTTATTATTCCTTTTAATCCACCTGCGATAGGCAGCAGCATTAATATTGTGTTGTGTAAGTGTTTTGGCAAATTTGTGATAACCAAAATTTTGAACGTCGGCAACGAAGTAAAAGTAATCGTGATTTTCTGGTTGTAGAACAGCATTAATAGCGTCAATATCGGGTGTTACAATAGGACCAGGTGGCAATCCAGCATTTTTATAAGTGTTGTATTCACTATCTATTTCTAAATGCTTGTAAAGAACCTGTTTAATTACTTGATTGAAATCACCGTCCTTTTTCTTTTTTGCATAAATTACGGTAGGATCTGCATCTAGTTTTATATTCTTTTTTAGACGATTCAAATACACACCAGCTACTCTTGCACGCTCATCCTTCATTGCTGTTTCCTTGTGAACAATACTTGCTAAAATATAGACTTGTGAAGGAGAAAGGCGCTGCTTGCTAGCAAGACTTCTTCTATTCTCGTTCCAGTATTGCTGGTGATAGCTGTATAATTTATCTCTTAAAGAAGTTGCTGTGGTATTCCAATAACTATCATACGTATTAGGTAAAAATAAGGTCAAAGCCTCTTCCCTACTTACTCCTGCCTTATTAAGAAAAGTAGAATCGGTAAATGCTTTTAATAAACTTAAACTATCTGGTTCTACTTGAGCCGCAAGCCTTCCTGCTAGATCCTCAATTCGTTCCTGATTATTAAATCTAACTTTTACAGGAGTATTACCACTGCGCAGCGTATTAATGATATCGTTGTTAGAACTTCCTTTTTTAATTAGAAACCGACCTGCCTTTACATTTTCATGATATTTTTTGCGAACAGCCGTTTGATGCAACGCATCTCGATCTTCTACAGCATCGGCAAAAATTAGGAATGCCTTGTTATAATCTGCATCACTTGGTATGAATACCTCATAGGTTTCAGATTCAAAATTGGTATTGGGTGATAAGAAAGTGGTATAAACTTTATAGGCAAATCCTGCCATAAATAACAGTCCTACAAGGACTACTCCTAAAATAATTTTGCGGTATTTATTCATTAATCAATTGATAAATCAGTTCGTCTTTATAACCATCTGGAGTAGCGATCCAGTCTTTTTTTATTCCGCTTTCGCGAAAGCGTAATCTCTCAAACAACATTCTACTAGCTACATTATCCGTAGATATACTAGCATGTAGCTGGTGTAATCTAAGATGTTTAAAAGCATATTCAATCATGAGTTGTAAACCAGCACGCGCGAGACCTTTTTTACGATGAGGTGTATCGATAACAATTCCAATTCCGGCACGATTATGAAATGGATCAAAATCATAGAGGTCTACCAAACCAGCAATTTGATCGCTATGGGTACAAATGGCTAGTCGCAGCTGCTTAACTTCATAAATATCTCGGTGAGCATTTTCTAAATACTCTCGTATCGTAAATCTAGAGTAAGGAGCTAGCAAATTCCCTACTTCCCATAATTCAGGATCATTCTCTAGCTGATAGATGTATTCCATATCTGCTAGATCAACAGCGCGCAGGTAACAAGTTTCATTCCTCAACATCATATATGAATGTTTCCTTTAAACACTTGCTGGGCTGGACCCGAAAGCCAAATATCAGTATAGCCATTATCCTGATTTACAAAACGCACAGATAACTCGCCACCTGGAGTTACTAGTGAAACGTTTGTATTTGTCGTATGACTTGTAGCATGCATGGCTAGAGCAACCGCAGTTACTCCTGTACCACAGCTATAGGTTTCATCCTCTACACCGCGTTCATAAGTACGCACTTTATAAGTACCGTGAGAGATGGGTTGAACAAAATTAATATTGGCGCCATCATCACCATAAACTTCATGTCGCAGCTTTCTTCCTTCTTCAACAACAGGATAATTATCAAGGTCTGCCACTAATTGCACATGGTGTGGCGATCCTGTATTTGTAAAGCAATAATCTCTATTATCGTCTACCTTATTGACATCAATCATTTGAAGGCTTATGGTTCCGTCGTCATTAACGACTGCATCGTGCTTACCGTCAATAGCATTAAAGGTGGTTTGCTTTTCAAAGATTCCTAAAAAGTGAGCAAAACTTACTATACAACGACCACCATTACCACACATGGTACTTTCATTACCATCTGAATTGAAGTAAACCATGTTAAAATCTAAATGAGCATGATTCTCTAATAAGATAAAACCGTCACCACCTATTCCAAATCTTCTGTCACAGATACGTGCAATTGTTTTGGCATCTTTTTTGGTAAAAGATAAATCGCGATTATCTACTATGACAAAGTCGTTTCCAGTGCCTTGATACTTATAAAAGGTGAGTGAATCCATGATGCAAAAATACTATCAATTATACTAAAATTAAGGATGTAAATGCATTGTTTAATATGATATCAATCCATTGTTAATTAAGGTTAATTTGACGGTATAAAAACAATGAATTATATAATTTTAAGTTCAATAAGAAGCTAAAAAAAGAAAGAAATGAAAAGTTTAATCAAAAATTTCGGTATGGCTGTTTTAGGTGGCGCTGTTGTTTTAGGTACTTATAAAATAGCGTTTGAACCAGAGTCACAAATTACGTCACAACAATCACAACAAGTTGCTAATGAAGTACAAACACCAGTACTTCCTGTAAAGAATGTTAATTACACTAATTCTATAGAAGGTATCGATTTTACCGAAGCAGCAGAAAAAACAGTGCATGCTGTGGTCCACGTAAAAAATACTACTATAGCTCGTGGTGGTATGTCTATCGCCGATCTTATGTATGGTAGAACACCTTATCGCCAGGCAGTAGGAACTGGTAGCGGTGTTATTATAACCGGTGATGGGTATATCGTAACTAATAATCACGTTATTGAAAATGCACAAAGTCTAGAAGTGACTTTAAATAATAACAAAACCTACAAGGCAGAACTCGTGGGAACTGAACCTAATAGTGATATTGCCCTATTAAAAATAGAAGCTGATGAAGAATTACCTTATGTAGTTTTTGGTGATAGTAATCAAGCTAAAATTGGTGAATGGGTACTAGCTGTAGGAAACCCTTTTAATCTTACAAGTACTGTTACCGCTGGGATTATAAGTGCAAAAGGACGTGATCTAGATGAACGCGATAGAAAAATGCAGTCTTTTATTCAAACTGATGCTGCTGTTAACCCAGGAAACTCAGGTGGCGCATTAGTCAATCAAAATGGGGAATTAATTGGTATCAATACCGCAATTGCTAGTAGAACTGGTTCCTATGTAGGATACTCTTTTGCAGTTCCATCAAATAACGCTCGTAAGATTATCGAGGATCTTATGGAATTTGGATTTGTACAGAAAGGGATGCTAGGAATATCAGGAACAGACCTTAATGGTAACATTGCTGATGAAATGGGAATTGATGAGAGTGAAGGAATATATGTTGCCAAAGTGGTTGAAAATTCTGGTGCTGCAAAAGCGAATCTAAAAAATGGTGACATTATTAAAAGTATAGATGGTTTAAAAATGAAAACCTTTGCCGATTTAACCGGATACATTTCAAGTAAAAATCCAGGTGATATTGTTTATGTGAATTACCTAAGAAATGGAGTTCAAAAACAAGCTCAAATTGAAATAACAAAAAACAATACGGTTCTCATTCCTCAAATTGAAATGGAAGTACGTAATCTTTTTAAAGAGGATCAAAAGATATTTGATACTAAAAAAGGTGTACGCATCACAAGAACAACAGGTGAATTATCAAGATATGACATGAGAGATTATATCATCACCAAGGTGAATGATTATGAAATTACGAATATTGACGATTTACAAGAAATTTTAAGGGAAGTAAATCCTAGAGAGACACTATTGATTCAAATGAAAAACAGTCGTGGCGAAGTAGAACGATTTAGATATACAATAGATTAATTAGAAATGTTGGTTAATAAAGTACCGCTATCTTTATTTCAAGGTAGCGGTATTTTTTATTTTTCAACCAATTGAGCGTCATAATTCATGAAAGTTCTACTAGTAGAAGTAACATAAATTTTTGAAAATCCATGTTTTAAAAATTCAATAACAAACTCATGGTTCTCATCCTTACCAGAAGCATTAAATTTTCTAGTTATCATCTTTCTTTCTTCATTAATAATGATTTCATTATCACTTATGGGAGCTTCCACTACAATTCCAGGATTAGACATATAACGTGTAGAAAGCCTTTGTTCTCCATAAAAAGGAAGTTGAGTAAACAAGGAATCATTTCTTAACTCAAAAGTTACAGACTCACCTGATAGGTTTATACGATTGGGAGAATCTCCTCTTTGCATAGTGACTTGGGTTAATACCTGATTAGTAGCATTTGTATTAAAAGGGTACGCTACAGTTACATCAAGTTTAAAGTCATTAGTCGCAATACCTTTTACACGATTAAAATCTTCAACCGTATAAGTTTTAGAAGAACTACATCCTATTAAAAATAGTAAACATATAAATAGAGAGAAACGCATTTTTATTTTAAAGTTACCTATTTAAATTCTTAAAACACTTAATATTCTAATAATTAACGTATTAGTGAAAAATGACCCGTGATGGATTTATTATCATAGTCTAATTTGAACCAGTAATCACTACTTGGTAAAGGTTGCCCGTTGTATGTACCATCCCATCCTACTCTAACTGCAATATCATTTATCTCCTTGATCAACTTACCGTGTCTATCAAATATTTGGAGTCTGGCATCTGGGAAGTTTCTTAACCCTTCAAAATTAAAATAGTCATTAAAACCATCTTGATTAGGAGTAAAAAACTGAGGTATAATTATTCTGTTGTATTCTTGTTGAACTACCGTACAATTTAGTCTATCACGAACAAAAACAGTTACTTGAGTAAAGGTAGTAATATCAAAGTTTGGCAAATCAGACCACCTTAAACCGTCAATACTGTATTGAAAATTTGACAAGTCAGTATTCGACAGTGTTACTTGTAAATCATTTCCAATAACGATTATTTCATCAATTATAGGAGCTTCGGTAATTGTTACAGTAAATGTCGCTGTAGAAGAACAACCGTCGTTGTTAATTACTTCTACGGTATAAATTCCTTCAGTATCAACTTCAATAGTTGGTGTACCTTCTCCTGTGTTCCATACGTAACTTGCTGGTGAGAATTGAGGATCTAGCACTACCGTTTCATCAGGACAAATTTCGTAATCTTGACTCGTAACATTTGGACTATTGAAGGCTAGGAAATCAATAGCAACTCTAGAATTTGAAACACAACCGCTTTGAATATCAACGGTTTCAACGTAATAAGTTCCTGGGATGGTTGTGGTATAATCATTGGAATCATCATGAATAGAGGTTCCACCTGTAGGCACGGTGTACCAAAAAGCCGTGGTCCCATTAGGCAAGGTTACTTCCATTTCTTCAGAAATACCATCACAAGCAATCACTGGATTTTGAACTGGAACTGCTAGCGGAACTGTAACATCACGAAATTCGAAAACATCAGAAAAGTTCACGCATTGTGAATTGGATAAATTAACAGCATCTTCGGCTACTTTGACTCTATAAAAAATAGTGTCGTTTAAATTAGGTGTAGTAAAAGTAGGTCCATTCTGTCCTAAAATATCAGTAAAAATAACACCATCATCGCTTTGCTGCCATTGATACTCTGGGGTTGTGAATATGGAACTTACCGTACTTGCCGATAAAGTAATGGATTGTGCAGGATCATCCTCACATTTTGTAACAACCGTATTATTAGCCGTATCAATTATTTGTGTGGTATCACCACAAGTTCTAAAAACGATGTCATCGATGGCTAGGTCATTACCGCAACCACCAGCACCTTCATTTATTAGTTTTAAAATACATCCATTTTGTCCGGTTGCAGTGGTAAAAGTAAGACCGTATTGTTTCCATGTAGGTGCAGGTTGTGAAAACTCAGGTGGCATTGCACCGCTTGCTAGTAAGGTGGAATCGGTAATGTCCCAAATTTCAAATCTTACCTGTATAGGAATTTCTCCAGCGCCACAAGGATTGTTATTATCCAATATATTGATCACCCAGGCACTAAATTCATAAGGTGTATTTTCACACAAGCCTGTTATCGGAGTCTGATAAAATAAACCTGCGGTAAAATCGGCATTTACTAAAAGCATTTTTCCATTAGGATCTCCTGTATGATCTGGAGCATCCCAAAAACTACCCAATTGTTGCATATTACTAGAGATGGTATATTCTCCATCTTGAATACCACTATTAACGTATGTGTAGGTAGTTACATTTGCTGGTAAAGCAGGCCCATTGGTAGTTCCTGATCCAAAGGTTTCGGTAAAAATGGTTGGTCCAATTTCACCATCGCAAAATGATAATTGCGCTTTCGCGAAAGCGAAATAAAATAATACTAAAAGAGTTACAGCTATCTTTTTCATTGAGTGCAAGATAACTAAGGTTGCTGATACTTTAACTTATAAATATATAAAGGTATTGACAGTAAATTAACAAAATTTATAAAGAGTGCTAAAGTGATATTAAGGTAAACTAAAAACAAAGAAATTCTATAACAACTGTTGTATCTTTAAAATAAAAATTATGACTATACAGTTTAATTACGACGGAGTTTCTGGAAGTGAAAGACTAGAAAACTATACCAAAGAAAAGCTACAAACGATTTTTGAACGTTATGACTGGGTAACACGTGCAGATGTGTTTTTCAAAACAGAAAATACATCGAGTGATCAAACGGGTATGATATCCCAAATTAGATTAAGCGCTCCTGGACCGAGACTTTTTGCTGAGGAGTCGCACGATAATTTTGAAGAAGGAATTTCAAAAGTTATTACTCAACTGAAAACTCAATGTGAGAAGAGAAAAGCGACAATAGTAAAGCATTAAAAATGGGAGTTCTTGCAAAATCCAGTCGTGAAGTAAGTATTTTTTACGATTCTAATAAAAAATTACACAAGGAAGTGTATGCTTACCTAGTGAGTAGTGGCAAATCAATTAATCAACGTGATATAAATAAATTTGATATTACTGGAACTATATATGCAGAACTTATTGAATTACTAGAATGTGATATTATCGATTTAATCGACACTAGTCATGAGAAATATCAAGGTGGTGATAGTATTGAATTTAATGACGGTGTTGATGTTTTACGCAATCAACCAGAATTATTGCGCTTTCCTATTCTAGTAAATGATAAAAAAGCTTTACAAGCTAAATCAATGAGCGACGCAATAAAGTTTTTTGATCCAGACACTGCACAAGTGAGAATACCTTAAGTATTTTTACATCATGATTTGGACAGGATTTATAATAATGGTCAGCATCTTTTTGATGCTTGACCTTTTTGTTTTTAATAGAAAAGCTCATGTTATAGGAACTAAAGAGGCTAGTAAATACACTGCCCTTTGGGTAAGTATCGCTGTAGCTTTTACAGGTGCCATTTACCTGATATACAACAATGGACTTGTAGACAATCCTGAAAACATGACAGCGATTGATGCATCTATTAAATATATTACTGGATATCTTATTGAGTTGTCGTTAAGCATAGACAACATTTTTGTGATCGCGGTTATTTTTGGCTCCTTTAATATTGCTCCCAAATACCAGCACCGAGTTTTGTTTTGGGGAATTGTTGGTGCTTTAGTTTTTAGAGCCTTAATGATTTTGTTTGGCGTTGCCTTAATTAACAAGGTAAGCTGGATGACTTATGTTTTTGGGTTATTTCTACTGTATACGGCTTTTAAAATGCTCAAGAACAATGACGAAGAATTTGATCCTGCACAAAGTCCCATCTATAAACTAGTACGCAAATTTTTACCGGTTACCGATCAAATTAATGGGCAGCAGCTCTTTATCAGAAAAATGGGTAAAAGAATTGCAACCCCATTATTTTTGGCCTTGGTGGTCATCGAATTGACCGATGTTCTTTTTGCTCTAGATTCAATACCGGCTATTCTAGCTATCACGGCTGATCCTTTTTTGGTTTTCACAAGTAACATTCTTGCCATAATGGGATTGAGAAGTATGTACTTTTTCCTAACCAATCTCTTAAACAAGTTCCAATACATTCATTATAGTCTAGTAGCCATACTGGGTTTTGTAGGTATCAAAATGTTATTAGTTCATCATATACATTTTCCAGAATGGTTGTCACTCGGATTTATATTTATAGCTTTACTTGCTGGTGCTTTGGCATCTAGAATGAAAAAAAATTAATCTCATCAATCTCTCCTTATTATGTTCAAATGGTTGCAAGCGATGATAGGTAAATCATCAAAAACGAGCGAGTCTTTAATGAAGGAGATGGCGCAAAAAGCTAAAATTGCAGAAAAGGATTTAGCTTTATTAAAAGAAGAACTGCATAAAATTGTCATTACGGCTACAGGTTATAATAAGGTTAAAGACATAGACCAAAATGCATTTTTAAAAATCCAAAAAAAAGATCCTAAAGGCTTGATCATACCATCAAGAGGAGTATTCCCTATTGATGGTGAGTCTAAAGCTTTTTATTTTGATGATCATAAAGCGACTTCAATCGGTCCATATTGTGAATTAAGCACGGTTGATTATGACGAATTCCCTATACAAGAATACTACCAGAAAGTAACCGTAAAAAGCTTACCGATTTGGGAAGAGGTAATTCATAGATATCCAGAATTACATAAATTAATAGTAAAGCTTGCTCCTGAATTTCCTTGGACATTATATAAAACAGCAAAAAGCCAAATCATCACTCCTACACCTTTAATTCAATTGGGTGGATATCCTCAATGGATCATCAATGATATCGATTTTAGAAAAATAAAAGGGAAAGAATTAAAGTTTCAATATCTTAATTCTAGGAGTAGAAAAGGTTACTTTGAGTTTGAATCAGAAGGAAATTTAGGAGATTTATGCTTTTTTCAACGAGATTAACGACAGTTAAACGTTTTTAGAGAAATAGCCAAGTAAATACATATTCATTCCCCTTTTTCTGTATTAAAATTGTTTCCCCTTAAATTTTTAATACATGAAAACCCTAGAACCATTAATCCCTACCGAAATAAAGTTTGGAAGGAATATGGAATATAGATTTAAATGGACTCCACTTACCGATTCGCTTACAGGTGGTAAAAGCACTGGAAAAATAATTCAACACGATCATTATGTTGAATTTTGTGGTACTATTAAATCCGTCAATAATTCCTCGTGGAGCATGTTGAGATCTCACAAACTTGAACAAGATTTGAGTGAGGTGAAATTCATAGAAATTAAATTGAGAACCGATGGTAGACCCGTTGCTTTTGAAATAGAGTTCAATCCAGGTGTTCAACAAGAAAAATACGGATATATGATTCGTATGCATAAGAACACTTGGAAAACCATAAAGCTACCCATCAATCATTTCAAGCGTGTCCTATTTCACAACATTATTCCTGGAGAAATTGATAAAGAAAACTTGAAAAAAGTTTTAAGATATAATTTCTATATATCCGATGGTATTGTAGGTGATTATAGTATCGATGTAGAATACATTAAGTTTTTATAATAAAAAAGGTGCTTTTACAAGCACCTTTTTTATTTGTTATTTTAATTAGTATTGTTCATTCTCATTAGGAAAGTCTTTTGCTTTAACATCCTTAACGTAGGAACTTACCGCATCACCCATTTCCTCATAAAGATTTAAATACCTACGTAAAAAACGTGGATTAAATTCATGTGTCATTCCAAACATATCATGAGAAACTAATACCTGACCATCAACTCCAGCACCAGCACCTATACCAATTACAGGTATACTTAATTGACTTGCTACTTTTTCTGCAAGAGCAGCGGGAACTTTTTCTAGCACTAGAGCAAAACAACCCCATTTTTCGAGTAATAATGCATCTTCAATAAGCTTTTCCGCTTCGGCTTCTTCTTTAGCACGTACTGTATAAGTACCAAATTTATATATACTTTGAGGTGTAAGTCCTAGATGGCCCATTACCGGTATTCCTGCGTGTAAAATACGTTTTATGGATTCCTTTACTTCTTTTCCTCCTTCTAGTTTTACGCTGTGTCCACCACTTTCCTTCATTATTCTAATCGCACTGCGCAAGGCTTCTTTAGGATCACTTTGATAACTACCAAAAGGTAAATCTACAACAACCAGCGAGCGCTCTGCGGCTCTTACAACACTACTCGCATGATAAATCATTTGATCCAGTGTTATAGGTAGCGTAGTCTCGTGACCTGCCATTACGTTACTAGCGCTATCTCCTACTAGAATCACATCAACGCCACCACTATCTACTATTTTGGCCATGGTATAATCATAAGCAGTAAGCATAGAGATTTTTTCTCCATTGGCCTTCATTTCTGATAATGATTTAACGGTTATTCTTTTATATTGCTTCTTTGCTACAGACATAATCTTGTTTTATGAAGTAAAAATACTAATATTACCATTCAATTAGATATTATGAACAGGAAAGCTTTATTAATGATGGTTTGTGTTTGTTTCGCTTTCGCGAAAGCGTACTCTCAACAACCGGTAGAACAAGATTCCATTGCACAAGACTCTATTAATGAAATGGTGAAACCGATGAAAAAGTCTCCTGTAGAGGCTGTACGTGATTTTTTCGATGCGTTTCATGCGCAGGATAGCATTGCTCTAGACCAGTCCATGGCCGATAATCTGATGCTATTCTCTTATATTAAGTCTCGTTCTAAAGGAAATTCAATGGAAAAGGCGAGTAAGTCTGACTTTATGAATAGCATTTTAAATATTCCAGAAAACATGACCTTTAAGGAAACGCTTATAGAAATTAGTCATACAACTTTTGAGGATATTGCAACGGTCCATACAACCTACGAATTTCATGTTAATGGTCAATTTTCACATAGTGGTGTCAACGTATTTACCATGGTTTATTACAATGATAAATGGTTGATAACTGGAATTACGGACACTCGGAATATGCTTTACTAATTTCAATAAAAAAAGACCTGTGTTAAAACAGGTCTTTTTTTAATCCGCAATAATTTAAAACTACTGATTTCCTAGAATTATAGGTAAACCACCGTTGTCAGAACTACCTACAACGATCACTTTAGAATTAGGTGATTCAGCAAGTTTTAAGGTAGCCTCAATACCTTTTTCCATTAAAATTTTATCAGTAAGTGATTTACTTAAAATATCATTTGCTGCAGCCTTACCTTGTGCGTCAATTCTTTGACGTTCTGCTTCTTTTTGAGCCTTTACCAGTCTGAACTCGTACTCTTGAGCTTCTTGTTCCTGTCTTAACTTACGTTCAATAGCATCATTAATTTTAGGTGGTAACTTTACCTCTTTAACAAACACCTTGTTCACTGTAAGGTATTGTCCTTCTAATTCCTTAGTAAGTTCAGACATGATTTCACTCACAATAATTTCCTTCTTAGAAGAATAAAGTTGCTCAGGAGTGTAACGACCAACTACTGATCTGGTAGCAGCGTTAATGGCAGGATCAAGGATAGTTTCTACATAATTTGCTCCTTTTTCCTTATACAACCTAGGTAGGTTATCATATTCTGGTTGAAACCACACCGTACCTTCAACAGTTACTTTAAGACCGTTCACCGAAAGTACTTCCATACTATCAGAAAATGATTGTTGTTTCACTCTAAACTCCGTCATATCATTCCACGGTGCAATGATATGAAATCCTTCTCCATAGGTTTTACTGGTATCAACACCAGAAAAGAAGTTGAATAGAACACCTGCTTCACCAGCGCCTATATTAACTGAACTTTTAAATAAAATAATAATAGCTAGTACAATTCCTATCGCAAATAGAATTCCTGCCTTTGGTAATTTTTCCATAATCTAATTTTAAATTAATCCGTTGTACTTCCTGATAAACCATTCTAGTCCTAAGGACAAAAGCATAACTCCTAATAAATAGTACCAATCAATTAAAGAGGAATATTTAAGAGTTGCTTTTTCGATTGTTTTATACTTAGATTCATCAAGTAGTTCATCCAGTACTTTATTGGTCTCGCCAGCATAAAAAATATTACTAGAATCAATTAAAGAATTGAAAGAGCTAGAATTTGCACTGGTAAATTGTTTTTCAATGTCAAACTCGAGTATGCTTATTTTTCCAGATTGAGTTAAAACATCATTTTCAACTTTTACTGTAAAGTTATAATCTGCTGGTTCTATATCTGAAAGATTTACCTTATAGGTATTGTTAGAGAGAACAAATGGCCTGATTATTTTCTCACTGGTTTCAAGATTAGTTAAATAAAGATTTAGAATACCACTGTCTTCAAACTCGTAGTTTTTGTTTAAAAACATAGCATTGATTATTATTTCATTGTTTTGATAATAAAAGGAATTATAATCTACATCTAGTCGATTACGTTTTTTATTACTTGCTAGTAGTTGCACCTGACTACTCACTAAATCGTCAAAATTTGTAAAAGAGGTTGACTCTATAAAACTTTGTGATCGCCATCTCCATAATCCTGCACCCATTGTAACAGAATGTCGGTTGGTATTTTCCTCATAATTAAACCATAAAGGATCGGCTGTTTCTACAGATCCTATTTGTTTATAGAAAAGTATATCAATCGGTGTATTAAAACTTACCATTCCAAAAGGCGCTCTTACTGGTGGATAATCATTAAATGAAAATGAATCTACATTATAGGCTGTAAAATTTTCATTAAGAATGGGTTGCACCTCATCAACATCCTTTGAGTTTTCGATTGAAAAGGCGTTTTGTAAAGAATTGATCATTTGAATATCTGGAGATTCTCCCAGTAACCACCAAGTGTTTTTACCCAATAACTTTACCTGATTTATAATTGGCTTTAAGTCCTCGTTGACACCATAAAAAATAATTAAGTTATACTCATTTAGATTAGAAACTTTATCGGGATTCACAATCTCAACTGTTCTTTGTTGATTGCTTTCAATGGCTTTACGCAACGCACCTACGTCAGGATGCATGCTAGCTGTAATAATGACCACCTTGGTTTGTTGATCGATTACTTCAACAGCAAAATTTCTATAATTGTTTGAGGTATTTTTCTCTTCTGTAAAAGGTTCTATCGCGATTTGGTACCGTTGTGTACCTATGGAAGTACTTTCTAATAAGGCCGAAACTACAGTACTAGAATTATTTTTGGAGAATGTTAGATTTTCTCGATAAACAATTTGGTTACCATTCTTGATTGTAAGTCTCGATTCTCTTGAAACATCTCCTATATATTGAACAAAAATCTCAACAGGAAATTCATTTTTTAAATAAGAATATTTATTAACATTTACCTGTCCTATTCTAAAATCGTCATAAACAGTCGTATCCCCATAAATTATAGGAAAAAGTGATTCAGGATTATTTAATTTGGTGAAAGCTAGATCCCTACCTCTACTTTGATTTCCATCTGTAAGCAGTAAAGTAGCATTATTTCTTGATTTAAAAAGCTCTTGATTCTTGGATAACCCGTTTGAGATATTAGTAGCGTCACCTTTAAAACTTAAACTATCAAAGGGTTTAAAATTATCGTCTAGTGCAAATGTTCTTATTTCAAACTTTTCAACTAAATCTTCATTTTGAATCAGGCTTTGATAATCCGAGTTGAGTTGTTCGCTAGCATTAAGATAATCTATGGATTTAGATTGATCCAATAGAATGGAAAGAACCGGCTTTTCATCCTGAAAGGATTTTGTAACAAACTTTGGATTAATCAATAAAAAAGCTGCACTTAGAACAGAAATGAACCTAAGTACAGCTAAGTAATATAAACTATTTGATAAACGCTTTTCTTTAAAAAAATAGGAATACCAAGCAAATAATGCGCTAGCGATTACCGCTACTCCTATCCATAAATAATAAGCAGTTTGCAAGATAATTAATGGTTTAAGTTAACATTCCACCATCAACATTAAGTACTTGACCCGTAATGTAAGCAGATAAATCACTAGCTAGAAATACACATGCATTTGCCACATCTTCTGGAGTACCACCTCTTTTAAGAGGAATTCCGTCTCTCCATCCTTGTACCGTTTTCTCATCTAGTGCACCGGTCATTTCAGTTTCAATAAAACCGGGTGCAATAGCATTACATCGTATATTACGAGATCCCAATTCCAGAGCAACAGATTTTGTAAAACCTAAGATACCAGCTTTTGATGCGGCATAATTGGTTTGTCCTGCATTACCTTTAACACCAACCACGCTACTCATATTGATAATGCTTCCCTTACGTTGTTTTAACATGGTACGTTGTACAGCTTTAGTCATGTTAAAAACAGACTTTAAGTTTACTTCAATCACCTTGTCAAAATCCTCTTCACTTATACGCATAAGTAAATTATCCTTAGTTATCCCAGCATTATTTATCAATACATCTATAGTATCAAAATCGTTTGAGACCGCTTCTATGAGTTCCTGAGCTTGATTGAAGTCTGCAGCATTACTCTTATATGCTTTTGCTTTAACTCCTAGGTCAGTTAACTCTTTTTCTAATTCTAGAGCTGGTGCTTCAGAACTTGCGTAGGTAAAAGCAACATTGGCACCATTTTCTGCAAAAACACGTGCAATCCCTTTACCTATTCCACGGCTTGCGCCAGTGATGATTACATTTTTTCCTTCCAGTAATTTCATAAGGTTTGGTATTTATAAAAATAAAACTCAATGGAACACACTGTGTTCCATTGAGTTTTAAGAAAATCTATAATTATTTTCCTAGTACTTCGGCAACTTTTTTACCTATCTCTGCTGGAGAATCAACAACGTGAATACCACATTCTCTCATAATTGCTTTCTTAGCTTGAGCAGTATCTTCAGATCCACCTACAATCGCACCTGCGTGACCCATTGTACGTCCAGCAGGAGCAGTTTCACCTGCAATAAAACCAACAACTGGTTTTTTATTACCTGTTTCTTTAATCCATCTAGCAGCATCAGCTTCTAACTGACCACCTATTTCACCTATCATTACGATAGCCTCAGTTTCTGGGTCATTCATAAATAATTCAACGGCTTCCTTTGTAGTCGTTCCAATAATTGGATCACCACCAATTCCTATTGCCGTAGAAATACCATAACCTTGTTTTACGACCTGGTCAGAAGCTTCATAAGTAAGTGTTCCAGATTTTGATACAATTCCTACTTTACCTTCTTTAAATACAAAACCTGGCATAATACCAACTTTTGCCTCACCTGGAGTAATTACACCAGGACAGTTAGGACCAACTAATCTACAGTCCTTATCCTTGATATAATCGGCAGCTTTTACCATATCTGCCACAGGAATACCTTCAGTAATAGTAATGATTACTTTGATACCTGCGTCAGCAGCTTCCTTAATAGCATCAGCAGCAAATGCTGGTGGAACAAAAATAATTGTTGTATCGGCATTTACCTTTTCAACAGCCTCTTTAACTGTATTAAAAACTGGCTTACCTAGGTGCTCTTGACCACCTTTACCTGGAGTAACTCCACCTACAACGTTTGTACCGTATTCAATCATTTGACCAGCATGAAAAGTACCTTCACTACCAGTAAATCCTTGAACTATAATATTTGAATCCTTATTTACTAAAACACTCATTTATATGTATTTATACTTATTAAATTAACTTTCTTTTTCACTAGGATGACTAGAATGATGCGCTTCAATAATTCTGTCATCTTGAACTTTAAAAATACTAATAAAATAGCCTATAGGCATTTCTTCATTAGGATTTTCAAAGGTACGCACGTAAAGTGTGAATCGCGCAGCAACTTCGCTTTTATTATTTGCAAGAATATGAGTAACATCAGTTCTCATAACCTCATAATTATCAGTATTTGACTTGTACAAGTCTAGGTAAGATTGATAATCGAATACATTAAATCCTGAACTGGAATGCCAGTATACTTTTAAATCTTTATGAAAAAATTCTGGGAATTGTGAACTATCTACAAATACCTGAGAATCTAAAAACGATTGAACTATTTTTTTTGCTGACACTTCTTATAATTTTTTGACTAAATTAGGCAACATTCTTAGGGCAGCCAACTCTTTAAACTTTTCTTTTGCATTAATTGCTGGTGAACCAAATACAGCCTCGCCTGGTTGAATGTCTTTAGACACTCCACTTTGTGCCATAACCTCACAACCTTCTCCTAGTTTAACATCGCTGCGCACACCTACCTGACCCCATAATTTTACGTTGTCCTCAATGACTACACAGCCCGCAATACCTACTTGACTGGCTATAAGTACATGTCTACCCAAAACAGTATCATGTCCTATGTGAACTTGATTATCTAACTTTGACCCATAACCAATAGTAGTATCGCCAGAGACGCCTCTATCAATGGTACACAAAGCACCTATTTCAACTTGATCCTCAATGACTACTCTACCGTTACTTAATAGTTTGTCATATCCAGCTTCTCTCCTTTTATAATAAAAAGCATCTCCGCCTAAAACTGTACCAGCGTGTATAATAACATTATCACCTATGATACAACGATCACCTATCGATACGTTGGCATGTATAACCGTGTTTTTACCTACGACTACCTCATTTCCTAGACTAGCTGTGGGATGAATTAATGCCGTGGTGGCTATTGTTGTGTTCGCTTTCGCGAAAGCGTTAAAAGGAACAAAATGTTGAGTCAACTTATTGAAATCCCTAAAAGGATCGTCTGATATTAGTAAGGCTTTACCATCTGGACAATCCACTTTTTTGTTTATCAAAACAATGGTGGCCGCACTGCTCAATGCCTTATCGTAATATTTAGGATGATCAACAAATACAATATCTCCTGGAGTTACAACATGAATCTCGTTCATCCCTGTTACAGGAAAGTCTGCTGGCCCAACAAATTCACATTTGATCAGGTCAGCAATAAAATCTAGTCTATGAGTTTGATTGAATTTCACCTATTCCTTGATACGCTCGTGATAAGCTCCTTTTTCTGTATCGATTCTTATCTTATCACCTTCATTAATAAATAAAGGAACCATTACTCGTTCACCTGTTTCTACGGTAGCTGGTTTTGTAGCGTTTGTAGCCGTGTTACCTTTAACACCAGGCTCTGTCGCTGTAACTTCTAATATTACATATTGAGGCATATCAACTGAAAGTGGTGAGTCGTCCTCTGTATTAATTTGAATTTTCACATTTTCACCTTCTTTAAGAAGACCTGGAGCATCTAGACTACTTTCAGGTAGCTGGATTTGCTCATAGGTATCAGTATTCATAAAGTGGTAGGCCTCACCATCATTATACAAATACTGGAATGTATGAGTTTCAACACGGATTTCATCAATTTTATGACCTGCAGAAAAGGTATTATCGATAACCTTACCAGTAGTAACACTTTTAAGTTTTGTTCTTACAAATGCTGGTCCTTTACCAGGTTTTACGTGTAAAAATTCAATGATTTTATATATATCGTGATTATAACGTATACATAATCCTTTTCTAATGTCGCTTGTATTTGCCATATATTCTTAATTGTTGCGCACGTATCCTCTCATGATACCTCGCTTAGAGTTTTTAATAAATTCTATTATTTCATCACGCTCGTTTGAAGCGCTCATTTCTGCCTCGATGATTTGAACCGCTTGTGAAACGTTATAGTTCTTTTGATATAAAATGCGATAGATATCTTGAATCTCTCGTATTTTTTCTAGTTCAAAACCTCGTCTTCTTAATCCTACCGAATTAATACCTACGTAACTTAAAGGTTCTCTACCTGCTTTAACGTATGGTGGTACATCTTTACGCACCAACGATCCTCCGGTAACAAATGCATGATTCCCTATTTGACAGAATTGTTGAACGGCCGCCATTCCCGCAAGCACCACATGATCACCTACGGTTATATGACCTGCAAGTGTACTGTTATTTGAGAAAATACAATTATCTCCAACAATACAATCATGTGCAATATGGCAATAAGCCATAATCCAACAATTTTTACCAATGATAGTTTTCATTTTATCACTAGTACCACGGTTAATCGTTACGCATTCTCTAATTGTAGTACCATCTCCTATGACAGTGGTAGTTTCTTCATCTTCAAACTTTTTATCCTGCGGTATTGCAGATATAACTGCTCCTGGAAAAATGCTTACATTTTTACCTATACGGGCACCTTCCATGATAGTAACGTTTGATCCTATCCAGGAACCTTCACCTATTACTACATTGTTATGAATAGTAGCAAATGGTTCAATGACTACATTTTTTGCAATTTTTGCTCCTGGATGTACGTATGCTAAAGGTTGATTCATTTATTTTTCTTTTGAAATTTGAGCCATAAGCTCTGCTTCGGCACATAAAACGCCGTTTGCATAAGCATATGCTTGCATGTGAGCAATTCCTCTTCTTATAGGAGTGATTAGATCACATTTAAATATTAAGGTATCTCCAGGTACTACTTTACGTTTAAATTTAACGTTATCGATTTTCATAAAGAAAGTGAGGTAGTTTTCAGGATCTGGAACGGTGCTTAGTACTAATATACCACCATTTTGAGCCATTGCCTCTACTATAAGAACACCTGGCATTACCGGTTGTCCAGGAAAGTGACCTACAAAAAATGGTTCATTCATGGTCACATTCTTGAGGCCGATTACCTGACTATCAGTCAAGGTAAAAATTTTATCTACCAACAAGAATGGTGGACGGTGAGGTAACATAGCCATAATTTGATTGACGTCCATAAGTGGTGTTTGATTGACATCAATATCAGGTACATTTTCTCGAATATCCTTTTTTATAATCTTGGCCATTTTCTTTGCAAATTGAGTGTTTACAAAGTGACCTGGTTTTGTTGCAATAACTTTACCGCGTATTCTATAACCTATTAAAGCAAGATCACCGATTACATCTAATAATTTATGGCGTGCTGCCTCATTAGGGTGATGTAACTCTAGGTTATCTAAAATACCATTAGGTTTTACACTTATATTTTCCTTGTTGAACGCTTTTTTTAAGCTGTTCATAGTTTTCTCAGAAATCTCTTTATCTACATAAACTATCGCATTATTAAGATCACCACCTTGAATAAGTCCGTGATCCAGTAACATCTCTAATTCATGTAAAAAGCTAAAGGTTCTTGCTTCTGATATTTCTGATTTAAAATCTGATAATTTTTCAAGAGTAGCATTTTGAGTACCTAATACTTTAGTACCAAAATCAACCATTGTGGTTACTTGGTATTTATCAGAAGGCATCAAAATAATCTCGCTACCTGTTTCCTCATCTTTGTAAGAAATGATTTCCTTGACTACAAATTCTTGACGTTTTGCATCTAATTCCTTGATACCAGCCTTTTCAAGAGCTTCAATAAAAAACTTAGAGGATCCATCCATAATTGGTGGTTCACTACTATTGATCTCTATAAGACAATTGTCTATTTCCAGTCCTACAAGGGCAGCAAGTACATGCTCGCAAGTATTGATTTGTACTCCTCGTTTATCAAGGGTTGTTCCTCTTTTAGTATCAGTAACATAAGCAGCTAGTGCTTCAATAACTGGTTCTCCTTCAAGATCAACTCTTTGAAAGGCATAACCATGATCTGCCGGAGCTGGTTTAAATACTAGAGTAACTTCTTTACCTGTATGTAATCCTACACCAGATAAGGTGACCTCACGGTCGATTGTTGTTTGATTAATGTCTGTGACAGTCATAATGACTAACGTTTTTCTAGGTCAGTAATGCGTTTTTCGATTTTTGGCAA
Organism: Nonlabens sp. MIC269; assembly: GCF_001430865.1. Lineage (GTDB taxonomy): Bacteria > Bacteroidota > Bacteroidia > Flavobacteriales > Flavobacteriaceae > Nonlabens > Nonlabens tegetincola. The sequence continues at coordinate 16,160 of NZ_CP011373.1, read as the reverse complement.
ATTTTTGAAATACACATAGGAACGGTTCCAATCACCGTAATCAAAGGCTGGCGATCCTTGTATATTTGAATTTGATTTTATATTTCTTCCTACTCCACTTTGAGCTTGGATACCGACATTATCACCTATTGTGATATGCCCTACTATTCCTACTTGACCACCTATCCTGCAATTTTTACCTACCTTGGTAGAACCTGCAACGCCCGTTTGGGCTGCAATAACCGTATTTTCACCTATCTCTACATTGTGAGCTATTTGAATTTGGTTATCCAACTTGGCTCCTTTCCTTATTATAGTACTACCTAGAGTAGCCCTATCAATAGTTGAAAGAGCACCTACATCAACATGATCTTCAATAATTACATTACCTGTTTGTGGCACCTTACTATAAGTACCATCAGGATTAGGTGAAAAACCAAAACCATCGGCTCCTATCACACAACCAGAATTGATCACTACTCGATTACCGATTACACAATCTGATAATACTTGAGCCGATGAGAAAATTACAGAATGATCACCTATTGTAACGTTGTCACCTATATGTGATTGTGGAAAAATCTTTACTCCATTACCTATTTTCACATTCTCACCTATGTAAGCAAAAGCACCTACATAGACATCATCACCTAGTTGTGCCGTTTCATGAATAAAACTAGGTTGTTCTATACCTGTTTTACTCATTTTGGCCATTTGATAATATTCAAGCAACTTTGAAAAAGCCTTATAACTATCTTCAACCTTAATGAGTGTAGTGTCTACCGGCTGTTCTGGTAGGAAGTCTTTATTCACGATAACAGCACTGGCTTGTGTGTTATATATATAAGGAGTGTATTTAGGATTTGATAAAAAAGACAAGCTTCCCTTTTCTCCTTCCTCTATCTTGGATAATTTACTTAATTCTAGTTGTTCATCTCCATCTACGATTCCTTCTAGAATGTCAGCTATTTGTTGGACTGTAAACTTCATTGTGGCAAAAATAAGTAAACTAATGTAATATTAATCCTGTAGCAACAACATACTCATATTGTGTTATCCACAATAAAACAAATAATTACTATGAATTATCATTTAATTTTGGATGACAGTAGTAATGTTTTTGAGCAACTTTGGTAAGGGCTTTGAAACTATCTTCTTTAGTTACTTTAAGTAATTCCTTAACCTTTCCTGTTTTGGTGAGAATTTTAATAGGGTTCGCTTTCGCGAAAGCGGTATGCTTAACCACTCCTTGAAAAACGAAATAACTAGCCTGATCCTCAGACAATTTATATTGCTTTTGCAGTTGAATAATTTTACTATTCAATTTCTTTTCTGAAACAGGAGCATCTCTAAACTTGACTTTGAGTAATTGCCTATTAAGAAGCATATTACTTAATTCCCTGAGCACAAAGTCTTCATGATCGACATTCATTTTAAGCGCAGTAAAAACATCAGTATCATCTAACCTTGCGAACATCTTTAAATCATGAGCGCTAGCCTGATCAAAATTTTCTCTAGTTATAAAGTATTCGATACGGTCTGGTAATGAAACAGCAACTTTGGACTCATACAATTCGACTAATCGCTTGAAAAAAGATTGTAATAAATGCTCGGCAGCGATCCCTGTTTTATGTAAATACACTTGCCAGTACATAAGCCTGCGCGAAGTCAAAAAATGCTCTATGCTATAAATACCCTTTTCTTCTACTACAAGCTCATCATTAACAACATTAAGCATCGCGATAAGCCTAGTGCTGTTTATATTTCCTTCTGCAACTCCTGTATAAAAACTATCTCGTTTAAGATAATCCAGTCGATCCATATCTAATTGACTAGAGATTAATTGTAACATAAACGGTCGATGATACTCTCCTTTAAAAATTTTAATAGCAAGCGTTAAACTACCGTTAAACTCCTCGTTAAGAGCTTGCATAAAATTTAAAGATAGTTGCTCGTGAGTAACACCTTTAACGATCTTATATTCAAGAGCATGAGAGAATGGTCCATGACCGATATCATGTAATAAAATGGTTTTATAAAGAGCATCCTCTTCCTTATCATCAATCACAACACCTTTAGATCGCAATACTTGGACTGCTTTTTGCATAAGATGCATGCATCCCAAGGCATGATGGAAACGAGTGTGATGAGCACCTGGGTAAACCAGATAACTTAATCCCATTTGTGTAATTCTACGCAACCTTTGAAAGTAAGGATGCTCAATTAACTGAAAGATCTCTCTACTAGGAATAGAAATAAATCCATAGATAGGATCGTTTAATATTTTAAGTTTGTTTTGTTGTTTCAAACGACAGGCATTTTAAAGCAAAGATACTAGTATGAATAATATCAAAATATTATGGGTAGATGACGAGGTAGATTTATTAAAACCTCACATACTCTTTTTAGAAAGCAAAGGTTACAAAGTTGATACTCGCGTGAGCGGCACAGAGGCTATTGAAGCTATTGATGAGGAGAACTATGATATTGTTTTTCTTGATGAAAATATGCCTGGACTTACAGGGCTAGAAACTCTTACAGAGATAAAAGAAAAACAATCACAGCTTCCTGTCATCATGATCACTAAAAGTGAAGAGGAGTACATCATGGAAGAAGCAATAGGAGCAAAAATTGCTGACTATCTTATCAAACCTGTGAACCCTAATCAAATATTACTGTCGGTAAAAAAGAATCTGGATCACTCAAGGTTGATTAATGAGAAAACAACTAGTGATTACCAAAAAGAGTTTCAAAAAATATCAATGGAATTATCCATGATCAATTCCTATGAAGAATGGGTAAAACTTTATCAAAAACTTCTTTATTGGGAAATAGAATTAGAAGATATTGAGGACAGCGGTATGAGAGAAATATTAAATGCTCAAAAGACCGAAGCAAATCATCAGTTTTGCAAATTTATCGATCGTAATTATCCAGAATGGTTTGAAGATGAAGAACAAGCTCCTTTATTAAGTCATCAGTTATTTAGGAAGAAGGTTGTTCCTTCTTTAAAAAACAAGGAACAGGTTTTATTTGTAGTTATTGACAATTTAAGGTATGATCAATATAAGGCTTTTGAAGGGCTAGTTAACAATCATTATAAAAAACAACAAGAAGAAACGTATTGCTCCATTTTACCTACAGCCACTCAATACGCTAGAAATGCCATATTTAGTGGTTTGATGCCTGAAGATATGAAGAAACGTCATCCAGAATATTGGAAAGATGATACTGATGAAGGCGGTAAAAATATGCACGAGGCAGACTTTCTAGAAGCTCAGTTAAAAAGATTAAGATTAGATGTAAGTTGGCAATATCACAAAATCACCAATGAAAATAACGGGAGAAAACTTGCAGATAATTTTAAATCTCAAAAAGACAACGACCTTACCGTTGTGGTCTACAACTTCGTCGATATGCTCTCTCATTCCAAAACTGAAATGGAGGTTATAAAAGAACTAGCTAGTAATGACAAAGCATATCGTTCTTTAACCTTAAGTTGGTTTAAAAATTCACCTTTACTAGAAATCATACAACGTGCGCAGCAATTGGGAATGAAACTAATCCTAACCACTGACCACGGTACGATAAATGTGACAACACCTAGTAAAGTAATTGGTGATAAGAATACGAGTTTGAATTTGAGATACAAAACAGGTCGTAGTTTAACATATGAAGACAAAGATGTTCTGGCAGCTCAAGACCCAGCTACTATAAAACTTCCTAAGATCAACATGAGCAGTAGTTTCATTTTTGCCAAAGGAGATTTATTTTTTGCATACCCTAATAATTACAATCACTACGTGAGTTATTACCGTAATACATATCAACACGGCGGTGTGTCCATGGAAGAAATGTTAATACCAGTAGCAACTTTTGAACCTAGATAATGGAATACGCATATACTTTAGATACCGTTAATCAGGCTGCCAAAAAACTATTAAGAGACCTTAATATAGAACAATCCGTTTTTAATCGTTCTATTATAATTTGTTTTGAAGCAGAAATGGGTTCAGGAAAAACAACTTTGATAAAAGAGTTGTGCAAAGTACTTAAATCGAAAGATGAGATATCTTCACCGACCTTTTCACTGGTAAACGAATATAAGTGTCCTTTCGGCGATATTTTTCATTACGACCTGTACCGAATTAACCAAACAGAAGAGTTGCTCGATCTAGGAATGGAAGATTATATCGACAAAATAGGTGTTCATTTTATAGAATGGCCACAGGTAGCAAAGCCTTTATTAACTGATTTTAAAACAGTTACAATTAATTTTGTAGATTTTAACTCTAGAACGTTTAACATATATTAAAAAATTTTAATTAAACTTTAGATAAATTGTACTTTATCGATATACAACACATAAACTATATAACGATTTTTTACTTTCGTTAAACTTTTTTATCATGTAGGAGTTTGGTTACACGATAAAGTGATTCTACATTTGAATCATCTTAATTGAAAACCTAACTATTTAAAACCCTACATTATGAAATCAAGAAAGATTCAAGCCTTCGCATTTTTAGCATTATTCACAGTATCATTAGCTGGTGCAGCTGTACAGTTTACTCCAGATACTGCTAAAGAAGAAACTTCTAAAACTTCTAAAGAAATCAAGAAGAAGCGTTTAGGTGAAGTATTAAACAGAGAAAACTTAAGATGGTTATAATACTATCTACTCTTTTATAAAAAAATCGGTTACTGAATAAGTAACCGATTTTTTTTTGAATTACTTTTTTTTGACTAATTTGCAGCAACTAGTCATTAAACCTATAAATGTCCAACAACTCTACCAATAAGAAAAGAAAGGTATTAGGTGGTAATATCATTATCGTCTTTCTTGCAAGTCTACCTTATCTTTTTCATTTCTATCAATTTGTTGATGCAGAAGATTATGTTGATTCAGATTTTGTAAACTCTCTTACTGAACCATTTGGAGGAGATCTCTATGTTGCACTTTGGGTGTTTTTTCAAAAACTATTTCCTTTTTTAATAACCTTAATTTGGTTTTTAACCTGTAAACATTGGTGGTATCATGCCATATTAATACCAATGGGAATGTATGCCATTCAAGTATATACTGTATTAGACCCATCCATTGAGTTTGTAGATCAAAGAGACTTATATTTTATGGTACCCGTAGTTATAGGTGCCATCTTTTTAAGTTATACAGCAAGAGACATCGTGAGAGCAAGACTTGATGAACAAGGTTCAAAATTAGACGAGGAAATGCACAAGCCATCCGATAAGTGGATCTAATAGTTTTTATCATATGTCTAATATCTCTACACCTTTTACAAAAGATCAACTTATACCTCAAGAGGAACGATTAGAAATTACTAGAACTAGTAGAGATTTAATCATAGGTATACCTAAAGAAAATCAAGAAATTGAAAGAAGGATATGTCTCACTCCCGATGCTGTTGCTGCTATTACAGCACACGGACATAAAATAATTATAGAAAAAGGTGCAGGATTAGGAAGTAATTTTACCGATCAAGATTACATAAATGCTGGTGGAGAAATTACATCAGACAAAAATAAAGTCTTTTCTTGTCCCATGGTACTCAAAGTTGCTCCACCATCTTTAGATGAAATAGACTTATTAAAGCCTAATGCAACTTTGTTCTCTGGTCTTCAATTAAAAACTAGAAGTAAAGCATATTTCAAAAAACTTGCCTCAAAAAAAATCACAGCTCTTGCTTACGAATTCATAACCGATGAATCGGGAAGATTTACAGCCGTAAATGCGCTTAGGGAGATATCAGGAATTGCATCAGTATTGATAGCTTCGGAGCTACTAGCAACTGGGTCAAATAGAACCGGCCAGTTATTTGGTAATATTACAGGTGTTCCTCCAGTTGACGTTGTAATTCTAGGAGCTGGTGTAATAGGTGAATTTGCCGCAAGAACAGCTCAAGGTCTTGGTGCTACGATAAAGGTTTTTGATAATTCCATTACCAATTTGAGGAGAATTCAAGATCGTGTAGGAAATCATATCTATACGTCCACTATTCAACCTAAATATTTAGCCAAAGCCTTGCGTCGATGTGACGTTGCTATTGGAGCATTAAGTGGTGAAGATCGTACACCTGTGGTAGTATCACAGCCTATGGTAGAAAATATGAAATCAGGTGCTGTCATAATTGATACAAGTATCGATATGGGCGGATGTTTTGAAACCAGTGAATTAACAACTCACTCCTCGCCTACCTATGATAAATTTAATATTACACATTATTGTGTACCTAATTTACCTAGTAGATATAGTCGTACAGCAACGATCTCCCTAAGTAATATCTTTACACCCTATCTTCTTAATATTGGTGGTGATGGTGGCATTGAACACACATTACGAACTGATAAAGGTCTAAAATGTAGCGTTTATTTATACCACGGTATTCTTACAAATAAATCCGTTGGACAATGGTATGACTTACCATATAGCGATGTAAATTTGCTCATCTTTTAAATAAGTTATGAGAAAAATAAGACGATGGGGACTGTACATGAGTGGATTTGCAATTGGAATGGTCTTTCTGCTATTTTTTTGGACAGGAAAACGCACTCAATGCACGTGGATGCCTGAAGCCAGGGTTATAAATGATATAGGTAAAAAATCTATAAGATTGTCCCCAGAAGTTAGAGAATTACTTAAAAGTGAACAATTAGACACGTTAAGTATCCAGCTTATTCTTAAATATGGTAATGTTGATTTTTCAAAATCGAATACAGATACTATTCCTTGTAATTTTTATCATATTTCTGGTAGAGAAGATTTAAAAAACACCGCACTTTGGGTGCGCAACTGTGATCGTTTTGCAAGAGTAGAAAAAGTTATAACTACAACGGATTAGAAACTTATCTTTTAAAATTGGGATGTATTTATTACGCTTTCGCGAAAGCGTAGATCAAATAACAAAGTACTTTGATAAAACCTTAATAAAATAGGCCTAAATTATACTATCAATTCTAAGGCTCATTTCTTATTTTTGCTACAAATTATTAATTGACATTAAATTCTATATATGAATCTTCACGAATATCAAGGAAAAGAAATACTCGCTGGATACGGTGTAACTGTTCAAAGAGGTAAAGTAGCAACTACTGCTGCAGAAGCTGTAGAAGCAGCAAAAGCACTTACCGAAGAAACCGGAACTGGATGGCATGTAATTAAAGCACAAGTTCACGCTGGTGGTCGCGGTAAAGGTGGTGGAGTTAAACTTGCAAAAAACTTAGATGAAGTTAATGAAATTGCAGGTCAAATTATAGGAATGGACTTAGTTACTCCTCAAACTCCGCCAGAAGGAAAAAGAGTTCACCAGGTCCTTGTAGCTGAAGATGTTTACTATCCTGGAGACAGTGAACCAGAAGAGTTTTACATGTCTGTTTTATTAGATCGTGCAGCTGGTAAAAATATGATCATGTATTCTACAGAAGGTGGAATGGACATTGAAACTGTTGCTGAAGAAACTCCACACTTAATTTTTACTGAAACTATTGATCCTGCTCACGGTTTACAAGGTTTCCAAGCTAGAAGAATAGCTTTTAACCTAGGTCTAAGTGGTAAAGCTTTCAAAGAAATGACAAAATTTGTTAATGCTCTTTACAATGCCTATGTAGGTTCTGATTCTTCTTTATTTGAAATCAACCCTGTATTAAAAGCAAGTGATGACCGCATAATCGCTGTAGACTGTAAAATTTCTCTTGATGAAAACGCGCTTTATCGTCACAAAGACATCGCAGAGATGCGAGACACTCGTGAAGAAAATGCAACCGAAGTAGAAGCCAAAGCAGTTGGTCTTAACTATGTAGATCTTGATGGTAACGTAGGTTGTATGGTAAATGGTGCTGGACTAGCAATGGCTACAATGGACTTAATTAAAATGGCTGGTGGAGAACCAGCAAACTTTCTTGACGTAGGTGGTACTGCAGATGCTAAACGTGTAGAGGAAGCTTTTAGAATTATTCTTAAAGATCCAGCAGTAGAAGCTATCCTAGTTAATATCTTTGGTGGTATTGTAAGATGTGATAGAGTAGCACAAGGAATTGTTGACGCTTACAAAAATATGGGTGATGAAATCAATGTACCTATCATCGTAAGATTACAAGGTACTAACGCAGAAATCGCTAAGGAATTAATAGATAACTCTGGACTAGACGTACAGAGTGCAGTTGAATTCCAAGAAGCTGCAGATAAAGTACAGCAAGTACTAGCTTAAATTTTCATAAATGCAAATAAAAAAACCGCCTTTTGAAGGCGGTTTTTTTATTTCTAGTTTATTAAGAATTAAACGAAAACGATATAGTCTTTATGCAATTCCGGCAACGATGGTTTTACTTTTATCATATTCTTGATAATTTATTCCTTCTTTTGAGATATTTCTATTTAATTGCTATGATCCAATTCTACAACACTAAATTATGTGTTTGATTTATAGTTACTTAATAATTTTACCAATAGAATTGAATTGAAATTTTCTTTATTAATTATTAATTTAATTTGAAGTACTCCTAATTTTAAAACCATAATTTAATACGTTTTAAGAATGGGAAAAAAATGGAACTTTATCGTTTTACTTGTACTTATTATTATCTCACTTATTTTGGGAGAACCTTATGAGATAGGGGAATTAAATACTCAAATTGATACGGGTGATACTGCATGGATGTTAGTTGCTAGTGCGTTTGTATTACTTATGACTCCTGGACTAGCTTTTTTCTATGGTGGAATGGTTAACAAGAAAAATGTGATTTCCACGATGTTGCAAAGTTTTATTGCCTTGGGTATTGTGAGTGTTCTTTGGGTGATTGTCGGATTCAGCCTAGCCTTTGGTGATAGTATAGGAGGAATAATAGGTAACCCAATGACTTATTTCAATTTTAAAAATGTAACTCTATCACCTAATCCAAATTTTGGTTCTACTATTCCCTTTTTATTATTTGCCTTTTTTCAATTAAAATTTGCCATTATTACTCCTGCTCTTATTACCGGTAGTTTTGCTGGTAGAATAAGATTTAGATCTTACATCCTGTATATTATTCTGTTCATTTTATTTATCTATACTCCTTTAGCTCACATGACTTGGCATCCGGATGGATTGTTAAGAAATCTAGGTGTACTAGATTTTGCAGGCGGGACAGTCGTTCATATGAGCGCTGGATTTGCTGCACTTGCTGGTGCAGTTTTCTTAGGTAAACGTAAAAAGATTACACACGAGACTACTAACACAGCTTACATCATTTTAGGAACAGCTTTATTATGGTTTGGCTGGTTTGGTTTTAACGCAGGATCTGCTCTAGGTGTAAATATGGATACGGTAATATCATTTGCAAATACAAATCTTGCAAGTGCGACCGCTATGATTACTTGGGTTTTTTATGACAGATTTTCTGGCCGCAAGATGAGTGCTTTAAATGCTTGTATTGGAGCTATAGTAGGATTAGTAGCCATAACTCCAGCAGCTGGATTTGTATCACTTAGTCAGTCTATTTTTATAGGGTTTATCGCAGCACTAATAAGTAATTGGGCTATTAGATTTAAAAACAAAACCGATCTTGATGATACACTAGACGTTTTTCCTTCTCACGGTGTTGGTGGTGTTGTAGGAATGATCCTTACAGCTGTTTTTGCCAAAGAAGTTGGGCTGATTTATGGAGAGACAACTACTTTTACATGGCATATGATATCTCTTGTAGGCGTTTCTATATTTACGTTTGCTGGCAGCTGGATATTATATTGGATAGTAAATAAAATAATCCCATTAAGAGTGAGAGAAGATCAAGAAAAGAGAGGACTAGACGCTTCGCAACATGGTGAAACCTATTCTTAGAATTGTAAATTTTACAAACAGTTAACTAATTATTCTCATTAAATTTAATGGGTTACGCTAGAACTATTTTACTTTTATTCTAGTAAAATGTTGCGTTATGGAAAAGGAAAAACAAGAACTATTAAGTCGCTACAATACTTGTAATCTTGGACTTTCAAGACAATTAAACTATCTAAGAAAAAAATCTATAGAAGCTAGAAGTTATTTTCCCTTTTTTCAAAAAAGGAAACTATCAAATTCTTAAATTTTACTTAGATCAGATATCTTTGTGCATCTACATTATTATGGATGCTCAACATTTTTTAGTTTATAAACCGTTCCGCATGGTGAGTCAATTTCTTACTAATGATGGAAAACAAAAAAGAAAAAGGTTTTTAAAAGAGTTGGGCTCGTTTCCCGATAACACAATGGCAATAGGTAGACTAGATGAAAAGACTGAAGGTTTACTTTTACTAACCACTTGTGGCAAAACAAGTGATATTATCAACAGATCAAAACTATGGTCAAAAACCTATCACGCGCAAGTAGATGGGAAGATAACTCAATCCGTAATAGAACAATTAAAAAATGGTGTAGTTATTACTGTAAACGGTAAACCTTATAACACAAATCCATGTGAAGCTGCTATAAGCCAAGAACCAGATTACAATTTAACTCATACCTATATTAGAGACGAAAAACACGGTCCTACGAGTTGGATTTCTATCACCTTAAACGAAGGAAAGTTTAGACAGGTAAGAAAAATGTGTAGTAAGGTAGGTTTTCCTGTTTTAAGACTTGTACGCACACAAATAGGCCCATTTCAATTAAATGATGTTAAAAATCAAAAGGTAATTGATGTAACTGATCGTCTGGAAACTATTCTTTTAGAACAACAAGCAAAGCTTTAACACCAGAAGCAAGATTCCATTCATTTTTTTGAATAACCTCACCTTTATCGTTCATCACTACAAACTCTGCCGTATTAGGACCTGACTCACCTTGATTAAGAGCTTCTATCTCTATTTTATTAAATCCTTGCTTAAGCGGAATTCGTACACCTTGGTAAGCATATTTTAAATAAATCTTCTCAATTACCACCTTATCATCTACCCATATAACGTACTAGATCACCATCTTGATAACCATGATCTCTACACATCAATTTTATGATGGTTTCCCCAGTTCTTATTTCCCCTAGAAAGGTATCACTTACAAAACCTGGTCCCATGGGTGCATCTTGTTTAAGCTTTGTCTTCTCTTTAAATTTAATACCGGGATTAGTAAGGTCTGTTTCCTGTCTCAGATTAATTTTGGGTTCCTTTTTAGGTCTTTTCAATACAGTAGACTCCTCATTTTCTGGAAATAACAAACTTCCTCCTGATTCCGTTTCTGGAACAGGTTTAATTTTTTTATTAGTCGACTCCGGTAGTTCTTGTGCATTTAGAACATAAGGAACCGCGACTAATAACAATAAAAATAGGAATCTTCTCATAACAATTAAATACCAAAAACCTTGCCTTTTTTTAAAGGTAAGGTTTTTAGTCTTTTAATCACCAACACTTTACGTTAATAAAGTTAATTAGTTTTAAAATTGAGAACCAACGCGTTCAATTTTAGCTCCAATAGCTTTAAGTCTAGAGTCAATATTTTGATATCCACGATCAATCTGTTCAATGTTATGGATACGTACTAGTTCCTTTGGCGCTTAGTGCGGCGATTAATAAAGATATCCCAGCCCTAATATCTGGACTTGTCATTGTCGTCGCTTTTAAAGAAGACTTAAAATCATGACCTATCACACTCGCTCTATGAGGATCGCAAAGAATTATTTTTGCTCCCATGTCGATTAATTTGTCTGTAAAGAAAAGTCTACTTTCAAACATTTTTTGATGAATAAGAACACTACCGCGAGCTTGCGTGGCTACTACCAGAACAATACTTAATAAATCTGGGGTAAAACCTGGCCATGGAGCATCAGAAATAGTTAAGATACTACCATCTATATAGTTTTGAATTTCATAACCATCTTCATGGGCAGGAATATGAATATCATCTCCTACTCTATTTATCGTTATACCTAATTTTCTAAAAGTATCTGGAATTATTCCCAGCTCATCATAAGCTACATTTTTGATAGTAATTTCACTTTTTGTCATGGCAGCAAGACCTATCCAACTTCCAATTTCTATCATATCAGGTAGGATTCGGTGTTTAGTTCCTCCTAATTTTTCAACTCCCGTAATTTTTAATAGATTGGATCCTATCCCATCTATTTTGGCACCCATACGCACCAGCATGTTACATAATTGTTGTAAGTAAGGCTCGCAAGCCCGCGTTGTAAATAGTTGTGACACCTTTAGCTAGTACTGCTGCCATGACAATGTTTGCGGTTCCAGTCACCGATGCCTCATCTAATAAACATATACGTCCCATGCAACTCTTCGGCCTCAACCCCATAAAAGTATTCTTCTCTATTGTATCTAAAAGTAGCTCCCAGTTTTATAAAACCTTCAAAATGAGTATTCTAATCTACGTCTACCTATCTTATCACCACCTGGTCTAGGAATGTATCCTTTACCAAATCTAGCGAGCAATGGACCAACTAGCATAATGGAACCTCTTAATCCTCTTCCTTGAATTTTATAATCTTCAGATTGAAGAAAATCTAAATTGATTTCATCGGCTTGAAAGGTATAGGAGTCTGAACTGTTTTTTGTGACTTTTACACCTAGATTATTTAATAGAGCTATTAATTTATTTACATCAATAATATCAGGAACATTATCAATACGTACAGGTTCATCAGTAAGCAGTACAGCACATAAAATTTGAAGTGCTTCATTTTTGGCTCCTTGCGGTTGTATATCTCCTTTTAATTGGTGTCCTCCTTCTATTATAAATGTTCCCATATTTTAATTCTTCTATTTCAGTAAAAATAAGTCGATAGAATTACATAACTAATAGATTTTTAATCAAGTTTACACTTTTAGTTAACAGTAAAGGGTGAATCATTTTTACGCTTTCGCGAAAGCGAATCATCAAAAACACTCTTTTCATCGTATTTTCACACCTTTAATCTACTAATTTTTTTAACAATTAATATTTTTGAATTCCTTTCACCATAAATCGTAATTTTAAAAACAAATCAAATTAATAAACAATGGCTTCAATTTTAGATCTTTTACAATCTGACCTAGGTCAGACTTTGATACAAGGCGCATCTCAAAAAACAGGACAACCAGCAGATAAAACTGCCAATGTACTTTCACAGGCTATGCCTTTAATACTGGGCGCAATGCAACGTAATGCAAGTACTCCTGAAGGGGCAGCTGCTTTAAATAATGCGCTAGAAAATCCTAAACATAGCTCTGGCAGTGTTCTCGATATGCTAGGAGGAATTTTTGGTGATGGTCCAGGTTCTCCAGAGGAGTTAGAGAACGACGGTGCTGGTATATTGGGACATGTTCTAGGTGCTAAACAACCTAGAATTGAAACTGCATTATCACAATCTAGTGGGATGGACATGCAGTCGGTAAGTAAAATTATAAAAATTGCAGCTCCTATTTTAATGGGTATGCTAGGTAAGCAAAAACAGACTTCTCAAACGCAATCGAATGGTATAGGTGATTTACTGGGATCTGTTTTGGGACAATCTGGATCACATGATCAATCATTTATTGAAACTTTATTAGACAGTGATGGCGATGGAAGCATTGTTGACGATGTAGCCGGAATGGTGCTAGGTGGCAATAAGAAAAAAGGTGGTCTAGGTGGACTTCTAGGTGGACTATTTGGAAAATAAATCCCTAACTATTTTCTCCATAATCAAGCCCCTACTTCTATAAGTAGGGCTTTTTTTACTCAATAAAATGCCAGTCTTTACTAAATGGTACTTTAATAGCTATATAAGTTTCTATCATTTTTGTTTAAAATTATTACATGAAAAATATTATAACAACACTAGGACTAATAGCAATTCTTATCTCTTGTAGTGCTTTAAAAGAATCAAATCAAGTAAAGAATAATAAAATGTAATTACTAACGATACCATACGTATTGCCAATGATAGCCTGGACTATGAAATAATAATTATTGAACCAGGGTTTTATGGATGGCTGGGTACACAACCTCAAAGAGGATATTACACCCAATCCTCAATGGAAATTACTAATCAATTCAAAGTAAGGGAATATAATTTAAGAGTTCTTAATCCGACAAGATTTGATCCTAACCTGTACGTATGGAGAATCGACTATGAAAGTAAAATTGATTATGGGTATGAAGTAAATTGGTTGCTATATAACTACTTCCTATTCTTTGAAAAAAAGTATAATCAAAAATTGATGTAAGCCTTACCTTTGCTCCCATGAATAGGATAAAAAGCAATTGGGATATCGAGAAAAATTGGCAACTTATTTATATCGTATTAGGTGTAGTTGGATTACTATTTAGTGGATACTTTGTAGCTATAAATTTGATACCAAATATATTTGAAGATGCTATTTATGAATTTGTATTTGTCTGTTGTGTTACCTTAATACTTGCTTATTTGTTTTACAGGTTGTGCTTGTACTTTTTTGGTAGATTGTATGACAAATGGGGTATAACAAAAAAATACCGCATGGTAGCGATATTCATTGTTTTTGCAATAACAGGATCCTTATCTGCAAGACTTTCAAGTCCATTATTGCATTATATTGGGCTAGATCAATTATCCAAATGGATATACTGGCCTGCCAGACTGCTCATCATTTTTCCTATTTACCAAATATTATTAGTAGCCATGGGATGGCTTTTTGGTCAATTTGAATTTTTCTGGTGGTTTGAAAAGAAAATGCTTAGCAGGTTCGGTATAAAACTTTAATTACCTAATTCAACGAGATTTTCAAAGTACTGATATAATTGTCCTTTGGTTATCACTGCTCCAGATTCAATAATTTTGAATTTATCCTCATTTGGAAATTCTCCGTAAGCTTTTGTAGCAGTGAATAGTTTAACTGATTCATCCAGTAAATTATCTTGCAACCATTTATACCCTTCGGTAGTGGTAATGTCAATTTCTTTATTATCTATAATGATAGATATAAGACTCATTTCCTTTTCGCCTGTGTGAAAAAAGATTCATTGATTGGGCCGATATGTGTTCTAGGTATTCTGCTTTATTTAATACACCTTCCCAAACTAGATCAGAAAATACATCAATCTCTTGTTCTGCAACATGAGGCTGGGTATTTTTTTATATCATCCCATTCTTTTTTATCAATGGACTGAGCAGCAAGAAAATTAATAAATTCCTCGTGCATTTCTTCCAACTGTTCTTTTGTGAGTCTACGGTATTTCATAAAAAGACTTATTAAAAAAGCCGTTTCAATAAATTGAAACGGCTTTTATGTTATTAATTTGAAAGATTACTTTGCCTCAACCACGTTAAAACTAAAGTTAGACTGTACTTCTCTGTGGAAACGTACAGTTGCCTCGTATGGGCCTAATCTTTTGATACTACCACCTGCAATAGAGATGAATTTTTTATCGATTTCTATACCTTCTTTAGCAAGATAGTCTGAAACATCTGCAGTAGTTACAGAACCGAATAATTTATCACCATCACCAGTTTTAGCTGGGATACTCAATTCAAGAGCGTTTAATTTATCAGCTTGTGATTGTGCGTTCTTGATATTGTTTGCTTCTTTATGAGCTCTTTGTTTAAGAGTTTCTGCTAATTGCTTCTTTGCACTAGCTGTAGCCATTACCGCAAGTCCATTTGGGATAAGGTAATTGCGACCATAACCAGGCTTAACAGTCACTACGTCATCTGTAAAACCTAAATGTTCTACGTCTTTCTTTAATATAAGTTCCATATTGTTAAACTGATTATATTATTTAAGTAAATCTCCTACGTAAGGCATTAATGCAAGGTGACGAGCTCTTTTTACTGCAACTGCCACTTTACGCTGATACTTTAAAGAAGTTCCTGTAAGACGTCTAGGTAATAACTTACCTTGTTCGTTTACAAATGAAAGTAAAAAATCAGCATCTTTTAAATCTATGTATTTAATACCGCTACGCTTAAAACGACAGTATTTTTTTCTAGATTGAGTTTCTATATTAAGAGGAGACAAGTAACGGATGTCACCATCTTTTTTACCTTTAGCTTGTTGTTGTAATGTTGCCATGATTAAGCTTTTTGTTTTTTAGACATTCTACTTCTTCTTTTCTCTGCCCACTCGATAGCATACTTATCAAGTTTTACAGTAAGATAACGCATAACGCGCTCATCACGACGGAATTCAACTTCAAAATCGTTGATTACCTCACCTTCAACTTGGAATTCAAAAAGAGAATAAAATCCACTTTTCTTGTTTT